>JANOZK010000057.1:0-3120 GCA_031429335.1 Chitinophagaceae bacterium | reverse complement strand
CTAAAGTATAAATGATAATATTTTTCTCCGGCTATTATTTGTGTATCGGCTCCCTTGTAATTGTAAAATTTATCTCCACTAGTGCTCATCGGGTTTATAAACTCTTTTCCAAATAAATTACAGAGATTATTATAAGAATTAAACTTTTGTGAGATGCCTCCAACAAACTGTAAAACAGTTTCGTTTTTTATTCCATTGGTTTGCATAGCTTTTATTTCTTCTCGTACTTTTTCAGGGTTACTAGAAGCATAATAATCTGATATGCTCTCGGTGAGAAAAATAGGCAAAAAAGGTTTTGATTCAGAAACACTATCTACATTTTTTAGTAAAAAACTAAAAGGTTTTAATAGTTTAATTTTATCTAGACTGTTTTGCTTTAAGTTATTTAAATCAAGTTCTAGTTTATTGTACAACTCGTAACTATAATTATCAATATTGTATGGGTTATTTTTTTCTTTATTGATCACTACATTCTTCCACCATCTTAAACCTTTATTAAATTTTGTTTTCACAGAAACCCCTGCATTCATTTTTGCATTTGGTAAAAAAATAATTAGTTCGCCAGTGTCTTTTAAACTATTAAACGGTTTAAAATAATTATCGTACCCAACATAACTAACAATCAAAGTATCATTAATAGAATTTGTTTTATTCATAAAAAAACTACCCACACTATCGGCAGTTACCCCAAACTTGGCTTTATGCCATTGAATGCTTGCAAATGGAAATGGCTCTTTAGTAAGCTCATTTATAATTTTGCCTTTAATATAATTATATTGCGAAAAAGCACTTACACCCACTAGTATAAATGCATGTAATAAAACAAATTTTACCAATCGGTTAGTTGGAGAAATTTTTCTCATTGAGTTTTAAGGGTACAGTGGTTTATAAAAATTGTTGCACTTTACAAACTATAAAAGCTTGAAAAAGAGATTCAATTATAAGAATCAAATTTAATAAAAAAATGTTACGATTTGCCTTAAATAAAAAATAGCTTATCATTAAAAATTAATAAACCACTACATGGGTTTGTTTTATAACGCCCATTACAAACACGCTTTGCACATTACCAATGTTTTCGCCTTGGCTTAATTTATTTACATGAAAATCGTAGTAGGCATCCATGTTTTCGGCAACAACTTTTAGCATAAAGTCAAATTCACCAGATATATTGTAACACTCGATTACTTCATTTAACTCATTCATTTGTTTAATAAACTTTAGCCCTGCATTTTTGCTGTGTTGCTTTAACGAAACATAACAAATTACCATCAACCCTTTATTGACCTTTCCAAAATCTACCAAAGCTGCATACTGTTTTATTATTCCAGAATTTTCTAATCGTTTAATTCTTTCGTGTACAGGCGTTGTACTAAGATGTACTTTATCTGCAATTTCTTTTACAGTTGTTCTAGCATTTTGTTGCAATAATGCAAGTATGGCTAAATCTATTTTATCTAAACTAGTTTTTGAACTAGATGTTTGTTCTGTTTTGTTGACTTTTGGCATAACTAAAAAGAATTTTATACTTTAATATATCATAAAAGTACACTTTCCTACTGAATTTTATGGTATTAATATTATTTTATTCTACTAGTATATATTTGCTGTTCAAAACAAATAATAAAATGTCAACACTTACAAAATCAATCGACTTCAGTTTACCTTACAAGGTAGCCGATATGAGCCTAGCAGCATGGGGCCGTAAAGAAATTAGATTAGCCGAAGCAGAAATGCCAGGTTTAATGAGCATTCGTGCCGAGTATGCAGCATCTCAGCCCCTTAAAGGAGCTAGAATTGCTGGTTGCTTACACATGACCATTCAAACTGCTGTTTTAATTGAAACCCTAATTGCATTAGGTGCAGAAGTAAAATGGAGTTCTTGTAACATTTTTTCTACACAAGATCAAGCTGCTGCTGCAATTGCTGCTGCTGGTATTGGTGTTTTTGCTTGGAAAGGCCAAACACAAGAAGAAGCTGATTGGTGTATCGAACAAACATTATTTTTTGGTGGAGCCGACAGACCTTTGAACATGATTTTAGACGATGGTGGAGATTTAACCAACATTGTTTTAGATACTTACCCAGAATTAGTTGCTAACATCAAAGGTTTAAGCGAAGAAACAACTACTGGTGTTCACCGTTTATACGAGCGTATGGCTAAAGGTACTTTACCTATGCCAGCTATTAATGTAAATGATAGTGTTACCAAAAGTAAATTTGATAACAAATATGGTTGTAAAGAAAGTTTAGTTGATTCAATAAGAAGAGCTACCGATGTTATGATGGCTGGTAAAGTTGCTGTTGTTGGTTCTTATGGTGATGTTGGAAAAGGTTCTGCTGCTTCTTTACAAGGTGCAGGTTGCCGTGTAATTGTTACTGAAATTGATCCAATTTGTGCTTTACAAGCCGCAATGGATGGTTTTGAAGTTAAACCAATGATTAAAGCTGTTCAAGAAGCCGATATTATTGTTACTGCTAGTGGTTGTAGAGATTTAATTACTGAAAAACATTTCAGATTAATGAAAGACAAAGCTATTGTTTGTAACATTGGACACTTTGATATTGAAATTGATATGGCTTGGTTAAATACCAATTATGGTCATACAAAAGATACCATTAAACCACAGGTGGATATTTATAATATTGATGGTAAAGATGTAATTGTATTAGCAGAAGGCCGTTTGGTAAACTTAGGTTGTGCTACTGGCCACCCAAGTTTTGTAATGAGTAATTCATTTGCCAACCAAACTTTGGCTCAATTAGAATTATGGACCAATGGTGCTAACTACGAAAACAAAGTGTACGTTTTGCCTAAGCATTTAGATGAAAAAGTAGCACGTTTACACCTTGCAAAAATTGGTGTAGAATTAGATGAGTTAAGTGCTGAGCAAGCTGCATACTTAGGCATACCTTTAAATGGACCATTTAAGAGCGATGCTTACAGATATTAATTATTCTCCTGAAAATGGGAAAATGTGACTAGTCCTAGAAAAACGATACAGGATTAATAATAAATAAAAGTACAATTTTAAACAGAAGTAAGCTCAAATTTACTTCTGTTTTTTATTTTATAAGTTCTCATTTGTATTTCATTTTGTGCATGCATTTGTTCAGGTG
>JANOZK010000056.1:0-2376 GCA_031429335.1 Chitinophagaceae bacterium | reverse complement strand
TTTAAAACGCTTAACGAACTAGAAACATTTGTAGGTAACCTTACAAAAAGTCTTCCGAAGAAAAATATTATTAGTATTTGCTCATACAGTTATATTTTTTTAGATCAATTTTGGTCTGTTTTATAATTCCATTTGGTATTAGGTACTGTTCCTTTTTGATCGAGGTTGGTATAACTAATTCTATAATCACCATTACTGTTTGCACCTGTAAGAGCAACATTATTGGTAAAAGTAGTACCCGTTTGCAAAAAGTTTTTAAGATTATCATTATCTGCTAACCAAGGAGTAGATGTGATGATACTTCCAGCTGGTGCATTTAAATCGCCACCTAAAAAAGGGATTGCCTGGCCATTTAAAGTTCGTGGAGAATTAAACTGTTGATAGCTTTGACCAGCAAAAGCAGGTCCCCAGCCTTCATCAGTTCCATCAGTTAAACCACCACCGGCACCATTGCTAAAAGCAAATGGTCCACCATTTCCATTACCTTGACCATACACTTTTTGGTACTCGGGTAATTTTAAAGCATTTTCAAATGTAAAATTTGAATTAATTTCTACACCAATCCCTTTTTTACCTCCTTTTCCAGCTTTCGACTTAATTAAAATTACACCATTTGCTGCCCTAGAACCATACAATGCAGAAGCAGCAGGTCCCTTTAAAACAGATATACTTTCTATATCGTCTGGATTAATAAAACCTGCACCATTGCCAAAATCTACTTCTAAATTACCTCTTCCAGATCCACCTGCAATTGCATTACTTACAGGTACTCCATCAATAACATATAAAGGTTGATTTTTATTTAAATCTACAGAACGTTCACCTCTAATACTTACTCTTGCAGAACCACCAATACCAGAGTTACCACCAACTACGGTAACACCAGCAACTTTACCTGCTAATTGGCTTACTACATTGCTTTCTCTTGCGGTTGTTAGCTGATCGCCTTTTACTTCTTGTAATGCATAGCCTAATCTTTTCTTGTCTTTTTTAATGCCTAATGCAGTTACTACAACTTCGTTTAACTGCTCTGTATTAACTTTCATTTCTACAGTTAAGTAGTTGCCAGTAACTGTTGCAGTTATTTTTTCGAAACCCATACCTGCAAAAACTAAAACATCGTCTTTAGATGCATTAATACTAAAGTCTCCATTTTCGTTTGAGGTTGTACCCAAACTTGTTTTTTCAACAACAATGCTAATGCCCAAAAGTGGCTTTTTTGTTGCTGCGTCTGTAATTTTTCCTTTCACAAGCATGGTTTGTGCTTGTAAATAAGAGAAGGAAGTAAATAAGGCTAATGCCATACATACGACCTTTAAGTAATTTTGTTTTGCTTGCTTCATAAACAGTTTTTTTATGAGGCAAACCTACTAGGCCAATGTTAACTAAATATAGAGAATAAGTTAAGCAATAGTAAACTTGATGTTAATAAATTGGTTTATAGTATACTAATATTAAACTTTTGTAAATAAATTGTTAAGCTATTACACTTTAGAATTAAAAAAATAAACAACCAACAAAATAGCGTCTTCTTGACCAATATTAATGGGGTTATGCAATTCGGTGGCATCGAAAAATAGGGTATCGCCTTCATCCATTAAAAAAGACTCATTACCAATTAAATACTCAACTTTTCCTTTTAAAAGCAATTTAAATTCGTAAGCATCAGTACTAACCAGGGGCCTAGTTGCATTAGGCGACAATGTTAAAATAACAAAATCTATATGGTACTCATTTACAGTAGTAGATAATAAACGTTGATAAATAAAACCAGTTGCATTTTCTTTTTCAAAAAATTGCCGCTGCTCCTTTTTTTTAAAGAGAACTTTACTTGTTTGAGGTTGTAGATTAATATCTTTAAAAAAGTCATTAAAGTCAATTTGCAATGCCTTCATTAAATTCAAGAAAACCGTAAGAGATGGAATTGTTCTACTGTTTTCTACTTGGCTTAACATACCTTTAGAAACACCAGCAATATCTGCCAGCTCTTGTAAAGTGATGTTTTTATCTTTACGAATGTCTTTTAATCGGTTGCTAATTTGAACAATGATGTCTTCTTGCATAATAGATAAAAATTGTTGGTATAATTTTCTACATTTTTCAAAACAATTTGTAAAATGCTAAATTAACAATTGTAATTGTGTTTGAATGATTTATCAAAATCAATTATAAATTAAGTTAGTTTTATCCTTTTCTATTTTTTGGTTCAATATTAAAATTACTTGGAACATTAAGTTTGACTAGTCCTAGAAAAACGATACAGGATTAATAATAAATAAAAGTACAATTTTAAACAGAAGTAAGCTCAAATTTACTTCTGTTTTTTATTTTATAAGTTCTCATTTGTATTTCATTTTGTGCATGCATTTGTTCAGG
>JANOZK010000055.1:0-35412 GCA_031429335.1 Chitinophagaceae bacterium | reverse complement strand
CACGGCTATGCATAATATCGCCAACAATGGCAACTTTTAAGCCTTCTAAACTGCCATATTTTTCTTGCATACTGTATGCATCCAATAAAGCTTGCGTTGGATGCTCATTAATACCATCTCCGGCATTTACAATAGCTGCTGGAATATGTTTGGCTAAAAAATGTGGTGCACCGCTTGCACTATGCCTCATAACCACCATATCAACCTTCATGCTCAAAATGTTATTTACAGTATCTAGCAAGGTTTCCCCTTTTGCTGCACTGCTGCCACTGGATGAAAAATTGATGGTATCGGCACTTAGTCTTTTTTCAGCTAACTCGAACGAAATTCGGGTACGAGTGCTGTTTTCATAAAAAAGATTTACAATAGTTACATCTCTTAACGATGGCACTTTCTTTACTGGCCTTTGTAAAACATCTTTAAAATTGGCAGCTGTAGAAAGAATAAGTTGAATATCTTCTTTGGTGAGGTTTTTAATACCAAGTAAGTGTTTGGTAGATAGTGTCATTAAAAAACGAAGTTAGTAGATAATGAGAAGTTTCAAAAAAAAGTTATTATTCAATTTCCACACATTCTTTTGGGCCGTTCTCTTTCCAATATACTTTAACCTTTTGTGTTACAATAGTATCAATAGCACGACCAGTATAATCGGGTTGTATGGGCAATTCTCTATTAAATCTTCGATCTATTAACACACAAAGTTCTACTTTTTTTGGTCGACCAAAATCTAATAATGCATCTAAAGCTGCTCTAATAGTTCTACCAGTCCATAAAACATCATCAATCAAAATTACTTTTTTGTTTTCAATGCTAAACGGAATATCAGTTTTATTGGCTACATGTAATTCTTTACGAACATCGTCTCTATAAAAGGTAATGTCCAAAATACCGTATTCAATTTTTTTGTTTGGCAATAAAAGTTTTAAGGAGTTAGCGATTCTATCGCTTAAAAAAATACCTCGAGGTTGTATTCCTATAATAACTGTATCGTTAAGTCCTAAATGATTTTCGAGCATTTGATGGGCCAACCGTTGAACAGTAATTGCCACTTGTTGCTCAGAAAGTATTGTTTTCATACTATTTATTTACTCCAAAATTTAATAAATAAAAATTTGGATAAAAATAATTGGTTTAAGCCATAGAATGGATAATTTTTTGTGAGAAGAAAAAATGTCAGTAATTATACTATTGTTTACACCCTTGCCTTCTTCGAGTATCAATGATATATTGAATTTTCCAAATGTTCTCTTGTTTTAATAAAACAAAAGTGTTTACACCACAGTGTATAAACTTGCCATTAAGGTATAAATTGTAGGGTGTCCAAGCGGTTGCTAGTGGACCATCTATTTTAATTCCATCAAATACAATTTGCTCATCGGCAGCATTAACGGGTAATGAAGCAACTTGCTTTGCAAAATCATCTACCGACTCGGTTTTTGCCACTATTTTTCCTGATTTGTCTCTAGTAATACTTTGTAAAAATGCACTGTCTGTAAAGCAATTTCTCAATGCAAGAGGATCGCTATTTTTCATCGCTGCAAATAAATTATTGATGGCATTTTTAACTGAATCTTCTGCTGTTTGTGCAAAGCTTGAATTTACCAAAAAAAAGCAGATTATTGCTACTGATATAAGTTTTTTCATTTTTAAAAATAATGAACAATAGCATCTAGTGAAATACTTTTTGATGAGTGGTTCTAAGAGGCATTTGCTTTCGATCTCCTCACAATTAAGTATTTAATTTATTAAAATGCATACTATAATTCCGAAAAATTGATACTCAAAAAAAATCCCACTACAAAAAATGTAGCAGGACTTCTATTTCACCAAAAACAAATTAAACCCTTTATTGCACAATTAATTTATCAACATATTGTTTCTTCGTTTTTTTATCAATAACCCTTAAATAGTAGCTTCCTTTAACCATACAATTTGGAAATGCAATTTGTACTACCTGCCCTTTGGTATTTACAGTTATTTGTTGTACATGAATTAATGTAGAATTATTATCAAAAATTTGAATAGTGTACGCTCCTTCTTGCTTTACAGAAATACTTACACCACTTGTATTTGCTGGGTTTGGTAAAATTTTAAAAAATGCATTATTGAATATTTTTTTTACAAAAGTAACAATAGTATCTTTTTTATCAAGATCAGTAAAAGAGGTAATTCCACCCATAATTATATTGGTACCATTTAAGTCGCCTTTATCAAACCCGGAGATTGGAGCAATGCTTGTATCGGTAGCATTTAAAACAATAGTAGTGTCGTTATTTTGTAACATATTTACTGGTACTACCCTACTATTAAATCCATTTGCTGCAACTAATACAGCTGATATGTCAGAATTAACTTGCATTACAAAATTTCCTTTTTTATTTACCATTATTTTTTGTAATGAATTGGGAGTCGTCACTTGAGCACTGAGTAAGGCCTTATTTTCATCATTCACAATTTTACCTTTGATGGTTATGCTTTGGTTTGAAACGGCATTAAATAAATTTGACTGATTGTTATTTACTAATAAAGCATTCATAACATCGGCACTCAACTTTTTAGGTTGTGTGAAGCCCTTACCAATACTAAAAAATAAGGAAGCAAATCCAGCAACCAATATTTGCCAATATTGTTTTTTATTCTTGTGTATATCGTTCATAGCACGCTCTAATTGATCTTTATGTATTCTTCCACACATGCTACCATCATTTAAAGCTAAATATTTTAATACTTCATCATCCTTCATTAATGTAAAATCGGTTACCTGTGTTGCACAGCTATCGCAAAAACGGCCTTTCTGTGCCGTTGTCATTTTATTCCAATCTTCATTACAAGGTTTTGCCAATTGCAAATAAGTTTTTGTTGTCATAATATTGAGTTTGGTACAAGATGTGTGGTGTAAATAAATTACATAAAAGAAATTAAAAAAAAGGGTAGAAATTTTTATTATAACCTCAAAAAATAAGAATTTTTGGTTTGAGAAGGATTTTTTGATGCTTTTTCGATAAAAAATCCAGTCAGCAAAAGCAAAACAAACAGAAATACGGCAATAAACCTTACATTGCACTCGTAATTCTAATGTTTGAATTATATAATACAATTTTTTATGCATTCTGGAACAGTAAAATTTTTTAATGAGACAAAAGGTTTTGGTTTTATTAAAGACAATTCAAATGGTCAAGACATTTTTGTACACGTAACAGGTTTAAAAGGTGTGGTAATCAAAGAAGGTGATGTGGTTGATTTTGATGTAGAAGAAGGGAAGAAAGGTGTTAACGCTGTTAACGTAACTTTGAAAAGCTAGTTTTTTAGATACAATCTATTATATTTTAAAATTTAGCATTCAAAAATATTTAATGAAAGTAAAATATTTGCTCAGGCATTTATTTTACTTTCATTTTTCGTTTATACCATATAAGGAGGTTTTTATAGGTCATACATATTAACCATTGTAGATAACTCTCGATGGTTTTTATTATTATTTACATTAATTGCTGAGGTAAGATTTGGTTTTATATTTGAAATATGAGAATAATTTTTTGCCTTATCAGTAGCATTTTTTTTCTACAAAATCTTAATGCTCAAAAAAAAATGAACCAACTTTATAATGTTCAGCCCGATATATTTTTAGATAGTTTATTAAAAAATAATAGTTCGTTAAAAAAAATTTTGGATCGAAAAGATGAATTGAATATTCAAATTATTTATACCAAGATAGATAGAGACGAGCAAAACAAACCCACCTTTACAGATTATACGTATAAACTAAATAATCAATATTTTTATCCAGCAAGCACTGTTAAAATGCCCATTGCATTTTTAGCATTAGAACGATTAAATGAGCTAAAAAAATATGGACTAGATAAAAATATTAGCATGATAACCGACAGTAGCTCGGATACACAAAGTATCGTTTACACAAACCCTACTGCCGAAAATAGTGCACCTACGATTGCACATTACATTAAACAAATTTTTTTAGTAAGCGATAATGATGCTTTTAATAGACTATACGAATTTTTAGGTCAAGAATACATACAAAAAAAACTTGCAAAAAAAGGGTATAAAGAAACTGCAATAAGGCACCGACTACAAATAGCACTAACACAAGAACAAAATAAAACTACTAATCCAGTTAGCTTCTACGATACAAGTGGAAACTTGTTGTACAACCAACCTCAAAAATATAGCAAGTCTGTTTACCCAAAATATAAAGCACTGCTTGGTAAAGGCTATTACAAAGGCAATCAACTAATAAATGAACCCTTCGACTTTTCGTTAAAAAATAGAATTTATTTACAGGATCTTCATAGCATCCTACGGTCTGTAATTTTTAATGAGTTTACGCCTAAGAAACAACAGTTCAATTTTACAAAAGAGGATGAAGATTTTTTATTGCACTGGATGAGTGCCTACCCTAAAGAAAGTAAATACCCTTATTATGATTCGAAAAACTATTGGGATACCTATGTGAAATTTTTGTTTTATGGCTCTGAAAAGGTTTCGCCATTAAACAACATTAGAATATTTAATAAGGTGGGTGATGCTTATGGCTTTTTAATTGACAATGCCTACATTGTTGACTTAGAAAACAAAGTAGAGTTTATGATAAGTGCAACTATAAGTTGTAATACCGATGGTATTTATAATGACGATAAATATGATTATGATAACATTGGGTTTCCATTTATGAAGCTTTTAGGACAAACTGTTTATCAATACGAATTAAAAAGAACCAAAACAAATCTTCCAGATTTAACTAAGTTCAATTTAACTTACTAAAAAATTTAATATTATTCCAATGAAAAAATACATTGTTTATTTAGTTGTTGCAATAAACATTTTTTCTTGTACACCAGAAGTAAATGTTAACGATCAAGCACCTGTTAAATTTATTCATGCTTCTATAAATGCACCTATTTTAAACTTTTTCTCAGACGGTGCTTTGTTAGCAAAAGAAATTGAATACGCTAATGCCAGCGATTATTTGTTTATACCAAATGGCACTGCTACAATTCGTTTAGAGTCTGGCTTATCTGTTGGACAAGTGTATTTGTACGCTGCTGGTGCATTTAATTTAGCACCAAATACAAACTATACCTTAATTGCAGCTGATTCGGCCAATAAAATGAAAGTAAGTTTATTAAATGATACCTTAGATACCCCAGCAAGTGGTAAAGCAAAAATTAGGTTTTTACAAACAGTTACAGATTCTATTGGCACTGTAGATTTTTTTTATAATACCACTAAATTATCTGGTAATAGAACGTTTAATGATTATAGCATAAATAATGTATTTCATCGATTTCATACTGTTGATACTGGAAAGATTACACTATCTGCAAGATCTGTTACGGGTACGGCTATAACGAGTTTACAAAATGTATCCTTAAAATCTGGTAAAATTTACACTTTCATTTTAAGAGGTAGTACTTCGGGTACCCCAAATACCATTAGGGCAATAGGATTTACAGAAATTGGCTACAACTAACACTTATTAGTACTTTTTTTCATTTTATTTAGAAAAAATCGTAGTTATAGGGATTCATTTTTTTTATCAAGGCTTATCTTTGAACAATCAATTATTAACCAACAACGAGCAAACAGATTATGCAACTTTCCTCCTTATTAGACAAATTTAATGAACCAGAAACTTTAAAAATGGCAAAACTTGGCCGTGAATTACGAGCCCAAGGTATTGATGTAATTGACCTTAGCTTAGGTGAACCAGATTTTGACACCCCACAACATATTAAAGACGCTGCCATAAAAGCCATCAATGATAATTGGAGCCACTACACACCTGTGCCAGGTTTTTTAGACTTAAGAGAAGCAGTATGTACAAAGTTAAAAAGAGATAATAATTTAGATTATAAACCGGAAAATATTGTAACCTCAACAGGTGCAAAACAAAGTTTAGCCAATACAATTTTAGCTTTAGTAGATGTATTGGATGAAGTAATTATTCCCACCCCATTTTGGGTAACTTATAGCGAGTTAGTAAAAATTGCTGGTGGTAAAGTTGTGCAAGTACAAACAACACCAGAAAGTGGATTCAAAATATCGCCAGAACAATTAGAAGCTGCAATTACACCTAAATCAAAAGTTTTTTTATTTTCATCTCCATGTAATCCAAGTGGGGCAGTTTATAGCAAAAAAGAACTAGAGGGGCTGGTAAATGTGTTTAGAAAATACCCAAATATTTATATTATATCTGATGAAATTTATGAATACATAAACTTTGTTGGAAAAAATGAAAGTATTGCTCAATTTACAGATATTAAAGATAGAGTGATTATTATTAATGGGTTGAGCAAAGGATTTGCTATGACTGGTTGGCGTTTGGGGTATACTGCATCCAATGTTACCATTGCAAAAGCTTGTGAAAAATTACAAGGCCAATTTACCAGTGGTACTTGCTCAATCACCCAAAAAGCTGCTGTAGTTGCCTTAACAACAGACTTAAGACCTTCGTTTGAAATGACAGAAGAGTTTACAAGAAGAAGAGCCAGGGTTTTAGAAATTGTAAGCGAAATACCTGGATTTAAAATTGTAGAACCCGAAGGAGCTTTTTATATTTTTCCAGATGTTAGCTATTATTTTGGTAAAAGTGATGGTACAACAACAATAGCTAATGCCTCAGAATTTTGTATGTATTTACTAAATAATGCAAATGTTAGTAGCGTTATGGGCGATGCCTTTGGTGAGCCATTGTGTGTAAGGTTTTCTTTTGCAAACAGTTTAGAAAATATAGAAAAAGCTTGGATCAGAATTAAAGAAGCATTAAGTAAACTAAAATAAACAAAAAAGCAACCAATTGGTTGCTTTTTTGTTAAAACATCATGCATAAAGGAAACAAATCCTACTTGCCGCAAAAAAATTGCTTAATCTGTAACAAACTTTTTACTTGGCGAAAAAAATGGGCAAAAAATTGGAATGAGATTAAGTTTTGTAGTGAAAGATGTAAAGCACATAAGAAAATATTAAACGCTTCTTGAATATTTATAAACCCAACATTTATCAATTGAAAAAGATAACCATACTTTGCTCTCTTATTGCATTGGCTGTAATTACAACAGCATTTATGAGTTATTTAAACACCGAAGATAAACCCCAATATATTCCACCAAGTTTACAAAAATTGGGTGATGCAAAAAAAGGTTACGAATATTTGGTAACAGGCGATTTTTTAAAAAGTGGCCTTCCGTACAATTTTTACATACTTTTTAATGGAAAAGATAAAAATAATTTTTTAAATAGAACTGGTAAAAATGCCAATGTAGAGCATGGTTTTAATGTTGTTACTAGCCCAAATGGAATAGATATTGTAATCCCTACTTGTTTACAATGCCATGCCCAAATGTTTGACGATAGCTTATATGTTGGGTTAGGAAATAGTTTTATAGATTTTAGTAACACGGGTAATGAAAATAAATTTGCAACAGGCATTGGTATAAAAACCTTACAAACTTTTTCACCAAATGGATATGAAGCAGCAAAACCTCTTTTAACTTCTTTTAAAGAAGTTTATCCGAAAATGGAAACCGAAGTAAGGGGTGTAAATGCTGCAGATAGATTGGCTACATTATTGGTTGCACATAGAAACCCCGAAACTTTAGAATGGTTAGATGAACCAATACTTGAAATACCCAAAGAAACCATACCAACAGATGTACCAGCTTGGTGGTTATTGAAAAAGAAAAATGCCATGTTTTATAATGGATTTGGCAGAGGCGATTTCGGACGATTTTTAATGCTAAGCAATTTACTTACTGTTAAAGATACATTAGAAGCTAGAGATGTTTTTAGCCATTTTGGCGATGTTTTGGCGTTTATAAAATCTATTAAAGCACCCAAATATAATCAACCAATTGATGAATCTTTGGCTACAAAAGGCGAAGGTATTTTTATAACCAATTGCAGTAAATGCCACGGCACTTATGGCACAAACGAAACTTATCCTAACCTTTTAATTCCATCTAACATTATTAAAACAGACTCTTTGCTGTTCAAAGCAAATTATCAGAACCCACAATTTATAGAATGGTTTAATAAAAGTTGGTATGCAAAAGGTGAATTTGCTGCACAACTTGCACCTGGCAATGGTTATGTTGCTCCACCATTAAATGGTGTTTGGATTACTGCACCTTATTTACACAATGGATCTGTACCAACCATAGAAGCTGTGTTAAACAGTAAAATTCGCCCCATATATTGGCGTAGAAGTTTTGAAAATAATGATTATAATTATGAAAAATTAGGCTGGAATTACACATCGCATGAAAAACCTAATGGAAAAAAATATTACAATACCACGTTAAAAGGTTATGGAAATTATGGCCATTACTTCGGAGATAAATTAAGCGATGAAGAAAGAAAAGCTGTTATTGAATATTTAAAAACGCTGTAAATAAGTATTAAATAATTCTTTCAGATCTCTCCTACAAAACGCTGGTTTTAATCTATCAAAGCTTTTAAAGCAATCTTAAACTGTGGTTCGGGTATTTGTTCACCATAAAAAACCTTATACTTTTTTTTGTTGTTAATCATCACAGTTACAGGAATATTTCCGTTCCATTCTTTATCAATTGGAGGGCAAAAAAGATCGGCATTTGTTTCGTTAAGCCAAACAACTTTTGCCTTATACCCTTTCTTTGTTACAAAATCTTCTAACTCTTTAGGGTAATCTGTTTTAAAATCTAAACTTACCAAAACCAATTGTACATTTTTATCTTTAATCTCCTCTATTGCATTTTCAAACCACGGTATTTCGTGTATACAAGGTTGGCACCAAGTAGCCCAAAAGTTAATGATCAAAGGGTTTGTTGCAGTATCCATCATCATAACTACATCTTTTATACTTACTTTTTTAATTTTTTGTGCATTAGAAATATGAATAAAAAAGAGCGTTATAATAAAAAGAAAAAGTTTCTTCATTCGTTAAAAATTTATAGTAAAATTATGCTTCATCTTCAAAGCCCCAATCGCCAAGCAATTGATTCATTTTATTTGGTGGCATGGAAATTTGGTCGTAGTGGCCTGCAATATTTTTTTGTCTATAGGCTTCATATATACTAACAGCACATGCCACAGAAATATTTAAACTTTGAATAATACCCATTTGTGGTATTATAAAATTACCATCGGCCAATGCCCTCACGTTTTCAGAAACTCCATCATGTTCGTTACCAAAAACCAATGCTACACTGTTCGTAAAATCAATTTGGTACAAATCAACTGCATCGCTGCTTAAATGTGTTGTTAAAATAGTTCTATAATTTTTTCTAAGTTCAGTAAAACATTCCCCTTCATTATCAAAGTGATGAATAGTTAACCATTTTAGGGCACTACTGCTACTTTTTGCTCCAAATTTTTCATGCCTAGGAATTTTAGTATTCAATATGTAAATATCTTGAATACCCACTGCATCACAAGTACGCATAACCGCAGAAATATTATGTGGATCTTGCACGTTTTCCATCACAATGGTTAAGTTGTTTTGCCTTTTATGCAAAACCTGTAATAATTTTTTGCTACGCTCTGGAGTCATTATAGTTGTAATTAACAATCGAAGTTGCAGTTGATTTGCTAGAATAACAAAAAGAAAAATAAAAAACGAAATAACAGCCATTCATAATTGAACTTACATAAATTTAAAAAAATAACTAAAATTTTGGCAACCCAATTATTACTATACAAGTAGATATTGGTAAAAAAATCTTCTTTCTCATACAACTACATAAACCTCAAATACCTTTCTATTTATTTTAACTTTTTAAAAGGGGTTACATTTAAGCAACATGTTGTATTCATAGAAGCAGGCCTGCAAATTTATTACCTCACAATTAAATTTTAAGAATCATGAAAAAAACAATCTCCGCTGCAATCATAATTGCTGCAACAGTAGTATTATTTTCTTGCGAATGGTTTAGTGGTAAAAAATCAAACTCACCAACCATTATTGGTAATTGGCAAGTGGATAGCATTTATCCCATTGGTAAAGACAGTAATAGTTTAGCATTAATGTTGTATGCTTTAGCTAACAAAGGAAAAGACTCTTCTATCATACAATTCAATGCAGACAGCACTTTCAGAGAATTGAATGGTAAAGATTCTGTTGGAAAAAAATATTATGTAAAAGACCAAACACTGTTTGTACAGGATGATTCGGCATATGGTAGTTACCAACTTTCTTTTGTACAAGAAAGCACTGTAAATTTATTATCAAAAGATAGTTTAGTTATTGTGCTCAAGAAAAAATAAATTACTCTAACGATTGCTACTGTATGGAAATTCGATATTGCTATATCTCCATCAAAGTAAAAAGTATAACGCTGCGAAGTAATTCCAGATGAACTTTTTATATTTTTTATCTCCCAAAAATTGATATGATTTGAACAGTTTTTTTTGTAAAAAAATAAATTTTCTTTAACTTTCGGGTATGCAAAAAAAGAAATTAGTTGTACTTACTGGTGCTGGAATAAGTGCAGAAAGTGGGTTAAAAACTTTTAGAGATAGTGATGGTTTATGGGAGGGTTATAATGTTTATGAAGTTGCCACTCCACGTGGCTTTGTAGCAAATCCAGCTCTAGTGTTAGATTTTTACAACATGCGACGAAAAGATGTTGCTGCTGCAAAACCCAATGCTGCTCATATGGGTTTAGCAGCATTAGAAGAATATTTTGAAGTTACCATCATTACCCAAAATATTGATGATTTACACGAACGTGGGGGCAGTAGCAATATTGTACACTTACATGGACAAATATTCGAAATGAAAAGTGTAAAAAACGATGGTAAGGTTTATACCATTACTGGCGATATATTGGTTGGCGATGTTGATGAAAATGGCCATCAATTAAGACCGAACATTGTATGGTTTGAGGAGCCAGTACCAATGATTGAAATTGCAGCAGATATAACATCTATGGCCGATATTTTGGTAGTGATTGGTACTTCTTTGCAAGTATATCCTGCGGCAGGTTTATTAAACTACGCTCCTACTCATATTCCAAAATTTATTATTGATAAAAAAATACCATACACATCAGCAATAAGAAACCTCACAAGTATAGAAAAAACTGCTAGTGAAGGAGTACAAGAATTAACAACAAAATTGATGAGTTTTCTTTAGATAACTTTTTCTTGAGTTTTAGTGGAACACTTTACCAAACCGTTTTGGAGAAAAGAAATAACGCATCGGTATTTTCTTTGTTCTATTTATTTCGTTTCCTTGGTGACTAAGTGGTTGATTTTTTTACCACAGAAAATTGATAATATAATTACTTAACTAACCAAAAAACATATAACATAAAAGTACAGCAGTAATAATACCTACTAAATCTGCTAACAGCATAGTGCCAATTGAGTATCGTGTATTTTTAATACCCACAGCTCCAAAATAAACAGCAACAACATAAAAAGTAGTATCGCTGCTTCCCTGTAAGATACAAGCTAATTTGCCAGCAAAAGAGTCAGGGCCATAGGTACGCATGGTATCAAACATCATTCCTCTAGCACCAGAGCCACTGAGAGGCTTCATTAATGCAGTTGGTAATCCATCAACAAACCTTGTATCAAAACCCATTGCATTAAATACAAATCGAAACCCATTTAACAATACTTCAAAACTACCACTTGTGCGTAACATACTTATTGCTACCAATATACCCACTACATAAGGAATAATTTTTATACTAGTTTCAAAACCACCTTTTGCACCTTGAACAAAGGCATCAAAAATGTCGATTTTTTTGTATAACCCACCTAACACAATTAAAATAAATATTAGCAGAATTAAACCGTTGCTCAACATACCTGAAAAGGTTTGCATTGCATCTGGTTTTAACGAATGTAAATAAACCACCAACAAAGCAATGATTGCTGATGCTCCTCCTATCCAAGCCAAAATTATTGGCTGAAATATTTTAATATTTTGTTTATAGGCTACAATAAACATGGCAGCCAATGTTGCAGCAAATGTGGCTATCATGCAAGGAATAAAAATATCGGTTGGGCTACCAGCTTTAACAGAAGCTCTTGCTGCAATTACGGTTACTGGCACTAGTGTTAACCCAGATGCATGCAAACACAAAAACATTACTTGTGCATTAGATGCTTTGGTTTTATCGGGATTAATTTCTTGCAAACTCTCCATTGCTTTAATACCAAATGGAGTAGCTGCATTATCTAAATTTAAGAGATTGGCAGAAAAATTCATAATCATGTGCCCCATTGCTGGATGATTTTTTGGCAATTCGGGAAATAATTTGGCAAAAAATGGACCCACAATTCTGGCTAAAAACCTTATTCCACCTGCAACTTCAGCAATATTCATAAAGCCCATAAATAAAGCCATGATGCCAATTAATCCCAAACATATTTCCACCGAAATTTTACAGGTTGCTATGATTCCATCACTCAATTGCTCACGATAACTAATGTAATTTCCATTAGCAATTTTGGTGTATTTAATATCCCCATTTCTATAACTACCATTTTTTGTTATGCTAATTAAAGCAACGGCCGATAAAGATGAACTGTCGATAATGGTTGTTTTGCTAGTATCTCCTTGTTTACCAACCACCATTCGGCTGAAAATATCTTTACCACCATTAAAAAAAAACATACTACTTAAAGCAACTGTAATTGCAATAATGATGAAGGCACTCCAAATTCTACTTAAAGCCATTCTAAAAAATTGAGGATGAGTGAGTAAACAGTTAATTCAACTTTATATTCCCGAAATTAGGCCCAAAACTTGCGTTTGTTAGGCAAATAAAATAAAGTTTAAACCAAATTTAATTTAAATAGGGTAATAAACATGCAATACAAATTAAAAACACCTGAACATTTGCTACCAAACCTTACTTTTGCGGCTCAAAAAAATGTTGAAGAATGATATACAGTTGAAGTGTGCGACGCAACCAAAGCTGCATAGCAATACTTGGGCTGGTAACAAAATATCTTTGCAAAAATAATTAAACATACCAAAATGTCGTTAAAAGCAGGAATTGTGGGCTTGCCCAATGTTGGAAAAAGTACTTTATTTAATGCAGTAAGCATTAGTGCAAAAGCACAAGCCAGCAATTATCGTTTTTGTACTATTGAACCCAATACTGGTTTGGTAGATGTACCAGACGAACGCTTAAATAAGCTAAGTGAATTAGTAAAACCTCTTAAAATTGTACCCACTCAATTAGAAATTGTTGATATTGCTGGCTTAGTAAAAGGTGCTAGTAAAGGCGAAGGTTTGGGCAATAAATTTTTAGCCAATATACGAGAGGTGGATGCTATAATACATGTAATTCGTTGCTTTGAAGACGAAAATGTGTTACGTGACGAAGGTGCAATAAACCCTGTTGGCGATAAAGGAATTATTGAAACCGAATTACAATTAAAAGATTTAGATAGCGTTGAACGTAAAGCAAGCCGTACCGAAAAATTAGCTAAAACCGACCCCAAAGCAAAAGTTGAATTCGAAATTCTAAAACGTTGCTTACAACAATTAGAAGATGGAAAAAATATAAGAACTCTAGGTTTAACCAAGGAAGAAAAAGTAGCCATAGCCGATTTGTTTTTATTAACTGATAAAGATGTGTTGTATGTTGCAAATGTTGATGAAGCAAGTATGCACACAGGTAATAAATTTAGTGATGCTCTAAAGGTTGCTGCCGAAGCAGAAGGCTCTAAAGTAATTGTAATGTGCAATAACATTGAAGCACAAATTGCCGAAATGGAAGCTGCGGATGATAAACAAATGTTTATGGATGAATACAATATGAAGGAACCTGCTTTAAATCGTTTAATTCAAAGTACTTACCAGTTATTAGATTTAAGTACCTACTTTACTGCTGGGGTGCAAGAAGTACGAGCTTGGACCATTCATAAAGGTTGGAAAGCTCCACAAGCTGCAAGTGTTATTCATACCGATTTCGAAAAAGGTTTTATTAAAGCAGAGGTTATATCGTATGAGGATTTTATAAAATACGAGAGTGAGGCTGTTTGCAGGGGTAATGGTCGTTTACGTATTGAGGGTAAAGAATACTTAGTGCAAGATGGCGATGTAATGCACTTTAGATTTAATGTTTAGTTATAGATATTGATTCATATTAAATTGGAATAAATTAGTGAAAGTGAAACTTAGGTTTCACTTTTTTCTTTTACCAACTATACCAATTTTATTGGGCTATATTTTCGTCGTTTAAAAATCCTGCATGAGGCAAGGTACAATTGTACTTTAAAAATAAAATTCGACTTTACTATTCGATGCTTGCTGTTTCAAAGATTCATCCACAATTTATTTCTGCCATATACCTAAATTGCAGTATGCAATTACAGCAAAATTTCTCCTTAAAAAATTTTAATAGTTTTGGCATAGATATTTATGCCAATTATTTTGGGTGTTTTTGTAACATAACTGAGTTGGAGGATTTGTTTACACAACAACAAGAAAATAAAATAAATAGCCATTTAATTTTGGGCGGCGGTAGTAATATTTTGTTTACAAAAAACTTTGATGGACTTGTTTTAAAAAACGAAATAAAAGATATTGAACTAATCAATGAAACAGAAAAACATTATTATGTAAAAGTTGGTGCAGGAGAAGAATGGCACCAATTTGTACTATATTGTATTAGCCAAAATTATGCTGGGGTAGAAAACCTAAGCTTAATACCTGGTAGTATTGGAGCAAGCCCCATACAAAATATTGGTGCTTATGGTGTTGAGTTAAAAGACGTTTTTTATGAGTTAGAAGCTTATAACATTAGAGAAAAAAAACTAATTTCTTTTTCATTAATTGATTGTGCATTTGGCTATCGTCAAAGTGTTTTTAAAACATCCTTAAAAAATACCCACATTATTACCAGTGTAACGTTTAAATTAAATAAACATCCCATTTTTAATACCAGTTATGGTGCAATAGAACAAGAGTTAGAAAAAATGAATGTGCAACAATTATCAATCAAAGCCATATCTAATGCAGTTATAAATATTAGAACTAGCAAATTACCCAACCCAAAAGAAATTGGCAACGCAGGTAGCTTTTTTAAAAATCCAACTATTACAGAAACAGCTTTATCCGAATTAAAAAAAGAGTTTTCAAATATCCCTAATTATATTAATACAATAAACAACGCTACAAATTATAAGATTGCAGCAGGCTGGTTAATTGAACAATCTGGATTTAAGGGTTATAGAATAGGCGATGCTGGCTGCCACGAAAAACAAGCGTTGGTATTGGTAAATTATGGTAATGCCCAAGGGTATGAAATATTAGAATTGAGTAATGTTATTATTAACCAAGTACAAAATAAATTTGGCATTTTATTAGAACGGGAAGTAAATATTTTATGATCAGATGCAGCTAAAAAGTATAAAAGATTATCTTTGATACATATTAATTAAATTAAAAAAATAAACAATGAAAAAAATCCTATTTACGGCAGTTTCCCTTTTTTTTATGATTGCTAGTGTTAATGCTCAAAATTCTGCTGCTAAGTCTGTTTTTGCAGAAATTGGTGGCCCTGGATTAGCATCCATTAACTACGACATGAGATTTAATAAAAAAGAGGATGGTTTGGGTTTTAGAGCAGGTGTAGGTGGTTTTAGCGTTGATGACTTTAATGATAGAGTAACAGTTTTATTTTTTCCATTGGGTATAAATTATTTACTTGGAAAAGATGGAAGAAACTACTTTGAAGTAGGTGGTGGAGCAACTTTAGTTTCGGCTAGTGCAAAGAATACCACAGGTACTTTTACAGGAACTTTTGGACATCTAAATCTTGGGTACAGATTGCAGCCAAGAAATGGGGGGTTTACCTTTAGAGCTGCAATAAATCCTATTTTTGGTCAGGGTGGATTTATACCTTATTACGCAGGCATTTCTTTTGGATACAAATTTTAGTGTACAACTTAAAAATACAATTAATGAAAATTTACATATTTATTTTATTTTTATCTGTTGTATTCTTTGGTACACAAATAAAGGCAGCAATACCGAGTACAGTTACAAAAAGTGACTCTTCATTTGTAGACGAGAATGATAAATTATCATCATTAACCAACAATAGCTTAACAGAATTTAAAAGCCTATCTAAAAGGGAAAGAAAATTAAGAATTCAAGAAGCTAAATTGTTGGTAAAGCAGTATAAAAATGATAAAAAAGCTGGTATTGCCGACGAAAACAGCAATCTATTATTAATAATTTTAGCTGTATTATTACCTCCATTAGCAGTATACTTACATCAAGGAGAAGTAAACGATAAATTTTGGATTAGTGTTTTGCTTAGCCTGCTTTTATGGGTACCAGGTATTATTTATGCCCTTTTGGTAATTTTTGGGAAAGTATAATTTCTAAAAATACTTTTTATAATTGCAACTACGATTTATGCCAAAGAAGGCAAAAATTGTAGTTGCAATATTTTTTTAGAACTTTTTAAAAGTTTAAACCTATTATCAATTCTTTGACCCACTACCCAAATAATTTTTTGATTACTCTCAATTACCCATACCTTTTCTTTTTGTGTAGTTGATAATTTTTTATCAATTAAAAACCGATTTATTTTCTTCTTTTTTTGCATTCCTAACGGGTAAAAGTAATCACCAATTTTCCATTTACGCAACAGCAATGGGAACTTTACTAAATTGGCATCTAATTGAACTAAGCAATTATTATCAGTGTATGCAGTAGATTCATCAAGCAGTTTTAAACCTAAAGTTCCGGGTTCAAAAATTACAGCTGTATCATTAGATTCTATCAATATATTTTTTACTGCTATATTGTTTATTGGAGCTATAATTAACCAATTTCTGTTCTTAATAATCCTATAATTTAAGGATGCAACAAATTTTGAAGTATCGGTATGTAACAACTGAATTACATCTTGTACCTGTGCTGCTGTAAAACCATAATCTTTAATAATTTCAAAAACAATTGTATTCAGCGGTGCTTGTTTTTGCAGCTTTAAAATAGGAATATGAATTTCGTTACCCTTAAATTCTAATAGCTTCAATTTTATCAATTCAATACTTTGGCTGTATACTTGTTCTACTTCTTTCCATCTTTCGATGTTCGCCAATAAATTTGCTTCAGCATTAACAAAAACCTCCTTTACAATAGGTATAACATGATGTCTAAAATAATTTCTTGTGTATTTATCGGTTGTATTAGAAGTATCTTCTACCCAACTTAAATGTTGATTTTTTGCATAAGCAATAATTGATTCTTTATTTGCAAACAACAATGGTCGTAGAACATTTTTTTGAATTGGCAAAATACCATGTAACCCACTAATACCAGTACCTCTAAAAATGTTCATTAATACCGTTTCTATATTATCATCTGCATGATGAGCAGTAATAATTTTGCAATTATGATAGGATAAATTTTGAGATAATTCTTTAAACCAATGATACCTTAGTTCTCTGGCAGCTACTTGTATAGAAGTTTTTTGTTCACCTGCATATTGTTGGGTAGAAAAATGGTTTACCAATACTTGTTTACCATATTTTTCACCAAGTGATTGCACAAACAATTCATCGTTATCACTTTCATTACCTCTTAGTTGAAAATTACAATGAACAATTGTAAAATCGAAACCAGTTGCTGCAATTAAATGGGTTAATACAACACTATCTACACCACCACTAACTGCCAAAAGTAAATGACTATTTTTGGGTTGGATGGAAGAGAAATTCTTTTTCCAGTTTTTTTTAAATTGTTCTAACACATCCATTGTAGATTTGTGATTACGTTTCAATTCATTTTAAGTAAGCAATATTAGCCATAGATTTTGGAAAATTATTTAGAACTTTGGATCAAAATTGAAGAAATCAGCGTTCAGGTAAACACTATTCACCTACAAATGCCAAAGCACTAACCAGTAACCGAAAATAAAAATATTAATTCTTCTTAACCTCTTTAGCCCAAGTATCTTTTAATGTAACAGTTCTGTTAAATATCATTTTATCGGAGGTGCTATCTTTATCTAAACAGAAATAACCCTTACGTAAAAATTGATATCGATTTTCAAAATTGGTTTCAACTAACGAAGGTTCAGCATACACTTTTTCAATTATTTTTAAAGAATCTAGGTTAATATGATCCTTAAAATCGCCTTCGGCTTCAGCTAAATTTTCGTACTTAAACAATCGATCGTATTCTTTAACTTGTGCAGTAATGGCATGGGTTGCACTCACCCAATGCAATGTTCCTTTAGCACTTATTCCACTTGTATCGTTACCACTTTTACTTTCGGGTATATAGGTGCATTTTAAAGCTATAACCACACCTGCGTCGTCTTTAATTACTTCATTACATTGTATAATATAAGCTCCTTTTAAACGAACGAACCCACCAGGAAACAACCTAAAATATTTTTTAGCAGGTACTTCCATAAAATCATCTCTTTCAATAAAAATTTCATTACTAAAAGGAACATCTCTATAAGTTACAATAGTCTCTTCTGGATTGTTTTCAATACTCAAAAACTCCATTCCTTTATCGTAATTGGTAATAATTATTTTTAATGGATCAAACACTACCATTCTTCTTAAAGCTTGTTTATTCAACTCTTCTCTTACACAAAACTCTAGTAAGCCAATATCAATTAGATTTTCTCTTTTGGCAACACCAATTTTATCACAAAATTCTCTAATAGCAGCAGCACCATAACCTCTTCTTCGCATACCAGTTATTGTTGGCATACGTGGGTCGTCCCAACCCGTTACATAATTTTCATTTACCAATTGTAGCAATTTACGTTTGCTCATAACCGTGTAAGTCATATTTAAACGAGCAAACTCATATTGTTGAGTTGGAAAAATTTCTAATTGTTTAATCAACCAATTGTATAACTCTCTGTGTGGAATAAATTCAAGAGTACAAATTGAATGAGTGATATTTTCGATTGAATCACTTTGCCCGTGTGCAAAATCATACATGGGATAAATACACCATTTATTACCCGTACGATGGTGTTGGGCATGCTTTATTCGATAAATAATAGGATCACGCATGTGCATATTGGGGCTATTCATATCAATTTTTGCCCTCAAAACTTTTTCACCATCTTTATATTTACCTAAACGCATTTCTTCGAACAAATCAAGGTTCTCATCAATTGTTCTTTCTGCATACTTATTTCTTGTTCCTACAGTTGTTGGTGTGCCTTTTTGGCTGGCAATTTCTTCACTGTTGCTATCATCTACATAGGCCAAACCTTTTTCAATTAACATATTTGCGAACGCAAATAATTGATCGAAATAATTAGATGCATACAATTCGTTCGACCAATTAAATCCTAACCATTTAACATCGGCTTTAATGCTTTCTACAAATTCAGTTTCCTCAGTAGTAGGGTTGGTATCATCGAAACGCAAATTGGTTTTTCCACCATATTTGCTGGCTAATCCAAAGTTTAAGCAAATACTTTTTGCGTGGCCTATATGCAGATAACCATTTGGCTCGGGTGGAAAACGTGTAGTAATTGAAATATGTTTGCCATTGGCTAAATCTGCTTCAACAATCTCTTCAATAAAATTTAGGCTCTTTTCTTCACTCATATTCTTTTGTTTCAAGAAGGGCAAAAATAACAAATTTATCGGTATGATATTTTATATAAATCTCTACGTAGCAATTGGTTTATAAAAAATGCAGGTTAAAAAATGATAGAAATAATAACATAGATCCTTTTGAAGAAAGTGTTGAATCAACGATTTAAAAAAAATACAAATTCGGTCCGGTCAGGCTGACTTTGGCCTACTTAATAAATCAAGATGGTATTAAATTAAAAGAATAGATTATTCAACCAAATACTGAAAAGGATACCCTTAAAAATTGCAATTATTATACCAATCTTTTAAAAAAACATGTCTCCTAAATTATAATAATTTTCGATTTTGTTAAGGGACAAATCTTACAAGTTGAATGAATTATACCGATCTGATATCTTTAATTTCCCAAGTAAATTGGTTTAAAGTAAAATTGAAGTCAAAACATCATAAAATAGAAAAAGTCAAGCAGTTTGCTTGACTTTTTGCGGACCGGACGGGACTCGAACCCGCGACCTCCGCCGTGACAGGGCGGCATTCTAACCAACTGAACTACCGATCCGTTCCGTTGTTCGGGTTGCAAATATAAGGGCTAGATTTTTTCAAAAGCAAATCTTTTTTCGAAAAAATCACATTGCTAATAAAATTTTTTTTAGCGTTTGATAATCATTTTTCATGAAAATGCTTTTTTTACTGCCATTTAACAGCAGTTCATGCTCTTTTTGAGCCAAAATATTTTCACCCAAAATATCTATAATGGTTGAATTAAATTTTACTGGATGAGCTGTTTCTAGAATAATTCCTTCTTCTGAAGGATGCTTTTGCAAATAGTCTTTCAGAGCAATATAACCAACAGCACCATGAGGGTCTAATAAATAATTGTATTGCTGGTAAACTTCTTTGATAGCTTTCTTAGTTTCTTCATCGCTAATACTATAACTGCTTAACGTATTTTTAAGTGAGCCAAATTCGTTGTGAAATATTTCGAGAATACGAACAAAGTTGCTAGGGTTTCCTACATCCATTGCATTGCTGATTGTTGCAACGGAATCTTGAGGTTCATACTTTTCAGTAAGCAAGTAATTAGGCACCACTTTATTAGCATTACATGCAGCTATAAAATGCTGAATAGGTAAGCCAGATGTATGAGCTAATATGCCAGCACAAATATTTCCAAAATTGCCACTGGGCACACAAATAACTGGAGCATTTTGATAAGTTAATTTCCATTGTTTATAAGCAAAGAAATAATAAAATTGTTGTGGCAACCAACGAGCAACATTGATAGAGTTGGCAGAAGTTAAAAATAGCTGAGCATGTAATTCAGCATCGGTGAAAGCTTGTTTTACCATTTGCTGGCAATCATCAAATGTTCCATCGACTTCTAAAGCATGAATATTTTTACCTAATGTGGTGATTTGTGCTTCTTGAACTGAACTTACTTTTTTACTGGGATAAAGCACCACCACTTCCACCCCATCTACATCATAAAAGCCATTGGCAACTGCTCCTCCAGTATCACCAGATGTTGCTACAAGAACTGTTACCTTCTTATCGTTATCTTTTAAAAAATAACCCAAACAACGGCTCATGAACCTTGCACCAATATCTTTAAAAGCTAATGTTGGTCCATGAAATAATTCAAGAGAAGAAATACCTTTGCTAACAGGAACTAATGGAATATTGAAGTTTACTGTTTCAGCAACTATGCGTTGTAGTTCTTCATCAGGAATGCAATTACCAACATAAGGCTTAATGACTTTGAAAGCAATTTCTTCGTTACTGTATTGCTCAATGTTATCGATAAACTCTTTTTCTATTTGAGGAATAGTTTCTGGAAAATACAAACCCTTATCTGGAGCTTGACCTGCAATGGTGGCTTGTTTAAAATCTACGGTTGGTGATTGTTTGTTGAGGCTATAGTAGTTCATTTCAATTTATTGCTTTTATTTTTCGTTACTGGTTTCTCGATGCTCGTTAGACGTTACTCGTTATAGTTTAAATTTGAACTTGCTTACTATTTACGGTTAGCTCTATAATTGTATAACGAGAAATTAGAAACGAGCAAAGTTGATGCCATTTATTCCATAGTACAAGAGTGCCCTGCTAAAAGCAGGATTTAAAACGACGCCACTGAAGTTGATTTATGTACTACAGTTGGTTACATAAAACCACCCCGCCTGAAGGCACCCCTCCAAAGGAGGGGAACTTTAACTACACAATCTTTACGCCTCCTTTCCCAATAGTGGTAACATAAGTTTTATAATCAATGCCCAGCTTTTCGTAAATATCTTTCATGATTACTTCTACTGCTTTCGCAGTTGACTCATGTTCGCTGAGCATAAAAATAGAAGGACCACTTCCACTGATACCTCCTCCCAATGCACCTGCTTCTTTGCAATTATTTTTTACAGCATCAAAACCTGGAATCAATATGCTGCGAACAGGTTCTATGATTACATCTTCTAATGAACGACTGATTAAGCCATAATCATTTTTCAGAAAGCCACTTACTAATCCTGCAATGTTGCCCCATTGCTTAATGGCATCTTTTAATTGCACTTCTTTGCGTAAAATTTGACGGGCATCGCTGGTCTTAACTTCTATCTGCGGATGTACCACAGTTACAAACAGTGGAGGTGCATCAAGGGTAACAATATCTAATGGAAAAATAGAACGAATTAATGTTACACCTCCATAAATACAAGGCGTAATATTATCAGCATGTTTAACGCCACTGGCCACTTTTTCACCATTCATGGCAAAACGAACCAAGTCTTCATTACTAAAAATATTGCCCAGTAAATGATTGGCAGCAACAACAGAACCAGCACTACTTGCAGCACTGCTGCCTAATCCACTTCCTGGTTTAATTAGCTTATCGATATGCACATGAAAACCTATAGGCTTTTCATAGGCTTCCATTAAAGCCAGTAAAGATGCACCAGCCACATTATCTTCTGGATTTGTAGGTAATTCATAAGCAGCTGAACTGCTTAAAGTAATACCAGGCTCATCTTTAAAGCTTACTTCCATAATATCGTACGGGGCTTTTAATGCAAGTCCCAGAATATCAAAACCACAAACGAGGTTTGCAATGGTTGCTGGGGCGTGAACGGTAATTGAATTATTCATTATTAATTACTAATTATTAATTGACTAAACAGCCCTCATAATATCTGCAAATACACCACTAGCCGTTACTTCAGCACCTGCACCTGCACCTTTTACAACAAGAGGTTGATCTTTGTATCTATCAGTATAGAATAATACAATATTGTCTTTACCATACAAGTGATACAAGTTATGTTGTGGATCGATGTGTTGTAAGCCAACGCTTGCTTTACCATTATCGAACTGAGCTACAAATTTTAGAATGCAACCTTTCGCTTTGGCCTCATCTAATAATTGTTTGAAATGAGCTTCATGCATTTTCATGCTTGCATAAAAATCTTCTACGCTGCCTTGCATACATGCTGAAGGCATGAAAGAGTTATTACTGATGTCGGCCATTTCAATTTTATGTCCAGCTTCACGTGCCAAAATCATAATCTTACGCATTACATCTGAGCCATTTAAATCTAATCGAGGATCTGGCTCTGTGTAACCTTCTTCCTGAGCCTGTTTAACTACTTCAGCGAAAGTTCTTGTGCCATCATAATTATTGAAAACAAAATTCAAAGTACCACTTAAAACAGCTTGCAATTTATGAATGGTATCCCCCGTTTTGGTTAAATCATTCAGTGTACCAATAATAGGTAAACCAGCACCTACATTTGTTTCGAACAAGAATGAAGTGTTGTATTCTCTTGCTAAATTTTTTAACTTCTTGTAATAGCTGTATTCGGAAGAAGCTGCCACTTTATTGCAAGCTACAACGGCAATACTTTTTGATAATAGTTGGTCGTACACTTTAGCCACATCGCCATTTGCAGTAACATCTGCAAAAACAGTATTACGTAAATTTCTGTTGATGATAGCCTGTACAAAATCGCTAATTTTTGAAGTGGGAGCAAAAGCTAAACTTTCTTTCCAATTGCTTAAATCAATTCCATCTTCATTGATTAAAGCATGACGACTATTTGCTAAACCCACCACGTTTACTTGCAATTGTAAATGCTCTTTTAAATATTGTTGTTGTTGTTTCAATTGTTCAACAAATCGTCCACCAACATTACCAACACCTGCAATAAACAAATTGAGTTGTTTGTAAGTAGTTTCAAAAAATTCTTCGTGCAAAACATTCACTGCTTTACGAACATCTTTGGTAGCGATTACTGCGGAAATGTTTCTTTCACTACTACCTTGAGCAATTGCACGAATATTAACACCATTTCTTCCTAAAACCCCAAACATTTTCCCGCTGATGCCTTGATGGCTTTTCATATTTTCGCCCACCAATGCAATAATAGATAAATCGGTTTCTACAATTAAGGGTTCTACTTTTTGCAAAGCAATTTCATTGGCAAAAGCTAAGTCAACCGTTGCTTTTGCTTTAACAGCAACTGCAGCCTCCACACCCACACAAATAGAATGTTCAGAAGAACCTTGTGTAATTAGTATAACATTGATACCATCATTACTTAATGCCTCAAACAAACGTTTACTGAAGCCTGGTACACCAATCATTCCACTGCCTTCCAAACTTATTAAAGCCATGTTGTTTATGCTGGTAATACCACGAATTAGATGTTCACTTGCAGCAGCATTGGTTTCGATAATGGTTCCATAATCATCGGGAGCAAATGTATTTTTCACCCAAACAGGAATGCCTTTACTCAACACAGGTTGTATGGTTGGCGGATAAATTACTTTTGCCCCAAAATGCGATAATTCCATTGCCTCTTGATATGAAATTGAGGGAATTACTTTTACATTTTGTACAAATCTTGGATCGGCTGTCATCATTCCACTTACGTCAGTCCAAATTTGTACACTTTCAGCAACAATTGCGGCAGCAACAATTGCAGCGGTATAATCGCTACCTCCTCTACCCAAAGTAGTATTTACATTATTTGCATCGGATGCAATAAACCCTGGCAACAAAACCACAGAACTGGTATTTGTATTTAAATAATCTTGTATATTTTTATTGGTGGTCAAGAAATCTACCTGAGCATTTGTAAAGTTGGAGTTTGTTTTAATCAAATCTCTACTGTCTTTCCAAGCAGTTTCTAAACCATAAGCATTAAACGAAGCAGCCATCATTTGAGAGCTCATTAACTCGCCATAGCTTACCAATTTATCTTTTGTTCGTGAAGATAATTCGCCCAACAAAAAAATACCGTTGCATAAATCTTCTATTTCGTTGCATAATTTTTTTATTAAACTCAAGGCACTACTTTGTGTTTGAACAGGCACTAATTCTTTTACTGTTTCTAAGTGTCTCAGTTCAATTTGTTTAATCAAATCTTTATAGACTTCATCTGCATTAGCAGCAGCTATTCCTGCATTAATTAAAACATCTGTTGTACCACCCATTGCACTAACTACAACTACTAATTTATTTTGTATAGCTTGATTTTGTACAATTGCAAAAACTTGTTTAATGGCTTGAACACTACCTACAGATGTGCCCCCAAATTTTAAAACCTTCATTGAAATATGTTTGTTTAAAAAAATAAAATAAAATGATTTGTTGATTGATAACAGCCTATGCCCAAAATTTAATATAATGATATGCAACCCTTAACGGGTTGTTGAAGTTGTAATAATAGTAGGAATGGTTACAGGTAATGCACCATTAACAGATTGAGCTACTATTATAAATTGACCATTCATTGGGATAAAACTAGGGGTGTTTGTTTATTTAACCAAATAATATAAACTAACAGTTGTTTATTGAAACTTGTGAATTCATTTATTTTTTCAAAATTGGAAAAAAATATTTAAGCAAATATTTTTTACTTTTTTTTAAAACAGTTTTACTTACAGAAATGATAGATTTTCTGAGAAATTATACTATAAACAGCTATTTAGGCCTACCGAGAGTCTATATATTTGGTACATAAAAAAAACGTTTTACCTTAGAGGAATAATAATATGAAAAAGTTTGTCATTAATACGTATTTAACCCTTGCTGTTTTGGCTCTTGGCTGTTCAGAAAAACAATCATTAAGTTTAGTATCTGTTGAAGAATTATATCCAATAAAAGTAGGCAAAACATTTATTTATAGGTTAGATTCAACGATTTTGGCTAATGCCAACCAAAATTTAATTACAAAAAGCTATTTAGCAAAAGATTCTGTAGAAAGTAATTTTTTAGACTTACAAGGCAGAAACTCATTTAGAATTTTTAGATACATTAGAGATATTGCTCAAACTAAACCTTGGCAGTACTCTTTTACTTATGCAGCTACCGTAGCAAATAATAGGGTTGAGTTTGTTGACAATAACCTTAGGTTCATTACACTTGCAAGCCCAGTTGGCATAAATACACAGTGGGGTGGAACACAGTTGATTAATACCATTTCACCATCGCCGTTTGCATTTTATGGTGGCTGGAATTTTGAATACCAAAATATTGATGAGCCATTTACCACATTAAAAGGAGTAATACAAAATACTTATACTGTATTTCATCAAGACGAAACATTACCAAATGTTCCTTTTAATGCAAATAATTATCAAGAAAGAAGTGCTAGTAAAGAAGTATATGCAAAAGGTATTGGCTTAATTTATAAAGAATTTATTCGTTGGCAATATCAACCGCCGAGTGCCCCAAATAAATTTTATCAAGAAGGTAGTTACGGTATTAAGCTTAATTTAATAGATTACAAATAAAGTGCTTTTATTTGCTCTTCAAATAGGTTCCTGATTTTAAAAATAACGCACCCTAAAACATGAAAAAAAGTTTACTAATCGTTATTGTTTCTTTGGTCGTATTTCAAGTAAACGCTCAGTTTAGTAGATACACTATTCAATTTAGAAATAAAGCTACGAGCCCTTTTAGTTTTAGCAATCCTGCTGTTTATCTTAGCACAAAAGCTATAACAAGAAGAACGACTTTTAATATTGCCATTGATAGTGCAGATTTACCGATAACCCCAAGATATATTGATAGTGTTCGTTTAGCTGGTGCAGTAACCATTTTAAATAAGAGTAAATGGCTTAATCAAATTACCATACAAACCAATGACGCTGCGGCTTTAACTAAAATAAATAATTTACCTTTTGTACAAAATGTTGTTGGTATCGCAGCAAGGTTAAGTAACAGTATATTTCCAGAAAAAGATAAGTATAAACTTGAGAAGGAGATTATACCAATCATTCATAACCCATCGAACTTAAAAGTAGAATCCATACAAGACTTTTATAACTACGGAAACACTACAAATGAAATTAAATTACAAAATGGCCAGTTTTTACACAATATTGGTTTAAGAGGAGAAAATATGTTGGTGGCAGTTTTAGATGGTGGTTTTTTTCAATATAAATCCCTATCATCATTTGATAGTATGAATCTAAATAATCAAGTAATACAAACTTGGGATTTTGTATCGAGAGATACCAATGTTAATGAAGACAATAGCCATGGCATGAGTTGTTTAAGTACCATTACTGGCAATATTCCTGGAACTTTTGTAGGAAATGCTCCTAAAGCAAATGTGGTATTATATAGAACAGAAGATGTTGCTGGAGAGTACCCCATCGAAGAATTTAATTGGGTTTGTGGTTTAGAAAAAGCAGATAGTATTGGTGCTAGTATTGCCTCAACATCGTTAGGGTATACCTACTTTGATAATGCCAGTTTAGATTATACGTATGCAAGCATGAATGGCAGAACCACTATTGCTGCCAGAGGTGGTGGGTTTGCACATAGAAAGGGTTTACTCCTATTTTCTGCAATGGGAAACGATGGAAGCAATAGTTGGAAATATTTAAGCACCCCTGCTGATTTAGATAGTACTATAGCTGTTGGAGCGGTAACTACAACAGGTGTTGTTGGTAGTTTCTCTAGTTTTGGGCCATCCTTCGATGGAAGAGTTAAACCAGAAGCTTCTGCCCCAGGTGTAAATGTATTTGTTCAAAATGCCAATAATACCATTGGATCTGGCAATGGTACTTCGTATGCTTGTCCTAAAATGGCTGGGCTTGGAACCTGCTTGTGGCAGGGGTTTCCAGAGTTTAATAATTACACAATTAGAGAAGCCATCATTAAAAGTGGCAGCATATTTAATACGCCCAATGATAGAATTGGCTATGGCATTCCAGATATGAAAAAAGCGTTTGTATTTCTTCTAAATAGGTTTGCAAAAATTACTTCTGCTACATCTACTAACTGCCGAACCACATTGGTGTGGAATAGTAAAGATGCAAGTACCATGAAGTATGAAATAGAACGAAAACTACCAGCAGAATCTATTTATACAAAAGTTGGTGAACTATCGGGGCAGGGTAACACACTTTCGAACAAAACAGGATTACAGTTTATTGATAACACAATTTTAAATGGAACATCTGGTATTATTAGGTATAGAATAAAACAAATTGTTGATACAAGTATTGCAGGCTTAACGAGTACTTACTTTGATTCTGCTTCTGTAACTATAACTGCTCCTTGTGTGGTTTTAAGTTTAGGAAATAGTGGGGTAATAAATAACACAACAGTTAATATAGCTAAAGATAAGGTTATTGTTATGCCAAATATGGTAACGAATAATCAATTTAAATTAAGAATCGAAACCATTAAGGCTGTAAAGAATTTAACCATCATCATTAGAGATATAAAAGGCAGCATTATTCAACAATTATCTACATCAAAACCAGCAGGAAGGTCTGACTTTTCTGTTAACATTAACGAAATAACAAGCGGTAATTATATCGTCTCTGTTTATAAAGAAAATGTATTAATAGAAAATAAAAGATTGCTAAAATTATAATTTTGTAAATAAAGCTGCAAACATGGTATCAGCTAATTTATCATAGCCTTTTATCAACTCCATTTTAACCAATTGCAATTGTAAGTGCTCTTGAATATAGTGAGCAATATTTTCGTTCTCCTCCTTAAAAACAGAACAAGTTATGTACAAAAAGTAACCATTTTTGCAAAGCTTTTTTGCAACATTGCTTACAATCTTTTTTTGAGTTACTGCAAAATCGTTTATAGATGTTTCCTTAAAATAGGTAATTTGTTCTGGGGTTCTTGCCCAGGTTCCACTTCCTGTGCAAGGCACATCGGCTATTATAAAATCGAATAAATTATTTTCTTCAACTACCATATCATCTTTACTTACATCTGCAATTTCAAACACCCAATTTTTAATATTGGCAAGCGTAAAACGATCTTTTAATTGGTGAGCCATACTTTCCCTAATATCGGTAGCTAGTAAATTATTATTGCTATGTAGATCGTTTAGTAAAATACTTTTTCCACCACTTGCTGCACAACAATCCCAAACTTTCCAATTTGCCTGCCAGTTTAATTTTACCAATTCGGGTGTAATAAATTGTGCAATTGTTTGAGAGCTTAAATCTTGTATTACAACTTCTCTATTTACTTGTAAAATATCATCAATTTTTGTTGTGTTTGCTAATGCCAAACAATTACCACCAATGGTATAAAAAGGGATATCATTGGCTCTTAACCTTTGCACCACTTGTTTTTCGAAGCTAGGACGTATACGTAAAAAAAGATTGGGTTGTTGTAAATGTGCCAAAGAAAAAGCTGCAACATCGATACCCTCACTCAATTTATTGTGCCAAGAAAAAATAGCTCCATGCAAAAAATCGGTTTGTTGTTGTTCTATAAAATCAACTCTGTCTTCTAAAACTTCTGTCCAATTTTGCAGCCAAAACTCATCAAATAGTTCATACCAAACGCCAACTTTTGGGTTACATAAAAACAGGCCAATTCTTAATTTATTTTCTAGTGAAATATTTTTACCCGAATTGCCCAACCTGTAATAACAGTAACAAATATGGGTAATATGTTTTCTGTCTTTACTACCATGCTTTTTGTGTTGGCCAAAATAATGCTTTAAATGATGCACCAATGGCATAGATCCATCGTAGCTATTGATGATTAAAGTAGCTGCTTGCAAATAGTTGAATACGAACTTCATGTAGTGTAAAATAAAGACATAAAACTTACCCATACAAAAAGGCTTTCCCAAACATTGAGAAAGCCTTTTCAAATAATGGTGATAATAAAATTATGGCATAATAATTAACGGAGCAGCAGCTGCAATTTCTACTAATTCCAAATCAAATATCAATTCTTTCCCAGCCAAAGGATGGTTGGCATCTAATATTACTAGTTCTTCTCTAACCTCAACAATCACCACAGGAAAATTTTGTCCTTGGCTATTGCTCATGTTTAATTGCATACCAATTTCAGGGATCATATCTTCTGGAAATTGCGTTTTAGGAAATTCCAAAATCATTTCTTCATTTTTTTCGCCATAGGCTTCGGCTGCTGCAATATTTACAGTTTTCTTTTCGCCAATAGTCATTCCTGTTACACCTAAATCAAATCCAGCAATAACCATACCCCCACCTAATTCAAATTCTAGAGGCTCACGGCCCTCACTACTGTCAAAAGTTGTTCCATCTGTTAAACGACCATGGTAATGAATTTTTACTGTGTCGCCTTTTTTTGCTTGTTGCATTGTTTTGTTTTTTAATAAAATAAGATAATCAGTTTAAATTTTCTTGTTTTAAAAAAGCATTTTAGTAAAAAAAAATTGTAGAATGCTTATCCTAAATTTGAAAAAAACTGAAATGGCCGCCAAAATACAGCCTTACTCGTTACTACACAATTATTTTACCTTATTTTCATGCTAAATTATTTGTAATGAAAAATAAAAGTTTAACCATTGTTATTTTACTCATTATTGGATTTATCAATTCCAACAATGCTCAAACCAATCAAAAAATCATTAATGCAGCTGATAGAACAGAAGTATATATTCCTTTGCTAAAGGGCAAAAGGGTTGCGGTTTTTGCAAACCATACCTCTGTAATTGGTAATACTCATTTAGTAGATTCTTTACAAAAACGTGGTGTAAATATTGTGAAAGCGTTTGGGCCAGAGCATGGATTTAGAGGCAAAGCAGATGCAGGAGAAAAAATTGACAATTATATAGACAGTGCAACCGGTATTCCTGTAATTTCTTTATATGGCAAAAAAAGAAAACCATCCACAGAAGATTTGGCAGATGTTGATGTGTTGTTATTCGATATTCAAGATGTGGGTATTCGTTACTATACATTTATTTCATCTTTAGAGGAATATATGATTGCTGCATTTGAAAACAAAAAACCATTAATTATATTAGACAGGCCAAACCCAAATGGGTTCTACGTTGATGGTCCTGTTTTAGAAAAACCTTTTAAAAGCTTTATTGGCATGCAACCAGTACCCATTGTTTATGGGATGACAATTGGGGAATATGCAATGATGATTGCAGGCGAAAAATGGTTAACAGAAAAAGCCAATGCACAAAATGATTATTACAAAACCGCAAAAAATTCTGCAGATACTCCTTTTCATTTTCAGATCATTAAATGTAAACAATATAGCCATAAAAGTACTTTTAGTTTACCTGTAAAACCATCACCTAATTTACCTCATATACAAAGTATTTACTGGTATGCATCTACATGTTTTTTTGAGGGAACAGTGTTTAGCGAAGGCAGAGGAACCGATCATCCATTCTGTATTTTTGGTCATCCTGCTATAGCAAAAGAAGGCAAATTTAGTTTTACGCCCACTAGCCGTGATGGTGCCAAAGAACCAAAACTAAAAAACCAGCTTAGTTATGGTTGGAATTTGTATAATGCAAATGCTAGTAAAATAATTAAACAGATAAACAACCAAATTCAAATTAAATACTTAATTGAGGCTTACCAAGCATTTACAGATAAACCGAACTTTTTCTTGAAGGCAAAATCTGGCAAACCAACAGATTATTTCTTTAATAAATTAGCAGGTAACAGTAGCTTAATGCAACAACTGATTGATGGTAAAACAGAATCGGAAATTAGAGCAAGTTGGCAACCTGCTTTAAATCAATTCAAAGAAATACGAAAAAAATATTTAATGTATGATGATTTTGAATAATTAAAGTTCATGATTTAATTGTACAAAACAATCCTCCCATCTACATTTGCAGCATGAGTTATAAGGATTTAAGAATTGTTTTTATGGGTACACCAGAGTTTGCCGTTGCAAGTTTAGCTGCATTGATAAATGATGGATGTAACATAGTTGGTGTAATAACTGCACCAGATAAAGCAGCAGGCCGTGGATTAAAATTGCAATCTAGTGCTGTAAAACAATATGCAGTAGAACACAACTTAAACATTTTACAACCCGAAAAATTAAAAAATCTCGAATTCATTGCACAGCTTCAGGCATTAAAAGCAGATATACAAATTGTAGTTGCTTTTAGAATGTTACCAGAACTTGTTTGGAATATGCCAAAAATGGGTACAATAAACGTACATGGATCTTTATTGCCAAAATATAGAGGTGCAGCACCTATTAATTGGGCAATAATAAATGGTGATGAACAAACAGGTGTTACCACTTTTAAACTTAAACACGAAATTGATACTGGCGATATTTTGTTACAAGCAACTTTGCCCACACACGAGAATGAAACTGCCGGACAAGTACACGATAAAATGAAGCAGCTTGGTGCAGAGCTACTTCTAAAAACGATTGAGGCAATTGCCAATAATAGCATTCTAGAACAGCCACAAAAGCAATTACAAAACACTTCAAATGCTGCATTTCAACACGCCCCCAAAATTTTTACAGAAACCTGTAAAATTGATTTTAGTAAAACAGTAGATCAGGTTCATAATTTAATACGAGGACTATCTCCGTTTCCGGGTGCATTTACTTTTATTGATGAAAAATTATTTAAAATATTTTTGAGTAAAAAAGAAGTTACACCTACAACAACTACAACTGGGCAAATGCTTACCGATGGTAAAACTTACCTAAAATTTGCATGTAACAATGGCTTTGTTTATGCATTGCAAGCCCAATTAGAGGGCAAAAGAAAAATGAACATTGATGAAATTTTAAGAGGAAATAAGTTTAAACAAACATCCTAAACTACCCCATACAAACTACCCCCTTTTTCAAATAAACGATTAATTTTTTCTTCCACTTTTTGGTCTTTTTCAACAGGTGGTGCATGGTGTGGTTTTATCCTTGCATCAATAATCATTGGGCCAGTACAACCCCAGTGTTTGTTCAATATAAATTCGTTAATACCATAAATGTCGTGGCTAGGGTTGCTACGTGTATACGTAACCCAAACATAATTATTAAGTGTTGCTGCAACAAAACTACTATCGTCGCAAATAATTATTTGTATTACTCCATTCAATTCTAAGGCATAATTTTTACATTGTTCATTAAGCTGGAATATTTCTTGCTTTGCAGTTAAAGCATCTGTGTACTTTTTAGCTTTTAGTGCAATAATACCCGGCATTACACATTGGGCATTTTCAAAGCCATTTAAGTGTTGTAAAAAGTTGGGCACTTCACGGCAAAGCTCTCTTTTCTTTTCTCCATAAGCAGCAAAAACAACTTTGCTACCCGTATTTAATCCTGTACCACTATAATCTAAGGTATCAATAGTGGTATTCGTATAAAAGTGAATATCTCTAGTTAAATCAATTCTTTCAAAAACATATTTTAAGTAATCTGCGATGTGGTGAGTAGTTAATTGGTTGGTATCGTCCGCAGTAATAAATAAAAATTTAGCCAAACTTAATTGCCCTGTTCCCAAAATATGGTTGGCAATGGTTAAAATTTCGGCAGGTTGTTTTGTTGGTGTGTAAGGTGTATAACGTTCGCTTCCAATGGCCAATAATAATGGGTGTACCCCTGCTGCATCAACAGCATGAACTTCTTTAACCCCTGGAATTTCAGCAGGTACTGCATTACCAGTAAGTTCATGTATCAATTCTCCAAAACTAGTATCTTCTTGAGGTGGTCTGCCAACTACAGTAAAAGGCCAAATAGCATTTTTCTTGGCATAAACTTTATGCACTTTCATTACAGGAAAACTGTGGGTTAAAGAGTAATAACCCAAGTGATCGCCAAACGGCCCCTCAGGTTTATTATCATTGGGGTAAACTTCTCCAGTAATAACAAAATCAGCATCGGTGCTTATAGCAAAACCATTTTCATACGTGTATCTAAATCTTCTTCCACCCAAAACGCCTGCAAATGTCATTTCACTGATTCCCTCTGGTAAAGGCATTACAGCACTTAAGGTGTGGCTAGGTGGGCCACCCACAAAACAACTTACTTTTAAAGGCAATCCTTTTTTATTAGCTTTTGTTTGGTGCACACCAATACCTCTGTGTAATTGATAATGCAAACCAATTTCTTCATCTTTTATATAATCATTTCCGTTTAACTGAATGCGGTACATGCCTAAATTGGCTTTCATAATTCCCGGAGTATCTATATCTTCAGTGTATACTTGAGGTAGGGTTACAAAAGCACCACCATCCATTGGCCAATGTTTAATAAGTGGCAAATCGCTAATATTAATTTCTTGGTATAAAACGGGCTTCGAAAGTGGGTTTTTTAATGGCAACGCTTTTAAGGCAGCCAAGCCAGTTTTAAAATTATCGATTGGGTGTTTAATAGCACTAATTGGATCGTTTTTTAAATCAATTAATCGTTGTACCAACCCAAATGTTTTTCTAAACATAAATTTGCTACGTTCCAAATTGCCAAAAATATTGCTAGCAGCTCTAAATTTTGTACCAACCACATTTTCAAACAAAAGGGCTGGTCCGTTAGCTTCATATACACGTAAATGTATAGCAGCCATTTCTAAATTAGGGTCAACAGCTTCTTTAATACGCACCAAATGCCCATGCTTTTCTAAATCTAATAAACATTGTTCTAACGATCTGTAATGCATAGCTGTACAACACTTTTAGTAGTTAAAAGTTGCAACAAAGGTATTGGTTTAAATAAAGTTTTTAAAATGAAGTAATACCAATTTGGGGCTCTGAACTTTTAGTAAATAAATGAGCAGTAGTTCTGGCTTTCGCAAGTAGTGCTGCAATAAGTGCAGCAGCTACTTTGCTCCATCCAGCAGCCATTAAAGCAACAGAATATATATTTGGCTTTTAAAATAATAACTATCTATAAATCACCTCCTTTTGAGAGAAATATAAAGATGATGTTGGTGAAGAATAAAGAAAAGACAATAAAAATAAATCTAAAAGTTTTAAAATACAGTGTCCAAATTCCCCTCCTATGGAGGGGTTAGGGGTGGTTGAATCCTTTACACTTCAAAACTTTAATTTAAAAAATAAATCAATTAGGAAATCAAATCAACCTACCTTCAAATTCCCCTCTTATGAAGGGCTAGCGTTGTTTAAACATTCAACCCTTTATATTTAAACAACAAAAGCGGCATGATCATCACGAAAAACTTCGAACATGGAAATTCTCACAACCATAAACGGCATTCCAATAAAACGAAACTTCCTAAAATCGCTACCCTTTAATCCAAACCTAAAAAAGTTAACAAAAGAAAAAAGAAAAGCAGGCATTTATGGAGAAGTATTATTTTGGCAACAGGTCCGAAACAAACAGTTTCGCAAAATTGATTTCGATAGGCAAAGAATTATTGGCAATTACATTGTAGATTTTTATGTCAAAACCTTAGGACTCGTTATAGAAATTGATGGCATTAGCCACGAAGGGAAAGTGGAATACGATTCAGAAAGGCAAATTTATTTAGAAAGCTTAGGTGTAAAAATATTCAGAGTAACAGATGCAGATGTTAAAATTAGAATAATAGAGATGTTAGAATTGTTGGAGAATTTCATTATAAATGAGTTTGGTATAAACCACCCCTAGCCCCTCCA
>JANOZK010000054.1:0-16426 GCA_031429335.1 Chitinophagaceae bacterium | reverse complement strand
ATAAACGAAGGAGCACAAAAAATAAGTAGTGTAAAGGCAAAGAATAGTTTAGCCATACAAACCCGTGCAGCCAATTTCACAACAGATGTGGTTGATTTAAATGTAAACAGCACCACAACAGGTAGCTTTAAATTATTGTTTACCGAGTTTGAAAACTTTACAGGAGCAACTATTTATTTAATAGATAATTATACCAATACAACACAAAAAATAAACGACAATCCAGTTTATGGATTTAATGTAAACACCACCATACCAGCCACACAAGCAGCAGGAAGGTTTAGTGTACAATTTAACAAAGCCATTGTACCAGTAGTTGCAACAATAAAAGGTATAAAAATGTACCCTAACCCAGCTAACAAAAACTTAACAGTTGAGTTACCAATAACTGAAGGTAAATACACCCTACGAATTACAGATGTAATAGGCAAGCAAGTGTATCAAAACCAATTAGCAGGTGGTGTACAAGCAATAAATATTAGTAAACTAGCCCAAGGTAATTATGTAGTAGAAATTACAGATACCAAAGGCAATAGAGCAGTAGAAAAATTAGCGAAGCTGTAAAAAAAATTAGCCACAGAGGCACAGAGAACAAAGCGTAACACGGAGATAAATTGAAATCTAAAACTTTGTGTTCTTTGTGCCTTAGTGGCAAAAAATTAAACACAGAGTAAAAAGAGTTAAACGCTCAAACTTATAAACTTCCCAATCCCCCTTTAGGGGTTAGGGGCAAACTTTAAACTCATAATATGAAACAAAATAACACCAAAGTACTTAGCTACTTTATCCTACTTTATATACTATTCCTCCTACCTACTTTAAGCATAGCTCAAGATGGTTTTGGAGAAGTAATAGATGATGTACCTATTGACGGAGGTCTATCGCTTTTAGTAGCAGCAGGTGTTGGTTATGGTGCTAAAAAATTGAGGCAGAAGAGAAAATTGAAATAATTTAAGTTATTTATAAAATTAAAAAAACAAATAAATTATTCAGTTTAAAATAAATGAACCAATAAATTAAATCAATTAAAACCATGAAAAAATACATTACTATTTTTATTATACTAAATATTACACAGATGGGCATTGCCCAGCCATTTGTAAGGTGGGACTTTAACTCGAACCCAGCAGATGGAAGTACAAGTACAGGTACAACAAATACAGTATTTGGTACCGGAGGTATTGCATTAATTGGTGGAACTACCAACACATATGCAGCAGGCAATGGAGGAACTGCTACAAATGATAACTCAGCGTTTAATACAACGGCATATCCTACACAAGGCACTGCAAATGAGACTGCTGGTGTTGAGTTTAGCTTAAGTACTTTAGGTAAAACAGGAATAGTAGTTGGATGGTCACAACGCCATAGCAACACATCTTGTAAATTCATTCGTTTTCAATATACCACCAACGGTACAACTTGGATTACACCAGATTTAACAACTACCAATACTGCAGGATCAGAAAATGGTGTTGATGTAACAAACGACCTTTTTTTTGCTACGGTTGGAGATCAATGGAGTTTTAGGCAAGTTGACTTAACTAGTATAACAGCTGCTAATAATAACAGCAACTTTAAATTTAGAATGGTTACCAGTTTTGAACCATCCACTAGTAATTACACAGCTTCAACTTCTACAAGCTCATATGCAACTACAGGAACATTAAGATTAGATGATGTAACAATTGGTGAAAACTCAACCTTACCCACTAAAATAAAAGGCTTTAGTGCTTTGAATTTACAAGGAAATGTTCAATTAAATTGGTTAACGAATAACGAAATTAATGTGAAGCAATTTGAAATTGAAAAAAGTTGGGAGAATAATCAATTTTTAAAATTAGCTACTTTAGAGGCAAAAAATAATAGTCAAAACTCTTACACATTCATAGATAGATTAGTAACAAATGAAACTATTTTTTATAGACTAAAAATTGTTGAAAGAGATGGTAGTTTTAAATATAGTTCAGTAATTCGTACTGAAGAAAAAAGAAACAGCAAATTAAATGTGTATCCGAATCCAACCAATACAAATACGATAACCATTACCCATTCCCCAGCTTTAAAAAATACCAGAGTAAGTATTTTATCTAACGATGGAAAACTATTACAAAGTTATAAGTTGGCTGAGGGTTCTGTAAGTAATAACATTTTGTTGAATAATCTAGTTGCGGGCAAATGCTATTTAAGAATTGAAAGTGAAAATTCTAAACAAGAAATAGGGTTCATTAAATTGTAAGATATGGTTAATAAAAATAGGACAATTGTTTTTTAATATTATAATCATATAATAAATAATCAAAGTTTGTTGATTAAACTTTTAAAGGATATTAAATCTATGAAAACGGTTTCGAATATTTTGTATTTCATTTTGGTATAAATATTTAAAAAAGGCAGCCATATTAAATGTGGCTGCCTTTTTTAGCTTAGCACAAATTCTATTTTGCTAAGCAATTGTGTTTTCTTTAATTTGTGTTTATTGTTTTAGCTTGGCTCCAACCAAGCCTCATTTTCTTTTAATAAATTGATTAGTTCATCAACAGCAGTTTCGCTTTCAATATTTTTCTTTACTACTTCTTTGCCTTTGTATAAAGTTATTTTGCCAACACCGCTGCCTACATAGCCAAAATCGTCATCTGCCATTTCGCCTGGACCATTAACAATACAACCCATAATAGCAATTTTTACCCCTTTTAAATGATTGGTTCTATTTCTAATTTTGGCTGTTGTTTCTTGTAAATCAAATAAAGTACGTCCACAACTTGGGCAACTAATGTATTCAGTTTTAGATATTCTAGTACGTGTTGCTTGTAATATAGAAAAAGCGGTATTATTTACAAATTGTTCGGTAGATTGGTTTTGTAAATACGTTCTACCTGTTGATTGTTGAGAGCTAAGATTGGCTTGCTCGTAACTATTGGGGCTCATTCCAAAACAAACACCATTGCCAAAACCATCTAGCAACAACGCACCAGCTTCGGTTGCATAATGTATTAAATGCTCATCGGCAGTTTGCCAATTGCTATCTACAATTAATACAACGGGATTTTCTATTTTCCGTTCCAACAATTCCATAAACATTCTTCGTACAGCAGGCATGGTATGTGCGTTTTGGCTACTTAAACACAGTACAACTGCCTCCCCAACCCCTCCAAAGGAGGGACTTTTAAGCAATGCATCTAACTCAGTAAAAGCATCAGTTTCGCTAAAGCAATCCAACATCACAAAATTTAATTTATGGTGCTTATGCTCGGCTTCAATAAAACCCTTTGCATCGTAAATAGGTATGTATTTTTCTTTATCTGTTGCCTCTTGCCAAAAACTAGGCCAGGTAATTACTTTTAATGTGCCAGGTAAAGCAAAATCTAGTTCAGGTTTTCCAGTAAAAATATAATCTGCAGCTGCATCACCTATATTCCATTTATCGGTTACAACATCATATTTATAACCAATACTTTCTAATGTGGTGGGCGTAATTTCTTGCAACTTACTTAAATCGGCAATTACAACAGGTACTTGGTTATCGCCAATATTATCAACGGCAAAGGATTTTCTTTTTTTGTATTCAAATGGGCTGTAAGGAATTTTTTCAATCGTAGGAATACCTTTAGCCCTATTCCTTAAACCTTGCTCCTCATATCTTTTTACTAAATCTCTACACACGGGTATTTCAAATTCAGGATCTTCGGTTAAGCTCACTCTAACCGTATCGCCAATACCATCTTCTAATAGAGTACCAATGCCAGCTGCACTTTTAACCCTACCGTCTTCTCCATCCCCTGCTTCGGTAACACCTAAATGTAATGGATAAATTTCACCAAATTCAGCATCCATTTGTTGTACCAATAATCTGTAAGCTTGCACCATTACTTGTGGGTTACTGCTTTTCATACTCAATATAATATTGTGGTAATCTAAGCTTCTTGCAATACGTAAAAATTCCATAGCACTTTCTACCATACCGTTAGCTGTATCTCCGTAACGGCTCATAATTCTATCGCTTAAACTACCATGATTGGTGCCAATACGCATGGCTGTTCCATATTCTTTACAAATTAAAACCAGTGGTGTAAAACGATCTCTAATTCTTTCAATTTCTTCAGCATATTCTGCATCGGTATAATCAATTTGTTCGAACTTTTTTTTGTCAACATAATTGCCAGGATTAACCCTAACTTTTTCTACAATTCTAGCAGCAATTTCGGCAGCATTTGGTGTAAAATGAATATCGGCAACCAATGGCGTATTGTAGCCACGTTTACGTAATTCGTCTTTAATATTTTGTAAATTTTCTGCTTCTTTTTTTGATGGGGCAGTAATGCGTACCAACTCTGCACCAGCTTCAATACAACGAATGGTTTGCTCTACAGTAGCCAGGGTATCCATAGTATCTGTAGTAGTCATTGTTTGCACACGAATTGGGTGAAAATTACCCAATAGCAAATTGCCTATTTTAACTTCTCTGGTTTTTAAACGATTGTAAGTAGTTAAACTTTTTGTGTAGAGTTGCATATAAATAAAGTACTATTTTTAAATTAAGTGTATTAGACAATTGAATTAATCATAACCACTCTAGAACTATCTTGCAAAAGTGCCTAAAAAAACAATACTTTTAGCTAACTAAATGCTAACTATGAAAAGATTGTTTTGTTTAGCCATTATTTTTACTTTTTTTGAAGGAAATACACAAACCAACTATAAAGATTTAGGTACCCTCTATCGTTTAAGTTCAACTTACAACATGTTTCCAGATTCTTTAAGAAATGTTGAACCAAGGATGTATAATGGTAAAATTTATAATGCTACAAATCATTACCTAGATAGTAGTTTTTTGGTGTTTATACCTAAACATTTTAAAAAAAATAAATTGTACAAACAAGTTGTTTACTTCCACGGATGGAACAATAATGTGGATAGTGCCTTACAACAATTTAATTTAATAGATCAATTTTATGCATCAAATATCAACGGCATCCTGATTTTACCTGAAGGCCCCAAAAATGCTCCTGACAGTTATGCTGGCAAATTTGAACAAGAAAATATTTTTCTATTGTTTATGCAGGATGTAAAAAAACAATTAGTTCAATTAAATGCCATTAAAGTTAATAAAGAGCAAACTATTTGCTTATCTGGCCATAGTGGTGCTTACCGGGCAATTGCAAAAATTTTAAACAAGAACAATTTATTTAACAATGTTTCTGGTATTTTTTTGTTCGATGCATTGTATGCTGAAGAATCAACATTTATGAAGTTTATTGCCGAAAATAAAAAAGCAAAACTTTTTTGTGTGTACACCAATAATGGAGGTACCCTCCAAAACTGTAAATAATTCATACAAAAATTAGACAGTGCAACATTTAAGTATTTACATACATCAGAAGACAATTATACCAATGAAGATTTATTTAAAAATAATACTGTAATCATTCATAGTAACAAAACCCATAATGAAGTAGTAACCAGTAATAATAATTTTACAAGATTTTTGAAAGCGTTAAAATAATACCGATGTGATATCTGTAATAGACCAGAAAAATGGTTAAAACAGCTATTCAATGGGCATTAGACGAGAAAATTTTGGTTTAGATTAAAACTCATTTTAGTATAACTACCAATCTTTTTCTGGAGATACTTTTTGTACTTTTTGTTTTTGCATTTCCTTTTGTAACTTTTTTTCTTCGTTTCGTAATTTATTTAATTCATTCTCCATTTGGTCTTTGCTCATTTTTGGTTGCTCTTTCTTTTTCTGTTCCTTTTTATCGTCGTTCTTATTTTTTTTGGGTTCGTCTTTGGGTGGTGTTTGCTTCTTCAATTCATTCAATGCTTTCTGTAAATTTTCTCTAGCTTCTTTATTGGTTGGTGCTAATTTTAAAGCATTTTTAAAATCGTTTATCGCTTCTTGCCATTTTTGTTGTTTGGCATTTGCAACACCTTTGTTATAAGTAGCTTTTGCTTGTAAACTATCATCTTTACTATTGTTTAATGCAGCTTCGTACAAAGTTGCAGCTTCTGCAAATTTGTTTTGTTTATGTAAAGCATTGGCTTTATTGTACAAGGCAACCGCATTGGTACTATTCGTGTTTAAAGCCTTGTTATAATTAGCTTCTGCTAAAGCAAATTCTGCTTTTTTATAGGATTCGTTACCGTTAATAATCGATTGGTTTTCTTTTTGTGCAAACAAAAATGTACAACAACAACAAATTAATAAGGTACAATAAATTTTCATATTCAAATACAATTATGCAACTTTTAAAGTTCTTTCACTTACAAAAAAATCTACCATTAGTAATACAATAGCCAATGCTAAAAAATACATGTAAAAAGATTGATAATTAATATTACCACCAGCACTTGTAATTTGTTTTTTTTCTAATTTATTTAACTGGTCTAAAACATTTGAAGCAACTGTATTGGTATTGTTCAGCCAAAAATAATTACCATTAGTTGCTTTTGCTAAATCTTTCAATAACACATCGTTTAACTTGGTAATAATGGTTTGCCCATCTTTATCTCTTTTATAATCATTACTACCAGTTTCCATAATTGGTGCACCTTTTACACTACCCACACCAACTGTATAAATAGTTGTACCGTGTTCGGATAATTTTTTTGCTACGTCTAAGGCTTTATCGTCATGATCATCTCCATCGGTTATTAATACAACTGCTTTACTTTTTCTCTCTTTTGTGTTTAACGAGGCATCGCACAAAGCCAAAGCATCGCTTAAAACTGTTCCTTGAAGGTTTACCAAATCGGTATTGGCATTACTAATAAATATAGATGCTGCAGCCATATCGCTGGTTAAAGGCATTTGCAAAAAAGGTTCGCCAGCAAAAACTACCAAACCAATATTATTGTTTTGCAAATTTTGTGTAAGTTGATAAATAAATTGTTTGGCTTTATCTAAACGAGAAGGTTTTTCATCTTGGCTTAACATGCTTTTACTTACATCTAAAGCAATCATTATATCAATACCATTTGTATTGGTGCCTTTTTCTGCTATTGGTTTTCTTAAATTGGTTGCTGCTATAATTATGAGGGCAATAGCAATTAAAAAAAAAATCAATTTTAGTAGATACTTTTTTGGCGAATAATTACTGATTAATAAATTAATTAAGCCTTCGTTTCCAATATTTCTTTTTATGCTTCTTTTCCAATGTAGGTTGGCCAAAAGCAACATAACTAATGGAATAAAAATTAGAGAAACCCAAAAATATTCTAGGTGTTCAAATTGCAACATCGGCTGCAAGCTAAGTATTGAAATGATAAATAAAAACTAAAAATTATTGATGCCAGAAATATCCATATAAAATTATTATCGCTTGCCCTTTAAATAACCCAATTGCTTTAATATGCCCATGAGTATATTTTTTCTGATATTTATCATATCTATATCTTTCTCCCCTTCTAAGTTCAGAACAAAAAAATGGGGATGTTTGTTTTCTTCAAGCCAACCAACAACCCAACCAATCGATTTTCCATTTTCTTTAAAACCCCAACCCGTTTTATATGCTAAAATATAATTGGCATTGTTTTCTTGCACCATAACATTTTTCACCATTTCGTGGGTACTTTTACTAAATGGTAGTTGATTAAAGTACAATCTTTTTACAAGCCCCAACTGCTCATCGGGTGTTATTTTTAGCGAATTATCTAACCAAAAGCTATCAATTTTTGAAGTGATTTTTTTAGTGCCATAACTTAAACTATCTAACCATTGTTGCATGGTATCTTTTCCAATTCGTCTGGCAACTTCTTGGTAATAAGGCACAGCAGAAATTTTAAAGGCTTCTTCCATAGTAAGGTCTTTATTCCATTCTGTTCTATTACGTACAACACCATCCCATTTAATCACCATCTTCTCATTTACAATTCGGCCAGTATGAATACCTATTAATGAATTTACAATTTTGAAAGTAGATGCAGGTGAGTATGCAGAATCTTTATAACGACTTAAGTTATAAACTGTAAATTCTCCCAAAGTATTGTCAAAAAGCCCAAATGTGCCTTCAACTTTATTTTCATCAAAGTATTTTTTCAAGCTTTTATCTTCTGTAACATTGTTTGGTCCACAAGCACTAAATAAAGCACTAACAATTATTAAAATTATGTATAAACGCATATAAATCAATTTAAGCTGCAAATGTAAATGCTGATTGGCTATTTAAATAAAATATACAAGTTGAAAGTGAAAATTGTTCGATTATCTGCTTTGAAAACCATTAACCATAATTAACCTTCTTTGATAATGGTTATACAATTGTTTAACTATTTTTGAATATGCGTTCATATATTCTACTACTTTTTTCTTTCATATATCAACTAAGTTTTGGGCAAAATTTTAGTGGTAAAATATTTGCTTCCGATACAAAATTGCCCATACAATCGGCAAGTATTTACTTAAGCAATACTTCTGTAGGCACTACTAGTAATGTTAATGGCGAATTTACTATACCAAATTTCCCATCAGGCAGGTTCGATTTAATTGTATCATGTATTGGCTATGAGCCATATCAAACTACTGTTGTATCTTCTAAATTAGAGAATGTAACTATCTATTTAATACCTCGTGCCAAAGAACTTCAAGAAGTAATTGTTCAGTCATACGAAAAAGATGGATGGACCAAATGGGGCAAAACTTTTTTAGAATGTTTTATAGGTAATTCTGCCTTTGCCCCAACATGCATTATAAAAAACAAAGAGGTAGTTAAATTTAGGTTCGATAGAAAAGAAAATACATTGTATGCTTTTGCCAATGAAACCTTAATCATTGAAAATGAAATGTTGGGCTACAACATAAAATATGATATGGTGAAGTTTGAATATGATTTAACCACTCGATTATTATTTTTTGCTGGTTTTCCTTTATTTACACAAATGGAAACAAGAAGAAAAGGTAAAATAAAGCGTTGGGAAGAGCAAAGAAGTGAAGTGTATTATGGTTCTATGATGCACTTTATGAGGGCGTTGTACAGAAATAGGATAAGTGAAGAAGAATTTGAAGTAAGAAAATTACTTAAACAACCGAACCTAGAGAAACAAAGAGTAACCGCCATTATGAAACAAAGAATGAAAGGTGCTAAACAAGGTGCAAATGGCCTAATAACGTATGTTCAAACCGATTCTACTGAAGGTAATATTTATCGTGCTGATTCCACTGTTTATTATAACAGAATGATGCGTGAACCAGACGAACAAACTATTGTAATGAATGAGTTATTGCCCGGCGATAGTATTGCTTATGCTAAAGATAGTGTTACTGCAACTTTAGATTTTACGGATAGGCTGCAAATAATTTACAGAAAAAAGGCCGAACCGATTGAGTTTTCTCGAGAATATATGCAGGCTAAACCCAACAATTTTATACAATCTGTCATTTATTTAATTCATCAACTACCCATTTTTGTTACAGCCAATGGTATGCATTATCAAGGTTTAGATATGTTGTCATCGGGCTTTTGGGGCTGGAGTGAAAAAATGGCCAACTCTCTACCTTTCGATTATAAGCCACCACCTCAAAAAACAAAATAGTCTAAAATTTTAAATTGGGGTAATGATCTACCGTTTCAAAAACATAATTGGGATTTTGTTTAATTGCAGTAATAAACTTGCTCAAAGAGTCGGCAAATGCTGGTGTTCTAAACATTCTATCATGCGTTAAAATCATAACATGTTTAGATGTATGCGTATGCCCAGTTGCAGCATTATTTACTTGCTCTGCAATTTTTGAAGCACTTTGAACTGGGTACGACTGGCCTCGGCTAAAGTTCCATTCAACATCCCATCCAATTACATTGTAACCAGCACTATCTAACTTTTTGCAAACGGCATTTACTAAATGGGTGCCTTTAATTTCACCCTTTCTTACCCAAGCATTGTTGCCAGGTAAACGTATTATTTTGTAAGGAACATTTAGGCTTTGTTGTGCCTGATAAAAATCTTGCTCTGCCATTGTTGAATGTTCGTAAAAATATTTATACTTTTCGTTAGCATGGGTATAACTATGATTAGCCAATAAGATTTGAGGGTAAGCATCTCTAATCATTTTTACTGTTTGCTGCCCCCAAACATCCTTGGCATGCCTACCTACCATAAAAAAAGTAGCTTTAATACCTAGTTTTTTACAAATAGTAAAGCATTCTTTGGTTCCTCCATGTGGACCATCATCAAAAGTTAAATAAATATAAGTTTTGGTACTATCGTATGAAAAAAGTTTTCGTTCAAACTTTTCAATATCTGGGTTTACTGGTATGGTAACTTTTGTAGATTGTTTAGTTGTAACAGTATCATTATCAGTGATATTTTGAGCTGCATTGTTACATGCAACCAATAACCATAGCAAAGAAAATAATGGTAAAGTCATGAATTTTATATTCACTTTATTTATTTTAAAGGTTTAATATCTGGTTTAAAGAATGTGTGGCTAAAACTTTAAAAGCTATACAAAGCTAATGATAAATAAAAAAGAACCCCCTTAACTTTTAAAATTGTAGCCCCAGCTAATGTACTGATTTGTTACATTTGTGCTATAATTAAAAATGATGAATACAAAAGAAGAATTATTGCAAGACGTGGTAATAAAGTTTGCTGGAGATAGTGGAGATGGTATGCAATTAACAGGTCAACAATTTACAAACAATACCGCCATGTTAGGTATTGATTTAGCAACTTTCCCAGACTTTCCTGCCGAAATTAGAGCTCCGATTGGAACTTTACCAGGCGTTAGTGGATTTCAGTTACACTTTTCATCTAACAAAGTTTATACCCCCGGCGATATTGCAGATGTTTTAGTTGCCATGAACGCTGCGGCTTTAAAAGTAAATTTAAAAAGTATAAAACCAGGTGGAAAAATAATTGCCAATATTGACGGTTTTGATAATAAAAATTTACGTTTAGCCAACTACCCCGATGGTGTAAACCCATTAGAAGATGGCAGTTTAGATAGTTACGAATTAATTAAAATTGATGTTACCAAGCTTACCAGAGAATCGTTAAAAGACTTTACCGATTTAGGAACCAAAGAAAGAGACCGTGCAAAAAACATGTTTGTGCTAGGCTACATTTATTGGATGTACAATAGAACCTTAGATAATACCATTACCTTTTTGCAAGAAAAATTTGGCAAAAAAGAAACTATTTTACAAAGTAATATAAAGGTTTTACAAGCTGGTTATAATTATGGAGATACTACTGAAACTTTTACTACTCGTTACAAAGTAGAAAAAGCAATAATGCCTGCTGGTACTTATAGAAGCATCATGGGTAACCAAGCATTAACCTATGGTTTAATTGCTGCCAGCGAAAAAAGTGGCTTACCCATTTTTTTAGGATCGTATCCAATTACACCAGCAAGCGATATTTTACATGAGCTGAGTAAATACAAAAATTTTGGTATCAGAACTTTTCAAGCAGAAGATGAAATTGCTGCCATAACAAGTTCTATTGGTGCAAGCTATGGCGGGCTTTTGGGTATTACAACAACATCTGGCCCTGGTATGGCTTTAAAAGCAGAAGCCATGGGTTTAGCAGTAATGTTAGAAATTCCATTAGTAATAATTAACATACAACGTGGTGGCCCAAGTACAGGTTTACCAACAAAAACCGAACAAAGCGATTTAATGCAAGCCTATTATGGCCGAAATGGAGAATGTCCAATGCCTATTGTATCGGCAAGTACACCAAGCGATTGTTTTGAAGCTGCTTTTGAAGCTGTAAGAATTGCTGTACAACATATGACCCCAGTTATTTTATTAAGCGATGGTTTTATTGCCAATGGTGCCGAGCCTTGGAAATTTCCAAAAGCAGATGATCTACTAAAAATTGAAGTAAAATTTAAAACTGAATTAAACAAAGACGAAGAAAAATATTTACCCTATTTACGTGATGAAAAATTAGCCAGACCATGGGCTGTTCCAGGTACACCAGGCCTTGAACATAGAATTGGTGGTTTGGAAAAACAAAACATTACAGGTAATGTAAACTACGAACCAGAGAATCATCAGTTGATGGTGAACATACGTCAGGAGAAAGTAGATAAAATTGCACAATATATACCAGAACAAACATTAGATAGTGGCCCATCAAAAGGCAAAATATTGGTAATTGGATGGGGCAGTACTTATGGTGCTATAAAAAGTGCAGTGTTAGAGTTACAAGCCGAAGGACATGCAGTTAGCCATGCACATATTCGTTATGTTAGACCGTTTCCAAAAAACTTAGGCGATATTATTAAAAACTTCGATCAAGTTTTAGTGCCAGAAATTAACAACGGACAATTGATAAAAATTATTAGAGATATTTATATGGTAGATGCCAAAGGTTATAATAAAGTAATGGGCATACCAATTTATAAAAGCGAATTGGTAGATGTAATGAAGAAGATGTTGTAATACAAATAATTCTTAAATTAAGCCCTGCAATAATGCAGGGCTTTTTAATTGTATACCGTTAATATTGAACTAGTATTAAATACGAATTTTTTATACTTATAATTAATTAGTAAAATAAAAATACCAACTAGCTACAAACAGATTTTTAAGCCCACAATAAATTTGTCTTTTCCACTATCTTCTGTATCTTTCGGTTCAATAAAACTAATAAAATGAGAAAACAACATTGGCTGCTGGCTATGTGCATTTTTATGTACAATCTCTTACCTGCACAATCCAAACCAATCGCATTTAAAAATGCAACTATTTACCCTATTGTAGGTAATCCAATCACCAATGGAGTATTGATTGTTCAAGATGGAAAAATTATAGCAGTTGGAGATGCCTCGTTAAAAATTCCTGTAGATGCAATTGTACAAGATGTAAAAGGCAAAATAATAATGCCCGGCATTGTAGATACTCACTCACATTTAGGAGGGCCAGAAGGTGGTGATAATTCGGCTGCATTAAACCCAGATACAAGGGCTTTCGATGCAATTAATCCTACATCCGACGGATTTAAAAAAGCATTATCTGGCGGTATAACAACCATAAACATTATGCCAGGTAGTGGGCATTTAATGAGTGGACAAACCGTATATGTAAAAATGCGTGAAGCAAAAGTGATGGAAGATTTTGTGCTAGTAAATGAAAAAGGAGTATTCGGTGGAATGAAAATGGCTAATGGCACCAATCCAATGCGTGGCACAACTGGTTTTCCTGGTACAAGGGCTAAAAGTGCTGCTATGGATAGGGAATTATTTATAAAAGCCCAAGAATACAAAAAGAAAATAGAAAAAGCTGGAACCGATTCGTCCAAGCTTCCTGAAAGAGATATTCGTTTAGAGCCTTTGGTTGAAATTTTGCAAGGTAAACGTATTGTCCATTTTCATACACATAAAGAAAATGATATTTTAACAGCTATTCGATTAAGTAAAGAATTTGGATTTAGAGTGGTACTTCACCATGTTAGCGAGGGTTGGAAAGTGAAAGATGAAATTGCAAAAGCAAATGTAGCTTGTTCAATTATCGTTATAGAATCTCCTGGGGGTAAATTAGAAGCAATGGACTATTCAACAACAAATGGTGGTGCATTATCTGGTGCAGGCGTTTTAACAGCTATTCACACAGATGATGGCGTAACCGATTCTCGTTTATTAATTCGTGCTGCAGCAATGGCTGTTAAAGCTGGCATGAGTAGAGAAAAAGCTTTAGAATCTTTAACCATTAGTGGTGCTAAAATGCTGGATTTATCTTCCCGAATCGGCTCATTGGAAAAAGGAAAGGATGCCGATTTTATTATTTTATCAGGCGATCCATTTAGTATATATACAAAGGTTGAACAAACTTGGGTAGAAGGGAAAAAGAGATATGATATTTCTAACCCAGCTGATAAAGCATTTTTAGTTGGTGGATATAAAGTGTATTCTACAAATAGAGAAGAATACCACAATCATGATGATGAAATTGGTATTCAGTAAACTCATTCCTAAAAAAAATCAAATGAAAAAAATATTTAAATTAATCAACTGTTTCTTATTTGTACCATTCATTGTATCGGCACAAATTGCTATAAAAGCAGAAATAGTTTATACTATTAATGGAGCACCTATTAAGAATGGTGTGGTATTGGTAAAAGATGGTAAAATTGAAAATGTAGGTACAGATAAAGAAATTTCGATTCCAAAAAACTATGCAATCATTACTGCTAAAGTAGTTACCCCAGGATTTGTTGATGCAAGGAGCGTTGTTGGTCTTTCTGGTCCATTAAATATTCCAACAGATCAGGATCAACTAGAAAAATCATCCCCCATTCAGCCAGAGTTAAGGGCTTTCGATGCATATAATCCCGAAGACAAATTGGTAAAATACGTCAGAGATTTTGGCGTAACAACCATGCATACAGGTCATGGTATTGGTGCGTTGGTAAGTGGCCAAACAATGGTTGTAAAAACGAAGCCAGGTAAAATAGATGATGTAACACTAGTACCCATACAAATGTTAGCTATGACCATTGGCTCAACTGTACAAAGTAATTTTACAAGCCCTGGTACAAAAGCAAAACAAATTGCTATGATTAGAACAGAGTTGTTGAAAGCACAAAACTATATGCAAAAGCAACAAGATAAAGACAGCTCTAAACGTCCAGCAATGGATTTAAAATATGAGGCCTTAGCTAAACTTTTAAATAGAGAAATAAAAGCATTGATAACGGTAAACGCTAGCAATGATATTATGAATGCTATTCGTTTATCCAAAGAGTTTAACTTTAAATTGGTAATTAATGGTGCCGCTGAAGCTTATAAATTAATTGATGAAATAAAAGAAGCAAAAGCAGAAATTATATTACATTCAACAATGGCAAGAAATGCTGGTGATATGGTAAATATGACAAGAGAAAGTGCTGCAATACTTACCGCTGCTGGCATAATAGTTAGTATTGAAACTGGTTACGAAGGATATGTTCCTAAAACACATGTACTGTTGTATGAAGCAGCATTGGCTGTTACTTATGGATTACCTTATGAAGAAGGTTTAAAATCTATTACATTAAATCCAGCTAAATTATTAGGAATTGAAAAAAGAGTAGGTAGCATTGAAAAAGGCAAGGATGCTGACTTAGTTTTATTCGATGGCGATCCGTATGAATATTTAACCAATGTTTGCAAAGTAATGATAGATGGTGTTTGGGTAAGTGACAATTGTAAATGATGTTGAATTGAAAAAGCTCATACAATTATCATAAACATATTAATAATTTTAAGTCCTGCAAGATTGCAGGACTTTTTTAATTTTATTCCATGAATATTGAACAATTAAGAAACTATGTATTAAGTAAACCCAATGTAGAAGAAGGTTTCCCGTTTGGAGAAGACACTCTTGTATTTAAAGTTTACAACAAGATTTTTTTATTAACTGGGTTAGATAATACACCCTTACAATTTAATGTAAAGTGCAATCCAGATAAAGCGATTGAGCTAAGAGAAACATATCCAGAAACTGTATTGCCTGGCTTCCACATGAATAAAAAGCATTGGAATACAATTATTGTTAATGGTGTGTTATCAATTAAGCAACTAAAAGAAATGATTGATGCATCTTATGATTTAGTGAAAGGGAAAAAATAGTTGTCATTAAACTTTTTATATGGCTCACCGTCTTTATAGCATAACTTTTAAAAAGATAAATCATGAAAAGAGTAATCATTTTAACATTAAGTATAGTATTAATGTATACTAGCACAAATGCACAACAACAAAAAGCACAACCCAATGCAACTGCCAAACACCATGGCAAACATGAACAAGAAAGCAAGTTAGCTAAAGTGCAAAAACACTTGCAACTAACAGAAGAACAGAAAACTCAGGCTAAAGCAATTGCCAAAAATTTTCAAGAAAAACATACCCTACTAAAGGCCAATGATAATATTACAATGGGTAATTATAAAAAACAATTAGCCAATTTAGAGCAAGAAAGAAAAACCAAAATGCTAGCATTGCTAACTACAGAACAAAAAGAAAAAATAGCAAATCATAAAAAACAAGCTCAAGAGAATAGCCAAGTACAAGCAGCTGCTAGACTAGAAAGAATGAAAATAAAGTTGGATTTATCAACTGATCTATTAGCAAAAATAAAATTGCTACAAGATAAAACACGAGAAAAAATTACAGCCTTAAAAAACAATGAAACACTAGCTTCTTTAGAAAAAAAAGAGCAAGTAAAGCAACTCATGAAAGGCAACAAAGAATCTTTTGAAGCAATTTTAACCGATGAACAAAAAGCCAGTTTAAAAAGTATGGGAAGAAAAAGGAAGTAATTGTCTCATACGCATTTATTGATGGTATAATAATACCAATTAGACATTAAATGAGTATTGTCATTCCTCTCCTGCTGGCTAGCAGGAGAGGAATCTGTCTATTGATTTTTCTATAGAAAATGAGATTTCTCCTATAGTCGAAATGACAACTAGTGAAGCTGCATTTAATGTCTATTAGGCA
>JANOZK010000053.1:0-13976 GCA_031429335.1 Chitinophagaceae bacterium | reverse complement strand
TTTGATGAGTTTGATGTACCAAAAGCTAAAGGTGGTGGAAAGGCTGCTGGACCCAAAAAAGGAACCACAAGCGATGAAGAAGAGTTTAAAGTTGACGAAGACTTTAAGGAGTTTGATTTGTTTGATGATGGAGACGATTTTGGTGGCAGTGATGACGACGATTATTAATTAAACACCCATTGGCAAATAGAACAAAGGCAAGTTTTGCCATTAATAATTTTAACCAATTTAAACAACAAATGTTGATCTGGGCAAACCAGTTCAACATTTGTTGTTTTTTAGATAACCATCATTACCAAACCAAGCACAATAGTGTAGAATGTTTGATGGCAGTAAATGCTGTTATAAGCTTTGTTAATAATACATTGGAAGATTTTAAAATTTTCGAATCCAAACAAAACGATTGGCTATTTGGCCATGTTAGCTACGATTATAAAAACGAAATACACAGTTTAACTTCTAGCCATCCTGACGGAATTGGATTTCCATCTATTTTTTTCTTTGTTCCAGAAACAGTTATCGAATTAACCGAAATTTCAGTTACCATAAGTTGTATTAATAATAATCCAAATGCTATTTTCAACCAAATTGTATCTCAAGCATCAAAAACAAACCAACAACTAGAAACAAATAACGAACTTCCAAACAACAAAACAACAACACCCAACACCAAACACCAAACAACTAAAAACGAAGCAACAAACAACCAAGAACGAGTAACAAGAAACGAGAAACTACAAACAAGAAACCCAATCCTCCCCCGAATCCCCAAAGAAAAATACCTGCAAATAATCGAGCAATTACAAAAACACATACTTCGAGGCGATTGTTATGAAATTAATTTTTGCCAAGAATTTTTTGCCGAAAATTATGCTATTAACCCAGTACAAGTTTATCAAAAATTAGCAGCAGTTTCTCCCAATCCGTTTTCTTGTTATTACAAACTAAACAATCAATATTTATTGTGTGCTAGCCCCGAGCGTTATGTAAAAAAAGAGGGCAATCAAATTATCTCTCAACCTATAAAAGGAACCTTTAAAAGAAATTTAATCGATAGTGAAATCGATATTGCCAATAAAATAGCATTACAAAATAGCTTAAAAGACAAAAGCGAAAATGTAATGGTGGTAGATTTGGTACGAAACGATTTAAGTAAAATTTGTACCGAAGGATCTGTTAAAGTAGATGAAATTTTTGCTGTTTATACCTTTCCACAAGTACACCAAATGATATCTACCATTAGTGGCACGCTACAACCCAATACAAATTTTACAAATGTATTAGAAGCCACTTTTCCTATGGGAAGTATGACGGGTGCCCCCAAGCTTAAAGTAATACAACTAACCGAACAATACGAGCAAACCCAACGTGGTATTTATAGTGGCTGCGTTGGTTATATAGCCCCCAATAAAAACTTCGATTTTAATGTAGTTATACGCAGCATTATGTACAATGCAACTACCCAATACATAAGCTATCAAGTTGGTGGGGGCATCACCTACAACAGCAATGCCGAAAGTGAATATGAAGAATGTTTATTGAAAGCAGAAGCAATGAGAAAGGTGTTAATATAGAAATTACGTAATTTACGCAATCAAAAAGTAGGGTACTTATACGCAACTTTACTAATTTAAAAAAAATATTTTATAAATTAAAAAGAATACTTTAATATTACACTATGTAATGCTGAATTGCATTTACTTAAACAACCCCCCTGACGAAACATATATAAATTTGGTAATTAATTGGCCTATTTTATTCTCCGATTAATTAGCATTTATGTTGCCTTTTTAAGCAATAAACGGTATACGCAATTTACTAACATAATATTATTGTTTTATGCTACAAGCATTAAACGGCTTTACGCAACCCGTAATTGCCACAATACATTTGGTAAAACTTTTGGGGGTAAAAGTTTGTAAAACAACTATTAACAATACCATACAAAACCACCCAGACAATGCTACCATTTTAGCCATTGCCGATAGTTTACAACAATGGCATATAGATAATATGGTATTAAAAACAAGTGCAGAAAAATTAGCCGAAATACCAACCCCATTTATTGCACATACTAACAAAAATAATTTTCTTACAGTTACCCATACTAGCAACAATAATATTACATATAATAACAATATTGGGGGGGGTAAATTAATTACTACAAGCTTTAGCAACTTTATTAATAGCTGGAGTGGTGTAGTATTGGTAGCTGAAACAACAGATAATTCTGGCGAAAAATTGTACAAACAAAACCGCCAAAACGAAGTTTTACAAATTTTAAAAATACCAGCTTTATTTATACTGGCATTAACAACTATTGCAATAAATAGTTTTGCATTGTACAATCTTACAACTCAAAGTAATCAACTGGTATATTATACAATACTTACTTTTTTAAAGCTTATGGGTATGGTGGTAACCAGCCTATTGTTATGGTACGAGGTTGACAAAGCAAACCCAATTTTACAACAAATATGTACAGCAGGCAGCAAAACCAATTGCAATGCCATACTTAGCAGCAAACAAAGTAAGTTGTTTGGTTCAATTAGTTGGAGCGAAATAGGCTTTTTTTATTTTACAGGTAGTTTTTTGTTTTTAATACTAAATCCAACAGCATCATTTCAAATAATACGACTACTAAATATATTAGCACTGCCCTACACAATTTTTTCTGTATTTTACCAATGGCGTGTTGCCAAACAATGGTGTGTATTGTGTTTGGCTGTACAAGCATTATTGGTAAGTGAGTTCATTGTTGCGTTATCTACAAGTCAACTAAAAAGTATTCCACTAATTAACCAGTTAACCAATCAACCAATTAACCCTTCCTTCATTCTAATCCCTAATCTACAATTTCTAATAAGCTTCTTACTACCCTTGCTTTTTTGGTATACGCTAAAACCCAATTTATTAAAAGCCCAAGAAAATAAGCGAAACAAACGTAGCATAATGCGTTTAAAATACGATACCCGAATTTTTAATGCCCTACTACCAAAACAAAAACAAATTGTTGAAACCACCAATGGTTTAGGAATTGAAATTGGAAATCCCAATGCAGAAAATACCATTATTAAAGTGTGTAACCCTTATTGTGGACCCTGTGCAACGGCACACCCCGAAATTGAAGCCATTTTAGAAGCCAACCCCAATGTAAAAGCAAAAATTATTTTTACAGCTAGTAATAAACCAAACGATCCGTTGGTGCAACCAGTTAAACACTTACTAGCCATTGCAGCACAAAATATTGAAGCACAAACCAAACAGGCCTTAGATGACTGGTATTTAGCCAAAGAAAAAAAATATGATGAATTTGCTTTAAAATATCCTTTAAACGGCGAATTAGAAAAACAAGGTTTTGCAGTAGAAAAAATGAATGAATGGTGTACAAAAACAGATATCTCTTTTACACCAACTATATTTATTAATGGTTATCAAATGCCCGATGTATATAGTGTAAAAGATTTAAAATATTTATTATCCTAAATCACCTCCTTTGGAGGGTTTAGGGGTGGTTTAACCTTTTTTTCTTAGTTAGTTCCTAAGAAAAACAACCCAGATGAACTACAGTTAGCCGAAGGCCAAGGTTACTGCTGGGTTTATGTCATGCCAATGAAAGGATGCATCTGCTTACTGAATGTCATTCCGAAGAAACGAGGAATCTGTTCAATAAAGGAGAGTTGCTTCGTTCCTCAGCATGACAATAAAAAACTCAGTTACAAAACCGTACATTTTGTAACTGAGTGTGGTACTGCCATTTAACCATCTAAAAAACCAATGGTGAAAACTATTAATTTTCTTAACCGCTTTCAAAAGGCCCCTCCTGAGGAGGGATTTAGGGAGGCATTAAACCAAAAAAATGAACAAAAAATTTGCAAACCTTGGTACTGCTTTAAGCAGAAATGAGGCAAAAAAAATAATGGGGGGCAATCAAACGGAAGAAGAAGTTGGTGATGATGATTCAGCAGCAGCTATTTGTACTTCTTGCACAACTGATGCAGATTGTGGTCTTCGAGTTTGTCGAAGTTCAATTTCGTGTACACAAGCGAAAGTTTGTGCAAAGCCACATATGTGTTAATACTTATAACCCTCATTGCAGTTGTAATGAGGGGTTTTTTAAAAAATTTAAGATGAAATATTTTGCATGTTTATTTTTAGTATTTATTAGTAGTAATTTATTAGTTGCTCAAAAAAAATATTTTATAAATGGAAGTGTTGCCAATATAGATAGCGGTAAAATTTACTTGGTTAAATCAGTACCACAACAATATTATGAACTTAACGGTATTGATTCTTCTTTAATTATAAATGGAAATTTTAAGATTGAAAAAAAATTTTATAGCAATTTTCCAACTGCTCATGTATTTATAGTTTATTCAAAAAAAAATAAAGGTACAACTGGTACAGTTCTTCTGTATCCAGAAAATATACAAATACAAATCAATACAATCGACGAATACATTTCACCCATATCGTCATCTTTTTTAGTAAATAAAGAACAAGAAGCATATAAATTAAAGTTTAACGATATAGTAAAACAATCTCAACAAATAAATAAAAGTGAAGATTCACTTTATGCAAGCAGTAAGGGTGTATTAGCTACTAATTTTGAAACATTTTTAATAGAGAAATGGAAGGAATTAAGAAAAAAATCAGATTCGGTATTTTATCAGTATGTACTAGATTACCCAAACAGTTATTTCGGTCTCTGGAAATTGATTGAACGATTTGACAATTTCGGGTTTGAAGAAATTTATATGAACACATATAGGCGTTTATCAAAAGAAATTAAAAACTCTTTTGCCGCTAAAACTCTTTATCAAAAATTAACAAGTGCATCTTCAATGAATATAGGTAAAATATTTCCCATATTAAGCCTAAAAAATGAAGCATCAAAAATTATTGAGTTTAACTCATCTCAACTGGGAACAAAATATATTTTAGTTGACTTTTGGTTTAGTGAATGTTCTCCTTGTTTAAAGGAGTTTCAAAATTATAAAACCATTTATAATAAGTTTCAACGATCTGATTTTGAAATAATTGCCATATCAGTAGATAACCAAGATAAAAAAGAGCTATGGCAAGAAACAATAAAAAAAAATCATCTGAATTGGATAAACTACAATGTATTAAACGATTCTCTCTGCAGCAAGTACAACATAAACTCGTTTCCAACAAATTACTTATTAGATAAAAATGGACAAATAATAGTAAAGAATATCTCCACAAAAGAACTTGAAAAAATTTTAATGAAATTAAATTCCGATCTATTTTTTAATGACAAATCAAGCGAACCAGAATAACATTAACAAATTAATCAACTTTTTTCTTGGTTAGTTCCTAAGAAAAAACAACCCAGATGAACTACAGCTAGCCGAAGGCCAAGGCTGCTGCTGGGTTATTACAACGTTACACTGAGCTTGTCGAAGTGTGATAAAAAAACTGAGTTACAAAACCGTACATTTTGTAACTGAGGGTGGCACTGCCATTTAGCCACATAAAAAATGACTGGCAAAAATTTATTAATTTTATTAACCGCTTTCAAAAGTCCATCCTTTGGAGGGATTTAGGAATGCACAAAACTAAAAAAATGAATAAAAAATTTGCAAGCCTTGGTACTGCTCTAAGCAGAGATGAGGCAAAAAAAGTAATGGGTGGATTAGTAGAAGGTGGTGGTGGTGGAATTGGCAATGATGGAGGTGATGGAGGTGGGTTAACTTGCAAATCAAGTAGATGTACTTGGATTTCTCTTGCTGGGGTAACTTATACCGGAACTTGTGGAACTTATACTCCATCCTCCCCAGTTCAAAATGCATCTTGTGGTTGTAAAGTAGGGGATACAACACATCAAGATTCCAGTTGCATTGTGTAAAGTTTAAATTCATGTAAGAAGACTACTGCTATTGGTAGTAGTTTTCTTTTAACTATAAATTATGTTTTTAAGAAAAATTCTTTCAATACTATTCCTTTTTATTATAAAAGTAGGTTTCAGCCAAACTAATAATTGTAACATGAAATTTACTTTAGGTAATTCACTAAATCAAAAAAACAAGTATACTATTAAATTTATCACAAACCAACCCGACCCTACAGCCAAAACAATAAATATCAAACCAATTCAGTTTATAACAAATACGCTGCTAAAAGTTAATTGTGATGAGCCATTTTCTATGAATGCGGAATTATACTTACATGATAGTTTAGTTGCAGCTACCAATTCATTTATTGTAACAAAAGGTATTATAAATATTAAATTTATTTCACTTCCTAAAATCACGTCAGTTAGTGGGGAAGAAAATTTAATTAACAATGAAAATAGATTTCTTTTTCTAGAATTACCTTATAAAATTGTAAACTCAAAAGGATACCACAAAAATATTGTTAAAAATAGTTATACTGTGAAAATTCCAGAAAATAGGTATCTGAATGCAATGTATAATGAGTATGAAGCGACAGCATTTAGAACTGTACAAGCAAATAACCAATATTTTTTTACACTAAATGAGTTGTATCAAAAAAATGACAACTTTTCAATTAGTACGCTTGAAAAATGTTACTCTGTTTTGTCTGAGAAATACAAAAAAACTAGCATCGGTTTAAAGCTCAAAGAAATAATTAAAAATAAAAAAAGATTATTAGATAATGAAGCAATTCCAGAATTTAATGTATTAAACACATTTCAAATGATAATAAAGTCTGATTCTTTATATGCAAATAGTCAATATACTTTTATTGATTTTTGGGCAAGTTGGTGTGTGCCTTGTAGAGAAAAAATGCAGTATTATAAAATACTCTTTAATAAAATTGACACATCAATGTTGAGTATAGCTTCAATTAGTATTGATACAGATATTACAGATTGGAAAAAAGCTATACATAAAGATGGAATTGAATGGGCGAATTATATCGATACCACCGGCACTTATGGAAATATTGCAACCCTTTTTGCATTAAGCTACATACCACAAAATGTTTTGGTAAATAATAAAGGAAAATTTATTGCTTTTAATATGACAGATGATGAACTCTTATACTTTATGAAAGAGAAAAAAATAAAGAAATAAGACCTCGAGATCTCCGAAACTTATTTTTATAATAAATATTCTATTGACCTTTCCAAATTAATCCATATATCTCTAAACACAACATAGCCATAAAAAAGTAGATTAAATTTATTTAATATTTTGGTATGACAACAGTTTGCAATTAAATCAAGAATTTTCAAATAGTTCAATTTTCTAAGGCTTCGCTAAAACAACACAAAGCTGTTTTAGTGATTTTTCTATTATGCTAGAAATGCTATCAAATTAAAATAAAATTCTCCCTTTCCTAATGCTCAAATTCCCCTTCTTTAAACAACAAGATTCCATGGATTGTGGCCCTACCTGTTTACGCATGGTAGCCAAACACTATGGTAAAAATATTAATATTAACCAACTTAGGCAACAAGCAGAAATTAGTAAACAAGGGGTAAATTTATTGGGCATTGCCACAGCAGCCGAAAAAATAGGTTATAGAACAAGGCAAGTAAAAATTTCTTTTAACGAACTAATAGAAGATGCCCCATTACCAGCTATTTTACATTGGGGGCAAAACCATTTTGTTGTAGCCTCCCCAAACCCCTCCAAAAGAGGAATTTTTTATAAAGTTTTCTATCCAATCTGGAAAAAGCAAGGTGTTTTAATTGCAGATCCTGCAAAAGGCTTAACATGGTACACCAAAAAAGAATTTTTAAGTTATTGGGCAAGCACCACTAATGGAGCAGAAGAAGTAGGTATTGCTTTACTATTAGAACCAACACCAGCTTTTTACGAAGCACCTTTAGATGAAATTGATAAAGAAAAAGACGATACAAAAAAAACTACAAAAGGTATTGGTTGGTTGTATTTGCTACAATACTTTTATCAACAAAAAAAATACATTGCTCAATTGTGCTTGGGCTTATTGGTTGGCAGTATTTTACAATTAATTTTTCCGTTTTTAACACAAAGCATTGTAGATACTGGTATTCAAACGCATAACCTGCAGTTTATTTATATAATTTTGGCTGCACAATTTGCCTTATTTTTTGGCCGTACTACTGTAGATTTTATAAGAAGCAGAATTTTATTGTTTATTAGTACTAAAATTAACTTATCTATTTTATCAGATTTTTGGATTAAGTTAATGAAACTTCCACTTAGTTATTTTGATACCAAACTTACTGGCGATATTATGCAACGCCTAGGCGATCATAAACGTATAGAAAGCTTTTTAACAGGCAGTGCATTAAATACTTTATTCTCATTATTTAACTTAGTTATTTTTTCTTTTGTAATGCTACAATACAATGTAGCGGTATTTTTTATTTTTTTAGTTGGTAGTATTTTATACTTTTTTTGGATTAAACTATTTTTAAGTTTTCGTAGAAATTTAGATTTTAAAAGGTTTGCTATAGCCTCTAAAGAAAGTGCTGCAACTATGCAATTAATAAATGGTATGCAAGAAATAAAACTAAATAATGCAGAACAACTAAGGCGTTGGGAGTGGGAGGGTTTACAAGCTGCATTGTTTAAACTAAGTTTTAAAAGTTTATCGCTTAGCCAGTACCAACAAGCGGGTGCTTTTTTTATAAACGAAGGCAAAAATATTTTAATTACTTTTTTTGTAGCAAAATCTGTTTTAGATGGGCAATTAACCCTAGGTGCAATGCTAGCTGTACAATATATTATTGGGCAATTAAATGGCCCAGTAGAACAGTTAATTGGCTTTGTACAACAGGCACAAGATGCCAAAATTTCGTTAGAACGTTTAAACGAAATACATAGCTTAGAAGAAGAAGAACCACATAACAAACAATTTATTACCCAGCTACCTCATAACAAAAGTATCATGTTTACTAATGTTACCTTTGCTTACACAGGTGCGGGTAACGAGGCTGTATTAAAAAATATAGATTTATTAATACCACAGGGTAAAGTAACTGCAATTGTTGGCATGAGTGGTAGTGGCAAAACCACTTTAATAAAACTATTATTAAAGTTTTACGAAAATTATAAGGGAGGTATAAAAATTGGTTCTTCCTCCTCCTTTGGGGGAGGTGGGCAGGGGTCTAATTTGCAAAATATTTCACCCCAATATTGGCGTAGCCAATGTGGTAGCGTTATGCAGGATGGCTTTATATTTAATGATAGTATAGCCAACAATATTGCAGTAAGCGATGCCAACCCCAATTATACAAGACTTTTACAAGCTTGTACAGTTGCCAATATTTTACCCTTTATTGAAAGTTTGCCATTGGGCTTTAATACAAAAATTGGTGCCGAAGGCAATGGCATTAGCCAAGGGCAAAAACAACGTTTATTAATTGCAAGAGCTGTGTACAAAAACCCCGAATATCTATTTTTTGATGAAGCTACCAATGCATTGGATGCCAATAATGAGAAAGTTATTTTAGAAAATCTGCAAGAATTTTTTACCAATAAAACAGTTATAGTTGTTGCTCACCGTTTAAGCACTGTAAAAAATGCTGATAATATAATTGTCTTACACAATGGTGCCATAACAGAGCAAGGTACACACGAAGCACTTACACAACAGCGTGGACAGTATTATGAATTAGTACGTAACCAATTAGAGTTAGGAAATTAAACACTAAACCATGCCAGAAGAAACTATTGACGTAGATAATACTAAAAAAGAAAATGTAAATAACTTACACTTACGTAGTAGTGAGGTTAGCGAAATCATTTCTCACAAACCTGGTTTTTTGATACGCTGGGGTATTACTATTTTTTGTAGTGTTTTAGTAGGCTTAATTGTTACCTGTTGGTTTGTACAATACCCAGATATTGTAGCTACTAAAACCACAATAAATAGTATTAATGCCCCTAAAGAAGTAAGAACCAAAACAGATGGGAAACTTATAAAACTATTTGCTACAGAAAATAAACTGGTACAACAAAACGATATAATTGGTTTTATAGAAAGTAGAGCCAATCATCTAACTATAATACAACTTGCCAATTATTTAGATACGATTGCTGAAACTTTGCAATTGCACCCAGAGTTAATTGCTATTGGTAAAATACCAGTAAAACAAGTTGAGAGTTTGGGTGAATTACAACAACAATACCAAACTTTTCAACAAGCTGCATTATTGTTTCAACAATATCTTTATAATGGGTTTTATATAAGAAAAAACCAAATGTTGCAACAAGACATTCTTTATTTAGAAAAAACTTACAGTAATCTATTAGTTCAAAAGAAAATGCAAGAAGAAGATATAAACCTTCAACAAGAAACATTTAATGCCCATGAAAAGTTAAAGACCGAAAAAGTTATTTCTGCATTAGATTACCGCAATGAACAAAGTAAATTAATTGGCAAAAAGTTAAGTATACCCCAAATTAATGCTGCCATCATTAACAACGAAAGTAGTAAGCATGAAAAGCAAAAAGAAATTTCAGAGTTAAACAATCAAATTGCACAACAAAAAAATATTTTTAACGAAGCACTCAACAGTTTTAGAGCACAAATTGCCGAATGGAAAGCTAAATATGTTTTAACAGCACCAATAAACGGCAAAGTTGCTTTTGCCAATTTTTTTCAAGAAAATCAACAATTAAACAATAACCAAACCATCTGCTATATTAATCCCAACAATAGTAAATTTTATGCAGAAGCTTACGTGCAACAAGCTAATTTTGGTAAACTACTAATTGGACAAAAAGTTTTATTAAAGTTTCCAGCTTACCCAAATGAGCAGTTTGGTTTTGTTGAAGGCAAGCTTGCATACATTTCAACAATACCAACAGATAGTGGTTATCTAGCAAAAATAAGCCTACCCGAAAAACTGATTACTAACTATAACAAAGAGTTGCAATACCACCAAGGCCTTAGAGCAAATGGAGAAATTGTAACGCAAAATATGAGGCTATTAGAACGATTTTACAATCAAGCAAAATCAATTTTTAAAAGATAAAAAATAGGTTGTGTGCATCCTAAAAGTAAACCCAAACGTTTCAATCTTCAATACACTATTTAACTATTTTACTTACCTTCTTTACTTTAACTACTTTATTTACCTTATTTACTGCACTTACTCAATTTACTCCAATTCCCCTTCCCATTCCAAACCTCCATCAACAATAAACCTTTAAACTCATAAACTTCTAAACCAACTGCCCTTTTGTCCTAAAAAAATTACTAGCATAAATTTTGAAATATCTTTCCTTAAAATAACAAAACACTTATCTTCAACGCAAAATTTTAAGCATGAATATTGAGCAGGAATTTAAAAAGTTTGCTGTAAAGCATCAAGGTATCAGTAGTGGCACATTGCACAACTATCAATCGCATTTTAACCCAACCAACTTAACACCATACATTATTGAAGAACGCCCCATGAACATTGCCCAAATGGATGTTTTTAGCCGTTTAATGATGGATAGAATTATTTTTTTAGGAGAAGGCATTAACGATTATGTGGCCAATATAATAACAGCACAAATGTTGTTTTTAGAAAGTGTAGATAGAACCCGTGATATTCAAATGTACATCAACAGCCCAGGAGGTAGTGTTTATGCAGGTTTGGGCGTATACGATACCATGCAATTTATTAGCCCCGATGTAAGTACTATTTGCACTGGCATTGCAGCTAGTATGGGTGCAGTTTTGTTATGTGCTGGTGTAAAAGGCAAAAGAACTGCTTTAAAACATAGCCGAATAATGTTGCATCAACCAAGTGGGGCAATTGGTGGCCAAGCTACCGATATTGGTATTACAGCTAAAGAAATTAAAATTCTAAAGTACGAGTTATATGAAGTAATTGCAGAACATTGCAATAAAGACATAGAAACTGTTGCAAAAGATTGCGACAGAGATTTTTGGATGAAAGCAATAGATGCTAAAGCATATGGCTTGGTTGATGAGGTTTTGTTAACCAATCCTAAAAAGGAGAAAGACAGTAGTCGATAGACAATAGTCCATGGACCATGGCCAATCGACTATAATCTATGGACTCAGAATCATAATCTCAAAAAAATATAACCTAATAAAATGATACATAATAAATACATCGTAACTCCACTTAGGCTGGAAGACGAGGAAGAAGAAACTTCCAAGGATGAAAAACAAGAGGCCGTTAGCCCAAGTATGATGAAAAAGATGGAAAAATTGTTTTTCGAAAAAAGAGCTGTTTACCTATGGGGTGTTGTAGAAGATAAAAATATTAGAGAAGTGGTTAGTAAACTTTTATTACTAGAAGCCGATAAACCTGGCGAAGAAATAAAATTGTACATCAATAGCCCAGGGGGTGTTGTTACTAGTGGCATGGTTTTGTACGATACCATAAAACTAATTAGCAGCCCTGTAAGCACCATTTGTATGGGTTTAGCTGCAAGTATGGGTTCTATTTTATTAAGTGTGGGTACAAAAGGAAGAAGATTTATTTACCCATCTGGCGAGGTGATGATACACCAACCAAGTTTAGGAGGTTATTTTCAGGCTACATCAGCCGATATTGAAATACAGGCCATACAAATTGAAAAAACCAAATTAATGAGTGCCAAAATATTGGCAGAAAATTGTGGTAAAACAGTTGAACAAATATTAAAAGACTTTGACAGAGATTATTGGATGGATGCTAGCGAAGCAGTTAATTATGGTATTGTGGATGCTATTTTAGATAAAATATAAATTTTAACGAAAGATTTATATTTTTCGGAGCTGTTTTCTGTTATTTTTTAGAGAATAAAACCAATTAAGCATAGCTTTGTTACAAATTAATGATAGAAGCAACTTAATTATGCTTTTTTTCATCATTATTAAATAGTAAAAAATAAAATTAATAAGGTGGCCAAACAAAGTCATTTACATTGTTCGTTTTGTGGAAGAAGCCGAGATGAGGTTAAAATACTCATTGCTGGCCAAGAAGGCCATATTTGTGAAAACTGTGTAGAGCATGCTCAAGAAATTATTGCTCAAGAATTAAATATTAAACAAGAAGTTGGATCAATAAATACGGCAGCAAATTTTAAATTATCTGTACGCAAACCTGCAGAAATTAAGAAATTCTTAGACGAATATGTAATTGGTCAAGACGATGCTAAACGTATTTTAGCTGTTGCTGTTTACAATCACTTTAAGCGGATTACACAGAAACAGCAAACAGATGATGTTGAAATAGAAAAGAGTAATATAATAATGGTTGGCGAAACCGGTACTGGTAAAACATTATTGGCTAAAAGTATTGCCAGAATGTTAAATGTACCATTTGCAATAGTTGATGCAACGGTTTTTACAGAAGCAGGATATGTTGGTGAAGATGTAGAAAGTATGCTTACCCGTTTATTACAAAATTGTAATTACGATGTAGCTGCTGCAGAACGTGGAATTGTTTATGTAGATGAGTTAGATAAAATAGCTCGTAAGGGCGATAATCCTTCTATAACGAGAGATGTAAGTGGAGAAGGTGTTCAACAGGGATTATTGAAAATGTTAGAAGGTACAGAAGTGTTGGTACCACCACAAGGTGGGAGAAAACATCCAGAACAAAAAATGATTAAATTAGACACAAAAAATATTTTATTTATTTGTGGTGGTGCATTTGATGGTATTGATAGGGTAATTGCAAAAAGAATTAATACCAATGCAATTGGCTTTAATGTAAATAAAGCTGAGCAAGAAATGCAACGTAAAAATTTATTACAATTTATTAATGCTCAAGATTTAAAAGGTTTTGGTTTAATACCAGAATTATTAGGCAGATTGCCTGTTGTTACCCATTTAAATCCTCTAGATGCCGAAACTTTAAGAAATATTTTAACCGAACCAAAGAATAGTTTAATAAAACAGTTTACAAAATTATTCGATTTGGAAGGCATAAAACTAACTATCGACGAGCCAGTTCTAAACTTTATGGTTAATAAAGCTTTAGAATACAAGTTGGGTGCAAGAGGTTTAAGAAGCATTTGCGAAAGTATTTTAACCGATGC
>JANOZK010000052.1:0-4848 GCA_031429335.1 Chitinophagaceae bacterium | reverse complement strand
AGCTTTATTGGATGCGTATAGCATGCAAGAAAAATTCGGCAGTTTAGAGGGCTTAAAAGTGGCCATTGTTGGCGATATTATGCATAGCCGTGTTGCATTAAGTAATATTTATTTGTTGAAAAAAATGGGAGCAGAAATTGTTGTGGTTGGCCCACCAACCTTAATCCCTAAATATTTAACCGAAGCCTTAGGAATTCCTGTAGAATACAATTTAAAAAAAGCCTTACAATGGTGCGATGTAGCCAATGTACTTCGGATACAATTAGAACGCCAAAATCAGCCATTATTTTCATCTTTAAGAGAGTATAATTTGGCATATGGTGTAAGCCGAAAACTATTAGAAAGCTTAGGAAAAGAAATTACGATTATGCACCCAGGCCCAATAAATAGGGGTGTTGAATTAGATAGTGATGTTGCAGATGGCCCATATTCTATCATTTTAAATCAAGTAGAAAATGGAGTGGCAACAAGAATGGCAGTGCTGTATTTATTAGCTAATAGAGAGAATTAGAGAATTACGGGTTACGAGTTGGTGAATTAAGGGTTACGAGTTATTTAGTTACGAATTGGTGAATTATAAATTAATAAATTACAGAATAACTATAATATTTTAAACCTTACACCCTAAACCTTCAACTTTGAACCTTCAACCCTAAACTTTAAACCTTAAATCCTACCCCGTGCCTCAACGAATTTGCCTTTTTCCTGGAACATTTGATCCTGTAACGCTGGGTCATACAGATATCATTAACAGAGCATTGCCTTTGTTTGATAAAATAATAGTTGGCATTGGTGTTAATTCATCTAAATACCCCATGTTTAGTGCTGCCCAACGAATGGAATGGTTTAATGAAATTTATAAAGATGAACCAAAAGTAGAAAGTACCACTTTTGAAGGCTTAACAGTAAATTTTTGTAAATTAATTGGTGCAAGATTTATTTTAAGGGGCATACGTTTTGTAAGTGATTTTGAGTATGAAAAATCAATAGCCGATGCCAATAGAACAATGGATAAAACATTAGAAACTGTTTTTTTAACTGGAGAACCAAAGTATACTTCTGTGGCATCTACTATTGTTCGAGATATTTTAAAAAATGGGGGAGATGCATCTCCATTCTTACCAGACGCTGTAATTAATAGCTTGAAGAAATAATTTTTAATTCATTTAGTTCAGCATAACTAAAACCCCAAAATTTTTTATAGATTTTGGTAAAACAGTCCAATTTTCAATACAATAAGATTTATATAATGAATATTTGGTTTAATAAAAGCGTTACCATAAAAGATATTGAGGCAATAGGAAAAAATACTTTAGGCGAACATTTGGGCATGAAATTTATAGAAATTGGTGACAACTTTTTAAAAGCCACTATGCCAGTTGATGAAAGAACCAAACAACCTTATGGTTTATTACATGGTGGTGCAAGTGTAGCTTTGGCAGAAACTTTAGGTAGTGTTGGTAGTGCATTAATTATTGATACTAGTAAAATGATATGTGTAGGCTTAGATATTAATGCCAATCATATTCGAGGCGTAAAATCTGGCTTTGTAATTGGCATTGCAACTCCATTACACATAGGAGCAAGTACACATGTTTGGGAAATAAAAATAATAGACGAAAATGATAAATTGGTTTGTATTAGCCGATTAACTGTATCTATATTAAAAAAGAGAGAGGTATAAATTAATATACCGCTCTCTTTTGCATTTTATTCATAGTCTTAATCTACTAAAATCTCAATCCCAAGCTAATACCCAAGCCTCTAATACCAGCCCAAGGCCCATCAGATATTATTGTTGCACTTCTTAAGTCGCTAGCAACAGTTCCTTTTATTTTAAAAGGGGCAACATTTAGTTTAGCAATATTTGCTTCTAAACTTGCTTTTTCCGATGGAGATAATTGCCCACCTGGCGAATTTGGAAAAGTTGCCAATAGGTTACCTGTACTTGAGCCAAAATGACCTCCAATTATCCAAATATCCAACACGAGTTTTTTTAGTATTTGGTGTTGGGTACCAATCATCATGCCACCACTGGTTGATTTTATGGTACCAACAAAATCTGCTTCTGCTGTACTAGCACTTGTTTGATATTTAACCGGTACTGTAAAATCGAATGTGGCAAATCTTGCATACGGTGCTACATAAAACCCTTTCATTTTACCAGTACCAATATAAATTCTTAGCTCTGGGGTAATTGCGGTATTACCTAATTCAAATCGTCCAATATTTAGGTTCGGGTCATTGATATAATTTTCTAAAGTTTTCTGCAACGGTACCGACTTTTTGGGCATGGTTCTGTAGGAAATAGATAAAGACATTCTTTTTAAAAATGCTCTTTCATACGTTAAATGATAATTGCCCAAGGCCAAAGAACTTAAATTGGCTTTAATAATGTTTTTACCCCCAATTAATGATTGGGCATTTATCAAAGTGGGCAAAAGTAGAAACAGTAAGATTAGTTTTTTCATACTTGGTTGTTTTATGGTTTATTTTTTAGGTTAGCTATATCTGCCAAAGTTTTGTTTTCTAAAATTTTAAGTGTTGCATCTCTTACATCAATCATTACTAAATTCAATCCACAATTTTTTTCATCGCAATTTTTACATCTTTCATAAAAATTTAAACTTACACAAGGTAATAGTGCAATCGGACCATCAATTAAACGCATCACTTCGGCTAAAGGAACTTTTTTAGGATTTTTTGCAAAAAAATATCCGCCTCCTTTACCCTTTTTACTCTCTAAAATTTCAGCTTTTTTAAGTTCTAATAAAATATTCTCTAAAAATTTAAGTGGTATCTTCTTTTTTTTGGCTATTTCTGCAATTAACACAGGACCGTCTGTTTTCTTATTGGCTAAATAAATTAAAGCCTTAAAAGCATACTGTGTTTTCTTTGAAAGCATAATGTAAAATTGGTGTTTTAATTAACCCAAAAAATACCCACTAGGTGGTATTATCTAAATTAAAGTTAATAGCAATTAATTGTTGATCACCTACTAGTGGAAATCTTTTAAAAATGATTGTATGTTTTTTTGAAATGTGAACAACCTAAAGTTTCGGACAACTGAATAGATTCGTTAATTTTATTTCTTTAAAACTATAAATCGGGTATTGTAAAATTGAAAATTACATTATAACTAGTTGCTAATAGGAAAAACTTTAACTTTTAGTCATATTCCCTTACTTTTGCAACCCGAAATGAAAATTTCGGATATTTCCCACATGGCTCAACAAGTTTACTCCTGTGAGTAACGCCAGTAGGGTGTAATCTTTAATTAAGATTATTTATGCCAAAAGTAAAAACAAATTCCAGTGCTAAAAAACGCTTCAAAGTAACTGGTACAGGTGAAATTACCTTTCAAAAGCCTTTTAAACGTCACATTTTAACTAAAAAATCGACAAAACGTAAACGTGCCATGAGAAAAGATGGTATTTTAGGTTCTACGAACAAAGATTTTGTGCAGAGATTGTTGGGTTTAAAATAAGCACCCTTTAATCCTTAAAAAAGAGGAAATCAAAACATTATTCACCATTTCGGGCTAGAACAACACAAAATTATCAAATCCGAAATTTCAAATTAGTTAAAACATGCCACGTTCAAAAAATGCAGTAGCTTCTAGGGCTCGCAGAAAAAGGATTTTAAAACAAGCCAAAGGCTTTTATGGTAAACGTAAAAATGTATATACCGTTGCCAAAAATATTGTAGAAAAAGGTCAAACTTATGCCTATGTTGGTCGTAAGTTAAAAAAGAGAGAATACCGTCAATTATGGATTGCACGTATTAATGCAGCCGTAAGAGAGCAAGGATTAACCTACAGCGTATTTATAAATAAATTAGCTGTAAAAGGTATTGAATTAGACAGAAAAGTATTGGCAGATTTAGCCATGAACAATCCAGAAAGTTTTAAAACCCTGGTTGATTCGGTTAAATAGTTTAATAATTTAAGCATATTCAAAAGCTGTAGATTTTTCTGCAGCTTTTTTTGTTGAAATTTAGTATAAGACTCTAATCTGTAATTTGTTACAAAAAGAGTCATAGAAGCAAATCCATTATTTAACAGTATGTGATAATAATAGTTGAGTATTTTTTTCTATTTTGGGGTATAAACGTTTCAAACCAATAAACGAAAAAATTTGAATACTATGAACAGGTAATTTTAGGTTTCATTAAAAAAAAATACTGTATGAAAAAAGTGATTTTTATTTTCGTTTGCCTATTAGGTTTTGCCACAGCCAACTTTGCTCAAACTCCTACAACTGTTAAGCCAGAAGTTGCAGCTCAAAGAGCCAAAAACATTGATCAATTAGTAGCTGCATGTAAAACTGCAGGTTTAGATGAAAAACAAACAGAAAAAGCAAAAACGATCATCGAAAATTTGTATAAAAAACAAGATGAAATTCAAAACGATGCCACTTTAACACCAGAAGAAAAAAAGCAAAAATTAAAAGATGCAAACGGTGAGAAAGATTGGAAAATTAAAAATGCAATGGGCGATAAATATATGGCATACGTAGAGGCACGTAAAAAAATGGCTGCCGAAGCTGCTGAAAAAAAGCAATAAATTGTTTATAGATAATTAAAATGGGCTGTAGTATTTTACTATGGCCCTTTTTAGTTTGTATAGCCTTATCGGTTTCATTGAATAAATATCTTGCTATACGATTTTTAAAAAACTAAAGCCCTAAAAACCAATCGCCAAAATAATGTTACTTTCTACGTTTAGCTATATATACTCTAATAACTTCTCATTAAATATCATTTTATCCTCACTAGCATCTAGAATTTGTAATACATAATCAAAACTTACAGTTTTCTGGAGTTAATAAAAGGTTATTCGATTTTTTT
>JANOZK010000051.1:0-8292 GCA_031429335.1 Chitinophagaceae bacterium | reverse complement strand
AACCTAGCTCGAATTATGTAAATCCGAACTATTTTTATTTCAGTAAGTAAATTGTAAATATTATTTTAAGTATTGGGGCTTGAAAAATTTTTCATAGTACAAGAAAAAAATGCTGCAAAACATATTGTTTGCAGCATTTTTATTTTTGGTAGAGCGTACGGGAATCGAACCCGTGATTCCTCCGTGAAAGGGAGGCGTCTTAACCCCTTGACCAACGCTCCAACGGTTAATTGGGCTGCAAATATAGAAGCATGACCTTATTAAGCCAAAACTTTTTTAGTAATTCAAGAAAATTATTATGGTAAATGTCATAATTGCTCAATTCGTCTAACATTCAGAGTGTTTAAATTACTTTAAATAAGTATTGCAATCGCTTTTTTGTATTAATTTATTTGATGTAGAATTTTAACACTGTCAATTTGCCTTTTTCGGTTTATAGCATATATTTTGTAATAATTTGTCTCATGTTAATACAAATATTTAACTTACATAAAATTTAAAAAAAATGAACACAAAAAATCTCACACTTATTGTTATTGGAGCATTTATATTATTTCTTGGAGGTTGTGCCTGCACCAAGTACAATGGTTTAGTAACTTCCGATGTTGATGTGCAAAAAGTTTGGGCAAACGTTGAAACAAACTATCAACGCCGTACCGATTTGTATAGTAGCGTTATTAAAACCATTGAGGCATCAGCAAACTTCGAAAAAAGTACATTAAAAGAGGTAATTGCAGCTCGTGCAAGTGCAACACAAATTAAAGTTGATATTAACGATCCAGAATCTTTAGCAAAATACCAAGCTGCCCAAGGGCAATTGCAAAGTGCATTTGGAAGGTTAATGGCAGTTGCAGAAGCATATCCAGATTTAAAAACAACAAAATCTTTTCAAGATTTTCAAGCTCAAATTGAAGGAACTGAAAACCGAATCAATGTAGCTCGTCAAGATTTTAATAAATCTGTTGAAGGTTTTAACTTACGAGTAAGAACTTTTCCAAATAATATTTTCGCAAGTATTTTTGGCTTTAAAGCAAAACAATTTTACAAAGCAGATGCTGGCAGCGAAAAAGCCCCAGATGTTCAGTTCAATATCAAGTAAAATATCTTCATGCTGAATTTCTTTAGAAAAAAAACAGCTAATTTCTTTACTGATGCAGAAAAAGAAATTATTGCCTCTGCCATTAAGGCTGCAGAAAGCAGCACTAGTGGCGAGGTAAGAGTTTTTGTAGAAAGCAGATGTAGGTTTGTAAAAGCAATTGATAGAGCAGAAGAAATTTTTGCTCAACTAAAAATGTACAATACAAATCAACGCAATGCTGTGCTTATATATGTGGCTTTAAAAGATAGGCAGTTAGCTATTTTGGGCGATAAAGGTATTCATGAAAAAGTAGGTGCTGCTTTCTGGAACGAGGAGCTTAAAATAATGATTCAGCATTTTAATAAAGACAATTTTGCAGAAGGCATTGCAACCGTTGTAAAACAAGTTGGTGATGCTCTCGTATTTCATTTTCCTTATTTAATAGAGTCAGATATAAATGAGTTGCCCGATGATATTGTTTTTGGTAACTAATTAATTAATCGATAGAACACTTTCTTAAGTGCATACGTTTACAATGAAGCAATTCCTTTTTATATTATTTTCTTTTCTCTCACTTGTTTCGGTGGCTCAAAAAAGTATCCCAAAACCAAGTCCTATGCGTTTGGTAAACGATAATGCAAAACTGTTAGCCAAATACGATGCAGATGTTTTAGAAAAAAAATTAATTGCTTTAGACGATAGTACTAGTAATCAAATTGTAGTCCTAACCATACCATCTTTAAATGGAGAAATAATTGAAGAGGTTGCAGTAAAAACTTTTAGAGAATGGGGTATTGGAAGCAAAAAAAATAATGGTATACTCTTAATCATAGCAGCAGAAGATAGAAAAGTAAGAATCGAAGTGGGTTATGGTTTAGAAGGGGCAATACCCGATGTTGTTGCAAACGATATCATTAACAATTATCTTAAACCAGCTTTTAAAGAAAAAAATTATGTAGCTGGTATTAATAATGCGGTTGATAATTTAAGCAAAGCTGCTGTTGGTGAGTATAAAATAAAACGCAATAAAAAAGGAAATAATGATGAAGTTGGTGGAGGCATTTTGTTGTTTATAAGTATTGTTATAATAATAGTAATTATTGTAAGTAAAGGTCGCGGTGGTGGAAAAAATAATAGAGGAAGAATGGGTGCGGCAGACTTTATTTTACCAATGATTTTCTCAAACCTTGGCAGAGGAAGTAGTGGTGGAAGTGGATGGGGTGATAGTGGTGGTGGAGGTTTTGGTGGCTTTGGTGGAGGCTTTAGTGGTGGTGGCGGTGCTAGTGGAGATTGGTAAAAAACAATATTTGCTCGTTAAATAGTTATAGTAAATCATCAAAATAATGTAGGATAACTCATTTCACTTAGATTGTGCTGTAAAAATTCTTAAACAAAATACAACATACCAAAAGTTAAATTTTAATACATAAAAAAAGCCGATTTAATTTTAAATTAATTCGGCTTTTTTTATGTATTCAGAGCTTTTATTTACCCATATTATTTCTGGCATACTCTGCTAATTCAGTTTCTCCTGTCTTAGTTTTTTTATCAGCTATACCTTTTAGTATAACATTATTAATAAAAGGATCAGTTTGTGCTTTTACCGATTCGGGTATCGAGTTTCTAAACTCAACAATCATATCAATACCTTTTTTAAACTTTGTAACATCTTTTACTTTCGCCAATATATCAGCTAAAGGTTGTAGCGATTGAAACTTAGCTTGATTTAATGGCATTTTCTCAAAATTCGCTGCAATGAAATCGTAAGCAGTTTCATCACCATATTTAACCATTGTACTTGAAATAGCACTGCTTAACCTGCCCTTAGATGGCTCTTTTGAAAGTTTAGTAGCAATTGCAAATGCCGACGAAGAATCTATTATTGCAAGTGCTTCTAAACTAGCACCAGCAACTGAATAAGAAGAGTCTAAAATACCTTTTGTAAATAGGTCTTTATACTTGTTGTCCTTCAATCCAGCCAAAACATCTATTGCTTCTGCTCTAGTTAATCTTTTTACATCAGTAGCAGCCATTTTTTCAATTGTAGCAATTGTAGATGCATTTAAATCGGCATCGCCCAAAACTTGTAAAGCCTTGTTTCTTAAAGGAGCGTGTTTATCGGTTAATGCAGTTATCAAAAGTTCTAAAGCTGCTGGATCCTTAATTTTTTTAGCAGCAAAGTCTAGTGCTTCTTTTCTGTCTAAAAATTTTCCAGCATTTTTATATTGGTAAATAAACTCTGGTAAGGTTTTAGCATCTTTCTTGGTACACAATAAAATTTTGTCGCCATCCACATTAATCAAATCTGGTTTCGTATTAGCTGCAAAACTAAAAGTATCGGCTTTGTTATTCATCCAAACATCATATCTCGATTTTTTTCCACCAATATAAACATCAATGGCAATTGGCAATTTAAATACCTTATCTCCACTTTGTGTTTGCTTAATGTACACAGATGCTATTTTACTTTCAGCACTATAATTATAAGTAATATCTAACTGTGGGTGTCCACTTCCAAAATACCATTGATTCCAATACCAGTTTAAATCTTTACCTGTAACAGCTTCAAATGCCAACCTTAATTTATGAGCATCACCATTACCAAATTTATTATCAGTTAAATATTTGTTTAGCGATTTAAAGAAAGCATCATCGCCAACATAGTTTCTTAACATATGTAAAATTCTTCCCCCCTTATTATAACTAACAGCATCAAACATATCTTCTTTGTCTCTATAATAAAAACGAACTAAATCCTTGCTTTGGCTACCACTTTGCAAATATCCTTGCATGTCGTTCAGGTTTTCTTGATCACCAGCATCCTGCCCATATTTATATTCTTCCCATAAAACCTGGCTATAATTTGCAAAACTTTCATTTACTGTTAAATTACTCCAACTGTCGGCAGTAACATAATCTCCAAACCATTGATGAAAAAGCTCATGAGCAATAGTTCCTTCCCAACTATTATCATCCATCAATTCTCTAGCATCTTGTTGTGAACCTTCTTGATGTAGTGTAGCTGTTGTGTTTTCCATTGCTCCACTTACATAATCTCTAGCAGTCATTTGAGAGTACTTAATCCAAGGATATTCAATTCCTGTTACCTTTTCAGAAAAAAATTTCATCATTTCTGGTGTATTGCCAAATATTTTTTTAGCAACTTTTTCGTATTCTTTTTCAACATAATAATTCACTTCTTTTCCTTTGTAAGTATCTTTTACCACAGCATAATCTCCTACACCCATAAAAAATAAATATGGGGCATGCGGTAAATCCATTTTCCAGTAGTCGGTTCTAGTACCATCTGCATTTTTTACTTGACTAACTAATTTTCCGTTAGATAAGGTAACATATTTAGCAGGCACTGTTAAATAGGTTTCTTGTGTAGTTTTTTGATTAGGTCTATCAATAGTTGGAACCCAAACAGAGGTTGCTTCAGTTTCACCCTGTGTCCAAATTTGGGTTGGTTTATTTTTATCTGCTCCCTTAGGATTAATAAAATATAACCCTTTTGCATCAGAAATAGCTGCACTTCCTTCTGTCTTTAATTCATTAGGTTTAGCAATGTAATCAATATAAACGGTGTATTGCTCTCCTAATTTGTAGCTTCTGTCTAACTTAATTTTTAAATTCTTTTCATCATAATTGTATTGTAAGGTAGCATTTTTACCAATTTTAACAATTTCTACTTTATTAATTTTCATTCCTTTTGCATCTAAGTCTAAGGAGTCAGTTGCATAAAAATGGGGCTTCAAAGTAATCCATACCTTACCATTCATGTAACTATTTTCGTAGTCAAACTTAGCTTCAATCTTGGTGTGAACCAAGTCGTTAATTTTAGTTACAAATGATCTGTATTGTTTTTTCCAACTATCATCTTTAGCTGGTTTAGTTGGGCTTTGAGCGTTCGAATAGCTGAATATGGCAATGCCAATGATTAAGAAAGTTGTTCTCATTAATTTTAATTTTATGAGATAAAGATATAATTACTTAAGAAATGTGGAATATAATTCTATAAATGGTTATTTAATATAGTTTTTTTCACATTATATACTGATAAGCGATAAAATGCGTTTTTAACCTAAATTTGTTTATTACCTAATTTTTATTAATGAAATATTCTAAAAATTCAAAATTTATTCACCTTTTTTTGTGTTTCCAATTAGTTTTCTCTAACATTAATGCTCAAAAGAAACATTTTATATTTTTTCAAGCCGAAGAAAAAGAGCCTTTTTATCTTTCAATCAATAATAAAAATTACAGTTCTTCATTAAATGGATATTTGTTGATACCAAGACTGAAAAATGGGAAATACTTTATTATTGCGGGTTTTCCAAAAGAGAAGTATCCCGAACAAAAATTCAAATGTATTGTGTCTGATAATGACCAAGGTTTTGTACTAAAGCAATTCGGTGCCGATGGATGGGGACTTTTTAATCTAGTAACATTTACAAAAATAATGGCCAATGATGCCAATTGGGAGAAAGATAAATCCTTGAATGACACTGTAAAGATCGATGATGATTACGCTACTACACCAACAAATACGAGCTCAAAAGAAACAGAGGTTAAAATCAATCAAGAAAAAGAAAAGAAACTAGAAGAAACAAAAAATATTGAAACAACTGAAGCCAATAAGTTACCAGCATTAATCGATTCAAGTTCAACTAAACAACACCCAACGACCGAGACAATACAAGAGCAAACTAAATCTGATAGTCAACCAATCAATCCTCAGAAAATTATAATAAAAACCTATCAAAAAGGCGGTTCACAAGGAATTGATGAAATTTATATCGATTATACAACTATACCGCATGATACTGTAGTTATTTTTATTCCATCTATTAATGATAGAAATCCAATTGATACAACAACAAATCAAAAAAAGTCCTCTGATACTAGTAATTCTATAATGCCCGGATCAACAAACCAATACAATACCTCATGTGTGCAAATGGCAGAAGAAATAGATTTTGCTAAGTCTCGAAAACAAATGTCTCAAGAAACAACCGACGAAAAAATGATCATTACTGCTAAAAAATCATTTTCAAGCAAGTGTTATTATGTAGAACAAATAAAAAATCTTGGGTTATTATTTATTTCAGAACCAAATAAACTTAAGTTTTTTAACATGGCCAAGCCATATATATATGATAAACTAAACTTTGCTTCACTCGAAAGTCAATTTACAATGTCATCAATTATTCAACAATTTCGTAAAATAGTCAATTAATGACAAGGTACTTTATTGAAGTGGCTTATTTAGGTACTAATTATAGTGGTTTTCAAATCCAAAAGAATGCCATAAGTATTCAAAGTGAAGTTGAAAATGCACTTAATATTTTCCTGCACAAAAAAATTAATTTAACAGGATCATCCAGAACAGATGCAGGCGTTAATGCTCTAAGTAATTTCTTTCATTTCGACACTGAATTATTTATAGGTGATCAGCACCTATACAACCTTAATTCACTGTTGCCAAAAGATATAGTTGTAAAAAAAATATTCTCCGTAGCATCAAATGCACATGCACGTTTTGATGCGTTGAGCAGGCAATACAAATATTACATTAGCCAACATAAAAATCCATTTCTAAACGAAACTTCTTATTTCTATCCTTATAAGTTAGATATTATGCAAATGCAAGAAGCTGCAAATATTATTATCGGGATATCAGATTTTACAAGTTTTTCAAAAAAAAAGACTCAGGTAAAAACAAATATTTGCAAAATTATACATTCACAGTGGTCACATGATTTCGATAAAAATTGTATTGTGTATACCGTAGAAGCCAACAGGTTTTTAAGAGGCATGGTCAAAGCACTAGTAAGTACAATGCTTTTGGTAGGAAGAAAAAGATTGTCATTGCATGATTTTACTGAAATCATAGAAAGCCGAAACTCAGCCAAAGCAAATTTCAGTGCCCCATCAAAGGGTTTGTTCTTGTGCAAAGTTCTTTATTCGAATGTTATTTAATTTACGCAATACTCTCTCCTTAACTTTCTGGATTTTGAAAAAACTTGATGAATATGGTTAACCTTTTTACCCATACTCAAAATTCAGTTATAGAGATTAATCGATTTGCTCTTAATTAACCGATTTAAAATGGTCAATAACTTGAATAAACACAAAATTTTTGGAGTTCTTATTCTACAAATCAAGTAACATATCATCTTACTTTTACCACACAATCATTATAAACAATGGGTTCTGTTGATTTTGTAGTAAAATTTTTTAAATAAATTTGGTAAGTACAAAAAGTCCCCTATTTTTGCAACCCGCTTTTAAAGAAATACTACTTCAAAAGCCAGTTCTTTTAAAATAAAATAAGTTTAAATAGTTATAAAAATTTTCTAATTAAATTTTGTACTATCACTTTTAGGCTTATATTTGCACTCCGTAAAAAACGGGTAGTTCTTCGAAAAAAAATAAACTAAATTTTATCTCTCTTTTTGAAAGATAAATTTGGTAGAACAAAAAAGGCTCATACCTTTGCACTCCGTTAAAAAAACGGTAGTTCTTGAAAATAATTATTCTCAAATTTTTCTTTCTTTTTGAAAGATAAATTTGGCAGATAAATAAAAGGCTCTTACTTTTGCAACCCCAAACTAAAATAGGGTGGCAAGAAAGCCAAAAGATCTTTGAAAGTTTGGAAGCAACAGCAACATAAATTTTTCGAAATTCATGTAAGGTTATACAAGCACAAATTAAATTATATCTACCGTTAATTTCTACTTTGAAGTTAATAGTCAGATCAACTCATTTACAATGGAGAGTTTGATCCTGGCTCAGGATGAACGCTAGCGGCAGGCTTAATACATGCAAGTCGTGGGGCAGCATGAGTAGCAATACTTGATGGCGACCGGCAAACGGGTGCGGAACACGTACACAACCTTCCGTCAAGCGGGGAATAGCCCAGAGAAATTTGGATTAATACCCCATAATATATTCGATAAGGCATCTTATTAATATTAAAGCTTCGGCACTTGATGATGGGTGTGCGGCTGATTAGATAGTTGGTGAGGTAACGGCTCACCAAGTCTACGATCAGTAGCTGATGTGAGAGCATGATCAGCCACACGGGCACTGAGACACGGGCCCGACTCCTACGGGAGGCAGCAGTAAGGAATATTGGACAATGGACGCAAGTCTGATCCAGCCATCCCGCGTGGAGGAATAAGGCCCTCTGGGTTGTAAACTCCTTTAGC
>JANOZK010000050.1:0-10009 GCA_031429335.1 Chitinophagaceae bacterium | reverse complement strand
GATAGCCCAAAAAAAATCAATTTCATCCACCCATCAAACAGTTTTTGTATTTATCTGTTTATTTCAGATATTCCGATTTTTAATTGCTACATATTTATACCTAAACTTACAAGAATGAGAAAAATTTCAGTTGTTTTTTTGTTGTGCATTGCCCAATTAATTGGTAAAACACAAACTATTGATTTAGCCAAACAATTTAAAAATTTAAAACCCCGAAATATTGGTCCTGCTGGTATGAGTGGCAGGGTTACTAGTATTGATGCAATTAATACCAATCCCGATGTCATTTATTTGGGCACAGCTAGTGGTGGCGTTTTTAAAACAGAAAATGCTGGTGCAAGCTGGAAACCTGTTTTTGATGAACAACCCATTTTAAATATTGGTGCTGTTGCTATTACACAAGCCAATCCTAGTATTGTTTGGGCTGGTACAGGCGAGGGCAATCCTAGAAATTCTGTAAATATTGGTGAAGGCATTTATAAAAGTTTAGATGGTGGCAAAAATTGGAAATGTATGGGCCTACAAAAAACCAGAAACATTCATCGTATTATTATAGACCCTACCAACCCAGATATTATTTATGCTGGTGCTATTGGTAACCCTTATGGTGTTCATGCAGAACGTGGTGTTTATAAAACAATTGATGGTGGCGAAAACTGGAAATTGATTTTACATACGAACGATTCTAGTGGTGTTGGCGATATGGTGATGGACCCTACCAACCCCAATAAAATTTTTGTAAATATGTGGCAACACCATCGATCGCCTTGGAGCTTTACCAGTGGTGGTAAAACAAGTGGTTTGTATGTTACCTATGATGCCGGTAAAACATTTAAAAAACTAGGAAAGGATGAAGGACTTCCGTCGGGTAATTATGGACGTATTGGCATAACTATTAGCAGAAGCGAACCTAATAGAGTTTATGCATTAATTGAGGCTACTAAAAATGGTTTGTATAGAAGTGATGATGGTGGTATGAAATGGGAGTTGGTAAACACCACACCCGATGTAGTAAACAATCGTCCATTTTATTTTCAGGATATTGCTTGCGACCCTCAAAATGAAAACAGGGTGTATTTAATTTATCAAATGATTAGCTTAAGTGAAGATGGTGGTAAAAATTTCAAAACCATTATTCCTTACAGTGGTATTCATCCAGATCATCATGCTTTTTGGATTAACCCTTTAGATCCTTCTTTTATTATTGATGGCAATGATGGAGGTATTGGTATTAGTAGAGATAGAGGTAAAACTTGGGTGTTTGATGAGAAATTGGCATTGGGTCAGTTTTATCATATTAATGTAGATGATAAATTACCCTACAATGTAATGGGTGGTTTGCAAGACAATGGCAGTTGGCATGGGCCAGCATATGTTTGGGTAAATAGTGGCATACGAAATGCATTTTGGCAAGGTGTAGGTGGTGGCGATGGTTTCGATGTTATGCCACACCCTGCAAACCCAGATTGGGTGTATAGCATGAGCCAAGGTGGTAGCTTGGGTAGGTATAATGTTGCTACTGGCGAAAGATGGAGTATTCGCCCTCCAAACCCATCGGCAAAAGTACGTCAACGATTTAATTGGAATGCAGCCATTGCTCAAGACCCATTTGATAAAAACACCATTTATTATGGTAGCCAGTTTGTAAATAAAAGCACCAATAATGGTGCAAGCTGGCAGCAAATTTCTGCTGATTTAACCACCAACGATAGTGCAAAAACAGATCAAACCAATAATGGGGGAATTAGCATTGATATTACAGGTGCTGAAAATCATTGTACCATTTTATGTATTGAACCATCTAGTAAAGAACAAAATGTTATTTGGGTGGGTACTGATGATGGTAATGTGCAATTAACCAAAGATGGCGGTAAAACTTGGACCAATTTTAGAGGTAAAATTCCTGGAATGCCTATTGGTTGTTGGGTGCCACAAATTAGGGCCAGCAAGTTTAATGCTGGTGAGGCATTTGTTGTTGCCAACGATTATAGACGAGCCGACTTTGCCCCATATATTTTTAGAACTACTGATTATGGAAAAAATTGGACCAGATTGGTAGATGAAAAAAAAGTTACCGGTTATGCACTATGTATGATACAAGACCCAACAGAACCCAATTTAATTTTTGTGGGTACCGAACAAGGCCTTTGGGTAAGCTTAGACAATGGTTTAAATTTTCAACAGTTTAAAAATAATTATCCATCTGTATCAACCTACGATTTGGCTATTCAAGAACGTGAAGCAGATTTAGTGATTGCTACTTTTGGTAGAGCATTGTATGTGTTAGACGATATACGTCCACTTAGGGCATTGGCTGCTAATAAAGGCCAACTATTTAAAAATAAATTAACCAGTTTTGCTACTCCACAAGCCTACCAAGCACGAATTAAAAATGCGATGGGCATTGAATATAGCACTTATGGAACTTATGAAGGCGACAATAAACCAACTGGTGCTGCCATTAGTTTTTTTGTACAAAAAAATGCTGCAGATACGGGTAAAAATAAAATTGCCGATACCGCAGTTGTGAAAATTTACGATGCCGAAAATAAGCAAGTAAGAATGTTACGCACAAAGGCAGATAGCGGCTTTAATCGTTTTTATTGGGGTATGGAAGGCAAAGGTATTAGACAACCAGGTGGTGGAAGAGGTGGAAGACGTGGAGGCGATGTTGAGAACAGAAACGAACCTGGTGGCTTACCAGTAGATCCTGGTACTTATAAAATTGTGGTAAGTTTAGGCAAAGATTTAAATGATAGTTCAACTGTTGTGGTAAACGACGACCCAACTGCACCAACAACCCAAGAAGTTAGGATTGCTAGAAGACAAATGATTGAACGTTTAGATAAAAGCAATTTGAAAATTACCGATTTAGTAGATAGATTAACAGAAGCCGATGAAATTGTAAAAAAAGTAGAAGCAACCTATACCAATATGGATAAAAAAGCTGCTGATACTTTGAAGAAAGTTGCTAAACAAGTTACCGATGAAATTAAAGCCATTCGTGAAGTTTTAAATGGTAAAACGCAAGAGAAGCAAGGTTATGGCCAAGTGCCACAAGTTACAGTTGGTGGTACTTTACAAGAAGCCAGAGGTAATATTTTAGGTAAAAATATGGCACCAGGTACACAAGAAGAAAGATTGGTTGCAGAAGCCGAAGAACAAGTAACTGCATTACTTACAAAAGCCAATACATTTTTTAATGGCTTATGGGTTGGTTACCAAAAACTGGTAGAAGCTAGCCCTGTAAAGTTGTTTAAGGAATATAAGAATATAGAGTAAAGAAAATAAGGGAACTAGTCTTTAAAAATAAGCCTCTCAAATAATTTCAGAGGCTTATTTTATTCCATTATTTGCATTATAGCATCATACCGAAGTGATATCTGTAATAGACCAAATAAATTGGCCTAAACAGCTATCCAATCAGCAGTATACCAGAAAATATTGGTCTAAATTAAAATTCATATTGGTATAAGTTTTTTTCATTTGATTGCTCAGGTATAAACTAAACAATGACAATAAAAACATGAACTGTCCATCAAAACTTAAAATCATAGATAGAAGATGGTTTAAAACTTCCAAGCTATCTTATGTAGCACCTTCTTTCTGCAACCATTGCAAAAGCTTCTAAACGTATTTTAATATATACGAATATTTTAGATTGAATAAATACACTACATTTAAATAAATTATGGTAGAATAATTATATTCAATAAAATAATTTGTACATTAGTCTATGCTTCGTCTTATTTTATTTGTTTTATTAGTTAATTTTTATAGTGTACTCCTGGGGCAAAATAATTATACCCTTTCCAAAGCATTTACTACAAGCGATGGATTACCTAGTAACCATATTTATCAAGTTGTAGAAGACAATAAGGGATTTTTATGGGTAGCTACCGATGCTGGTATTGCTAGATTTGATGGCAAATATTTTCAGGTGTTTACTGTGCAAAATGGATTGCCCGATGACGAAGTGCTAGAAATTGCCAAAGAAAAAAATGGCCGTATTTGGGTTAACTGTTTTAAACAAAGTCCGGCTTATTTTGATGAAATCCAAAACCGTTTTATTAATGCAAAAGAAGATACCCTGCTAGCTAATGTAAAAGGGGTGAGCATTATGCATATATATGCTTTGCCAGATGGTGGTGTATTATATGAAAACGAGATAGGAAGCTATATTTTTAAGGATGGAAAAATTAGGGAATACCCTAGAACAAAAAAGAATAATGCTAGGCTTTTTATAAAAACATTCGGCAATGAAAATTTACAATTTGGAGATTGTATAAACAAAATCCACAAGGGCTACCAATTTGTCTTAGGCAACAATGATAGAATTATTGATAGCATAAGTGCCTTTCCTGCCAAAAGTGGCGGCTTATCATATGGTTTTAATGAGAACAAGTTTTATATACTTTCTCACGGAGAAGGCAAATGTTTTATCTATTCCAACTTTAACGTACATCCCATTCGTTTTTCCATTGATTCTGTTAGCATACCAGAGCCTATATTTTGGTATGGATTTACACCCAATTATCTCAATATTTTAAGCACAAGTGGTAAAATATATGTTTTTAACAAATCAAGTTTACAACAGCAGATGATTATTAGTGGTAATTATTCGCCTACCTATTTATATAATGATAAACAGCAAAATATTTGGGTAAGTACTGTAGATAAGGGTCTTTTATTGTACAAGCAACAGCAAATAGACCATGTGGCCCTGCCAGAAAATTACACCAATACCAATTTTTTAAGTGTTGCTAAAAAGCAAGATGGAACAATATTGGCTGGTAATTTCTATGGTGAGGTTGTAGAAACAAATGGCAGATCTTTCTATGTGAAACAGGTGACACAGGTGACACAAAATTTAGTTTCGCCAATGTGGCAACGTAAAATCATAATTTCACAAAACAAAATCTTTACATTTTCTGAAGGGGGCAATTATGTAAACTACAATAAACTTTTGATTAATTCTTCTAATAACGAGCAGACTAATGCTAAAACTGCTATCGTTTATAACGACAGTATTATTATTTTTGGTAACCTTGGTTATTTATTGGTTTTAAATACTGTAACTGAAAAGATTTATTCGCTAAAATATCCAAAAAAAAGAGTTACTGCAATAGCAAAAGCAGCAAATGGTAATGTTTATTTTGGCTCTACAGATGGATTGTACAAATGTGATTTAACTAACAATACAAGGTTTGCCTTTTTACCAAAGAACGCGTTATTAGAAGAAAGGGTAACAGGATTATGCTATACAAAAGATAACTTGTTATGGATTGCTACCGCAAGCAATGGTTTGGTGGCTGTAAGAAGTGATACCGTAGTTCAACATATTACAATGTCTAATGGCATCATCAGTAATTCGTGTAAAAGCATTATTGCTACAAGAGTTGGTCAGGTTTGGCTGGGTACTAATCAAGGTATCAGTATCATTAATTACCAATCAATAAATGGCTCTATAAAATACACAGTACAAAACCTTTCAGCAAATGATGGATTAAGTAATAACATCATTAATGAAATGCTATTCCAAAACGATACTGTTTATGCCGCTACAGGTAATGGCATTTCCATTATACCTGTCAATATTCCCACGTATAAATTCAATATAGCTGTTCAATTAATTGGTGTTCGCATTAACCAAAAGGATACTATAATTAACAATAACTATCAACTTAAATACAACCAGCAAAATATTCAATTGCAGTTTGCAGGCATTGAGCTTGGTGGTAATTTTAAAAACCTACTATACTCCATTAACAATAATAATGAATGGATAACACTAAACGAAAACTTACTAAGTCTTCAACTCGATAATGGCAAACATATTGTGCAATTAAGGGCTGTAGATGGTAATGGAAATGTGAGTGATAAAATATTGACTTTAGAGTTTACCATTGCAACACCATTTTGGAAAGCAATATGGTTTTGGTTGCTAAATACAGTATTTGCTTTTGCTATTATTTTTTATTTTGTTCAAAAGAGAAACAAACAAAAGCAGCAGCAACAAATTGCAGTAATTGAAAACCAGCAACACATTGCCGAAATTGAAATGCAGGCCATCAAGGCACAAATCAATCCACACTTTGTGTTTAATTGTTTAAACTCCATTAAAAGCTTAAATTATCAACAACGTTATGCAGAAGCCGACAATTACACAGACAAGTTTTCGCAGCTATTAAGAAGCACTTTAGAATTTTCGAGTGAGGCCATCATTACTTTAAAAGAAGAACTAGATTATATTATTAATTATGTGCAGCTTGAACAATTGAGGTTTGGCGATAAACTGCAATTTGATGTAAAGATTAACGAATCCATTAACACCAACACCATTCAAGTACCATCATTAATTTTACAACCTTATGTCGAAAATGCTATTCGACACGGTATTGGTAATTTGATAAAAGAAATTGGACGATTAACCATTAGCATTAGTCAGCAAAAAAACTATTTAGAAATCATCATTGATGACAATGGCGTTGGTGTTGAACAAGCAAATTTGATTAATAAAGCCAAGCCCGATTATCATCAATCTAAAGGAATGGAATTGAATAAACGCAGGGCAGAACTTCACAATATTAGTTTTGATATTTTTGATAAAAAAGATATAGAAAAGGGTACACGAATTACATTAAAAATACCCTTAATTTAAGATTAAGAAAAATATTGTAAATAATTCAGCTACAAGTAACAACAACCATATAAACCTTTTTATCAATGATTAAAGCAATATTAATTGATGACGAGCCCAACAACACCATTTACTTGCAAGGCCTGCTGCAAGAACATTTTGCACAAGTAACTATTGTAGGCACTACAACCAATGCCATAGATGGTGAAATAATGGCAAAGGAATTACAACCACAATTGGTTTTTCTAGATGTAGAAATGCCAGGTACCACAGGCATTGAACTATTGCAAAAAATACAACCCATACATTTTGAAGTAATATTTGTTACCGCCTACAACCACTATGCACTACAAGCTTTTGAAGTAAATGCCATTGGCTATTTAACCAAACCCATTATTGTAGATAAGTTTAAACTAACTGTACAAACCGCCATTAATCGCATTAAAGAAAAAAATTTCAACCAAGGGTTACAACAAATTTTAGAACAAGCACATCAACCAACCAACGATATAAAAATTCCGTTGGCTACACAAAACGGTTTGGTGTTTGTGAAGCAGAACGATATTATGTATTGTGAAAGCAGTGGCAACTATACCCAATTTTATTTGGCTAGCAATAAACAAATATTGGTAAGCCGCCAACTAGGCGAATACGAAAAACTATTACCCGAAACCCAGTTTATACGCATACATGATAAACATATCATTAACCTGCAATACCTTGCTGAATACATAAAAGGTTCTGGTGGAGAAGTGAAGCTAGACAATGGCAAAACCTTGCCTGTAGCCACTCGTAGAAAAGAAGAACTGTTGAGCAGGTTTGAAAAATGGTTGAGAAGAAAATGATGTTAAATGGAAGATCTTATATAAAAGCTTTAACTTTTGAACTCATACACATATAAATTTTTCACACACCTATACAATTAACTACTACGCTTATACAATCATGCTTTTATAGCTTGGTTTCTTTTTAAATATTTATGTTACCAAAAAAGTTCAACATAAATATTGTTATATGAAGAAACTACTCCCTTTATTAATTATTCTTTTACTAGGCCATGCAGTACATGCACAGCAGGTAAATGTTACAGGCTTTACAGTAAAGCCAGCCTTGCCACCAGACATTAAAGATTGGCGTGCAGATGCAGTAAATGCAGTAGCACAAAGTGCCATTACAGGTAGGGCTGTAAGGGGCAACAAAATGGTGGTGCAAATAAGACAAGGCAATGGCATTAAATGTGGCAACACACCACAAACAGCAGCCATTTTAGACAGTTTTAAAACAAAAATTATTCGCTATACTGATATTACCTCTGTATTAGGCAATTGCCAATTAGCTGCTGGGCAATATACTTTGTGCATACAATTTTTTACCACAGACAATGTAGCATCTAGCCAGCAACAATGCAGAGAGTTTAGAGTAGTTGATGGTGCAACACTAGGTGGTGGTAGAGATACAAGTACTGTTAAATATTATGGTCCACAACCCATATCACCAGTAAATGGAAAGCAATTTAAGGAGGCTGAGCTAAAAGGAGTGCTTCAGTTTAGATGGACTCCCGTTGTACCAGCTGTACAAGGAGTAACTTATCAAGTAAATATATATGAGGTAGCCAAAGGTAGTACGCCACAGCAAGCTGTAAAAGGTTTGCCCATTATTACACAAGACGTAAAAGGCATTACACAGTTATCCTTACCTGCCAATAAACTACAACCCAACAGTGAAGCACAATATGCTTGGAATGTACAAGCCATTAATGCAAATAGACAAGCACAAGGAGGTGGAAATGCCACTTATGGTGGAGTTAGTGAGAGTTGGGAGTTTAAAGTAGGTAACTTGGGAATAGCAAGAGCACCATTTGTTTCAGCAAGTATTGCTTGTCATGGTTATTATCAAGGTAATATTAATTATGGAATTCTTCCTGTTATTAATAATACCTCTCCTGATGATATTACATCATGGTCTGTAGCATGCACACAAGTTACATTCAATTTTGGAAGTGCAGGTTCACCTGCTAATATCCGTGCAGGGGCTCCTACAGTTAATGCTAATATGATAGCCTTTACAAATCCAATATCTAATCCATTAACACTAACTTTTACATTTAATTATTTTGGGGGTGGTACGAATATTATTACTATTAATGTTTCCAATAATACATGTTGCTGTTTGCCTCCACCAACACCCACAGTAATTAATTATAATTATAGCCCTGGCGGTTCAGCACCTGTTCAACAATTATCCACCACTTGCAATGGTGTAATTCACATTGCACAAGGCTCCAATATTAGTTTCCCAACTGGGTTAGCATGTATTGGAGATTCCTGTAATACTACAAATACGGATAAATATAGTATTACTAATCTAAGTAATGGTAACGTAATTGGTACATTTACTTCAGCACAGATAGCTGCAATGCCACCCTTCATGGATTGTGATACTTTTGAAGTAACCATTCAGCATAAATGTGTTTCTAATGTAGCAGGTTCTCAAAATGTTGTATGTCCAAACTGTAGTTTTAAAGTAATAGTAGATTGCCCACCACCACCCTGCACTTGTGGTAATTGGGATGCACTCATCCTTAATCAAAAAAATTATAAGTGTAATGATACTATACAATGGAAGTGTAATAGTTCGCTGAAATTTGTAACTTCTTATAAGTGTGATTCTAAAAGTGTATGTATTGCAAAAACGTCCTGGGATATAATAAAATCTGGGGATGTTGAACCCACTGCCACAGGAAGCAGTAACAATACTATTCAAGGATTTTTTAATCCGGTTGTTAATGGAATTTATACCTTGACTCTGAATGCATCATGTAATGGGATTATATGCAAGAAATGTGTTTATACCATAGTGGTGACGGATTGTTTATCGTCCTGTATTGATATTAAGAGCGTTGATTTGGTGAAATGTAATGGAAGAAACGGTTTAAGCGGATATAATTACAACTTAAAAATTAGGATAAATAATCCCGGAGCAGCGGTTGCATCAAGCCTGATTACTTCTTCGTGTGGAACACTGAGTGGTTTGCCAACCAACATTCCTGCAGGAACAAGTTCTTATAGTGCTGTGCTTTCAACAACCAGTACAATGCTTACCACCTGCTGTATAAGGTATGTGAGTGGCAATTGCAGGGATTCTGTATGTTTTAATTTGCCAAAATGTATTTTACCAACTCCTTGTGATTTGCAATTTAAAAATACGTTAAAGACAAAATATTGCGTCGGCGATGTAATTACTATCAATTGGTCAGGTGGAGATCCTCTATCAACGGTGACTATTAATCTTATTGATATTTCTAATAATTCTATTGTTGCAGTAGTAACAACCAACTATAATAACTCAGGCAGTATTAATTATACAATA
>JANOZK010000049.1:0-10552 GCA_031429335.1 Chitinophagaceae bacterium | reverse complement strand
GTCTTTTATTATCTCGTAGCCATAACTTTCGCCTTTTGAAAGAATGGTAAGAATTAAAGGAAATGAAGATGCTGCAATTAAATCTTTGGGTATTTCAAGCATAGTAGTTCTATGTATTAATAAACAAACTTACATAGAACTTCTAAGTATGCAAATTTTATTTTTTTAAATACTCTTACTATAAGAATTATTAAAGTGATTTAAAGAGTAAAAACAAAAAAATCCCTACAAAAATGCAAGGCTTAAAATTGAGTATTTAATTTTTTATTTTAAAAAGTACTACTCCCATTTCCTTGGTAAGCGTAGCGAAATTTATACAAAATTGTAGTAGGAAACATGCCTACAAATGGGGCATAATCGGCACTTAATAATTCCATTTTAGCATAGTTGTTTCCATTGGCAGTTTTAAAAATAAACACTTTACCAGCTTTAGGTGTAAATGTTCTTGTAGCTCCATTATAATTGTACCAACTGCCATCTTTTATTGCCCTTTTGGTGGTTGTAGTATCATAGGCATATCCTGTGGTTGGTGCAGTAGTTAAAGCGTCGAATGTTCCATCGGCTAAAATAGCACCTGCAGCACCCGGGCCACTAGAATTACTGTTTACTAAAAAAGTAGTAAAGCGTAAACCAAAGTCCCATTTATTGGTTGCAGAATCTGTATTTACCACTACCGAAGAATCGCTAAAACGGAAAAAAGTAAACTGAGATGCAGTACTAAAATTTACTGCAATTGTTTTAGTACCACTTATAATTGTTGGAGTTACCTCACTTTCTTTTTTACAAGAAGAAAAAACTACTAGGGCTACTACACTAAAAAAGAAGAAACGTTTCATACAAGTTTATTTTATGTTTATTTATTAAATGAGTAATTGATGTTTACAAATAACAATCGGCCTGCTATATTGGGTAATTGTTGTGCATTGGTATAATTAAATAAATTTTCTACACCTGCTTGTAGTTGAAATGATTTGTTGATATTTTTTGCTAGGGCAATATTTGCTAACCAAAAACCAGCAACCCTTTCACGTTCATCGTCAATAATGTTATTGCCATTAACATCGGTAAATCCAAATGAACCTCTATGAACAAATCTTATGTAAGCATTCCAGCTACTGTTATTGCTATTCCACAAAATTTTGCTATTTATATTGTGTTTAGATCTGTTGGCAATACCAAAATAATCTGCCTTTTTTACAACAGATGATTGAAGTGTTACGAGATCTCTTTTATAAACAGTTCCAGCATTAATTTGGTTCAGTATTTCTTTATCTTTTGCTTCTACATATTGGTAGCCTGCACTAACAATAATATTTTTATTGAGGCTGAATTTTATATCAACCTCGGCACCTTGGGTATAAATTTTATTAATGTTTCGATAGCTGTAAATATTGCCACCATTGGTTTTTGTGAATGGTAAAATAAAAACATCAATTAAGTTATTAATGTCGTTTCTATAAATGCCAGCTTCGATTACTATTTTATTTTTTGTATATTTTGTTCCAATATGTAGGCCAAAAGATTTTTCTGGTCGTAAGTTATTCGTATTTAAAAAAGGGGTAATGTTTGCACCTGTTTGTAACGCACCCATTTGTTGTAAATTTTGCAACTGTTGTGTTAAAATTGATTGACCGATTAATGAATACCCAATTTGAGCATTGGCAAGATTTAAATACATATGCCTAAAATCTGGTGCTTTAAAGCCCCAACCTACCGATGCTGTAAATTTAAAATTGGAGTTGGGTTTGTAAGCAATGGCAACTCTTGGGCTAAGGTTTACGTTAAAATCATTTCTTTTATCAACCCGTGCACCAGCAATAACAGTTAACTTTTCGTTGAAGGCATACCATTCTTTTTGGGTAAATGTATATAGCGTATATAATGATTGTTTACCAACGTATCTCGATGCATCAATGGTTTCTAAATATGCCCCAATCCCTGCTACATATCTGCTCTTTCTGGCCCTTACACTTTCGTACTGTAACTCTGGTTTTAGAATAGATTGTTTAAAAGTGGTTTCATCGAACTTGGTATTGGTATTTTCTAAATTTACAAATGAGTTATTTCCATATTGGTTATAAAAAACTCTAAAAAATATTTTTTTTGAAGTATTAATAGTATGTTTTAGTTGAGTAAAAACCGATTGATCGTTTTCTGTTGTGTATCCATTTACAATACCTGCAACACCAGACTGAAAGATTTGATAATTGTTATTTTGTGTAGAACTAAAACTCCTTAAAGAAACCAGTAATTGTGTTTTAGCAGATAAATCTTGCGTAATTTTTGCATTGGCAGTAAGTTCTCGAAATGGATCAATGGTATTACCATATAATTTTTCATCTAAATCATAACCTTTGGTAGAATACCTATTTACAAAAAGTTGAACACCGGTTTTCTTAAACTTGTTGCTGTATGCTAACGAACCAGAATAAGTATTATTACTAGCTGCATGAAATTGAGCATCTATGGTTTCGGTGGTTGGCGAAGCTGTTAAAATATTAATAACACCAGCCATTGCTTCACTACCATATAAACTAGACGAAGGGCCTTTTACAATTTCTATTTGACGAATATTACCAGTTGCAATTCTACCTAATTTCAATATGCCTGCATTACGGCCAATTAATGGTTCTCCATCCATTAAAATTGCTGTGTACGATGGATCCAAACCCAACATTTGTACACCTTGCCCAAATGGGTTTGGATAGCCATTTAATGAGGTGGCTAAGCTGCTATTTACAACAGTAATACCCGTTTGTTCTTGCAAAATATCTTGCAATCTTAAACTCCCTGTTTGTTGTATCGTTTTTTTGTTAATGATTATTGCAGGTACAGCTACATTACTTAATTTTCGCTCACTTCGAGTGGCTGTAATAAATACATCATCGCTAGTGCCAATTAGCGTATCTTTTTGTGCAAAAACCAAACTAGCTTTAAAAGCTAACAGTAAAAAAAAGATGGTTTTAATTTGCTGCATAATTATTATGCTGCAAATGTTGTATGGGGTTGCCTATCAATTGCCACAGAATTGTAAAACTATCATAGCAAAAAATAGTATGACAAATAAATGACAGAACAAAAATTGAGTAAATGATTTAGGTCATGTTTTGTTTAAAAAATTGGCCTATTAAATGGCAAAAAACTTAATTTCTTTTGAAAACCTTTTTACCATCAACCCAAGTAGCCAAAACTTTTGTTTGAAGAATTTCAGCATCAGTTGCTTTCATTAAATCTTTATCCAATAAAATAAAGTCGGCTTTTTTACCAATTTCTAAGCTACCAGTTTCTTTTTCTAAAAAATTAGCTTTTGCTGCCCAAATAGTCATTCCTTTTAGAGTTTGTTCACGTGTTAAAGCATTTTCTGTTTGAAAACCATTTGCTGGAAACCCTTTCTCATCTTTTCTAACAACAGCAGCTAAAAATGTTTTAAATGGAGAAATATCTTCAACCGGAAAATCTGTACCTAATGGTAGCCAGCCATTTTGTTTGAGCAAATCTTTGTAAGCATAAGCAGTTTTAATTCTGTCAGATCCTAAACGTTCGGTTGCCCAGTACATGTCGCTGGTAGCATGTGTGGGTTGTACCGATGGAACAATATTGGCTTTACCAAATAAATTAAAATCGGCTTCATTAACTACTTGTGCATGTTCTATACGCCAACGTTTGTCGTTTTTACCTTGTAGATATTTGTTGTAAATATTCAAAACTGCCCTGTTGGCACTATCTCCAATGGCATGGGTACACATTTGAAAGTCGGTGGTACTTAACACTTTTGCTAAAGAATCAAAATGGGTTAAATTATTTAATAAAAATCCATACCAATTGGGTTTATCAGCATAGTGTTTTAATAAACATGCCCCTCTGCTACCCAAAGCACCATCGGCGTATACTTTAATTCCTTTCACAAAAAGTTTTTCAGTTTTATATGGACCTTTTTTTAAATATTTTTCATAGTTTTTGGCATCATCACTCAACATAATGTACATTTTCATGTTCAATTTTCCAGCTTTTTGTAATGCATCAATTTGTTCAACATCGTTGAACATTAGGCCACAATCTGTAATGGTGGTAAGTCCTTGTTCAAAACATTTGTCTTGTGCAGCCATTAACCACTTTTCATAATCGGCATTTGTTGCAGCAGGTATTTTGGTAGTTACTAAATCAACTGCATTATCAATGAGTAATCCAGTTAATTGTCCATTTTTTGTTTCTATTGAACCACCAATTAAAGTAGTATTTGGTTTAATACCAGCAAGTTCTAAAGCTTTGGCATTAGCAATGGCTGCATGCCCATCTACCCTTGTTAAAATAACTGGCGTATTTGGGTAGCGTTCGTTTAATTCTTTATTGGTAGGGTATTGTTTACCCGGAAATTTATTTTGATCCCAGCCTCGGCCAATTATCCACTTTTTTTCATCCCAGCTTTTGGCAAAATCACTAATCTTATTTAATACAACTTGCCAATCTGCGGAGTTATATAATTGTACTTCGAACAAACTTTTGCCATAGCCTAAAAAATGTGCATGTGCATCTATAAAACCAGGATAAACGGTTTTGCCTTGTGCATCAATGGTTTCAATAGCTGTATATTTTTTTATAATTGCATCGTTGGTTCCAATGTCAATTATTTTTCCATCTTTTATTGCCATTGCTTCGGCAGTAGAAAATTTTTCATTAACGGTATAAATAACTGCATGATGTATAACAGTATCTACTGTATTGTTTTTACATGATGAAAAAAATAAAATAATAATGGATAAATAAGTGGTAGTTCTCATACAATAAAAGTAATCAATACTTTGTACGATTCTTGTTTAATTAGGTATAAATTTTTTAGAAAGCTCTTCTTTGGCTAAAATTTAAAGATGGTTTATTACTTACTTTTGTATTATGAAAAAGGTAGGTGTTTTTGTGGCAATGCTTGTAATACTTCTTATATGTGTCACTTTTTCATTTTCACCTTCAAACTCAATTACTACAAAAGTTGCTTTAGGAAAAAAATTATTCTTCGATTCAATTTTATCTAAGAATTATACATTAAGCTGTGCTAGTTGTCATAACCCAAATTTTGGATTTGCCGATACTGCTGCATTTAGTGTTGGTGTTGATGGAAAATTAACCCAACGAAATACCCCATCGGTTTTAAACATGCGGAACCGACCCTACTTTTTTTGGGATGGTAGGGCCAGTAGTTTGGAAGAACAAGCTTTAATGCCCATTGCAAATGCAGATGAGATGGGGTTGCCCATACCAGAAGCAGTTGCTAGATTAAATAAGAGTAAACTGTATAAAAATTTATTTATAAAAATATTTGGTCAAACTCCTAATTCCAAAAACATAGGTGCAGCAATTGCAGCTTTTGAAAAAACATTAGAAACCGGACAAAGTAAATTTGATTTATCTTTTGATGATAAAGCAACTTTAACAACTGAAGAAGAAAAAGGCAGGCAACTTTTTGTTAGTGATAAAGCCAAATGTTTTGACTGCCACCGAGCTGATGATTTTACCAACGATGACTTTAAAAATATTGGGTTATACGATGGAGATGAATTAAACGATAAAGGCAGATATGAAATTACCAAAGACACTACAGATGTTGGAAAATTTAAGACTCCAGGCTTAAGAAATGTTGCAATAACTGCACCTTATATGCACGATGGACGTTTTAAAACTTTAGAAGAAGTAGTAGAGTATTATAATAACCCCACAGCATTTATAAATAACCCTATAAATATAGATAGCACTTTAGCTGTGCCATTGGGTTTAACTAAAAATGAAAAAGCTAGTTTAGTGGCTTTTATGAAAACACTTACAGATAGAAGATTTTTAAAGCCTGAAAAAAAATAATTTATTATTTAGGTCTTCAATTAGCGTATAAAAAATCATTTCAATAAACCAATTACTTGGTAAGAAATCTTTTAAAAATAACAATTGAAGGTATTTCCTAAAATTTTACACCAAATTTTAACAAATAAAATTTTCTTTAACAAAAAGTTCACGCTATTTGGTATGACTTTTACGTCACAGTTATATCTTTAAAACAAATTAAACATTATGGAAGGAAGAAAATACAGAATTCTACTTTGTGAAGATGATACAAATCTTGGCATGGTATTGAAAAATTATTTAGAGTTAAGCGATTATGAAGTAGTTTTAGAAAGAGATGGTAGGCTTGGATTAGCTGCATTTCAAAGAGAAAAATTTGACATTTGTTTACTAGATGTGATGATGCCAAATATGGATGGATTTACTGCTGCTGAAGAAATAAGAGACATTGATCCTGAAATTCCATTATTCTTTTTAAGTGCTAAAACCATGAAGGAAGATATTATACAAGGTTACAAATTAGGAGCCGATGATTATATCACAAAACCTTTTGATAGTGAAGTTTTACTAATGAAAATAAAGGCAATTTTAAAACGAAGCGAAGAAGAAAATACGATCAATGAAAATATTGAATTTGATTTAGGTGTTTATCATTTTAATCCCAAGTTACGTCAATTGATCCATGCAAATCAAACGCAAACATTATCTCCAAAAGAAAATGATTTGTTGAAAATGTTGGCCGAACATAAAAATGATTTATTGCCAAGAGAAAGAGCGTTGAAAAAAATATGGGGTAGCGATACTTACTTTAATGGTAGAAGTATGGATGTGTATATTGCCAAGTTGCGTAAGTATTTAAAAGACGATGAACAAATTGAAATTGTAAATATACATGGCAACGGATTTAGATTGGTTGCACCTTAGTAGGTTTCTCACAATGCAACTAAGGTTACAAAGTAAACAAAGAGGAATGGTTTGAAAGAACCATTCCTCTTTGTTTTTCTATCATTCAACATCATACACGATTCAATAATATACTAAACAATTTTTTATCTCGTAAAACTTTGTGAGCTTCGTTTTTTTTCTTTGTGTGAAACTGTGTAAAATTTTCTAACTAAATAAATTTGGCCCGGTTATAAATGGTTTTCTGCCTAAATGCTCATAAGCTTTTGGAGTAACCTCTCTGCCACGTGGGGTACGTTGCATAAAACCTTCTTGAATTAAAAATGGCTCATACACTTCTTCAATGGTGCCACTTTCTTCCCCAACAGCAGTGGCAATGGTGGTTAAACCAACTGGGCCACCTTTAAACTTTTCTATGATGGCTAATAAAATTCTATTATCCATTTCATCTAAACCATGTTCATCTACATTCAATGCTTTTAAAGCATGTTGTGTAATACCAATATCTATTGCACCATCGTTTAATACTTGGGCAAAATCTCGTACCCTGCGTAATAAACCATTTGCAATACGTGGTGTGCCACGGCTTCTTCTAGAAATTTCTCCAGCAGCATCGCTTGTAATGGATGTATTTAAAATATTGGCACTACGTTCAATTATTTTTTTCAAGGTTTCGGCATTGTAATATTCTAGCCTACTTTTTATACCAAACCTGCTTAATAAAGGGGCAGTTAATAAGCCACTTCTTGTGGTTGCACCAACTAATGTAAAAGGATTAATGTTTAATTGAATACTTCTTGCATTGGGGCCACTATCAATCATAATATCTATTCTATAGTCTTCCATCGCTGCATACAAGTACTCTTCAACTACTGTGCTTAAACGATGTATTTCATCGATAAATAATACATCATTGGGTTGTAGGTTAGTTAATAAACCAGCTAAATCGCCTGGTTTTTCAATTACAGGGCCGCTTGTTTCTTTAATATTTACACCTAGTTCGTTGGCAACAATTCTGCTTAATGTTGTTTTACCTAAACCCGGTGGGCCATGAAACAAAACATGGTCTAAAGCCTCACCACGTATTTTGGCAGCTTTAATAAATATGAGTAAATTTTCAATTAGTTGAGGTTGACCACTAAAATCGTCGATAGCCGATGGACGAATGCTGTTCTCAAATTCTCTTTCAACACCCGAAAGTTGATCTGCTTCTTTTATAAGATTGGGATTTGACATACGCTTCAAAGCTACAACATTGTACCTTTATTATGGGTGAAATGCTAAAATTTGCCTTTATCTTTTTTATACTAGTAATTGGTTTTATATTACATGATGAAAACCGCTTTAATTATTGGAGCTTCTGGTTTAACTGGAAATTTATTATTAGAACTTTTAATAAATGACTCCAACTACAATAAAATAATTGCTTATGTGAGGGAACCATTAAAGTTGAATCACCCTAAATTAATACAACAAATTACCAATTTTGATACTATTAATAATGGGATTACTGTACACGATGTTTTTTGTTGTTTAGGAACTACCATTAAAAAAGCACAAACAAAAATGGCATTTGAAAAGGTGGACTTTGAGTACCCGTTAAAAATTGCTCAACTACAATATAAAGCTGGTAGTAAAAACTTTTTTTTAATTAGTGCAATGGGTGCTTCACTTCAATCTTCATTTTATTATAGTAAGGTAAAGGGCAGGTTAGAAAAAGCAATTGAAGCAATTGGATATGAAAGTTTATACATTTTTCGCCCATCATTAATTGTTGGCAATAGGCAAGAGCTAAGGGCTGGTGAAAAAATGGCTATTGGTTTAATGAAGCTTTTAAACCCACTGTTAATAGGGCCATTTAAAAAGTACAGAAGTATAAAAGCAAGTGCAATTGCAAAAGCTATGGTGCATTTTGCAAATAAAGTAAGTGTTGGTAAATATATTATTTTGAGTGACGAGATGAAAAAATTTGAATAAAAAAATCCCTCGAATATTCGAAGGATTTTTTTATTAATGATGTGATCCATTAGTATTTAATGAATCATGATGCTTTTCTTCATTAGTATGTGTAGAATTTTTATGATTCATGTTGTTTTCGTGTGTACTATCTGTTTCATGTTTTACTTCTTTAACAGATTCATGTTTTTCTCCTGCTTTAGCAGTATGATGTTCACCACCACCAGGGTTATAATCGCCATGGCAATTCATAAATAGCATTACTACACAAAAAACAGTAGCAAAAGAGCTAAATGCGGTAACGGTAAATTTTTTAGTATCTCCTTCAAAATGTTGTGACATATTTATTGTTTTGAAGCTGCAAGATAAATGAATTTGCTAAATCTTTATCATTACAACTAAATGTATTGCATCATATTTATAATCAAATCGGGGTTGGGGCAATTCTGTAAATATTTTGCACTTTCACTAAACTTACAAACGCCTGGATAATCGCCATCTTTTAACCCTATATCTTCTATAATTTGAAAATGAAGGTGTGGGGGCCAATTCCCGTTTTCATTTGGTGAACCAAAATGAGCCAACAAATCGCCTGGTAAAAAATATTTGCCCACATTTAAACCTGCTATATCTGCCAAACTTAAGTGCCCATATAAGGTGTAAAATGGTACAGTATTTATTTGGTGCAGCAAAATAATGGTGGCCCCATAATCGCCAAACTGATTATTAAATGCAAAACTATGCACCATACCACCAATAGGTGCATAAATGGGCGTTTTAGCTTTACCCCAAATATCAATACCTAAATGCAGTCTTCTTGGTTCTTCTTTTGAGTTAAATACCTCGCTTCTTGAATAAATAGTTCGGTGTTCATTATAACCTCCAATGCCATACTTGGCATTGCAAGCACTTAATTTTTCGTCTATGTAATCACAAAAAAGCATTGTATCGGCAAGTATTTCTTGGGTTAAACTTTTGTTGCTAACAGTAAAGTCAAGCAATAATAATGTGTCTTTTTCTTCATCAAAAGGCACAATTTTTGAAAATTGGGCTGAATTTTTCTTTAAAAGTTCTGCTAACATGTTTAAATGCATTTCTTACTGTTTTTTTGTTTCGCTTTGTTTATAATTGTTTCTTTTTTATTAAACAAAAATGGAGATTTACCCCTAAAATCAATTTTGTTTAAGGTTTCACCGATTATGTTAAACAAAAATTTGGTAGTCTTCCCCAATCTTGTTTAACTTTACATTCTAATAATTAAACAAAATATTATGGCAGCTTCAGATTTTAACCAAATGTTGTTAACGAACACAGATTTTTTAAAGCCATTTGCACTTACCTTAACCAAAGATCAAGAGCAAGCGAAAGACCTAATTCAAGAAACCATGTATAGGGCTTTAGCAAATAAAGATAAATATAATGTTGGTACCAATGTTAAAGCATGGTTATATACTATAATGCGTAATATTTTTATTAATAATTATCGCAGAAAAAGTAAACAACAAACCATTTTTGATAGTACACCTAATGAGTTTTTACTTAATTATAGCAAATCGGCTGTTGCAAATGATGCTATTGCAACCCTAAACATGAAGGAAGTACAAACCGCAGTTACACAATTACCAGATATTTTTAAAACTCCGTTCTTACTATACTTTGATGGATATAAATACAACGAAATTGCCGATATTTTAAAAGAGCCATTGGGTACAATAAAAAGTCGTATCCACTTTGCACGTAAATTATTAAAAGCACAAATTGAAAGAAATTAATTTCTAAATCTATAATTAAACACAGAAAAATGAAACAGTAATTGTTTCATTTTTTTTTGAAATAGTAAATTTAAAATTCTTACTTTTAAACAAAT
>JANOZK010000048.1:0-26190 GCA_031429335.1 Chitinophagaceae bacterium | reverse complement strand
AGAATAATTTCTATGGTAGATAATTTAAACTTTAGGGCTTTTTGGTTAGGCACTAATAAGCTGTTTATGAATGCAGTATTTTTTGGAGATATTATTCGACTATAAATTAATAACCATAGCTTAAAAAAGTACAATCCGCTTCGTCGCAAATTAATTTGCTATAAACAGGGTGAGACAGCACTTCTTTGTAATCCATGGCTTTGCCATTGATTATAATTTTTCTAGCAATTAGTCTTATACCATGGCTGTAATCAACATACCAATTAACATGCCCTGTATAAATTGGTTGAATGGGTTTACCATTTAGTTGATGCCAACCATAAATAGCAACTTTTTTAGCTTTGTTGGGTTGAAGTAATTGTTGAGTTAAAATAATATCTTTTTTAATTCCAGCAATTAAACCTTTTCTGCCATTTCGTTGCTCTTCTATTATTTTATGATGCTGAAACATAGTAGTGCTACTGTCTCTGTTTTGGGTTAGTGGTTTTGGCTCAAGCTTTACAATAGCTTGTTCGTAAATTAAATCAACCATTTTTTTTGTTGGTAAAAAACAATGCAAACTATCTGCAATTTGTTGAGCTGCCATTGGTGTTAATGGTACTCTTGCCCAATTTTTATTGGTACCAATCAACACATAATCTGCTGTAACATAGAAAATAGCTTTATTGGTAACCCCATTTGAATCGGTCATTGAACTTTCAATGGGAACAAATTTTCTAATAAAATCTGGATAATTGCCTAATAGTATTTCAGTAATGGCTAAAGAATCTCTTTGTTTCCATGAAAATTGATTTACTTTTTCGTAGAATGCCGAGCCGGTTAATCTGTCTTCCTTCAAATTATTTTTTGCCAAATACCAAGCTGGTGTTGGGCTGCAGCTGATAATGATTATTGAACAAATGAATAGTGTAATACATTTCATGCTTCAAGGTAGTAATTTATGTAAACAATCTTTTGTCTTAAATAGAGAATTTTTTATTCTTTGACATTTTTTAAACTCCAATTGCAACTTATTTTAATGTAGTAGCGTCTAATAACTGGTTTTTCATAGAATATTGGATTAAAAATTGGGCTGTATTTCTATACTATGCCCTTTTTTTGTGCCTTTTTTTTAATAATACCGATGTGATATCTGTAATAAACCAAATAAATTGGTCTAAACAGCTATCCAATCGGCATTTTACCAGAAAATTTTGGTCTACATTAAAATTAATATTGGTATAATTTCTGTATAGATCAAGACAAAAAAATCCCTCACAATTACTGTAAGGGATTATTAGATTTAGTCAATCTAAATTAGGCTTTGTACATTAGCTCATAATACTCATCGGCCATTCTATTGCTATCGAATTGTACACGAACATCGTTCATGCCATTCTTTACTATTTGTCTCCAAGAATCCTTGTTTTCGTAATACATAGGAATAATTTCATTTTCTAAAATTTCGTATGTTTTATTTAAATCGTATTGGTCTTGGTCGTGTGTACTCATGTTTGCATAATCTGCTTTTGGTACTACAAAGCTATTAATACCATGTTTAGCAAATTCTGGTATCCAACCATCATCGGTGCTTAAGTTAATTGCTCCATTCATCGACGCAGTCATACCACTTGTTCCACTAGCTTCTCTTGGTACACGAGGATTATTTAGCCAAATATCAGCAGCCTGTTTTAAACGACGGCTTAACAACAATTCATAGCCTACTAAAACAGAAACATTTTTATATTTTTTACTTAAATGTACTAATTGATTGAATTGAGTAATTGCAGGATAGTCGGCTGGGTAAGGCTTTCCGGCCCAAATAATTTGAACAGGATATTTGATACTTTTTACCATTTTTTCGAATCGCTCCATGTCGTAAGTCAACATATCGGCTCTTTTGTAACCAGCAAAACGCCTAGCCCAAACGATGGTTAATACATTGGGGTCAAATATTTTTCCAGTTTGATCTGCAACGGTTTCAAATGCCCTCTTTTTTAGATACCATTTTCTATCGTCCATGCCAAAATCGTTGTTAGCATCAGCATGTCTGTACATAGGTTCATCTGCCCAATAGGTAAAATTTTGAGCATTGGTGATGGCAATTATTGGACAAATTCCCTCGTAATGTTTCCACATTTCATTGCTTACTTCGCCGTGTAGTTGAGATACACCATTTGCTTTTCTGGCAAAACGCAATGCAACCAATGAATGGTTAAATTGATCGTTTGTTTGACCCGTCATTCTCTTTACTTCGTCTATACTAAGTCCACAGAAATAACTCATTTTGTGGCATAAATAAATATCATGTTTCTCATTACCTGCTTCTTCAGGGGTGTGTGTTGTAAATACCAAGTGTTCTTTTAATTTTTCAACACTTTTGTATTTATTGGCCAACAAATAAAATGCTGCCGAAATACCATGTGCCTCATTTAGGTGATACACATCTGGGTTAAATCCTAATTCATCAATTAATTTTGCACCACCCACACCCAATAAAATAAACTGAGCCACTTTGGTTGAAACATTAGCATCGTATAAACGGTGTGTAATTGTTTGAGAAACGTAATCGTTTTCTGGTAAATCGGTACTCAATAAAAATAATGGGGCACTATTAAAAGTAGTTGGGTTTAAATACCAAACTTTCACCCAAACCGGATGGTCGTGTATATTTATTTGAAATTTAATGCCTGTATCCTCTAAAAAGTCAACAGTTTTTTCCATCCAAGCTGGCTGTAATGTTTGATCTTGGTTACGAGTTTGGTCATAATAACCATACTTCCATAATATACCAACACCAATCATGTTTTGCTTTAACTCGTAGGCACTTCTTAAATGAGATCCAGCTAAGAAACCTAATCCACCACTGTATATTTTTAGTGGTTGATGTATAGCAAACTCCATTGAAAAATAAGCAGCTTTTTTTGCATATTTTTTGTTTACTTCATAAGGAACTTCATAATTTCTAAAATTCATGGTTGCGTTTTTAGTTTACAATCTGCCGCAAATTAACGGCTTTTAATTTTAAATGTACTTTTTACAATTTATACCGAAATGATATCTGTAATAGACCAAATAATTGGTATAACCAGCAATCCAATTGGCATTAAACCAGAAAATTTTGGTCTAAATTAAAATTCATATTGGTATTAGTACAAGCAACCACAATAATTAATTGTGGAGATATCGTTAGTGGTCGAAAATAGGTGAAAAAAAAGTGTTGAAACTTTATGTGGGAAATTCCTTAATAAATTGAAAGTGCTTCACTTATTTTGTTTAAGTTTTAATATGAATAATCAGCCAATAATCAATCAAAAATGTAACTTTAAATGAAACATTCCTACAATGTATAACTCGCTTCTCACAACTACATAACTCGTAACTACATAACTAATTAACTAATTCCCTCAAATATTGTTTTTCTTCTTTAAATGCTTTACGAGGTTGTAGGCCTAATAGTTTAAACATATCATTGTCATCACTAAAGCTTGGGTTAGGAGTAGTTAATAACTTATCCCCAGCAAAAATACTATTGGCACCCGCCATAAAGCAAAGTGCTTGTTCAGCAATACTCATATCGGTTCTACCAGCACTTAAACGAACCATAGTTTGGGGCATTAATATTCTTGTAGTGGCAATCATACGAACCATATCCCAAATATCTACTTTTTGGTTAAGTTCTAATGGTGTGCCTTTAATTGGCACCAATGCATTAATAGGTACACTTTCTGGATGCAATTCCATGGTGCACAGGGTGTGTAACATGTTAATTCTATCTTCATGTGTTTCGCCTAAGCCAATAATGCCACCACAGCAAACACTAACACCTGCTTTACGAACATTATTTAGCGTGTTCAATCTATCTTCATAAGTTCTTGTTGTGATTATCTCCGAATAATGCTCTTGGCTAGTATCTAAATTGTGGTTGTAAGCGTATAAACCTGCATTGGCTAATTTATTTGCTTGGTCTTCTGTTAACATACCTAAAGTACAACAAACTTCCATACCCATTTCATTAACGCCCTTCACCATATCTAACACTTTCTCAAAATCTTTATTATCTCTTACTTCTCTCCAAGCAGCTCCCATGCAAAATCTGGTGCTACCAGCTTCTTTAGCCTTTTGTGCATACTCCAATACATCTTCCTTTTTCATTAAAGCTTGTACATCAATATCGGTATTATAACGTGCAGCTTGAGGGCAATATGCACAATCCTCGCTGCAGCCACCTGTTTTAATACTCAGCAAAGTACAAACTTGTACTTCGGCAGTATCGTTATATTTTCTATGAAGCGTAGCTGCATTAAATACCAATTCTAATAAAGGAGAATTGTAGATATCCTTTATTTCATCTTTCTTCCAATTATTTCGAATGTTTTCACTCATACAATAGTTTATTAAGCAAATATAGTTGCCAATACCATTATATTACATGCTATTTGTACAATTAAAAATCACTTTAAATGGGCGAATTGTGTGTTCGGTTTACTTTTAATCATTTTTAACCCTCTGCCATTTTTTCCCTTTTCTTTGCACGGCAAAATATTTGTATTGTTAAGAAGATTATATAAAAAAATTATGGAAGACAAAGAAATGACTAGCCCAGAAGCTATTGATATTGAAATGAATATTAATGCTGACGAAAATGCAGGTGGTACTTCACATTTGAATGACAAAATTGAAGAAAGCGAAACTGATAAATTGCAGGCCGATTTAGATGAACAGAAAGATAAATATTTAAGATTAGCAGCCGAATTCGAAAATTTTAGACGTAGAACTGCAAAAGAGCGTTTAGAGTTAATGCAAACTGCTGGTAAAGATGTAATTATATCGCTTTTAGACGTTTTAGACGATGTTGACCGTGCTGAAAAACAATTAAATAATAGCACTGATTTAGCTGTGCAAAAAGAAGGTATTCAATTGGTATTTAATAAAATACGAAGCACTTTACAAGCCAAAGGGGTAAAAGCTTTAGAAAGTATTAATACTGATTTTGATGTTGAAAAACATGAAGCAATTACAGAAATTGCTGCTCCAACCAAGGAACTTAAAGGCAAAGTAATAGACGAAGTACAAAAAGGCTATTATTTAAATGATAAGCTGATACGTTTTGCTAAAGTAGTGGTGGGCAATTAACTCCCAACCGCTAAATGAAGCAAGAAAGCTATTAAAAACATTTTTTATTAAAACAAATATTTCCCTTTGGGGATAGGGGCATGAAAAGAGATTATTACGAAATACTGGGAGTATCTAAATCGTCATCCGCCGATGAGATTAAGAAAGCATACCGTAAAGTGGCTATGCAATTTCATCCTGATAGAAATCCAGGAGATAAAGCCGCCGAAGACAAATTTAAAGAAGCAGCAGAGGCTTACGAAGTGTTGAGCGATGAACAAAAGAAAGCCAAATATGACCGATTTGGGCATCAAGCATTTGCTCCAGGAAGTGGTGGTTTTGGAAGTGGTCATGCCACGAATATGGAAGACATTTTTAGCCAATTTGGTGATGTGTTCGGAGATGATGCTTTTGGTAGCTTTTTTGGTGGTGGAAGAAGAAGCAGTGCTGGTGGGGGTAGAGCTAGAGGGCAACGTGGAAGTAATTTAAGAATAAAATTAAAATTAAATTTCGCAGAAATAGCCAACGGTGTTACCAAACAAGTTAAAGTAAAAAAGCATGTAAATTGTACTACCTGCGATGGTAGTGGTGCCAAAGATAAAAGCAGTGTGCAAACTTGTAATACATGTAACGGTAGCGGACAAGTAAAAAGAGTTCAAAATACGTTTTTAGGACAAATGCAAACTGTAACAACTTGTCCAACATGCAATGGTGAAGGTACTTCGGTAACTGCAAAATGTGTTAATTGCAAAGGCGAAGGTAGGGTATATGGCGAAGAAACAATTAGTATCGATATACCTGCTGGTGTGCAAGAAGGAATGCAGTTAAGTATGAATGGAAAAGGTAATGCTGGAGAACGTGGGGGTATGCCGGGAGATCTTATAATTCAAATTGAAGAGGAACAACATGCAGAATTGCAAAGAGATGGATTGAATGTTGCATTCGACTTACACATTTCTTTTCCTGAAGCAACTTTTGGTACTAATATCGAAGTGCCTACTATTGACGGAAGAGCAAAAATTAAAATACCTGCTGGCACACAAAGTGGAAAAATATTTAGATTAAGAGGAAAGGGTTTTCCTGAAGTTCAAGGCTATTCAAGAGGGGATCAATTAGTGTATGTAAACGTTTGGACACCACAAAATTTAAGCAGCGAAGAAAAAACCATGCTTGAAAAATTAAATAGTAGCCCCAACTTTAAACCACAACCCAGCAAAAATGAAAAAGGTTTTTTTGACAGGGTAAAAGAAGCTTTCAATTAATATATAAGTATAAAATTATATAAATGGCTGCCTATTTAAAGGTGGTCATTTTTGTTTTGAACCTACCATGAAGAAGTTATTTTAATTTGGAGACCTCAATTTACAAACATTTTGAAATGATAAATTGATTATGTCCATCGTTTTATTATTCAACTAGTACTTACAAAATGAAAAAATTATTGCGAATTTATTGGCACTTTTTGGCTAGTGTTGGGTGGGTACGGAAGTGCATTTTTAGCAGCTTTGTGAATAATTTTTTAGGAAAGTCCAGTAAAGAGTAAGGTTCAATATTATAATTTTTGTACGTTCAGTTTAAACCATGTTTAAACCGGGCATAAAAAAAGGGTTTCAGTTATTAGCTGAAACCCTTTTTTATTTTGTGGGAGTTGACGGGTTCGAACCGCCGACCCTCTGCTTGTAAGGCAGATGCTCTAAACCAACTGAGCTAAACTCCCTTTATTTAATTGGAGTGCAAAAATAGGGGCTGAAAGATATTTGCCAAAAAAAACTTTCACTTTTAGTGGGTTTATTTCAATAATACCGATGGGATATCTGTAATAGCCTAAATAAATTGGTCTAAACATCTATCCAATGGGCATTATTCCAGAAAATTTTGGTTTAAATTAAAAATCATATTGGTATAAATTCATCTTTCGACATTAAATCCAAACAACTAACCCCAAAACTTGAGTTATATTTGCCTCAAAATTTTGCCTGTTCTGTAAACGGGTTCATTTATTACTGAAACATTGTTGTTAACCCTTAAAAAGGGGAATTAATGATGTCTAAAATTTTATTTATGGCGGTATTACACAATAAAATTAGTAGCCAAGAGCTTAAGCAAAAAATGTTGGCAGAAGCCGAACCAAGAACTACAATTAGTTTTTATAAGTACTTTCCAATACAAAACCCACAGGAGTTTCGAGATTATTTATACAAAAATTTAGAGCCCATAAAAGTTTTTGGTAGAATTTATATTGCCAAAGAGGGTATTAACGCCCAACTAAGTGTACCAACAAATAATTTTGAGTTATTCAAATTATTCCTCTACTCCATTGAGCCACTAAATGGCTTAAGAATTAATATTGCCGTAGATGATGACGGGAAAAGTTTTTGGGTTTTAAAAGTAAAAGTGAGAGACAAAGTGGTTGCCGATGGCATTAATGACCCAAATTTTAGCATGCAGAATAAAGGTAGTTATGTAAATGCAACCCAAATGAACGAGCTATTGCAGGACGAGAAAACTGTTGTGATAGATATGCGTAACCATTACGAATATGAAGTAGGACATTTTGAGAATGCTATTGAAATACCCAGCGATACTTTTAGAGAGCAACTACCAATGGCTGCAGCAATGATGAAGGGAAATGAAGATAAAAATATTATTATGTATTGCACCGGTGGAATTCGTTGTGAAAAAGCAAGTGCATTTATGTTACATAATGGCTTTAAAAATGTGTTTCATTTAGAGGGTGGAATTATTAACTATGCACAACAAATTAAACAAGAGAAATTAGAAAGTAGATTTATTGGTAAAAACTTTGTTTTTGATAACAGATTGGGCGAAAGAATTACAGAAGATATTATTGCAAAATGCCATCAATGTGGTAATATCTGTGATACGCATACCAATTGCAAAAACGATGGTTGCCATTTGTTATTTATTCAATGCAACGATTGTAAAATGGCAATGGATGGTTGTTGCACAGCAGAGTGCAAGCAAACCCTACATTTACCTAATGAACGCCAAAAAGAACTGCGTAAAGGTGTTGAAAATGGTAACAAAGTATTTAATAAAAGCAAATCCCGATTAAGGCCAAGGTTAAATGAAATGGAAGATTAAGGCAAGCTATATTTGTAAAAATAATGTTTAAAAAAATAATTGCTACTATACTTTTAATCTGCTTCATGCTATTTTGTGGTGGGTATTTTATTTTTTATTTAATGCGTAAAGCAGAAATAAAAAACGAAATGAAAGTGTACTTAAAGAATAATCCCACCAACCAACATATTACAAAATTTTCATTCAATGTTGTTCAGGGCAAAGTAAATCATCAATCGTTTAGTTGGGAAGAATTGAATAGAGAGTTTAACTACAAAGGGTGCTTATACGATATCATATCCATTAAATATACTAACAACCTTGCAGAAATTAATTGTATTGCAGATAATAAAGAAGATGCTTTACAACAGATACTAATTGGTTTACACAGCAAAGAAAAAGACACAAAGCAAAGCCATGCTTTTTCGTTTCTAAAAGTGGTAAATATTCCTTTTTTAGTTGAAGATTTATATAAATTAAACTTTCTTTTCAACAATACTGTAGCTCGTTTTCAAATACTTCAATCTACTATTGTTAGTAGATCTATTCATGTGTTAGATAAGCCCCCCATTTTAGTTGTTTAAATTTCTTCAATTGCAATACTTGCCTATCGTTTAAAATATTGCAAGTATTAAATTACTGCAATAATTAGCTATTTGGGCTAGTTGTTGAAGTATTGTGTTCGCTGCTTTCGATAACCAATACAAGCATGCTTTACACATAATTTTCGTAATTTTTTAAAGTCAAATAAATGAGAAATTTTTCAATTTTTCTTTTCTTTCTTTTGCCAATAATGGTAATTGCTCAAAGTGAAGAAAAGACCGATACAACTAGCAATTTATCCTTACAAAATGTGATTGTATATGCCAATAAATTTGCAGAAAAAGCAAAATATGTTGCACAAACAATTAAAGTAATTAACGATAAAAATTCATTAAATTTTCAATCAAATACAGGCGATATTTTAATTAATACAGGTAGCCTTTTTGTGCAAAAAAGTCAGCAAGGTGGTAGTAGTCCCATTATTCGTGGATTTGAAGCAAGTCGTGTTTTATTAATGGTTGATGGAATACGGATGAATAATGCCATTTTTAGATCTGGTCATTTACAAAATATTATCACCGTAGATAATATGATTTTAGATAGGGTAGAGGTGTTGTATGGTCCATCATCTACACTGTATGGTAGCGATGCATTGGGTGGTGTAATTAGTTTATTTACAAAAAATCCAGCCCTTAGCAAAAGCGATACCATAGCTTTTACAGGCAATGCTACTATTAGGTATGCTACTGCTATCGAAGAGCAACGAGGACATGTTCACTTTAATATTGGGGGTAAACAATGGGCTTCATTAACATCGATTACCTATGGTAGTTTTGGAGATATGACTCAAGGCAAAAACCGATCGAGTTTATATCCAAATTTTGGCCTAAAAAACTTTGTAGTTCAACGATTTGGAAATACCGATAGTGCTTTTGTTAATCTAAATCCAAATAAACAAACACCAAGCGATTACCAACAAATAGATGTTACCCAAAAGTTTCTATTTCAACCAAAACCAAATATTCACCACATTTTAAATCTTCAATTTAGCAACAGCAGCAATATACAACGATACGATAGGCTTAGTGAATTAAATGCAGGCTTACCAGCCTTTGCCGAATGGTATTATGGCCCTCAAATTCGAAATGTAGTTGGTTATAATTTTTCTGCCGATAAATTAAATGGCTTTTTTCAACAAATAAATATTTCCGCAAATTATCAAAATGTGGAAGAGAGTAGAATTACCAGAAGATTTAAAAGTAACAACAAGGATTTTAGGTGGGAACGTGTAAATATTTTTGGTGTAAATCTTGATGCAAAGCATTATAAAGGAAAAAATGAACTACACATTGGTGCAGAAACCTATACTAATTTTGTAAGTAGTACAGCCGAAAGAGCCAATATTGTATCGGGAGCTTTAAGCAGAATTGCAACTAGGTATTCCGATGGTCCAACAACAATGAGTAGCCATGCAATTTATGCACAACATACCAATAAGTTAAATAGTTATTGGACGCTGAACGATGGTGTTAGAATTAGCTATGTAAAGCTAAGTGCAAAGTTTGCCGATACCTCTATCATGCGTTTTCCTTTTGCCGATGCTAAACAAAACAATGTTGCTGTTACAGGAAATTTAGGTTTAATATATAATGATAAAAATAATTTTAAATTGGCTTTTATTGTTAGTAGTGGCTTTAGAAACCCCAATGTCGAGGATTTAAGTAAAGTATTTGAAACAGTTGTTGGGCGTGTAATTGTACCTAATAAAGATTTAAAACCAGAGTATACCTACAATGGTGAAATTAACTTTAATAAAGTAACCAGTAAGTTTAGTTTTGGAGGTTCAATCTTTTACACTTGGTTTAAAAATGCAATTATAGTTGATAAGTTTAGTTTTAATGGGCAAGATAGTATTATTTATAACAATATAAGAAGTGGTGTTTTCGCTGCTCAAAATAAAGCTAGTGCATATTTGTATGGATTTAGTGCCAATGTGAGTTATGCTTTTACGAAAGCTTTAATTATTGAAGGTGTTTATACCTATACCTATGGTAGATTTAAGAATGCTGCTGTTACTGTGCCCTTAGATCATATTCCACCAACTTTTGGAAGAATTGCTTTAAAATATTCAACCAAAAAAGTAAATGCAGAGTTTTTTACTTTATTCAATGGTTGGAAACGTATTGCAAATTTTAACTTAAATGGAGAAGATAATCAACAATACGCAACTGTAGATGGGATGCCTAGTTGGTTCACATTAAATGCTAGGATAGCTGTTAATATTGGTAAAAAATTATCAGCTCAAATATTAGCCGAAAATTTGTTAGACAAAAATTATAGATATTTTGCAAGTGGTATTTCGGCACCTGGAAGAAATTTTGCCATTACGCTCAATACTAGTTTTTAGAACCAAATTTTTTATAAAATACTTATATAAAGCTGCTCAACTTTAGCTCTTGCCCAAGGTGTTTTTCTTAAAAATGTTAAGCTAGATTTTATGGAAGGGTTGTTGTTAAAACAGTTAATATTTATCATTGAACCCAAATTTTGCCATCCAAAATGCTCAACCAACTGGGTTAGTATTGCTTCCAAGGTTTTACCATGCAATGGGTCATTCGATATCATGCCAAATTTTTTGTAAATATAGTTTTTGCACCATTATTTATACAAACAATAACTAAAACGGCTTAACTGCCTAGTGTTTTGTATTTTTGCGGCTATGCAACAGCAAAATTTTTCTTTAGAAACTATACTTAGCAACTTAAATATCAACCAACTTAACCCAATGCAGGTTGCAGCATTAGAAGCATATAATAGTAGCAATAACGTGGTGTTACTATCTGCAACTGGTTCTGGTAAAACGTTGGCTTTCTTGTTACCATTGGTTCAACAATTTGATACGTCTATAAAACAAACACAAGCCATTATTATTGTTCCTTCACGAGAGCTGGCACAGCAAATTGAGTTAGTTTTCAAAGCAATGGGTACCGGTTTTAAAATAACTTGTTGCTATGGTGGCCACAAACGAGAAACTGAAGAAAATAATTTAATTGAACCACCTTCTTTATTAGTTGGCACACCTGGTAGATTGGCAGATCATATTCGACGTAATAATATTACCGTTGGCTCCATTACCCATTTGGTATTAGATGAGTTTGATAAGAGTTTAGATTTAGGTTTTACCGTAGAAGTTTCCTTCATCATTTCCTCATTGCCATCCATCGAAAAAAGAATGTTAACATCGGCAACAGAAGGTGTAACCATTCCTGATTTTATTGTAATGGATGATGTTAAAAAATTAAACTTTTTAACCAATGAAGAAGTATCCAAAGAAAAGTTGGTAATTAAAACATTGTTAAGCACCGATAACGATAAAGTAGATAGTTTATTTAGACTGTTTTGTTACCTAAATGGACAATCGAGTATTGTGTTTTGCAACCACAGAGAAAGTGTAGAACGTACTAGTAAAATGCTACTGGATATGGGTATTAACAACGAGTTTTACCATGGAGCAATGGAACAACAAGAACGAGATAGTGCTTTGTGTAAATTTCGAAATGGCAGTACCAATTTATTAATAACAACCGATTTGGCTGCTAGAGGTTTAGATATACCAAACGTTAGGTTTATTATACATTATCATTTACCCTTTACCGAAGATATATTTACCCATAGAAATGGAAGAACTGCTCGTATGGATGCTTCTGGCACGGTAGTTTTAATATTATCTAAAGAGGAAAAATTACCCAACTATATTAATGAAAGTGTTGTAGAAGTAATTGAACTGCCACTAACTAATGAATTACCAGAAAAACCAAAATGGACTACTTTATTTATTGCGGCAGGCAAAAAAGATAAAGTAAATAAAATTGATATTGTTGGTTTCTTAGGCAATAAAGGACAATTAAAAAAAGAAGATATAGGGCTTATTGATGTAAAAGATTTTTTTTCGTTTGTAGCGGTTCGCAAAACAAAAGTTGGAGCCGTTTTGCAACTAATTAGAGAAGAAAAAATAAAAAATAAAAAAGTAAAAATTGAGGTTGCTAAATAATTTTTTTTAACTTTTAGTTTCCTTTGGTTAAAAGTTTTTAGCCTGTGTAATTATTTTTTGCAAATACAAACAAACTCTTTGAAGAGGTCGATTTAAATTCTAAGGCACAAAGGACACAAAGGAACAGAAAGAATTAACCTCTGCGAAAACTTTGCATTACTTTGGCTCTGCGGTAAAAGAAAAAACCACTAGGCACTAAGCTAAAATAATAAGCGTCATTGGTTTACAATAATTGTAGTTAGCAGGCACAACTTGAAAGCTCTTTTTATTAACCAAACCCAATTAATCCAAGCTCTTAAACCAACAAACCTACTTGAAATCTACATCTATTTTTTACGATTTAGGGCTATGGCTTTTGCTTGTGTTTAATGCTTATGCAGTTTATTGCTATTCTATTAATCCAGCTTCAATTAACACGATTTATTTAATTTTTTGGTTGCAAAGTGTGTTTATTGGCATCTTTAATGTAATTGGTATGTTAACTTTTACCAACAGAGTTACCAATAGTTTTACAGTTAACGATTTACCTGGAAATAGGCCAGGCTGTGCTGCAGGCTTTTTCACCATACATTATGGCATTTTTCATTTGGTTTATTTGGTGTTCATTTTTGTAAAGTTGGTTAAAGTGCCACAATTGGATTGGCCGTTTTTAAAATTATCTTTTTTTGCAATTTTTGCAGGTAGTATTATGCAGTATGTTGCCGATAAAAAAAGAAATAGAACCGAAGCTGTTAATATTGGTACCATGTTTTTTGTGCCTTATGCAAGAATAATACCCATGCATATAACTATTTTAATTCCAATGTTTTTTTCAATTTCTGCTCCCTTAATTTTTTTAGGGTTAAAAACTGTTGCCGATCTAATTATGCATATTGTGTATAGAAATTATTTATTTAAACCTTCTAGCAATCAAGCTGTATAGCTTTAATGTACAATACAATCTACCTACATTTGTTGTATGATTCATTTAAGTGTTAACATTAATAAATTTGCTACCCTTAGAAACAGCAGGGGAGGTAATAATCCTAATATAGTTAATGTGGCTATTGATGCTCAAAATTTTGGAGCAGATGGCATTACAGTTCATCCAAGGCCAGATGAAAGACATATAACCTACCAAGATGTAGTAGAAATAAAACCAATTATTTCTACAGAGTTCAATATTGAAGGCAATCCAACAGAACAAAAGTTTATTGATTTGGTACTAAAAACTAAACCACATCAAGTAACACTTGTGCCAGATGCTCTCGGTCAAATTACATCCAACCATGGATGGAACACCATAGAACACAAAGATTATTTAACCAATATAATTTCGGTTTTTAAAGCTGATGGTATTAGAGTATCTATTTTTGTAGATCCAGTAATCGACATGATTGAAGGTGCTGCAAATACTGGTACAGATAGAATTGAATTATATACCGAGGCTTATGCTAAAGCCTATTCAAGTAATCCAAAATTAGCTATTGAACCATACATTATTGCTGCTAATAAAGCTAGGGAATTGGGTTTGGGTATAAATGCGGGACACGATTTAGATTTACAAAATCTACAATTTTTTGCAAAAAATATTGTTGGATTAAGTGAAGTAAGTATTGGTCATGCGTTGGTTTGCGATGCTTTATACTTGGGTTATGAAAATGCAATTCAATTGTATAAAAGACAGTTGCAATGATCTAGTTTTTAATATTTCTAGTTGAATGTATAATATTTAAATGACGAATCTTTTTTAATCAATCATGTAATTTCTGCGGTGCAATAATTAAAAAAACTATCTTTCCACTTTAATTATAATCATGGCAAAAAATTTAAATGTTCAAGTTGGTATAGTAATGGGTAGCGATAGTGACTTACCAATAATGAAAGCAGCTGCAGAAATGTTAGAACATTTTGATATTGGTTATGAACTTACAATAGTTTCAGCACATAGAACCCCTCAAAGAATGATGGATTATGCAAACGCTGCCATTGATAGAGGATTAAAAGTTATTATTGCTGGTGCTGGTGGTGCAGCTCATTTACCAGGTATGATAGCAAGTATTACAACATTACCTGTAATTGGTGTTCCAATAAAATCTTCTAATTCAATTGATGGATGGGATTCGGTTTTATCTATTTTACAAATGCCCAATGGTGTACCGGTAGCAACAGTTGCTTTAAATGCTGCGAAAAATGCAGGCATTTTAGCGGCACAAATTATTGCAACTTTTAATCCAGAAGTAGCTACTAACTTAATTGTCTATAAACAAGCTATGAAAAACGAAGTTTTGGCCAAAGCTAAACTTCTTGCAGCCACACATAACAATGGATTTGATATGTAATTTTCCCAATTGTCGGTGGGTCTAGTTAAGTTTACCTTACTTTTTGTTTTTTTGAGTTTAAACCCATATTTAAGCCCATCTTTGTACATTAATACCCCAAAGAATGCTCAAAAAAATAGTATCAATTTTTTTATTTATAATAATTGCAATTGTTGTAAAAGCACAAACACCAGTGGCAATGGCTGTGCAACCTGGTTTAAGTTATACCGAAAATTTCGCAGATTTAAGTAACTGGACTTTTGCATTTTCTCCTACTACTAATGGTACTTTTACTGCTGGTAGTGGAGCTAGTGCTTGGAAGGGAATAGATGCAACTACAGCTACCCCTACTATTCCAAATGCAAATAGGATTACCGTACTTTCAAATTTTTTTCAAACCCCTCCATCTGGTGCAGGTGGTTATAGTAGTGGGGTATACAAAGGAAACCAAAGAATGGAGTTACTGTCTACAGGTACTACAGATAATAGCAGCTCAATTGCTATGGATTTTTTTTTAAACTTCACAGGTATTAATGCTGGTAATTTAAGTTTCGATTGGGCCACACTAAATAACTCAACTGGTAATAGAAATGGTTCCTTAAAAGTTTATGCCTCCATAGATGGTATAACTTTTACCGAAATTACTGCAGCACAAGTACTAAATTTTACGAACAATATTGCAACATCTGGCAGTATAGTTAATGTGCCCTTACCTACTATATTCAATAACGCTGCAACCGCACGTTTGCGTTTTTATTACCATAATGGAACAGGTGGTACAACAGGTAGCCGACCAAGACTTGGCATAGACAATGTTAAAGTAACAGCTGTTCCTACCACACCTTGTGCCACCCCAACAGCACAACCAACCAATTTTACACTGGGCACAGTAATTAATAATGCTATTACTTTTTCTTTTACACCAGCATCTCCGGCCCCACAAAACTACTTAGTAGTAATGAGCAATAACACCGCTTTAAGTAGTAATCCAATCAACTTAACCACTTATAATGTTGGAGATAATTTAGGCGATGGTAATGTAATTGCCCTTACCAATAATAATACCATAACTGCAACTGGTTTAAATGCTTCTACCACTTATTACTTTTTCATTTATTCTACCAATAATTCCTGCACAGGTGGTCCGTTATACTTAACTACTACTCCATTAATTGGAAACGCCACTACACTTGCAGGTGCTTTACCTTGTTTAGTTCCACCTGCACAGCCAACTACATTACTTTTTAGCAACGTTAGTACAAGCAGCATAACTGGTAGTTTTACTGCTTCAATAAACACCAACGAATATTTAGTGGTACGTACAACATCGCCAAGTTTTACCGGCACATTAAACAATGGTACAACCTACAGTGGTGGCAATGTTTTAGGAAATGGCTCTGTAGTTACCCGAACAGCAGGTACAACTTTTACTGCCAATAATTTAATAAGTGGAACTACTTATTATTTTTTCATTTTTGCATTGAATAATCAAAACTGTACAAGTGGTCCAATTTATAATTCGGTTGCTCCATTAACTGGTAATACCAATACTGTTGCTTTGCCAGTTTGTACTACACCAACAGCACAACCATCCAATCTTTTATTAAATCCAACCAACAATTTGGTAAATGGATTTTTTGTGGAAGGTACCAACGCCGATGGTTATTTAATTGTTCGATCTACTTCATCGAGCTTAAGTATTGCCCCTGCAAATAATGTAACTTATATAGAAGGAAATATTTTAGGAAATGGAACCATCATTCAAAATAGTATTGCCACATCTTTCGTAGATATTGGTTTAACCCCATCAACCACTTATTATTATTTTGTATTTGCTAGAAATGGCAATTGTACCGGTGGTCCAATGTATTTAGCAACCAATTCATTAAATGCAAATACTACCACTACAGCAACTGCAGCACTAAATTATTACTATGGTAATCTACATGCACATTCATCATATTCTGATGGTAACCAAGACAACCTTGGTTTAATACCATCTGATAATTATACTTATGCAAAAAATACATTGTGCATGGATTTCTTGGGCATATCCGAGCATAATCATGCAACAGCTGGCATGAGTATAAATAATTGGGTACCTGGTTTAAATCAAGCAGCAGCTGCAACTACTGCAAATTTTTTAGCACTATATGGTATGGAATATGGTGTTATTAGTGATGGTGGGCACGTACTTATTTATGGCACCAATCAATTAATTGGATGGGAAACCAATAACTACAATCTGTTTGTACCCAAAAGCGATTATATAGGTACACCACAAACCACAGGTGTAACAGGTTTGTTTAGAGCAATAAATAACATTGGTGGAAATGCTTTTGCAACATTTGCACACCCTAGTTTTTCAGATTTTAATAATTTAAGCAATATTGCATACAATGCAACTGCCGATAGTGCTGTTATTGGTACAGCAATTGCAAGTGGTGTAGCATTTAGCACCAATACTACTTATAACGACCCTCCATTTTCTTTTGGTTATATCGATTATTTTAATAGAATGTTGAGTAAGGGTTATCATATTGGTCCATTAATGGATCATGATACACACAATACCAATTTTGGGCGAAGTAGTAGCAATCGACTAGTCGTAGTTGCCCCAACATTAACTAGCACCAATTTTTATACTGCCATGCGTAATAAAAATTTTTATGCAACAGAAGATTGTGATACTAGAGTAAATTTTACTTTAAACAATCAATTAATGGGCAGTATTTTATCTGGTACAAATGCACCTTCAATTGCTGCTTATGCAATCGATCCAACCAATCCGTCTTTTACGCCAACCATTAAATTAATGTTTGGTATTGCTGGCAGTAATGTTGTGCCTGTTCAAATTTATTCAACAACTTCAAATACTTTGGCGTACACAGATTTTGCTTTAGCGGCAGCATTAGAAGGCTATTATTATTTAGACATTACCATAGCAAGCAAACGAACCATAACATCCCCAATTTGGTACACTAAAAATACCGTTGTTCCATTAAAAATATTATCTTTTACAGCAGCCTTAAATAATAACAATAAGGTAGTAGTAAACTTTACTACTATTGAAGAAAAAAATTGTGATTACTTCATCATCGAAAAATCATTTAATGGTAATAGTTTCTTTGCAATGGATTCGATGAGAGCAAAAAATACGATTTATTTAAATAATTATCAAGCTTTAGATAACACACCACTTGAAAAAATATCCTATTATAGGCTTAAGCAGTTTGATGTTGATGGTAAATTTAGTTACTCAAATATCATTGCTATAAATCCTTCTGCCATTCATCTTAATGGGGGAAATGTGTTTCCCAATCCTGTTAGGGATATTGCTAATTTGCTAATCAATTCAAGTAATTCAACAAAGGCTGCAATAATAGTAACAGATATTACAGGTCGCATTGTAATGCACCAACAAGTTAATTTAGTAAAGGGTAATCAAACTATTTTGTTAAACGTATCTAAACTTTCAGTGGGTAATTATCAAGTTTCGGTAATATGGAATAATCAAAAAGTAACCCAAAAATTACAAAAATTATAACTATATTTTTATATTGGTATAGTTGTATTAGTTTGTTGTATCAATAAAATTAATTTTTATTCCCTCAAGTAAATATTATGCGTTATTTAGTTTTTTTTCTTTTTGTATCTTCACTTGTAATAGGTTGCAAGGAAGATAAAATAGATTTATCTGGAAATACAGTTATTCAATTGGATGATTTTTTAAAAGCTTTTACAGAGCTCAAATTACCCATTACCATTGCAGACTCTAATTTTAATAAGCTAAAAGATAGTTCCAATGTTAATATTAAGGTGCTTAAACAATTTATTCCAGATTCAGTTTTGAATAACCTAATAAAGATGAACGATAAAACAAATGTTCATTTGGTTGGTAAAATAAAAAAAACCGAGGAAACATATTTGTTAATTGCTGCTAGTATAAACAAAGCCAATCATTTAATAGTTTTTGTACTAGGCGAGAAAAATGAGTTTATTACTTACAAAATGCTGATGAATTTTAGCCAAAAAGATGAATACGATCATTCAGTTGTAATAAATACTGAGCCTACCTTTTCAATTAATAAAGAAAAAAAAGATATTGCAAAACAAACAATTCTGTTTACCAAAAATGGTTGGGCATTTACATCAACCACTGGATCGTTTATTAACGTAGTAAATGAAACCAATGAAGATGAAAAAAGAAATAATACCATCATTAACCCCATAGATACGTTGCTTCGAAAAAACCTTTATAGCGGTAATTATGTAAAAGATAATAAAAATTTTATATCCATAAGAGATGGAAAAAATACCAACACCTATTTGTTTTTTGTACATTTTGAAAATGATGGAGGCAATTGTATTGGAGAATTAAAAGGCGAATTGAAAATGAAAACAAAAAATGAAGCTATTTTTTCTGAAAATGGAGATTTATGCGTCATTGATTTTACATTTCAAGGCAATGAAATTTTTATAAAAGAGCAAGGCAGTTGTGGCAATTATAGAGGTATTAAGTGTTTTTTTAATGAAACTTATACCAAGAAAAAGGAACAGCTTCCAAAAAAGAAAAATAAGGGGAAATAGCCAATTTTCACAAGCCTCAACTCATTGTAAGTAACTAGCAACCTAGTAACTGTCATGCCTCTACTTCATAAACTGACACCCAAACCTTAATTTTTAGGTAATCTGACAATATTGCACATTTTCTTCCAATGGCATAATGGTTGAATTGCGTATTCCAACATAATAAAATTAATATGGGAAAGATAATTGGAATTGATTTAGGTACAACAAACAGTTGTGTTAGTGTAATGGAAGGCAACGAACCTGTGGTTATTGCCAATGAAGAAGGTCGTAGAACTACCCCTTCTGTTGTAGGTTTTTTAAAGAATGGAGAACGTAAAGTTGGCGATCCAGCAAAACGTCAAGCCATTACTAACCCTCAAAACACTATTTCTAGTGTTAAGCGTTTTATGGGTAGAAAGTTTGATGAAGTAACTGAAGAAATTAGTCATTGGAGCTATAAAATAGCAAAGGGTGACAATAATACCGTTCGTGTTGATATCGATGGTCGTTTATATACGCCACAAGAAATTTCTGCTATGATCTTGCAGAAAATGAAAAAAACAGCAGAAGATTATTTAGGCACAGAAGTAACAGATGCAGTAATTACTGTACCTGCTTATTTTAACGATGCCCAGCGTCAAGCAACAAAAGAAGCTGGCGAAATTGCTGGTTTAAATGTAAAACGTATTGTAAACGAACCAACAGCAGCAGCTTTGGCATATGGTTTAGACAAAAAGGGTCAAGACCAAAAAATTGCAGTATTTGATTTGGGTGGTGGAACCTTCGATATTTCTGTTTTAGATTTAGGCGATGGTGTTTTTGAAGTAAAATCAACCAATGGCGATACCCATTTAGGTGGCGATGATTTTGATAAAGTAATTATGGATTGGTTGGCCGATGAGTTTAAAAATCAAGAAGCAATAGATTTACGCAAAGACCCGATGGCTTTACAACGTTTAAAAGAAGCTTCGGAAAAAGCTAAAGTTGAATTAAGCTCTGCTACCGAAACCGAAATTAACTTACCATACATTACAGCTGTTGATGGTGTGCCTAAACATTTGGTTTTAAAATTAACACGTGCAAAGTTTGAAGCATTGTCCGATAAATTGTTTGATCGTTGTTTAAAGCCTTGTGAAGCAGCATTAAAAGATGCTGGTTACAGTACATCACAAATTGATGAAGTAATTTTGGTAGGAGGTAGTACTCGTATTCCCAAAGTTCAAGAAATTGTAGAAAAATTCTTTGGTAAAAAAGCAAACCGTAGTGTAAACCCCGATGAAGTAGTGGCTATTGGAGCAGCTATTCAAGGTGGTGTTTTAACAGGCGAAGTTAAAGATGTATTGTTATTAGATGTTACACCTTTAGGTTTAGGTATTGAGACAATGGGTGGTATTATGACAACCATGATTGGTAGCAACACCACTATTCCTACAAAGAAAACTGAAGTATATAGTACAGCAAGCGATAACCAACCTGGTGTACAGATACATGTTTTACAAGGCGAACGACCAATGGCTGCTCAAAACAAAAGCTTGGGTATGTTTAACCTAGATAATATACCACCAGCACCAAGAGGTGTACCTCAAATTGAAGTAACTTTCGATATTGATGCAAATGGTATGATACATGTAAGTGCAAAAGACAAAGGCACAGGTAAAGAGCAAAAAATTAAAATTGAAGCTGGTAGCGGTTTAAGCAAGGAAGAAGTTGAGAAAATGAAAGCCGAAGCAAAAGCCCACGAAGCAGAAGATAAAATTGCTAGAGAAAAAGTTGAAAAAATTAATCAAGCCGATAGTTTGATTTTCCAAACAGAAAAACAATTAAAAGAGTTTGGCGATAAAATACCTGCTGATAAAAAAGCACCTATTGAAGTTGCATTAGAAAAATTAAGAGAAGCACATAAATCTCAAGATGGTGCAGCTATTGATACAGCTTTAGCAGAAATGAACACCGCATGGACTGCAGCTAGTGAAGAAATTTACAAAGCACAAGCAGAGCAACAAGGTGGTGCTGCACAACCACAAGGCGAACCTCAAGCAAATGCTGGCCAACAGCAAGCAGCAGGCAACGACCATGTTGAAGATGCACAGTTTGAAGAAGTGAAGTAAGCTTTTAAGTTGAAAAGTAAATAGAGTTTATAAATTTGATAAAGTAAAGCCCTTGCAGTGATGTGAGGGTTTTTCTTATTCCCCTCCACTGGAGGGGTTAGGGGTGGTTAAAATGTATAAATTTGTAGTATGAGTGAACAAACAGAACTAACGTATATTTTAGGTGCTGGGGCAAGTTATCAATCGATACCTGTTGTAAACACATTCCCTTTTCGATTTAATAAGTTTACTGGATTTATTGGGTACTGTAAAAATGATGATAATGAAGTTTTCGGCTCAGTTTATGAATATTGCCAAAAGTTATCAAATGATTTTTTATCCCATCAATCATTTGACACTTATTTCAAAAAGTTATTTCACACAAATAATATTAAAGAGATCCAAAAAGGAAAAAAAATATTACACTTATATTTTATTTGGGAACACCTTTCGGATTTAGATAATCCTGAACTTAGTCTAAAATCACAATTTATCAAAACAGCAAAAATTGATAAAAGATATGATGCACTAATTGCAGGATTATTATCTCCTGAAATCGGACAACTAAAAACGTTTTGTAAAATAAATTTCATTACATGGAACTATGATTTGAATTTATTTTTTAGCATAAAAAACTATTTCTCCCCCGATAGTAATATTGGAGCGTTTTATAAGGATATAGTAGTTAACGAATTTGAATGGAATATTAACAATCAAATTAGTGTTTATAATATGAATGGCTATTTCTATTCAAAGTTTTTTCAACTAAAGGATTCACTATCCTCTCTGAAAACTTTAGACTTAATAAAACAGAAAGTAAACAAAGACTATTTACAGGTATTAACAGAAGATAAAGATGCTGAACTAATAAAATTTGCTTGGGAAACAAATAATACTAAATCATTTGAAAATTTAACTAATAGCATAAATCGATCTGCCAATATAGTTGTAATTGGATATACATTTCCTTTATACAATCGTTTAATCGATTTGAAATATTTTTCTTCAGAATCATTAAACGCAAAACGACTTTACATTCAAGATCCCAATTCAATTAATATCGTTGAAGATATTAAGGATAATTTTGGAGTAAAAGAGAAAGCTACATACATTGGAGATACTATGACTAAAACTACATCAATAGAGAACTGCCAAAGTTTTTTTGTCCCTAATAGTATTTATAGAATTTGAGTACCCTTGATCTTCGAGACTTGCAGACTCGAAGCACTATTTTATTGCTTTCAGTAATGTATTACTAATATAGTTGCCAAAGGCAAAAAAATAGAACTTAGAGGTTATAAGTATTTAAGAGCTAGTTATATTTGTTAATGCTATTTAATTGTTAGCTGCTATTTTATTTGCAGCGTTCATAACCAAATATTAATTATTTCAATATAATATCTTGACTTTAATATGAAGTTTGAATTCAATACCGAAAAAGAAGCAAGGGATTTTTTTCTAAACAAAACCCAAGGCTTGAACCAGATACAGACAGAAATATTGTCTACCATATCTGATGATATACTTTCCCAAGAACATTATTCTTTTTATGACTTTTCTAAAGACACAAAGTATAGATTTTCAATCTACCAAACTTTGACAGGATTTGAAGTTCATTCTCACTCTGTTAATCTTTCTCAGCTTGTACTCGCTGCTGAACTTGGAGATTTAAAACTATTTCAACAACAACTGAATAACAACCAATCAGTAAAAGCCTTGTCATTAGCCTTCGTAAGAGCTATAGAGAATGAGAAAACAAATATTCTCCAATTCTATTTTCAGTCTGAACTTTTTGGCAATTTAAATCTTTATAAGAAACCACTTATATATTGCACATACAGTGACAGATTGTATTCATTTTTATTTTTCTTCCGAAAAGGCGAAGTTTTACCAACAAACATTCTTGGGCATATTTTTCTGAACAATTCAATAAAGATACTAAGTTACATCCTTGAAGAGCCTCGACTTTGCAATGAGGTAATGCAGGAAAAGTATATGACAAATTGGGCAATCGTTTACCTTCAGGACCAACGAAGAGAAAACGAGGCAACAAGAATGTTTAAAGAGAGGAAATACAGCAGCTAAAAGGTTTTATGTCAGCAGTGCTGACGGGTTAAACCTCCCTACTTTTTTTTAATTGGGCTTTTGTACTTGGCTTGACCGAACGCTATTCAGCAGCAGAGTGTGGAAGAGTTTATAACAAGTCATGCGTTAATATAATTTTCAAAAAAAAATGAAAAAGATATTTGACTGAATTGGAGGGCTAATTACTTTATTTATTGTAGGTGCAATCATTTTTGGTACACTGAAAGAAGGGTATGTTATTCAAATAATTTTAGTTGTTGGGGTTTTATAAATAACGTTGGAAAATCTTAAATAATAATTACACTAAGGCCCTATATAAAATAGTATTTTATAATTACAACGTTTTGAAAGGTTGTAACTATACACTCTAAAATTTTGTTACTAATTATCTAATTAAATCAAACAAATCGAACACTTTTAGCTGATTATTAATATTCAATATTACTTCTTTGTATGTCATCCCTACACAATAAAACTTCTGAATTTGTGTGTTAAATGATTTATTTCCAGAATTATAATTTCCCGTAAAACTTATAAATAAACTACCATAATTAGGATTTTGAGTTAGCATTTCCCTTGGATAAGAGTCAATAATCTCTAAGAGTTTTATAAAACATTCTCTCGTGAATAATGGGTTCCGAAAATACTTCCCTCCTGTCTCTAATTGCGTATTTTGACTATTTTTGGTTACTTTCCATAAGAAGATTTCCCCTCCAAATTCATCGCTTTGATTAACTAATCGTTGAAAGTTATATAATTTATAGTCCCCAATTGCTATATTAGCTCCATTGACTAAAGAAGAATTACAAAATCTGCATTTAACATTCATTTCCCTAAACCAATCATTTAGATTTTTTGAAAACTCATACTCAGATAGCTTCAAATATTTTGAAACATCAGAATTTGCGATTATACAGGCTCTTATATCGTCTGTTGTATGACAGAAACTACAAGCGATATTATACGAAATATCTATTGACATGCACAAAGATTTTTTATAAAAATACGATAATGATATTAGTACAACAATAGTTTAATTATATATATGTGGCCATTCATTATATCTTCTAAATTTTATTCCTTATTGATAAAATCTTGGCAAAATTCTACATGAGTTAAATAAATGTATTTTCCTTCTTTAGCATTACCAATACCCGCAAGAAATTTTTTATAGAGCCAATAATATTCTATTTTAGAATGCAAATCAAAATGAGCGGGTACTACATTAGTAGAATAGTTATTATTTAATACTTGCACTAAACTATTTAAAATTTGTAAAGTTGATTCAGCTTGTATATAAAACCTAACTGAAACCAACTCCTCATTATGAAAAGACAATACTAAGTCAGTTATATCAAAGTTCAATATAGTTTTTTGTACAAATGAATTAAGATGCCTAAAAACTAGCAGCCTCTCATAATAGGTGATATGTTTTAGTAAAAGTTCTTCTTTATACTTATGTAAACAATTCTCAAAATTATATTTATGGTAACCTTCTAGTGTTACATTCATGCTTTAAAGTTAAATTGATTATTGTTGATTTAGAAACCCAAATTAATTTATCAACCTGTTTTCCATTTCTAACTTTTTTTGTAATTAATTTTTACACATGAAATCTATTTCTGGTAATAAGGCACTTATATAATTGATCTTTAAAAGTTTAACTCTGCAATACAGCAAAATAGTTCAACATCAAGTAAGCCTTAGTTTTTTTGGATTTTAAAATACGAGTCATTTATTCTAATTTTCTCAAATATCCTAATAAAATTATCTAACATTAAAGTGATTCCTCTATATCAGAAAGATCTTTAAATATTTTAAATAACATTTGTTCTTGATCCATATTATTGGGAAATTCCCATACTTTTTTTAGAAGTTGTTCATCACTAAACTTATTATTTAATATGTAAGTAATTACAACATTCTTAAAAGCATGTAGAATAGTAATTTGGCTTTTTAAAGACACGTCAATCCAGAGCAAGTATGCAGCAGATTTTGTTACTTTTTCTAATGAATAATTGTTTTGAATTAATAATTCTATCAAGGTTTCATACTTTGTTTGGATACCGCCCTGAGAGCCCAATTTATTTACGTCTTTATTTGTGTCTCTTACAAAAAAAATTACAATCAATAATACAACAACTAAAATAAAAATGGTCATAAGTTTAATTTTTGTTTTTTAATTAGTATTTATCAATCTTTAACAAAGCTAAATTTTAATCATACTATACTTTTTTTGCATAAACTACTCCAACAAGAAATGCATCTGAAAATTACCATAAAATGATATAATTTCCCTTTTTAACAATATTTTCTTTACAGCCATTGAGTGTAAGCTAGAAACATTGGATTTACATTTATGCATCTTTTATAA
>JANOZK010000047.1:0-14029 GCA_031429335.1 Chitinophagaceae bacterium | reverse complement strand
CCTGAACAAATGCATGCACAAAATGAAATACAAATGAGAACTTATAAAATAAAAAACAGAAGTAAATTTGAGCTTACTTCTGTTTAAAATTGTACTTTTATTTATTATTAATCCTGTATCGTTTTTCTAGGACTAGTCAATAAAAAACTATTTTACTTTAAAACTAAATGGTACAACTAATTTGGCACTAAAATTTCTACCCACATTAAATACACCATCTCTGCCAGTTGAATTATTGGTTGCAGTATATTTTAATCTGCTTAAATGGTTTTGATAAGCAATATCTGCAATGTTGTTTATGGCTAAATAAATGCTGGCGATTTTATTTTTTTTGCTGACAATATCGGTTCCAATACCAAAATTTATAAGGCTATAACCATTGGTTGCAGTTTCTGTGTTGTAGGCAGTAAATATATTGTTTTGTTTAAGCACATTGTCTAATTCAATTTTGGTGTAAAAGTTGCTCAATATGTTTCCTACTTTTTTTATGTCGGCTCTTAGCTCACTTTGCCAACGTGGTGCAGGCATAAAGGGTAAGTTTTTATCTCCATCAACAGCCTGTTGAAAACGGCCAGTAACCAACGAAAAACTGTTCTCAAAATGTAGCCAATCCAAAGGATGTGGATGAAAATCTAACTTGGCTTCAAACCCATACAAATTGGTGTTGCCTTGTCTAAACTTAAAGGCTTCTGCTGGGCCATCGGGAGTAATAACAATTGAATCTCCACCTAGCTTGCTGGCTAGTTTGCTGTAATAAATATAATTATTAATGCTGTTTAAAAATAAATTGGTGCTAAAGTTAAAATGTTGGGTATTGTATTCAAATCCTAAGTCAAATTGTAAAGATGATTCAGATTTTAAATTATTATCACCAAACTCATAACGTTCTGTGCCCTCATGAATGCCATTACTTGCCAGTTCGGCTACAGTTGGTGCTCTAAAGCCACGGGCAATATTGGCTTTTAGGGTAAAACTTTGTGAAGCAGCATAGCTAATGCCAGCACTAGCACTTATGTTGGAGAAGCTGCGATTGAATGCTGTAAATTTAACTGCTGCCCCTTCGGCAAATGCCTTACTGTTAAGGGTTCTAACGTCATATCTAGCCCCAGCATTAAAAGTTATTTTTGTAAAAGTTTTTTTTGTAAAAAGGAAAAATCCAACATCCGTTTGGTTGTATTCAGGTATAAGTACTTCTTCGGCTCTATTTTTATTTTGTTGTTGCATACCACTTGCTCCAACACTTGTTTTCCAGTTATTTTTTTCTTTAAAATGAAATTGGGCGTTATAAGTTATGGTTGAAAGGTCAAAATAAAGTTCGGGTTTAGTAGGTTCTGTATAATCTCCAAACTCTTTTCTTTGGTTTCGTTGAAATCCAAGATTCACATTCAACCGTCCATTTCCTACAGCAATATTGTTGTCGCTACTTATTTTAAAATGTTGTACGTGCTGATAAGGCGTATTAAAATTTTTACCATTAAGCTCGGTATTGGTTACTTCTCTTTCATCGGGAGTTCCTGAGAAAATCAAAAATCTGCCCGTAATAGCATCTCTTTCACCTTCAACTAATCCCAATTTTTGATCAAAATTGCTAACCAATAAATGGCTGTAACCCCAGGTTTTGTTTATACCAATATATCCTCCATGGTTATTTTCTTTAAACCTACTGTTAAAAACACGACCATCGTATTTGTTTTCATAATCTTTTGCAGATTTATTGCTGCCATAGAAATTCCAATTTAAGCCATTGTTTAAGTTGCCAGCAATATTGCCATATACATTTTGTAACCCATTATTGTCTAAAAACTGGTAACCAATATTTCCTTTAACAAAACCTTGTTCAGTAGTTGAGTTACTTAAAATATTTACTACACCAGCCATTGCATCGCTACCATACATTAAACTTGCAGCACCTTTTAAAACTTCTATTTTTTGAACACTATTTTCATCTATTTCTATTCCATGTTCATCGCCCCATTGTTGGCCTTCTTGTCTTACTCCATCATTAATTACAACTATTCGGTTATAACCCAATCCACGAATAACTGGTTTGGCTACTGCAGGACTAGTAGTTAATGCGGTTACTCCTGGAACACGTTTGCTTAGTGCTTCAATAATGTTTGTAGAAGTGGTTTGTAATAACTCTGTTTTTTTTACAATTGTAATTGGCTGCGAAGTAAATTTAAGCTTTGATGCAGAAGCTACACCTGTTACTGTTACCTCATCGTGATTGGCTATTGATTCTTCTAAAACAACATTTATAGTAAAATCTTTATTTAGGTCAATTGTTTCACTAAAGCTGGCATATCCAATAAAACTTATTTCAACTAAATATTTCCCCAAGGGAATTGAAGGTGCATTAAAATATCCGTTTTTATCGCTAAGTATCGATTTTTTTATATCGTGTATAAAAATAGTGGCCCCATATAAGGATTCCCCTTTTTTATCCTTTACATAACCACTAAAAACTGATTTTACAGTTGATTTTTTTACGTTGTTGTCGTTATTTTTTGCAACTTTATTTTGTGCGTGAGCGATAATAACAACAAATAGTGTTAGACTCGTTACAAGTTTTTTCATTTTCTTTTTTTTGTTACAGTGTTGCAAATATAAAGAAAATTGAATTAATACAACAATGTTGCAAAAAAATTATCTAACTTTCATCATAGTTCTTACTTGTTGGGTGGCCATGTTTTGTAAACGAGCATAATAAATACCATTGGGTAAACTGCTTCCATTAAAAGTAATACTGTAAGTGCCGGGACCAGTATATTCTTTGTCTAAGAGGTTGGTTATAACTCGTCCCATGGTATCCATAATTTGAATAAGGGTATGTCCACCATCGGTTTTAAAGGTTATAGTTGTATTGGAAGTGAAAGGGTTGGGGTAATTGGTAATTAAATTGTCTCCACTAATATTAGGACGAACATTTCTACAAGCTGCATTATTTATTAGCGGAAGCATTTGGAAATTCTTCAGCATTATTTGGTTTAAAGCTGTTTCATCTACACAAAGCCAGTTTGCCAATAATGTGGCATAAACACTTCTAAAATCGTATTGAAAAGGAATATTATCGTTTACAGCTGCATTGGCTGGTAAAGTTGGGCTATTACCCAAAACTCCACCAATAACTGGTTTTCCAAATACAAACATGGGTGCAGCAGAACCATGATCGGTTCCTGTACTTGCATTGCTCTTAATTCTTCGTCCAAACTCCGAAAAAGTCATTCCCACAACTCTATCTTCAATATTTAAAAAAGCTAAATCGTCTTGAAAAGCTTTAACAGCATCACTTACGTTTTTTAATAAATTAGCATGGGTGCCAGTAGTTGTATCTGTCGATATAACTTGTGCTGCATGTGTGTCAAATCCACCATAAGTAACCATGTAGATTCTGGTTTTTAAACCCCCTTTTATTAACCTTGACACTATTTTTAATTGATCGGCTAAAGAATTATTTGATGGATAAGTCGATTGAACTGTAACCGTTGTAGCAGCTGCTTTTACTACACTTGCAAATTGTTGTGTTTGCTGTGCTACTTGCCTTACATATCCTAATTCTTTACCTGCAGGTGTGTTAGGTACTGGATCTTGAACCCCATTTAATAAACTATAAAAACTATTTGGGTTACTAATACTCATACCAAGGCTTACTTGTGGCCCCTGTAATGTTAAAGACGTAATTGAACCAATTTGAATGGCCAAAGGATCGGTCATGGTAGAATTTGGATAACCAATCGGAAAATTAGGATACTCATAATTTAAATACCTACCTGCCCAACCAGAATTAACCATTTGGGTACTGTCTGATGCACTCATCCAAATATCGGTTGCCCTAAAGTGTGAAAAATTTGGTGTTGGGTAACCAACGGCATTTATAACAGCTAACTTTCCGTTCATACTCATTTGTTGCATACCCGACATAGCCGGGTGAATGCCAACTTTATTGCTTCCAAATAAAGGTAAAACTTTTGCTTCTGGAATATAAATATTTTGCCTAGCATTAAAATAACTACTAAAATTATCTAAAGGAATAATAGTGTTTAAACCATCGTTACCACCACTTAATTGTATTAATACCAATACGTTATCGGTATTTGTTGTAGGTAATAATAAAGATTGCATTAAAGGGTTATCGGCCCCAAAAGCTTTTACACTAAACCCACTAATTAAGGAAGGTATTACTACTGAAGCTGGTATAGATTTTTTTAGAAAGTCTCTGCGTTTCATGGCTGAGTATTGTGTTTTTTATGCAAGTTGATATTCGGCTAATCCTAAGAAATATTTGTACAAATCTCTTAATCTATTTCTAACCAATGTTGCGTTGCCAGTATTGGTTGGAGTTGTAATAAAAGTGTTCCAAATATCACTCCAGTAATAGTCGCTGGTTTGTCCTCCTAATAAAATGTCCTTTTTTATTTGATCTTTTGAGGCTTGAGATAAGTTTATTCGATACAAAAATTTAATAGAATCATTAATTAATGTATTTGGATTTCCTGGATTTGGTAGTGTTTTTGCAAATTCTGTTCCATCCACCATTATTTTTTTTGTATTAAATGTATAGCCATTCACAGTAAGTGTATCAGTAAATTGTGTTCTTTTGGGTAAAGTGTCGCTGTTTATCCAAATTTCATAAAATTGAGGTTCTTGATAATAAGCCTTCCAGCCGCTTACATCCGGAGGATCCCCAATATTTTGTTGCATATTACTAACCCAGCTTAACAAATAATTCCACATACCATAATTAGTAATATAGTCGGTTGTTGGTTGAAATTGTACATTAAACTCTCTGCACATTCCAACTATAAAATCAACCGGGCTTTTAATTTGGCAACCCATATTTAATGCATCAAAAAAGTGTTCGCTTTTTAATAAAGCATTTAAGACTGGCTTTATGTCGTAATTATTTGTTCTAAAAATATTGGCTAATGGTGTTATGATATTTGCTTCTGTACTTGCATCAATTTCATAATATACAAACCATCTATAAATTCTTCTACAAATATATTTTGCTACTTCTTGTGTCGAAAAAATCATATTAAGCAAATCGTCTAACTCTACATCACCAGCATTTGCAGCATTTCTTCCTGTTATAACTGTGTTATTATAAAATGATGAAAACTGTTTATTGGTAATATCGTGCCTTGATAACGTAAAATAGGAGTTAAATGTATTACCATCGTTTCGCCAACCTGTTAAAACTCTGGAAGCGGCTTTCACATCGGCTTCTGTGTATAACGATTGAGGGCCTTTACCACAACAAAATAACTCTTGCACTTCTCTTCCATAATTTTCATCTGGGGCTGTAGCTGTATTTAATTGTCCATTCAAATACACCAACATTGCGGGGTCTAAAGTTATTAATTTGGTAAGGGTTTTAAAATTACCTAATGCGTTAGTTCTAAGTATATTGTGGTGTTTATATACAAATTGTGGGTTGCTAATATCGGCAGTTTCTGTAGAAAAATGGTTGTGCCAAAATAGGTTCATTTTTTCTCTAATACTTCTATCTTGGTTAATCATATTACCCATCCACCATTTTTTAAATGAGGCCCTTCTTAACGAGCTAATGGTGCCATCATTATTTACATTTCCAACCCAGGTTTGTCCATTTGCTATAGTTGTGTCTGGTTGAGTTAATGCTGTTGAATGTGAATACTCTTTAACTGGAGGGCTGGGTAATGCAGCTGTTGGGTTCAGTAACTCATCAACAGATTGTGTTAATGTTTTTGTTTTAAAATAATCAACGTCAGCTTTAGATGCACCAAACATGGTACGCTTTAGCAAATGAATTACTTCATTTTCGGTAAAAGCACCAGTGTATGGGTTGAGTCCTGATTGAGTTCGTTGTAGCTCAATAGCAGGTAGTTGAGATTGGTTTTTGTCAACCGGAGTTTTAAGGAAAGTCCTTCTATCCATAATATTGATAGATATTTATTTAGTTGAAAATAGCGATTTTTATTTACGCCACATAAAACTAGGATTAAACCCACAATACACCAAATTAAATTATGCAGCATTTTGTATTTCAAATTGTCTTACTTTTAGGGTGCTAACAAAATGTACCCTCTATGATGGATCAAACCATAATTGCTGGTTGTTTACAAAATGATGCTGCTGCACAAAGGGAGCTTTATAATCGTTATAGCCCAAAAATGCTCAGTGTATGTTATAGGTTTGCCCATAATAAAGAAGATGCAGAAGACATGCTTCAAGAGGCTTTTATTAAAGTATTTACTCAAATTCACACATTTCAACATAAAGGTGTTTTTGAAGGTTGGATAAGAAGAATAATTGTACACACCTGTATTAACTTTTTAAAGAAAAATAAAAAATTTGCCGATAGTGTTGATTTGGAATTTGCAACCCATTTATCTGTAAAAGAAGAAACTATTCCAAGCATTATGCAAGGTAAACAAGTGGTTGAATGTATTAGGCTTTTGCCAATGGGTTATAGAACTGTTTTAAATTTATATGCTATTGAAGGCTATAGTCACAAAGAAATTGGAGAAATGTTAGATATTGGAGAAAGCACTAGTCGAAGTCAGTTTACAAGAGCAAAAGCAATGTTAGAAACTGTATTAATAAAGAAAAAAATTATCAATAATCCTAGCGAAGAACTTAACTGGGTGGTAAATATAAAATAACCAGTTAACAACCAAATGAACAACGGCTTAGACGATATAGAATTCAACGAATTTCTCAAAAAGGAAACAGGGCAGCATAAAATGTACCCTTCAGACCAACTTTGGAGAAATATTCAACAAGAATTGCATGGCAAAAAGAAATGGCCTGCACTAACGGTGATTGCATTTTTAGTGGTAACTGCATTAACTATTTCTACAGTTATCTACGATCATCCAGCTAGTACGTATTATAAATCCCTTCCACTAACAGCAACAAATTTGTTAGTAGCAACAAACCCAACTGTTGCCAATAACCAAAAAAATAATTCTGCTAACACCTCACTTTATCGCCAAACAACTGTAAATACAAATCCTGTTTCATTCAACAATACACCGTTGTTATTAGATAACACATCTTCTACCGATGCCATTGCTGAAAATCAATTGTTGATAGCAGAAAATGAGTCAACCGCTTCTCCTATAAGTAGTCATCAAACCTCAACCACTGAAGAAAACGGATTGGCAATAATTCCGATTGCTGCTTTTACCAAACAAAGTATTGTTTCTGTTTCTGGGGTTGGTGTTAATCCTCCAACTGCAAAAAATCTGCAGGTAACCGCTTTAAATAAAAATGTAGGATTAAATAAAAATTTGTTTGATGAAGGCTCAAAACCAGATGATTTTATTAATGATTTAGGGTTTGAGAAAATGGCTTCTATACTTATTAAAAAGAAAGCGTCAAAATTTCAATTACAGGTACATATTACACCAAGTATAAGTTATAGAAAATTAATAGACGATAAAACTAGAAATAATTACGAACCAATAAGTGCACCTTATGGTTTAAGTGGGCCTGTTTCTCCACGATATAGTATTGATGTAAATGATGTAGTTCGTCATAAACCAGCAATGGGAGCAGAAATTGGCGTTGGAGTATTATATAGTCTTAACAAAAAACTTAAACTTTCATTAGGTTTTCAATTTAACTCAAGAAAGTACTTTATTGATAGTTACAAGGGTGGTTTAAATGTTGCAACCATTGCCGTTATAAGAAATAATCGTTTAGATACCATTAGTCAAGTAACTTCTATAAGTGCAAATGACGGATATGCCGAAACCCAGTTAGACAGTAAATTGTACCAAGTATCGGTTCCCATTGGTTTACAATGGCAAGCAATTCAACTAAAACATTTTGGAATAAATATAGAAGGTACTATACAACCTACACTTACGCTTAACAAAAATGTGTACTTAATTTCTACCGATTATAAATACTATACAGATGGTACTTCCTTTTTTAGAAAGTGGAATTTAAACACGAGTGCACAAATTAATTTTACCTATAAAACAGGTAATTACAATTGGTTTATTGGCCCACAATTACGTTACCAGCATTTACCTACCTACACAGAAAAATATCCTATCAAGGAACATCGTTTAGATTATGGTTTAAGAGTTGGATTTATAAAACAGTTGTTTAAATAAATAGAAAATTTTATAAAACTGTTCCATTGAACAGTTTTTTTATTTGTGTAAATGCAAATACTTTCGTGCAATGAAAAAAAGAGCTGTAATCATCCTTGCAATGGGTATTTTTTTAATTGCTTGTAAAAATTCGACTAAAGAAAAAGCTATACCAACCAATAGTTTAACCACTACCGATACTATTCCATTTTACCCTTATGTAAGTGAAATTGAAAAGGAGATTAACCAGTTAACAAACAAAAAAATCTTATTCTACAGAACAATTACAGATACCACCAATAAAGAAACCCAATCAATTATTACTGATTCAGTTTTTTTTACAATAGCTAAATTATTTACCCAAAAAAATATTACACAACCGCCAATTAAAAGTTTTTATAAAGAAAATTTATTTACAGATTTAACTACTGTAAGCACTGTAATGAGCTATACCACCAATACAGATAGTTTACCCATTAAAAACGTAGATGTTTTGCTAAATGCAAAAGACAATAGTGAAATTAAAAGAATCGACATGAAGGTAATCTACTCAAAATTAGATTCGGTAGTTACAGAAAATTATGCATGGATTTTTAAGAAGGGTTGTTACATTAATAAGTTTATTGAAACGCCCAATGGTAAAATTATTCCCAGCAAAATTAAAGTAAGTTGGGAAAAGAAATAATTTACAAATGACGGCACCCGCTTTTCAACTAATAGCACATACAATACCACATTTACCTGGAATTTATAAATACTTTGATGCCCAAAACGATTTACTGTATGTTGGTAAAGCAAAAGATTTAAGAAAAAGGGTAAGCAGCTATTTTAGTAAAACTTTTACTAGTTATAAAACACATGAACTGGTTAAAAGAATTCACAAAATTGAATTTACAATAGTTAATACAGAACAAGATGCTTTTTTATTAGAAAATTCTCTAATAAAAAATTTTAAACCTAAATATAATATTGAATTAAAGGACGATAAATCATACCCATATATTGTTGTAAAAAAAGAACCATATCCCCGAATTTTTTTAACTAGAAAAAAAATAAAAGATGGGTCAGAATATTTAGGTCCATTTACATCATCGGGTAAAGTAAGAGAGTTGATAAGCTTTATAAAACAGTACATTCCATTACGTTCTTGCAGGTTGCCACTAACCGAAACCAATATTAAAAAAGGAAAATTTAAAGTTTGTTTAGAATATCATTTGGGTAATTGTAAAGGCCCCTGCGAAGGGTTACAAAGTTTAGAAGATTACGACACGGGGCTTCAACAAATTAGAAATATGTTGAAGGGCAATTTGGGTGTTGTAATTGCTCATTTTAAACAAGAAATGGCAGAAACAGCAGCACAACTTAAATTCGAAAAAGCTGCAATGATTAAAAATAAAATTGATCATTTAGAAAATTATCAAGCCAAGTCGGTAATCGTAAGTAAACATTTAACCAATATTGATGTGTTTTCTATTTTAAGAGAAAACGAAACAGCCTACGTAAATTATTTAATGGTGCATAATGGAACAATTGTGCAAACACATACCGTTGAATTAAAAATTCAATTAGAAGAAACCGATGATGAAGTATTGAGTTTTGCAGTTGCAAACCTTAGAGAAAACTTAAATAGTTTAGCCAATGAAATTGTGGTACCTATTTCTATTAATTTTTTCGATCCATTAATTACCATAACAATACCAAAGGCTGGTGATAAAAAAAATTTATTAGAACTGTCTTTAAAAAATGTAAATTATTTTAAGGAAGAATTAAGAAAGAAAAAAATATTACGATTAGAGGGAAAAAGTGATATGGAAAAGAAAAATGTTTTGTATCAATTACAAGACTTTTTACAACTTCAAGAATTACCTGTACATATTGAATGTTTTGATAACTCAAATTTTCAAGGGAGTTTTCCTGTAAGTGCAATGGTTTGTTTTAAAGATGGTATTGCAAGCAAAAACGATTATAGAAGATTTAATGTAAAAACAGTAGAAGGTATTAATGATTTTGCAACCATGAGTGAGGTTGTTTTAAGGCGTTATAAACGTTTGGTAGAAGAGGAGTTGAGCTTACCACAATTGGTAATCATTGATGGAGGTAAAGGCCAATTAAGTGCTGCAATGCAGAGTATTCAAGCTTTAAATTTAGTTGGAAAAATGACTGTGATTGGCTTGGCAAAAAACGAAGAAGAGATTTTTTTCCCAGGTGATGGTCAAAGCATAAAACTACCTTGGGATAGTGATAGTTTAAAACTAATAAGATCAATTAGAGATGAAGTACACCGTTTTGGTATTACTTTTCATAGAAACAAACGATCTGCAGGTACTTTTAAAAACGAATTAGAAGGAATTAAGGGCATTGGAAAACAGACTGTTACAGATTTATTGAAAGCTTTTAAATCTGTAAAAAAAATAAAGGAAAAATCATTAAAAGAATTAGCTGAAATAATTGGGGTATCAAGGGCTACAATTTTAGTAGACCACTTTCTAACCAAAGAAAAAAATGGGTATTAGAATTTGTTTAAATATCTCTAATCATCCAAATATCACAACCGGTGTGGCCTGAGTTTCCTAATGGTTTGGTTAAATAAGTAAAGCCAAAAGCCTCATATACTTTTACTGCTTTATGTAATTCGGGCAATGTTTCTAAATACATTTTAGTGTAACCTAATTGCTTAGCTGCTTCAAAACAATGTGCAATCATTTTTTTGCCTAAACCAATATTTCTTACGCTTTTGTGCAAATACATTTTAACCAATTCACAGGTATTGTTGGGTAAACCGTCAGTCGCAAAAATACCACCTCCGCCAACTACTTGATTGTTTAGTAATGCAATAAAATATTTGCTATTATTTGCTTTTTGAAAGAGTTTGAATAAATCATCTGTACTTTCATCAAAGTAAACTGTACCAGGTTTATTAGCATTAAATTCTGTTAAAGCTTCACGAATTATTGTTGCAATGGCAGTATTGTGCCTAGGCTCAATTTCAACGATATTTATGTCGTTTAACATTAAGCTGATCGAAAATTTTTAAAACTATTAATTAGGCCATTGGTACTTGCATCGTGATTAGTAACCTTTTTTTCAGAAACTAGCTCGGGTAAAATATTATTGGCCAATTGTTTACCTAACTCAACACCCCATTGATCGAAGCTAAATATGTTCCAAATTACACCTTGTGTAAAAATTTTATGTTCGTATAAGGCAATTAATAAACCCAATGAATGGGGCGTTATTTCTTTTACTAAAAAAGAATTAGTTGGTTTATTGCCTTCAAACATTTTAAATGGAACTAATTTTTTAATTTCTTCAATCGACTTGCCGGCTTTTACTAATTCTGTTTTGGCTTCTTCTTCTGTTTTGCCATTCATTAAAGCCTCTGTTTGAGCAAAGAAGTTGCTCATTAATTTTAAATGATGGTCGCCAATTGGGTTATGAGAAATTGCAGGTGCAATAAAATCACAAGGAATTACAATAGTTCCTTGATGAATGAGTTGATAAAATGCATGTTGCCCATTTGTGCCAGGTTCGCCCCAAATTACTGGGCCAGTTTTGTAATCAATTGAATTGCCATTTCGATCGGTACTTTTACCATTACTTTCCATATTTCCTTGTTGAAAATAAGCTGCAAATCTGTGCATGTATTGATCATAAGGCAAAATGGCTTCGCTTTGTGCATTAAAAAAATTGGTGTACCAAATACCTAATAAAGCCATTAAAACAGGTATATTTTTATTAAATTTTTCGGTTTTAAAATGTTCGTCTGCTTCAAATGCACCTTTAAGTAATTGTTCAAAATTGTTGTAACCAATGGTTAATGCAATAGATAAACCAATAGCACTCCATAAACTGTAACGTCCACCAACCCAATCCCAAAACTCAAACATATTAACAGTATCAATACCAAATTTTGCTACTTCTTTTTCGTTAGTGCTTAAGGCAACAAAGTGTTTAGCAATATGAGCTTCATCGATTGCCTGCTCTAAAAACCATGATCTTGCCGTGTGTGCATTGGTCATGGTTTCTTGTGTAGTAAAGGTTTTAGATGCAACCAAAAATAAGGTTTCTTCGGCTTTAACTTTTTTTAGAGTTTCAACAATATGGGTTCCGTCAACATTGCTTACAAAGTAGGTTTCAATACCTTTTTTCCAATAAGGTTTTAGAGCTTCTGTAACCATAACTGGGCCTAAATCGCTTCCTCCAATACCAATATTTACAATATACTTTATTTTTTTACCTGTAAAACCTCTCCATTTACCCGAATGAACATCTGTACAAAAATTGTTCATATGGTTTAGCACTTTTTTTACTAATGGCATTACATCACTGCCACTAACTAAAATTGGGCTATCGGAAAAATTACGTAGTGCAGTATGTAAAACAGAACGCTGTTCGGTTTCATTAATTTTAATACCTGCAAATAGGGCATCTATGCCTTCTTGCAATTTACAATCTTCGGCTAATTGTAAAAGCAATTGCATGGTTTTATCATTAATAATATTTTTTGAATAATCAAAAACGAGGTTATTTAAGCATAAAGAAAACTTATTAAATCTATCTACATCAGCAGCAAACATATCTTTCATTTTTCTGCGATTCATTTCCTCTTCATAATGCTTCTTTAACAAGAACCATGCTTGTGTTGTAGTAGGATTAACTCTTGGTAACATAAATAATTTTAATTAAATACTAAAGAAAAAATTATAGCATTTCAATGGCAGTAATTGTTTGCTGCACCATACTTTCAGTAACATCTAAATGTAGCACCATTCTTACTTGAGTAGGAGACATTGCAAACATAAGCATATTTTTTTCTTTCATTATATCCACAAACTGGGCAGCTGTGAATTTACCTTTTAGAGAAAAAATAATAATATTTGTTTCTACCGGAAGTATTTCTAAAATAAAATCTTTTTTGGCTAAAGCATTTGCAATTAATTGAGCATGAACATGATCTTTTGCCAATCTTTGGATATTATTTTCTAGTGCAAAAATACCAGCAGCGGCAATAAATCCAGCTTGTCTCATACCACCACCAAATACTTTTCTTATTCGCCTTGCTTTTTTAATAAATGTGTTAGAGCCTAATAAAATACTACCTATTGGTGTACCTAAGCCTTTGCTTAAACAAATAGAAATACTATTAAATATTTTTCCATATTGTAAGGTTGTTTCTTTCTTTGTGATTAGTGCATTAAAAAGTCGGGCTCCATCTAAATGTAATTGCAAATTATTTTGTAAACAAACTAATTGAATCGCTTCAATTTCTGTAAAATCATAACAACTACCTCCTCCACGATTGCCTGTATTTTCTAAACTTACCAGTGTGGTTGTTGGTTTATGAACATCATCTGGGTTAATGTTTTCTTGTACTTGTTGTGCAGTAATTCTACCTCTATTCCCTTCAATTAATTTTACACTACAACCACTGTTGAAGGCAATTCCACCACCTTCATATTGATAGATATGACTCAATTTATCGCAAATGATTTCATCGCCAGGCTGTGTATGCACTTTTAAGGCAATTTGATTGGTCATTGTTCCGCTTGGGCAAAACAATGCAGCCTGCATACCAAACATAGTAGCCGCCATATGTTCTAAATTATTTACAGTTTCGTCTTCACCAAAAACGTCATCGCCAACCTTAGCATGCAACATGGCATCTAACATAGCTGGTGTAGGTTTTGTAACTGTATCGCTTCTAAAATCAATGATCATTGCCTTCATGAATAAACTGTTCTGCTATTTACTTTTGGGGGTTTGAACTAAAGGATAGTGGTCAATTGTTTCAAAAACATTTCTACTATCTTTTTTTAATTCTGCAATAAATTTAACTAGCGAATCGGTGAAGGGCTGCTTGGCAAACATTCTATCATGTGCCAATAGTACCAAACAATTTGGAGCATAAGTATTTCCTTCGTCTAATTTTTTGGTAATAGCAG
>JANOZK010000046.1:0-1833 GCA_031429335.1 Chitinophagaceae bacterium | reverse complement strand
AGATAGTTTTCCTTGTTCAATTTGTTGGATAATCTGAACCTTCAAGGAAATACTGTAATCTCTTTGACTTCGCTTTACATAATTTGTAGTTGTTGACATAACGATTGTGTTTTGTGTATCGCTATTTCAGGACGGGACATATAATACAAAAAAAAGATCCACCATTGTGGGTCTTTTTTTATGCAAAAAATTTATGCCTAGATTTGCAAAATGACAAAAGGAACAGTTTACCTGATACCCACCCTATTGTATGAAGATGTTGTACAAACTATTCCTCCGTATGTTTTAGATGCTATAAAAAATTGCAGTGTTTTTTTTGTTGAAAATGAAAAGACAACCCGTCGATTTTTTAAAAAACTTTGGAAAGAAATGTTGATAGATGATTATGAATGGTTTGCCATACATAAAGCAGAAGATACAGTTATCAACCAATTTAAACAAGCCATTTTACAGGGTAAAAATATTGGTATTGTAAGTGATGCTGGTTGCCCCGGTATTGCAGACCCAGGACAATTATTGGTTGAAGCTGCTCAACAATTGCAAGCAACAATTAAACCGCTGGTTGGCCCTTCATCTATTTTACTAGCATTAATGGCAAGTGGAATGAATGGGCAATGCTTTCAGTTTAGTGGATATTTACCCATTGATGCCATAGAAAAAAAGAAAAAGATAAAAGAGCTGGAATTAGATAGCCAAAAAAGAAACTGTACACAAATATTTATTGAAACGCCATATAGAAATAACCAATTAATTAAAGATATTGTAGACACCTGTAAACCAAGTACGTTGTTGTGTATTGCTGTTGATATAACAGCTTCCTCCGAATTCATCGTTACAAAAACAGTAGAAAACTGGAAAAAAGGTTTGCCAGATTTTCATAAAAGATTAGGCATTTTTTTATTATTTGCATCTAATTAAATTATATGTACATTTAACTTAACGTGCCTAACACAAAATATCAAAATATTACCGATAACGAATTGCTACACTTTTACTATCAAGAAAAAGATAATAAATGGATTGGTATTCTTTTACAACGATATACTTTATTGTTGTTAGGTACTTGTATGAAGTATTTAAAAAATGAGGAAGATGCAAAAGACAGTGTACAACAAATTTTTTTAAAAGTAATCACTGAAATCGAAAAATATAAAGTGGATTATTTTAAAAGCTGGATTTATATGATTGCTAGGAATCATTGTTTAATGAAACTTAGAGATAAAAATATTTTTGTAGAACCCAACGAAAATCAGCAACTACATTCTACTGATATTGATGTAGCACTTCATCAAGAAAAAGATAATACACTTAGTTTAATTGAAACTGCTATTGATAATTTGAACGAAGAACAAAAAACATGTGTAACTTTATTCTACTTAAAAAAGAAAAGCTATCAACAAATAACAGATTTAACTGGTTACAATATTATGCAAGTAAAAAGCCATATCCAAAACGGCAAACGAAATTTGAAGCAACAAGTGGAACAGAAAATGAATAAATAATAATGACGGAATTTAAAAATATATTGCCACAAGATAACTTGCTTAAAAATGAGCAATTACTAAATTATGTTGAAAACAGTTTAACAGATGAAGAACGCCATGAAGTTGAAATGCAAATGGCTAATGATAATTTTGATTTCGATGCTGTTGAAGGTTTAGAACACTTTAATGATACAAAAAGCATTAAAGATTATGTTCGTCATTTAAATGAGCAATTAATTAGACAAACCACCAAAAAGAGAATTAGAAAAAATAAAAGAAAACTACAAATACAGGATTGGATTATTATTTCTATAGGCATTATTTTGGTATTGTGTATTATAGGTTATTA
>JANOZK010000045.1:0-8272 GCA_031429335.1 Chitinophagaceae bacterium | reverse complement strand
CCTCTTCAAAAATGTCTTTGAAACGACCATCATATTTCTTAAGGATAGTATTTTTAGTAGAAAGGTATAAAGGCCATTTTTTTTGTAAGGCAGTATTAAAACAACTTCTGGCAAATCCATATATACTTTCATCCGTATTGTACATTGCTAAAGCCACACCATCGCCTTTGAAATTGAACACTTCATGTTCAATGGTCTTTCCATCTTCCCCCTCGAACTTAATGGTCAGTTTTCCTTTTCCTTTGGTTACAAAATCTGTAGCCCTATATTGATCTCCAAATGCATGACGGCCAATACAAATTGGGGCCGTCCAATTGGCCACTAATCTTGGCACATTGGCACAAACTATTGGCTCCCTAAAAACAGTACCATCTAATATATTTCTTATGGTACCATTTGGGCTTTTCCACATTTGTTTTAACTTAAATTCTGTTACCCTTTGCTCATCTGGCGTAATGGTGGCACACTTAATACCTACACCATATTGTTTAATGGCATTGGCAGCATCAATGGTAACTTGGTCATTGGTTTCATCTCTGTACTCCATGCCTAAATCATAATACTTAATGTCTAGTTCAAGGTAAGGAAGTATTAATTTGTCTTTAATGAATTTCCAAATAATTCTAGTCATTTCATCGCCATCGAGCTCTACAACTGGATTTGCTACTTTAATTTTGCTTGCCATAAAGGGTTAAATATTTTATTGAGTGATACGCACAAATGTAGTATTAAAAGCAATATAATTTGGTTGTAATAACGATGAACTATTTGTAATAGATCAATTAAATTGGCATAAACTACTATCCAATCGGCATTATCCCAGAAAATTTTGGTCTAAATTAAAATTCATGTTGGTATAAAAAACATTTAGTGCCTAAAATTAAAAATCCTGCCAATTGCTTGGCAGGATTTTTTCTTAATTCAAGTTCCATTTTCTGGTATAGCTTGAGGCTGATTTTCTGTTTTTTTCAATTCGCCATAAATCGGCAGTGGTAAATCTCTTTTCACTTACCTCAACTTGTGCAATTGTTTCTTTTACTTCTTGCATTAAATCAACTAAATCATTTGTACCCATCTTTACATTAGACGGCATTACTTTGCTGTTCATAATTTCCTTTTTTTCTGTTAATAAATCCCCCCAGTGTGGCTAGCAAAACGTTGTGGTGAAGTAGTTTAATTTTAAACCTCGATTTTTCTTATTTGCAAAAGTAGTCTTATTTAGTGTATCAGAAACAATATATGCATATTTTTAACGCTTTTTAACAGTTTAGTGTTCAACCTGTTCATCTAAAAAAGGCTGCCTCATTTTATTGAAGCAGCCTTTTTGTAGATTAAAAAGTACACTATTGTTTTACAAATTTTTGGATAGCTGTTTCACAACCATCGGCACAAATAACTTTTACAGTATAAGTTCCATTGGCCAAGTTTGCCACATCTATTGGTAAAAGGTTATCGCCACTTACCACATTCATTACTTTACTAATAATTGTTTTACCTGTAATATCACTAACAATAAAAGTTACTTTATCTGCTTTAAGTGAAGCAATACCAACGTTTAATACATTAATTACAGGATTAGGATAAACACTTACCAACTCTAGTTTACTTGGTTTAACACCTTTAATTAAAACAACTTCACTCAAAGAAGATTTACCATCTTTATCTAATTGTTTCAATCGGTAGTAACCAGAGCCAATTAGTGGCTTAATATCAGCAAAGTTGTAAGTTAAAGCTGCTGAGCTATTGCCATTTGGTGCTTTACTATCAACATAAGTTAATGTGGTGAAATTAATACCATCGGCACTACGCTGCAATTCAAAACCAGCATTGTTTACTTCAGTTGCAGTTGTCCATGACAATAAATTTTCTGCACCTTTTCTTTCTCCTTTGAATGAGGTGAAGCTTACGGGTAAAATGCCTTTTACAACAACAGCAAGATCATCAATAGTTAAGAAGAAATTAGTACTTGAAGTTCCAATTGCTTGATAACCTATTACATAGGCACCTGTTGTAGGTGGCGTAAAAGACCCTTTTAAATTTTGGTAGGTAGTATTAATGGGGTTTGAAACTGATACAAATGGAGCACCCATAGAACCTGAATTGGCTGCAGTTCCATAAGCAATGTTTAAAGCATCAAAACCAGCATTGCCATCTGTTAAATACCAAACATGTGCATCATATGCTTGAGCACCAATTAACTGTATAGGATCTGTAAAAAACCAAGACCCAGATGCACCTGGGTTAAACCTAAAGCTAGCAAACTTGGCTCCACTTCTAGGGGCTTGATTATAGCTGCCAGTTGCCGAGGTGTAGGTTAGGTTAATTAATCCTAAACTAGATGCAGCCATACAATCCGGCAAATTATCGTTAGCGTTTATTAATTCAAAGCCTTGGTTGTAAGGAGTGTTTAATGCCACTGTTTGAGTTACTTGCATTGCATTTGAAATAGCAAAGGTGTTAACATTGGTGCAAGAGTCTACCCTTCTAATCCAAATTGGTGCTGCATAAGTAGCAGTAAAAATACTTGGTGTTGTACTTGTTGTATTGGTCCAATTTAGGTTATCTGAAGAAGTTTGCCACCTATAAATTAAACCTGCTCCTGAACTAAAAATAGAACTTGAAAGAGAAATCGTTCCTCCCATACATGCAGTTGTAGCACCTGTAATTACACCTGTTATTGGTGTGCCAACACAAAGGGCTGCAGATACCCAAGCATAATAATCATCACCAGTTGGTATTATTGGACCCACCCCATTGGTAGCAGTTGTTCTTGATCCTGTAGAAGATAAAGAGCCACTACCACTTGAAAAACTTCTAACCGTCCAATTACCTGTTAATGCTGTTGCATGTGCAATAACTGCACTTGGGTTGGTAGGAATGGATAATGCATCGGAGGAATTATAATTCAAGGTTACAATGGGTAAGGCTCCATATACAGCCCCACTATTTGTTTGAACGCTATATGCCCTATTACCTGTAATAACTCCTGCAGTTGAATTAACCAATCCAGATGGGGCACTTGTTCTTGAAACAGTAATAGACGTAATTGAAGAGCCAGCAGCTAGTGAGCCTGTGCCAGTGGTAGCTACAAAAGTTGCATCAAAAGGGAAAGTTCTTGTTACAGAGCCACCAGGACTACTAAGTGTAATTTTTCCAATGATGTTATTATTAATTGTTCCACTTGTACCTGCATATAATGGATGAGCAAAAGTTAGCGTATTTGTTCCTAAATCTATAATACCTGAGGTTAGGGTTAAAGGCGTTTGTGAAAACAATTCCAAATTAGAAGCAATGCTTGCACCAGTAGAGCTGTTCATAGTAATTGAATTAAGCCTTCTATTAGTAGGTAAATAAAGGGCAGAATTATTATTTACATTGGAAGTAGCAGGACTTAAATAGCCATATGTAAGATTATACAAAGCAATTCTTGCTGAAGGAGCTGTAGCAACAACACTAAATTTTCCACCATTGACGGTACCACTTACTGTACCAATACCAAGATTAGGTGCAGTTACATAACCAAACCCAGCATTGGTAATCGTAAAGTTTGTTAATTGCCCATTACTCCCGATGAAAGCAGTAGCAGCAGGCCAGCAGTTTGCTGGAAAAGCTAATGTAGCGTTACCAGTAGAAAACGCTAAGCTTGGAGGTGAAGAATAAGTAGAAGTGGTATTGGCATTCAAATAAACAGATACTATCTGACCATTGGCTACATTAATAGTAAAGTTGCCTGATAGAAGAGCCGAACCTGAAATCAAAGTTCCTCCACTAACAATAATTGTAGGTGCAGATGTATAACCACTGCCTCCATTGGTAACCAAATTAATAGCAGTTGGCCCAGCAAAACCAACAACTGGGGGAAGGGTATAATTTACACCTCCATTTGTAGTTGAAATATTACCCACACCTGAAAATAAAGAAGCCCCTTGGGTACTGTTGATGTTCAACCCACCTCCGAAGGTGGCAATACCACTAACTTGTGATAAACTAGATGCCGGTCCATTGATAGATTGGAATAAAATAACACTAGCCGTAGCAGGTGTAAAAACGGCACCCGTAAGATTAAGCACAATAGTAGGAGCAGAAGAATAACCACTTCCTGAGTTTATGATAGATAAGCTTCTGATGTTTTGATTGACCGCATCAAAATTTACTGCCACACTAGCAGGAGTGCCCACATATAAAAAAGTAGCCGTGCCGCTTGGAAACAACCCACTTGTATGCACTGGTGGAGCAGCAGCAGAAGGTGTTCCAGCAATGGTACACACATACAAATTATTTCCGTAAAAGAATTGTGTGCCAGCAGAAACAAAATTGATTTGAAATGGATTGCCCAATGTGCCTAAAGTACCAATCCATAATAATTGTACCGTGCCATTGGCAGCTACACCACTAGTATGAGATGGTGATGTTATTGCACTAAATACACCATTGCTAGTTGCCAAATAAACATTGTTACCGTAAAAATATCGGCTATATACAGTGCCACTTGTTCCAGCAGTCCATTCTGCAGATGCTGCTCCAAATACTGCTGGTGCAGTAGTATAACCAACGCCCAGATTGGTAACAATTACATTAGAAACTTGTGTATTGATTGAATTACCATAAACCTGAGCAGTATTGTCAATAGAAAGTTTTCCATTGGTGTTTACATCGCCTGCAGTATTGTTCAATGCAGAAGTAATAAGATTCTGAGTGCTGGTAATTACACATCTGCCGGTTGTTTGAAAATAAAGAGATCTAATAATTCCATTTGTGCCATCTCCTTCAAAAAAACCTGTTCCTCCTAATGTTTGATTTAAGCTACTTGCTTGGGTACTGCCATTAAAGTTAAGTATAGTTGATGCAACTGCAAGGTTAGCATAACCATTATTAATAAAATCTCCACCTACATTAATCGTTTGGCCTGTGCTTGCAGCATTGTACGCAAACAGTTTCCCACCAGTATTGATGTAAATATCGTTTTTCACATTTAGATTAGCAGAATTTGTTCCCCATTGCAAAATTCCAGAAGACCCTTCTCCAACAAGAACACCATAAACAGTAACATTAACATCAATAGTAACCATAGAATTATTTGATATAACAGCATTATCTGAAATACCTGGTAAAACTCCACCTACCCATGTAGCAGCGGATGACCATAGCCCACCTTTAGCAGTAGAAAAAATATTGGCTGGTGCTAAAGTGTTAGAACTGCCAATTAATGGCGATATCAATAAATACAAGGGCCCACCAGTACACAATGAATTATAAGAAAATATCCAATAAAAATATTGTGTAGAAGGAAGCAATCCAGATGAAAACCAGAGAGTGTTTGAGTTAACTGACTCAATATAACCCAACGCATTATTACCAACTGTATAAGTGATTCCATTTACTGGCACAGGGGCAGTGTTGTTTAAAGTTCTAATCACCAAATATCTATGTGGTGCAGGAGAAGCTCCAATAAAGTTTCCTCTTAAACCATTGTTGGTAATATTGGTAAAGAAAAGTCCTGTGGGCTGAGCTGTTGGTGTAATGCAAGGCGTGGGAAAGCTCCATGTAAAAGTTAAATCTTGAGCAGGAAATACCGTAGTGTTTACGGCCATTGTTGAACCATTGCCACCGCCTGTAGTAGAAGCAGACCAGTTGGTTGTTGTAGCTCTATTATTAAAATCGGTATTTGTGTTCCCTCTTAAGCCAACTTGAACAGTATTGGGCGTAGATGAGCCAGTACATGAGCCATAAACTACACTAACAGCATTGCTTGTTTCATCTAACCTTATTTGAAAATTAATGCTTTCACTTCCACCATACAATCGGTAATTTTTCCATTGCACAACAAGTGTTCTATTTGGTGCTGAACCTGTTGTACTATAGCTAAGCTCTGAGCCAGTTTGCCCTTGCAAATCTTGAGCAAAACCAGCAATGGCAGAAACAAACCCAACTGGCCCACCAGATGATAATGGTGTATAATTTCCTGTTGTTGCCGCAATGGTAAATGTTCCTGTTCCTACAACTAGCCAGCCATTGGTATTTACAGCAAATTTGTCATAAGTGATATTATTATATGAAAAAGAAAAACCAATAGGAAATCCTGTGCCAGATACTGCTGCACTAGGAACTCCCACTAAGGAATTATTAAATGATTCATCGTCATTATTGATCGTTCCCAATACTGTTCCTCCACTAGTTGGCGTATATGAACCAGTTGATGAACTAAACAAATAGCCTGAAACCTGTGCCTTAGAATTTGAGCATACGAAGACTATAGTCAATACCAAAAAAACAAAAAATTTTTTCATATCAGTTTAGGTAGTTTACTGGTTGCAAAATAGATAAAAAAATGACAATTTTCGCTATTAGTTATTTATCAACTAAAAAAAAGAAGCCCCTTTTCAGGAGCTTCTATAATTTAATTTTTGATCGAAGCTTATTGCTTTACAAATTTCTTAATTGCTGTTTCACAACCATCGGCACAAATAGCTTTTACAGTATAAGTACCATTGGCCAAATTTGCCACATCTATTGGTAAAAGGTTATCGCCACTTACCACATTCATTACTTTACTAATAATTGTTTTTCCAGTAATATCGCTAACAATAAAGGTTACTTTATCTGCTTTAAGTGCAGCAATACTAACATTTAATACATTAATTACAGGGTTCGGATAAACGCTCACTAACTCTAATTTACTTGGTTTAACACCTTTAATTAAAACAACTTCGCTTAAAGAAGATTTACCATCTTTATCTAATTGTTTCAATCGATAGTAACCAGAGCCAATTATTGGCTTAATATCAGTAAAGTTGTAAGTTAAAACTGCAGAGCTATTGCCATTTGGTGCTTTACTATCCACATAAGCTAATGTGGTGAAATTAATACCATCAGCACTACGTTGTAATTCAAAACCAGCATTGTTTACTTCGGTGGCGGTTGTCCAAGAAAGCAAATTATTGATGCCTTGGCGTTCGCCTTTGAATGAGGTGAGGGTTACTGGTAAACTTGTATTTATTGTAACTATATAATCAGAAGTCTCACCTGAACCAAAAGAAATACAAGCGTCTGCACTAGAATAAGTTGCTGCCCTCGAACGTATTCTCATACCAGTTGCACCAGGCAATGCCGAAAATGGAACGCTAATTGAAGCAGTACCAGTTAAACTAGAAATGGTTACTAATGTATATTCAGATGCATCAAAAGTTCCATTTTGGTTATAATCAATCCATACGCTTGCTTGTGTTGGTGAAGATGAAAATGTAAGGTTTAATGTAATTGTACTACCTAAAGAGAAAGCAGCAGTTGCTGCTGATTGAGGAACTTGAATATAACCACTTGTAGCATTTGTTGCGGGTTCAGTGTAGTTGTTTAATGCAGTTCCAACAATAGTTACATTACTAACGTAATCATTAACAGAAGAGTGTAATGTAGTTCCACTATTTGGAGAGCAATAACAAAGATTAGCAGGATTTAGTGTAATCTGAATTGCATTAGAAATTGCAAATAAATTGCCATTCGTGCAAGTATCCACTCGTCTTATCCAAGTGCTACTTGTAAATGAAGTAGAAAAACTTGTTGGACTTGTTCCAGAAGTATTTGTCCATGCAATATTATCTGGAGAAGTCTGCCAGCGGTAGGTCATGCCATTTGCATTCGTAAATATTGAACTTGTAAATGTAACAGTTGCACCACTACAAACAGGATTAGCTGAGGCAGTTATTACACCTGTAGTTGGAGTACCTGAACATGGAGAGAAATCGATAACACTAATATTATCCAAACCAATATCAGTACTTCCATAATCTGCAACAGCAGCAAAGCTTAAAATAGTTATTGCACTAGCAGAGGTAAAAGAAATTGACTTGTTACTCCAGCTAGTTCTTAGTCTAATTGAATCCAATCTTGTGAAACTTGTACCTCCATCAGTTGAAAGGAATACTACTAAAGAATCAGAACCTGTGGTATTGATATAGTCAAATGAAACTTGTTTGGTTGCAGGTCCGGTAGAACAATTTAGATAAAGATCTAAACGCCCTCTATTGCCTGCAGTAACAAAACCAGAATGGAAACGAGCAGAATATAATCCAGCAGAGGCTCCAGGTGTATAAGCATATGATGTTGGATTTGTCCAAACAGCCGTATTTGCTCCTGGAGCATCATCGTTTCTTCTCCAACTACTATCGCCCGTAAACTGTGTATTTCTCCAGTTACTGTTCGGAGCATCTGCATCTTGGGTCCATTCGCCGATTTCTTTAGGATTTGAAATACCGGCAGCGTCAGCTAAGAACTG
>JANOZK010000044.1:0-114153 GCA_031429335.1 Chitinophagaceae bacterium | reverse complement strand
TAGTAAAGTTCCATCACCGACCTTTTTCCGACAAACGTGCATTGTATCAATTAATGCTGTTGCGAAAGCAAGTGTTGTATCCATTTTATTTTTCAAAAACTCAACGCCGTTATGATAACGTTCTAAATTATTAGCGTATTTGTCAATTGTAACAGAAGGGCAAAAATTAGATAAAACATATTTTGCGTCATTTCCAATAATCATTGTGTAAGGTTCAACAACTAAATATTTTCCCGATTTGTCAATGTATATAAAAACATCTTGAAGAAAATAGCTAAAATCATATTTGCTAATGTATTCTTTAACTTCATCAACATTTTTGCAGTTATGTAAAATGTCTTTAAGGTATAAAGTTGGGTTTGTAATTTGTTTTTTATTTTTTGAAATAATTATTCCTGTTTCTGGGGTGGGTGAAGCAAGTCTGGAAAAAGAGAGTCCTTCTACATTCATCCCTGATTGAGGTGCAATTCCATTTATTCCATCCTGTCTTCCCCCACTAAATCCTGAACCATAAGTTTTGGCGTTTGTAGCATTTTCAAACCATATAGTTGGTGTTAAATAATATGCATCGAAGTTCGTTCCTACAATGGTTTTTCCATTAATAGTTATTTTATACATACTACAAGGGTTCACTTTTTCAAAATTGAAAAGCATAAAAATTGAAAAGAGTAGTATTCTTATAATTAGGTTTTTTGTCATTACTATCTGTTTTTGGTCTTGCCTTTTTGTTATGGTAGTGTTTCGGTAAAATGGCTATAACGAGCAGGGCCTGCAGGGCTCGAATTCATTGCTTGTCCCGGAACCGCTGCTGATTAAAGGTATAAAAGTACAAATTGACAAACAAAAGACCAGCTATGTTTGTCTATATGAAGCACAACAGCGATACAATGACTATTGTTCCAACGTCCAGCGAGCCTTGCAGCAAACCCTATGTTGTGTGAAGTGCTGCTTCGAATTTTTCAAACTTGTTACAGTCATTAATAGGAAATCAAGTGCTTTTGAATAATTTAGTTTATCATATTCTATACCTAAGACTTTTATATTACTATAGTAGGTTTCAAGATTTATATAATAGTTTTTCTCGAGTTGAACGGCAGTAGCTTTTTTACCCATTGATTCAATTAAAAACCACTTTTCTAATAGCCTAGCAGCTCTGCCATTACCGTCTTGAAAAGGATGGATTTTTACAAATACTAAATGAATAAGAGCTGCATAATAGAAGGCTTCAAATTCATTAAGCTTCAAGCTTTGTAGGGTTTCAATATCAGAAAACAATTTAAATAATTCTGCTTCAATTATGTCAGCATCAGCTGCAACATATTCAATCCTGTCATTACTATTTATAACAAACATTGGATTACTCCTTATTAAACCTTGTTGAGATTTTGGCAATAAGTTAGAGCTTAATATCGAATGTGCCTTTTGAAGGCTTTCAAAACTTAATTTATTAGTGTAAATAAACTCATAAGCAAGAAAAAGATTGTCTGCTTTCTTGGTATAATCAGGTTGGTATTGTATGTTTAAAAATTTATGTTTAAAGAAGCTGTCAAAATCGATGTTCTCTCCTTCAATTTTAGAAGAGTATACAGAAGACACAGAGTTGTAAAACTTGAAATAATCGACTGGTGTGTCAATTTTTTGAAGTTCATCCAATAGGAATTCAGGAGACTGTCCAATAGCTCCTTTATATTTTTCGAATAAACCGATGTCTAAAATTTTCAAATCCATTTTCTTTTTGCAATAAGCCAAAGATACTCAACTAAAGTTTATTTGTAGAAGCCAAAATTTAAGCACTAGATTTTGAAAACGAATGCTCAAAAAGCATTTCACATAACACAATATTATAAGCCACTCCACACTTTTCCAAAGTTACAGCCATTGTTTATGGGGGCACGAACCACGGCGGAAATGTTGAGGCAATATTGGTTAAGCCTCAATAATGCCAAACCTCTTGTTGTGCGTTCGTGCTATTTGTCTTGCAGGAAGTCCGTAATAGTGACAATAGTCGTCTCTCTGAATTTGGAAAGTTCTAATAGGTCTTTGTCGCCTGTTAATAAAAAGTCTGCGTTTCCGTCAATTGATAATGAAAGTAAAAAGTTGTCTTTGGGATCTCTGCAAACTTCAATTTTGGTTTGAACTTTTACAAAGTCTGCATATTCATCAATTGTTTCCAAAATTTCCTCAATATCTGCATTTGAGAAAAAACGTCTGAACTTTGGTCGCTTTGCAACCTCTAAAAATTCGTCGAGTAATTCTTGACTAAATACCAATATACCTTGACGAGAAAAGATGATTTCGTCCAGTTTGGTAAAGTCTTTGGTAATTAAAAAGCTAATCCAAAGGTTCGTGTCTATTACAACTCTATTAACCTTTTTTTGCATAACGTTTGCTTCTTACCAACTCCACTTCGTTGGTTATTTCGTCTAAAGTTGGTGCTGATTTTGCTTTTAAGCGTAGTTTTTTGAGAACTGTAGCAAAACCACTTTTTGAAGTGTCCCTGATAGCAATGAGATTCATGTCGGCTAAATCATTTAATAGTTTGGCGGCTTTTGGATTAAGAATGTCAACTTGTAATGTGTTCATATTCCAAATTTACAAAAAAGAGATGAATATTTTGTTTTTCCTCCTATTTGAAAGTTTTCACACCGCTTGCGGCAAACACAATATTATACCCAACTCCAAACTTCTCCAAAGTTACAGCCACTGTTCATGGGGCATGAACCACGGCGGAAATATTGAGGCAATATTGGTTAAGCTCCAATAACGCCAAACCCAATGTTAGCGGCTTTACACAAGAACGTGAAATTTAAAAATCATAACTGCTGTTCAAAATGCTTTTTAAAAAGAATATGCAAATCCTCAATTTGCTTCGTATAGTATTCATTCCCCACAGTCTTTGCAATTATTGGGGCAAGCATGATAAAACCTCGTAAATCGGTTCTAAGTTGTTTCCAAAATAAATAATAATAATCATCCTGGTAATCTCTGACTGATTTATAATTTTTTTCAAAGAGATAAAACGATTTATCTATAACTTCAATTGAAATGATTAATTCTGAAATTACTTTATAATGCGGTTCCCTTTGATCTGTTTTAGATGTTGGTTCATTTTGCCAAAGTGTATTGCAATCTTTTGATTTCTCGGATACAGTTTTAAAAATTGCTTGTTGAATAGTTAAACGAATATTCTTTTGTGCAATAGTTCTATTTATAAGTAATGCTAGAATTGAAACAACAATTGCAATAACAGGTGTAACAGCACTCCAATTGAAAGTTGGGCTACATTGCAAAAATTCAAATAGGGGGTGATTCATTAAAATTTATCATTTAAGTTAAGGATGCCGTCAATTGTATAGCCACCAACGAAAAAAGCTTGGCGTTGTGGCGGAATTGGCCAACTGTCTACCTGGTGCTGAAGCTAAATTAATAACTAAAAGCCGAAGTTAAGAACTAATGGTTGGTAGAATTACGTCTGCCAAATAAAAAGCTTGGATATGCATTGCCAATGATTACTTCAACGCCCCGCCCCAATTGCACAAAACCTTTTGTTAGTGGCTTGTGCTTCTCTGTCGAAGCAAAAACTTTAATTCTTCGATGCTGATTGCTTCTTTTCTTTTATGAATCATTGCATGGCAGTTTGGGCAAACTGTTCGAAGATCTTTAATTGGGTCAACCGAATACTGTTTACCAACTTTAGCAACCTGTGTCAAATGATGAACATGAATAAAATTTTGTCCGATTTCGCCATAAGCCTGCTCAAAATTAAAGTCGCAAGCAGAACAAGAAAGTCCATAGTGGGCAATGCAGGCTTTACGAGCAAATGGATTTCGTTCATACTTTGTTAGTGTAACCTGACTTGGTGTGCCTTCGGTGTAAACAGTTTGCTCTTCAATGTCTGCTGGTGTAAAAGGATTGTGTCTAATTTTTTGTGTTGTAACAAAATCAAACCAAACAGCTTCAAGTTCGTCAACCAGTTCTGGTCTGACTGAAATGCCTGATGCTTGTGGTGTCCAATTTTGTGAAGCAAGTTTTCCTTGATTTAAAATGTCGTGTGTTAATATTGGTTCTTGGTCTGCGTTGAGAAGCACATCAAATTCAATCATTACACGATAAACATCTTTGTCCTCACCGCTCCAGTGTCTCGAAAGAAATGGCGGTGTCGTAACAATACCTGAACCAATGATGCCTCTTGGCGGAACTCCAACTCTTGCTAAAAATGCTCTGTCGCCTGGCTTGATAGTTTTGAAACTTTTACAACTCCATTTTTCTGTCACCTTACCAGTGTCGGCAAGTTGGGCAATACTTTGCTCTAAAGTTGTCCAATTCCATTTATTAGGATTCCAAACAAAAAGGTATGTACTCATAGTATGATGTGTCCGATAGCATAGCCACTAACACAAAATTATACGCAACTCTACACTTTTCCAAAGTTACAGCCACTGTTCATGGGGGTTACGAACCGCGGCGGCGGTTTATTGAGTATAATAGTTTAATATCTTATACTGAATTTTTGTATTTGTTGCAGATGAAATTTCTATTCTAAGTCCTCTAAAACCTATAATGTTACTTTCTGTCAAGTCATATTGTAAGTCTTGAGTAAATGCTGGTCTTGCTAAATCATTTGCGTATTCACGATATGTAAACTTTATTGCATTTCCTACTTTTCCATTATAAATGAAATCTTTTTTAAAATATTGTTTCTTAGGAATTGGTGTTAATATTTCTGAATATTCTAATGCTAAGTCTTCTTTATTAAATTTAATTCCTAGTCCACTATTGTAAAATGTAACCGCTTTTCCTCCAGCCTTGGGAATTGCAATTCCAAATGTCGAACCTGAGGATTCAGATGTAAAAGAACTATATAAGTTGTACATGGAGGTATATGAGTCATAAATTAAAATATCACCTTCATTAAGTTCTTTTAGAATATATCCTGTCCTTATTTTAACACTTTTCAAAAGTCTTAATGCTTTGTATTTGTACCCTGATTCTTTTGATACTAATGATGCTCCAATTTCTACTTCATTTATGGTATTGATTTGTGGCGTTATCGTAGAAAAATTATTTGGTTCAATCATTTTAATTTGAGTCGAACAGCTAGTAATAATTATTAAGAAAGAAAAAACTACTGCATATTTCATAGTTGTTATGTTTTATTTTGAAAAGTTATAATTGAGTTTTAAAACTGTTGCCCAACTCAACATTAAACTCAACTCAACGCTTCTCCAAAGTTACAGTCATTGTTCATGGGGGCATAAACCATGGCAGAAAAATCAATTAACTATAAATTCGCTCAATAGCAGTTTTATATTTTTCTAAAATAATTTTTCGTTTTAAACTCATTTTCGGTGTCATCTCTCCAGTTTCAATACTCCACTCTTTAGGCAATAATTCAAACTTTTTAACTTGTTCTACATGATTAAAAAATTTATTAAAACTTTCTACCAATTCTCTAAATAGTTCTAACACTTTTGGGTGGTGTATTACATCTTCGTTGGTGGTGTAAGAAATTCCTTTTTCTCTCATCCAATCTTTTAATGTTGCAAAAGAGGGTACAATTAATGCACCTACAAACTTTTTATCGGCACCCACAATAACCACTTGTTCTACAAATGGGCTTTCTTTTAATTTGTTTTCTATAGGTTGCGGAGCAACATATTTACCACCACTTGTTTTAAACAATTCTTTTTTACGGTCGGTAATTTTTAAATATTTATCATCTACCCAAACACCAATATCACCAGTATGCAACCAACCATTTATTAATACTTCTGCTGTTAAATCGGGGCGTTTATAATAGCCTTGCATAACAGTTGGGCCTTTAACCAAAATTTCTCCATCTTCTGCTATTTTTACTTCAATACCTTCAATTTTTGGGCCCACCGTTCCATATTTACTGCCACCAATTTCTTTACGGTTTACGGTAATTACAGGGCTGTTTTCTGTTGGTCCATACCCTTCGTAAATAGGTATGCCGGCAGCATTAAAAATTCGCATTAACCTTTCTTGGCAAGCAGCACCACCGGTTACAATATATTTAATATGCCCACCCAAAGCCTCTCTCCATTTGCTAAACACCAATTTTCGGGCAATAGCCAACTTTGCATTATAAATAATTCCACCATCTACTAGGTTGTCGTATTTTTCGCCTAACTCAACACTCCAATAAAATATTTTCCTGCTTATACCCGTAAGTTCATTGCCTTTGGCCATTATTTTTTCGTACACTTTCTCCAGTAATCTTGGAACAGTTGTAAAACCATCTGGTTGAACTTCTTTTAAATTTTCGCCAATTGTTTCTAAGCTTTCTGCATAGTAAATGCTAATGCCACTAAACATATAAATGTAGCTTACACATTTTTCAAAAATATGATTCAGTGGCAAAAAACTCAACACCTTGGTTTGTGGTGCATCTTCGAACGGAAAACTCTCTTTGGATAAAAACACACAGCTCACCAAGTTTTCGTGACTTAACATTACACCTTTTGGAGTACCGGTTGTACCAGATGTGTAAATAATAGTTGCTGTATGAGAAACAGGAATTGTTTTCTTAATATCTTCAACAGCTTGCAAACTTTCTGCATCAGCCAAGGCCAATACTGCCGAGTAATTGTTGGCACCTTTTACCTCATCGAAGCTATAAATATTTTTTATAGATGGAACCTTGTCTTTTAAATCGCTTACTTTTAAAAACAATGCTTCGTCGCTAACAAAAACATATTTTACCTGTGCATCGTTTAAAATAAACTCTAACTCTAATGGGTTGGTGGTGGGGTAAATAGGCACCAGAATTACACCAATTTGTTGTGCTGCAAAATCGGTATATAACCACTCTGGTCGGTTATTACTTAAAATAGCAATTTTATCGCTTCCTTCAGCAGTACAATCGTTACAGCTTAGGCACAATTTATGCAAACCAGCAGAAAATTTATTTACTACATCAATTACATGTTGGGTGCTATTGTAGGTCCAGGTTCCATTTATTTTTGCACTTAACATGTCGCTTTTAGGAAACTTGTTTTGTTGATAGTTCAGTGCATCGAATAGCCTATAATTTGGGTATTGCATGTGGCAAAGTGTTTTTATTAATCAATCGTTTATGTAAGTAAAGTGGCAATAATTATTATAAATAACTTACTCGCCTTTTTCTCTTTTTAGTTTTTCGTATTCTTTTTGAGCTAAACTATCTTTATCGCCGTTATACGCTTTAAAATATTGAAAAGCCAACCCAATACCCCAACCCAACATTACCCAAATTGGCCATGGTCGGTGGTTTTCAAAACCAGTATATCTGCCAGTGGTAAACCACCAAATTCCCCACAAAAAACAAATAACCACAATGTAACTAAATAAGCTTTTTTTAAATTCGGCTCTATTTTTTGCGGTTTTCCAGAGTTGCTCGTCTTTGCTTTCTTGATTCATAAATTATTATTTGGATTAACAAAATAGGCAATTTGGTTTAAATAAAAAAGCTATTGGTAAAACCAATAGCTATGTTGCTTAAAAATAGCAGTAAAATTATTTGTAGTATTGGTTGGGAGGTATTTTATAAACCCTTGCAGTTTGAAACTTTTTAAAAGCGTCGGCTTGTTTATTATTAAGCTTTTGCCAGTTTTCGAAAACGGCAGGTTCGCTAACAGAAGTATATAACCACTGGTTATAAGCTTCAAAAATTCCTTCTTTTAGCATGTGTCGATAATGTTCGAAAAGCATACAGGGGTATTTGTTGCTGTTTGCTGCAAACCAATCTAATACAAACCTTGTTTTCATTACCATTAGGCTTTCGCCGGTAACACCATCTTCCGAAACCGACTTGCTTTTATTTAATGTAGCAATCGCCTCTTTTTGAAAACTGCTTGTAATTTTTGTTGTGCCCACCAAATCTTTAGTGGCGTATAATTTTTTATATGCTTCTAAAACAATTTTTTTAACCTCTGTGGTACGGCCGGTATAACTTTCTAAGTTCACAAAATTTTCTCCATGAAAAGTAATCCAAAACAAATCTGGATTTTGACTTTGGGCATAATATTTAACGGCATTAAAATAGTTGCTGCTATAATTGGCATCTACTTCAATACCTTTTTCCCATTGTATAATTGAACCATTAATTTCATTATCCATTGCCAACAATTCTCCATACTCGTTATAAATAACACCACTAGTCGGAAATTTTAATAATGCTCTTTTGTATAGTTTTCTGCACTCTTTATACTCGGCTATTGCTTTATAAGTTAAGCCCAAAATTTGAAAGGTTTGAACATCTGCATCGGCCCTATCAATTAATGGTTTACCAACTTCAACAGCGTTGGCATAATCTCTTTTTAAAAAATGCAAAAAAGAGAGATCTTTCAGCATCTCTAAATTTGATGGATCTTTTTCAATGGCCTTTTTTATTACCAATATTGCATTGTCATAATCTCCTTGACGCATAAAGGTTTTGGCCGTTTCATGCATTTCTTTTGCTGATTGCTCGGGTTGAGCATTGCTTACAACAACGCTTACCATTAATAGAAAAGCTAAAAAATATTTTTTCATTTACTAAATTTTAAAGTTTCGAATTAGTAAGCAATCGCATTAAAATATTATTCGTAAATAAGGTGTGTTAATAGCCCATCTCTAAGCTTTGGTTCAAACCAAGTGCTTTTAGGTGGCATTACATTACCACTATCGGCAATATCAAACAACTGATTAATGGTTACAGCAAATAAACTAAAAGCAACCTTCATATTACCACTATCTACCCTTTTTTCAAGTTCAGCTAGGCCTCTAATTCCTCCTACAAAATCAATTCTTTTATCGGTTCGTTGATCTTTAATATCCAAAATTTCATCTAAAATTAAATTAGATAATATGGTTACATCTAATACACCAATTGGGTCGCTGCTATAGCTTCCTTCTTTGGTGGTAAGTTTATACCAACCACCGTCTAAATACATGCCAAAATCGTGTAAAACTGTTGGCTTTACTATTTGTTTGCCAGTAAATTCAACGATGAAGTGGGTGTTTAGCTTTGCAAGAAACGCATCAACCGATAAACCGTTTAAGTCTTTTACAACACGGTTATAGTCCATTATGTATAATTGATTGGCGGGAAATAACGTAGTTAAAAAATAGTTGCTATTTGCGGTTGCTTGGCTACCTAATGTTTTTCTAACGTTTGCTGCCGAAGCTGCTCTGTGATGCCCATCGGCTATATAGGTACAGGCAATTTCTGTATTAAACAAGTTGGTAATTGTTTCAATTGTTTCGTCTTCGTTCACAATCCAAATAGTGTGTTGTATATCATCGTCGGCGGTAAAATTATAGACTGGATTTTTTATGGTTTTCCAGTTTTCAATTAATGTATCTATTTGTACATTGTTTCTGTAAGCCAAAAAAACATTACCGGTTTGTGCACCCGAAGTTTTAATATGATTAATTCTATCTTGTTCTTTTTCTGGACGAGTAAATTCGTGTTTTTTTATAATATCGTTTTCGTAATCATCAATACTACTAACAGCAACCAAGCCTGTTTGGCTTTTGCCATTCATGATTAATTGATAAATATAATAGCAAGCTTTATTGTCTCTAAACAATACTTCTCTTTGTATAAATGCCTCTAAGTTTTGTTTGGCTTTATCATACACTTCTTGCGAATGAATGTCAACGGTTTCGTCTAAACTAATTTCACTTTTAGTGATGTATAAAAAAGAATGGTTGTTGCCTTGGGCAGCAATTTTAGCTTCGGCACTGTTTAAAACATCGTAAGGTTGGCTTGCAACTTGTTTTGCAAATTGTGGTTGAGGGCGTAACGCCTTAAACGGGTTTATTTTACTCATAAAGGTGCAATATAAAGAAAGAGAAAACCAATTGGTTTGTTGTTATTATATTATAACTATTTATTAAACTTTTACACACTGCCGTCAATTGTGTTTGTAAGATTTATTAAGCATGTGCCAATGCAAAGTTTTTCATTAAATCTGTAAAAGCAACAACACTGCTTGTTTCTAAAGCGTTATACATGCTTACTCTAATGCCACCAACTGTTCTATAACCCTTTACGCCCACCATACCATTGTTTTTACAAAGCTCTAAAAATTGGTTTTGTAAAGTTTCGTTTTCAATAAAAAAAACAGCATTCATTTTACTTCTATCTTCTACAGCAATGGGGCAATTAAACAATGGCAAGCTATCTATGGTACTATATAATAAGCTAGATTTTTCGTTGGCTCTTTTTTCCATTTCGTCAAGGCCTCCTTCTTTTACAATCCATCTTAAAGTAAGCATAGCAACATAAATTGCAAATACGGGAGGCGTATTTAATAAACTTCCAGCTTCTATATGATTTCTATAATCCATAATGGCCGGTATTTTCCGATCTATTTTTCCTAACAAAGCTTTTTTAATAACCACCAAATTAACACCAGCGGCACCCATATTTTTTTGGGCACCAGCATATATTAAATCAAATTGACTAAAGTTTAGGTTTCTGCTAAAAATATCGCTACTCATATCTGCTACAACAGGCACAGTGGTGTTTTCAAAACTGTGCCACTGAGTACCTTCTACAGTATTATTGGTAGTGATATGTAAATAATTGCAATTAGTTGGGATGGTAAAACCTTTATTAAGGTAAGTATAGTTTTTATCTTTTGAGCTAGCAACCACATTTACATTGCCAAATAGGCTGGCTTCTTTTATGGCTTTACTTCCCCAAATACCATCATCGCAATAGGCAGCTGTTTGGTGGCTATCTAGCAAATTCATAGGAACTTGCATAAATTGTGTAGTAGCACCTCCATGCAAAAAAAGAACTTCATAATCGTTGTTTAGTTGCATGAGTTGTTTAACCAAAGTTTTAGCTTCTTCAATAATGGCAACAAAGTGGCTGGTTCTATGCCCAATTTCTAAAAGCGATAAACCCAAATTATTGTAATTGATAATAGCTTCGGCTGCTTGTTGTAAAACTTCTTGAGGTAAAATAGAAGGGCCAGAGTTAAAGTTGTGTTGTTTCATATATTTAACTAATATCGCAAAGTAAAGTATTTGTACCTATTTGTTGGTCATTAAATATTGGTTTTAAGAGGGTAAAAAATATTTTTGACAGTTGGCTAAATAACACAATCAAGCTACAGTTCTTGCTATCGCTATTAGACCTGCTGACTAGCAGGAGCTACACAGCTTTATCAAGCAGCCATTGGGTGGTAGTAGATCAAATATCAATGTTTGGCGAAGGATTATTTAGGATTAAACGTCTAAACTACAAATTAAACCAAAAATAAGTAACATGAAACTCTTCACTAAGTTAATTACCGCAGGTTGTATAATTATTACAACGTTGTTAATTAGTTGTAACAAAAAAGACACCACTACAACCGCAAGCATAAGTTCTTTAACCTGCACTGGTGTTAGTTTTAGTGCTACAGCTAAAGTGGGCATTGCTTACTCTGCAAATGCAACGGTTCCCTACATTGGTGGAAATGGTGTTGCTTATTCTTCAGGTTCAACTATTACTTCAACTGGGTCAACCGGTTTAACAGCAACACTAGTTGCTGGTACATTAGCATCGGGTGCTGGTAACCTTACTTTTACAATTACTGGCACACCTGCTACAGTTGGTACAGCAAATTTTGCTGTAAGTTTTGGTGGTCAAAGTTGTAGTGTTGCTTTAACTGTAAGTACAGCATCGCCTTGCACAACCCCAACAATATTTACAAGTAATTTCACATCAGCCGTTACCATATCTTCAACTTGTACAGATGTTACCTTTAAATCAAATGGTACACCTGGGCATTTAACGCCTTATTGGGGTGTTGGTAATGCATTATACGAAGCACAATTAGCTGGTCAAACTTTAACACCTGGTCAGTTATCTGCTCAAGTTTTTTCAATGACCATGCCAATTAATCCCGCAGATGCAACAACAAAAGAAGCTACTTCATTAGGCCCAATTGGTATGGCATTGAACGGTGTGGCTATTTATAATGATCGTGAAGCAGGAAACTTACCAGTTGATGCAGGAACCCTTACCACTTTTGACAGAGGTGGAGGACACAGTGGTCCAGGTGGTTTATATCACTATCACTTCAATGGCGATTTTACGTCATTAAACGATGCCAAATTAATTGGATGGTTAAGAGATGGATTTCCTATTTATGGAAGAAAAGATACAACTGGCGTAGTACCAACCAACTTAGACGCCAATGGTGGCCATGTTGGCCCAACACAAAATTATCCAAGTGGAATTTATCATTACCATTGTTCAAATGCAGCATATATGGGCTCTAGGTTTTATATTTTAAAAGCAGGTAGTTATCATGGCACAAAAGGAACATTTACTTTTTAAACAAGCGTTGCTTTTTTTTACAGTTTTTATTTTTATTAAATGTACTAATACCAAAAAAGAGGAGGCAATTTCAAAACCTTCTTTTTTTGTGGATACGTCTTTGGTTCCTAAAGACACCGTGTTATCAACGGATTTAAATGTAAAATTAGATAATGGGATATTTTATTTAAACAATCTTCCTTTTTCGGGGTACGTAAAAGAATTCTACCCTAATAAAAGTATCAGCCTAGTTGCGGGTTTTGTAAATGGAAAACAGCATGGTACTTCAACCTGTTACTTTCCTAACGGAAAAATTAGGTTTATACGAATGTATAAAGAAAATAAAAGCTTTGGAAAACACATTGAATATTGGGAAAACGGCAATCCCAAATTTGAATTTTATTATTTGAACGATAAAAGAGAGGGGCCAAACAAACAATGGTACATAAGCGGAAAGCCTTATGCTTTTCTGAATTTTAAAGATGATAAAGAAAATGGTTTGCAACAAGCATGGAGAGAAAATGGGAGGGCATACATTAATTATGAAGCAAAAGATGGGTTTCGTTACGGGCTTCAGAAGTCGGCGTTGTGCTATACATTAAAAGATGAAAAATTTAATTCAAAGTAAGTGAAATACATTTTATCCATATTTTTTTTGCTATTCATAATTAGCTCATGCAAACAAAATTTTAGAAAGTTGCCTTATTACGATACGGCAGACTTTACACCCAAATGGGAGATGAAAGATGCAAAAACTTTTCATGGAATAAGAAAATTTAACCTTACCGATCAAGAAGGGAAAAGATTTACAGAAAAAGAGCTAGATGGTAAAATTTGTGTGGCAGATTTTTTCTTTACTGTTTGTCCAGGTATTTGCCCTAAAATGGCTGTAAGTATGAGTAGTTTACAGAAGGAGTTTTTGAACGACGCAGAGGTATTGTTGATTTCTCACACAGTAATGCCAACAAAAGATAGTGTGCCAGTTTTAAAGCAATATGCAACAGCTAAAGAAGTAAATTATACAAAATGGAAACTACTTACAGGCGGTAAATATGAAATATATGACCTTGGACGAAAATTTTATTTTGTAGAAGAAGATCTTGGCGAAAAAAGTGATACCAGCATTTTTTTGCACACCGAAAATTTTGTTTTAATTGATAAGCAAAGGCATATAAGAGGAATTTACAATAGCCTTGACCCCAACAGCATGATTGCTTTAAAGGATGACATTAAAGAACTGAAAAAGCAAAATTAATTTTATTATAGCAAAGGGTTTTATTTTAAAAATTGTATTCAATACATTTTTAAACATAGGTAACATTAATAAGCTAGTAATTACATTTATTGTTGTTTCATTGCTAAACAACAGTTGTAATAGCCCCCCAAAAAATCTTTTAACACAAAAAATTATACAACAATTTTAATTAATAAAATTGATTATTGGGGTAGTTTCTTATAATTCATGTTCGCATCGTTCCGTTAGTGCTAACGGTATTAAACTAATAATTATTGAGGGAGCATTTTTTGAATAATAATTAACTTACTCCTCTACATCAACCACACCACCACTAAGAGTAAACTTCATAGCATCCGATGCAGATATATCGTTCAACAATTTAATTTTTTCTTTGGGTACAAAGTAAGTAATGCCACTTATTGCATAGGAGTGTGGCACGTACACCACCATGTGTTGGTGCAGTTCAAAATCTGCGGCATCTAGCCTTGTAATAAAGCCAATACGCCAAATATCATTTCCATCTACATTTACTAAAACGGGTTTATCAAACTTCTTTTTATTGCCAGCAAATGCTTCTAAAAAATCTTTAACAGAGCCATAAATCAACTTAATGCCGGGTGTGTTTTCTAAAACCTTGTCTAAAACATTTACCAAACGACCCACTACAAAAATTGATGACAACCAGCCAACAAATAATACAAAAGCAATTACCACCACAAAACCGAGGCCAGGAATTCGGTTAACATTACCTTCTACATCTTTCTTAATCCAATCGGGGAAAATAGCATGTAAAATATTTGGCAAAATACCATCTACCATATTAAATAAAGACAAAATTGCCCAAACAGTAATTACAATGGGAGCTAGAACAACCATGCCTTGTAAAAAATATTGAAATAGTTTTTTAAGTTGAACTTTATAGGCAACCTGCATTTTTTGTTTGTTCATGCAACAAAAGTACAGAAACACAACAGTATTTTTTTGATTACATATAAACCGCCTTAGTTTTTTAGGAACTCAAAATATTTTAGATAAAAATCCGTAAAAAACTTTGAACATGTTAAAAGTTTCCTTAGTTTTGCCTTCGGTAAAATAATTATGGAAATACAAAAACGAATAGTAGAAAAATCACACGAGTTGTTTATGCGTTATGGCATAAGGAGTATTAGTATGGATGAAATTGCTGCCCAATTGGGTATTAGCAAAAAAACCATTTACATATACTTTGCCGATAAAGATGCACTTGTTGATGCCGTGGTTGATATTGAAATTAAACAAAATGAAGAAGAGTGTTGCTTACACAAAAGCCAATGTGATAATGCGGTACACGAAATATTTTTAGCAGTTGATATGGTTCACGAAATGCTTAAAGTAATGAACCCAGCCATATTATTCGATTTACAAAAATACCATCCTCAAGGCTTTAAAAAATTCAACGATCATAAAAACGAGTTCTTTTATGAGGTAATAAAAAGCAACTTAGAAAGAGGGATACAAGAAGAATTGTATCGCCCAGAAGTTGATGTAGATATTATGACAAGGTTTAGAATTGCTTGCATGTTTTTAATTTTCGATCCAACGGCATTTCCGCCAAATAAAACCAACATTCAAAACGTATTAAGAGAAACAACAGAATCTTTTTTATACGGCTTGGCAACAACAAAAGGTATTAAATACATTCTTAAATACAAACAACAAAGGTTAAAAAAATAATATGGCAACAATTTTTAAAAAACGGCTTTTACAAACAGCAATTCTATTTTTATTAATTAGTACTGTTGAAGCTCAAAAAAAGTATGCTTTAACAGCCGATAGTGCGGTTATTATTGCATTTAACAACGTTACAGAATTAAAGAATTTAAAAATAGATTCTTTATTACAGCAACAAAAAAACAGAGAAATCTTGGGTTCAGCATATCCGCAAATTGCTGGAACCATTAGTACTCAGCATTTCTTTAACATTCCAGTTACGGTTTTACCCGATTTTATTTCACCATCGGTATATGGTGTTTTAAGAGACGAAGGGGTAAGAAACGGAGCTGGTAATCCGATTGCATTTCCAGCATCGTTTGGCAGTTTTCCTGCACAATTTGGAGTGCCTTGGCAAGCAAGTGCAGGCGTTACGGTTAGTCAGTTGCTTTTTCAGCCAGATGTATTTATTGGCTTAAAGGCAAGAAGCAAATCCATACAATATGCCAGCAACAACATTCAAGTAATGAAAGACAGCATTAAAAGTAATGTGTATAGAAGTTACTATGCTGTTGTGATTGCCGAAAAAAGAATGAGTTTTTTAGTAGCTGGAATTAAACGCTTGGAAAAACTACAAGCCGATCAGCAAGTAATGTTTACCAATGGTTTTATTGAGCGGTTAGATTTAGATAAAACAGAAGTAAGTTTAAATAACTTAAAAGCAACATTAATACAAGTTCAAAATGGAGTAGGCTTAGGCAACGCAGCTTTAAAATTTGTTTTGGGCTTATCTCAAAAAGACGAATTAACCTTATTAGATACCTTAAGCAACGATGCCATAAAAAAGGGAGTTTTAAATGTAGAAGCTTCTACCGCTGAAGATCGCTCAGAAATTAAGCTGTTAAATACAGTTAAAAGTTTGCTAGAAATGGATCTTAAAAGAAATAAACTTCAATATATACCAACCGTAGCTGCGTTTTGGAATTACAGTAAAAATGCCCAACGCCAACAATTCGATTTTTTTAATAAAGGCGATTGGTTTACTACCAGTTTGGTTGGTATAAACATAAACGTACCTATTTGGAATGGCGGACAAAGAGAAGCTAAAACCAAACAAGCCAAATTAAGTTTAGAAAAAACAAACAATACAATTGATCAAGTAAAGCAAGCAATTGATTTACAAAAAGAATTTGCAAAAGTAAGTTTAATAAATGCTCTAAGCAGCTTAGACATACAAGAGAGAAACACCAAATTAGCAGAAAAGATATATAACTTAACTAAGAAAAAGTATGAACAAGGCTTGGGTAGCAGTTTCGAGTTACTACAAACAGAACAAAGCTTACAAGATGCTCAAAGCAACTATTTTCAAAGTTTATACGATGCAATTATTTCTAAAATTGGATTATTAAAAGCAATAGGTAAACTATAATTAATTTAAAAAACAACACTTATGATACGCATAACAACAAAAATTTCATTCATTTTTTTAATGGCTTTATTTACTGCATGTACCGGTAAAAATCCTTTGGCCGAAAAAAAGGCAGCACTAGAAAAACTAAAAGCCGAGCAAACTGCAATTGCCGATAAAGTAAAAAGCCTAGAAGTAGAAATTGCTAAATTAGATACATCGGTTAAAAAAGACGACATAGCAAAACTGGTAAGTGTTACTACTGTTGCAACTCAAGATTTTGTTCATTATATTGAATTACAAGCTCGTGTAGATGCCGAAAACATTTCATACATTTCTCCACGTTTAGGCCCTGGGCAAGTAAAAGCAATGTATGTAAAAAAAGGTGATTTTGTAAAAAAGGGTCAACTACTCTTAAAACTAGATGATGCATTAGTAAAGCAAAGCATTACTGCTGCCAAACAAAGTTTAGAAGCAGCTAAAACACAGTTGGCTTTTGCTAAAGATTTATACAGCCGTCAAAATAACTTATGGAAGCAAGGCATAGGCACCGAAATACAATTAATAAGTGCAAAAAACAATGTCGAATCTTTAGAAAAACAATTAAAGGCAGGCGATGAAAATATAAAAACAATACAAGAGCAAGCAAACGCCAGCAATATATATAGCGATGTTGATGGTATTGCAGACGAAGTAAATATTAGAGTTGGAGAAACATTTTCTGGTATGGGTGCTATGGGAGCACAAATTAAAATTGTAAACACCAGTAGCTTAAAAGTAGTTACCGATGTGCCCGAAAATTATGCAGCAAAAGTAAGGGTTGGTAGCAAAGTGGTTATTAACTTACCCGACATCAATAAATCTTACAATAGCTCAATTTCTTTAGCTGGTAAAACCATTAATGCCAACAACAGAAGTTTTATTGCCGAAGCAAGATTGCCTTATGATGGTTTGTTACGCCCCAACCAAAATGCACAAATAAAAATAGAAGATTATGCTGCAAAAAATGCTATTTCTATTGCAGTAAATACAGTTGGTACCGACGATAAAGGAAAGTTTGTATTTGTAGCAGTTAATGAAGGAAAAAAACTTGTAGCAAGAAAGAAACTAGTTTTAATTGGCGAACTTAATGGAAGTTTAATTGAAATAAAAAGCGGTTTGTCTGTAGGCGAACAATTAATTACAGATGGTTATCAAAACATTTATGATGGACAAATATTAAAAACAGATCGCTGATTTTAACTGATTAAAATGATTTATCAGATTTAATATGTTTTATGGAAAAGCAAGAATATTTATACTCTGATTTAACTGGAAAAATAATTGGTGCTGCAATGAAAGTGCATAGCACTTTAGGGAAAGGATTTCCAGAATATATTTATCAAAGAGCATTAGAAATAGAACTAGAAAAAAGCCAAATAACCTTTAAAAGAGAAGTTGAATGGAATGTTTTTTACGATGGTAAATTAATTGGTAAACGAAGGGTTGATTTTATTATTAATGATGCTGTAATTATTGAATTAAAAGCACTTTCTGCATTCGAACCTTCTCATTTAAACCAAATATTAAATTACTTACAAGCGTTTAATTTGCCAGTTGGCTTATTAATAAATTTCGGAAAAGATAGTCTAGACTTTAAAAGATTTATCAACAATAAATATTCAACAAAATAAACCTATAACAATAAATCATTAGATAGAACCAAATCAGTGTTCAGCATTCAATCATAAAATAATTTAAATCACACCAATCAGCGATTATGTCATCATTTAAATCATTCCAATCAGCGTTCAAAGAGTTTAAGCCAACATCGTGGGCCGTAAACAACAAAACTGCTATTTATATAATTACTATACTAATTACCTTATTTGGATTATATAAGTTTAATACAATGCCCAAAGAGCAGTTTCCAGATATCGTAGTCCCAACCATTAGTGTTTCTACAGTTTATTTTGGTAACTCACCAAAAGACATAGAAAATTTGGTAACACGACCAATTGAAAAACAATTAAAAGCGATTAGTGGTGCAAAAATTAACAAAATTCAAAGCACGTCTCAACAAGATTTTAGCTTAATTATTGTTGAGTTTGATACAGATATTAAAACAGATATTGCTAAGCAAAAAGTAAAAGACGCCATTGATAAAGCTAAAACAGACTTACCTCAAGATCTTACCCAGCAACCCAATGCACAAGAATTTGACTTTAGCGAAATGCCCATTATGTATGTAAACATTAGTGGTGATTATGATGGAATGTCGCTAAAACGCTTTGCGGATAAAATGCAAGATCGTTTTGAAGAATTGACTGAAATTAATAGAGCCGATATAGTTGGTGCACCACAACGTGAAATACAAGTTAATGTCGATCCATATAAAATGCAGGCAGCTCGTCTATCTTTTCAAGACATTAGCAATGCAATTGGTTACGAAAACAGAGATATAAGTGGTGGCTTAATTGAAGTAGGTAAAATGAACCGTACCATTAGAGTAAAAGGTCAGTTTGCCAACTCATTAGATATGCAAAACATTATTGTAAAAAACTTACAAGGAGGTGCTGTTTATTTAAAAGATGTAGCCGAAATTATTGATACCGTTAAACAAACAGAAAGCTTTGCCAGATTAGATGGCAAAAATGTGGTAACGCTAAACATTGTAAAACGTAGTGGCGAAAACCTAATTGCGGCAGCGGGTAAAATAAAAAATATTGTTGCAGAAATGCAAGACGCAGGTCAGTTGCCTCCAAAAGATAAATTGAAAGTAGTAATCACTGGCGACCTTAGTAAAACAACAGCCACGTCATTTAATGAGTTGGTTAATACCATAATCATTGGTTTTATTTTAGTATTATTGGTATTAATGTTTTTTATGGGTGTTACCAATGCATTTTTTGTGGCATTAAGTGTACCACTAAGCATATTCGTAGCATTTATGTTTTTACCATTGGCCGATATGGTGGTAGGTACACATGTTACTTTAAATTTTATTGTACTATTTGCTTTATTATTTGGGCTGGGTATTATTGTAGATGATGCCATTGTAGTTATTGAAAACACACACCGAATTTACAACAACGGTAAAGTAAAAGTTGAACGTGCTGCTAAAGAAGCAGCAGGCGAAGTATTTATTCCAGTATTAGCGGGTACTTTAACCACATTAGCACCATTTTTTCCTTTACTGTTTTGGAAAGGCCTTATTGGTAAGTTTATGATTTACCTACCTACCATGCTTATTTTAACCTTAGCCGCATCGTTAATTGTAGCATTTATTATGAACCCTGTTTTTGCTGTAAGTTTTATGCAGCCAGAAGGCAGAGAATATGAAAAACCGAAAAATCAAATATTTAAAGCCTCTTGGTTTTGGACCTTTATTGGTATTGGCATAATACTTCATTTTGCAGGGTGGCATGCATTTGCCAACTTCTTATTAATTATTTGTTTTTTAGCAATTGTAGAGAGGTATGTTTTACGAGGTATTATACATCTTTTTCAAGAAAAACTTTTACCTGCTTTAATGAATAAATACGAAAAATTATTAAGTTGGATTTTACAAGGCAAACGCCCAGCTTATGCACTGGTAAGTTTGTTTATTTTGTTTCCCGTTTCATTAATGTTATTAATTGCACGTAAAAACCCAATGGTGTTTTTTCCTAGTGGCGATCCAAATTTTGTATATGTATATTTAAAAATGCCAGCAGGTACAAAAACTAAAACAACCGATTCGGTTACACGTATTTTAGAAGCTAAAGTTTATAAAGTTTTACAAAACGAAATGCCCAATAAACCCAACGGCATTGTTGAAAGCATAATTACCAATGTAGCAGTAAGTGCTAATAATCCTAGAGATAACAATAGAAGTACACAAAGTAATTTAGGAAGAATACAAGTTAGCTTTTTAGAATACGAAAAACGACACGGTAAAAGCACCATGACATTTAAAGAGGCCATTAGACAAGAAATGAATATTGGTGTAGCAGGTGCAAGCATTGAAGTAGGACAAGAAGATGGTGGCCCACCAACAGACCCACCTATAAACATTGAAATTACTGGCGACGATTTTGATCAGTTAAGCAAAGTGGCATACGGTTTACAAAACAACTTAGATACCAATCGTGTATTTGGTGTAGAGGGATTAAAAATGGATATTGATTTAGAAAACCCCGAAGTAACCATAAATGTAGATAGAGAAAAAGCATTAAAAGAAGGCCTATTTACATCGCAAGTGGGTATGGAAATTAGAAATGCTGTGTTTGGTAAAGAAGCCAGCAAGTTAAAAGATGGAGAAGATGAATATAAAATTCAAATCCGTTACTCAGATTTAGAACGCAACAATATTAGCGATTTAATGAACATGCGAATTACCTTTAGAGACTTTGCAACAATGGCCATAAAGCAGGTACCCTTAAATGCCATTGCAACTGTTGATTACTCAAATACTAGTGGTGCAATAAAACGTAAAAATGTAAAACGTTGTATTCAATTACAATCTAACGTTACCGACCCGTCTTTAGCTGGCCCAGCCAATATAGAGTTGGCAAAACATATTGAAACCTTTAAAGCTAAAAATAAAATTCCTGGGGATGTTACTATAAAACAAACAGGCCAAGGCGAACAAGAAAAAGAAACAGGGGCATTTTTATTGTGGGCAATGATTGTGGCAATGCTATCTATTTTCTTGATTCTTGTGTTACAATTTAATGGCATTAGTAAACCATTTATTGTACTTACCGAAATATTTTTTAGCATTATTGGCGTATTTATTGGCTATGCAATAACAGGTTGGACCATTGCTACCATTATGCTGGGTGTAGGTATTGTGGGCTTAGCTGGTATCGTTATTAAAAATGGTATTTTGTTAATTGAGTTTACCGATGAGCTAAGAGGAAGAGGTTATAAAACCAGAGCAGCAGCTATAGAAGCTGGTAAAATTAGAATTATACCTGTAATGCTTACTGCTATTGCAACCATATTGGGTTTACTGCCATTGGCCGTTGGTTTTAATATCGATTTTTTATCGTTCTTAAAAACATTCAATCCGCATATTTTCTTCGGTGGCGATAGTGTGGTTTTTTGGGGGCCTTTAAGCTGGACGATTATTTTTGGTTTATTACTGTCGTTTTTCTTAACCCTAATAATGGTACCTAGTATGTACATTTTAAGCGAACGCTTAAGACGCCCAATGGAAAAGTTTTATGGTACCAAATACATTGCTTTGTTCGGTTTCTTAGGACCACTCTTCTTTATTTTTGTAGGCATTATGTACCTTGGTAGATTGCTACAAGGTAAAAAAGTTTGGATGGGGCAACAAAAAATAATACCAGTAAAAAGGTAATTAAAGATTACATTAAATACTACTTTAAAAGCCGTTACAAATTTTGTAGCGGCTTTTTTATTGTATATATTTATTTTTTTGGCTCATTACTATTTACATACTATTTTCATCATAACTATATAAATAATTCAATCAGTTTTAAATTACAATAATGAGGGCATATACAAGAAAAGTTTTGTTGCTATTGGCATTGTGTAGCAGCTTTTTTGCAAAAGCAACCGATGAAGATAAAAATATTATCATAGAAAGTAAAACCCAAGTATTTAAGTTTTGGAAAGGCAAAAAAGATAATCCAGTTGTAATTAGTGAGGAGTTAAGTGTTAAATATCGTTGCAGCGAAGTAAGAACCAATATTCTCTTCTCAGAAATGTACAACGACTTAGAAAGTATAGACGAAGTAACCATTTATATAGAGGGTAAAAAAAATAAATTGATTGTTCCTAAGTACGAGTATTATTCTGTTAAAGACATTTTTTATTCAGATGCAAGGGTTTATTTTTTTCCACTTCCTTTTGAAAAAAAGGGAGCAACTGCCGAAGTAAAAATGGAAAAAACCCATAAAGATCCACGTTATTTAACTAGGGTTTTCTTAACGGATGAATATTTTATAGAAAATAAAGTAATTCAATTTATTGTACCCCGTTGGATGAAAACAGAATTGAAAGAATTAAATTTTAACAGCCACAATATTAAAAAAACAGTTGAGTACAATAGCAAAGACGAAGCAGATATTTACACCTTTACAATAACCAATTTAAAACCCTTTAAATCAGAATATGCAGCCCCTGGAGCAAGCTATATTTATCCGCATATTTTAGTGCTAAATAAAGAGGCAAATTTAGATGGCGTTAACTACACCTATTTTAAAACCATTGCCGATCAGTACAAATGGGGCTATGGTTTGGTAAAGCAAGTTGAAGACGACAATGCAGCATTGGCAACAAAAGCAAAAGAATTAACCAACGGTATAAACGGAGATATTAATAAAGTAAAAACTATTTACAACTGGGTTCAAAATAATATTAGGTACATAGCCTATGAAGATGGTATAGCAGCTTTTAAGCCAGCTAAAGCAATGGATGTATTGAATAAAAAATATGGCGATTGTAAAGGCATGGCAAATTTAATAAAAGGTTTACTAAAAGGAATTGGTTTAGATGCACGTATTTGTTGGATTGGTACCAAACATATTGCCTACGATTTATCTACACCAACATTAAGTGTACACAACCACATGATTGCTGCTTTAATATATGGTGGTAAAACCTACTTTTTAGATGGCACCGAAACCAATATTGGTTTTAACGAATATGCCGAACGTATTGCTGGCAGACAAGTGTTGGTAGAAGATGGAGAAAAATACATTTTAACCAATATACCAACAGTAAACTATAAACAAAATATTGGAAAAGAAAAAAGAACTTTAGAGCTAAAAAATAACCTTTTAATTGGCACTGCAACACATACCTATTCTGGTGAAGCAAAAAGCAGTCTTTTGTCTAAAATACAAAGTATTAAAAAAGACAATACCGAAAAAGCATTAACTAGATTTTTAACATCTGGTAACGAAGATTATGCAATAGCCAACTTATTATCAAACCATACTTCTATAACAGATAGCTTGTTAAACATTAGCTACAATATAAATTTTAAAAATGGGGTTTCGGCTTTTGGTAACGAAGTGTATTTAGAAGTTGATTATAGAAAGGATTTGGATGGATTTATTATTGACACTGCAAAAAGAAATAATGATAGAGAACTTGATTACCAAGAAACTTTAGATTATGAAACAGAAATAACATTACCTACCAACTATAAAGTAACTACCCAACCAACAGATTGGTCAGCAGATTTACCCAATGCCCAATTTAGTATAACATATAAACTACAAGGCAATAAATTATTGTATAAAAGAACCATCCTCATTAAAAATACATTACTTAAAAAAGAAAACTTTGCCCAGTGGAATACTACAATTAATCAATTATCAAACAAGTATAAAGAACAAGTAGTATTATCAAATTAAAAAACAAACCCAAAAATCATTAATGAAAAAACAATCATTTATAATTATAGCAGCTCTTGTTTTTATATCAACCTTTCAATTGTATGCTCAAGATAGTAAGAAGTACAAAGAAATGAGTGCCGAACTTGAACAAAGTATTTGGGGTACCAAAGATCCCATGTTCGAAACAAATACCATACCAACAGAATACAAAAACGAATCGGCAGTGGTGTTGGCTCAAAAACATGCAATTGCAACCGATACAAAAAGAAAAACAGGTTTGTTTGGTTTACCTACAAAAAACTTTATTGATAAAAAAATTTGGAAAACCTTCCGCCAAAAAATTGTAATCAATGATCAAAATTCTTTAAACGAATTTTCTGAAATTAGTTTTGCTAAACTAGACTCTAAAAGGCAAAGTGTATATTTTAGATCTCAAAATTTAGCATTTACTTTCATTGGAATTCGTTTAATAAAGCTAGATGGTACAGTGCAAAAAATAAATGTCGACGAAAGTGCTGTAACCTTAAAAGAAACCAAAGATGGCAAAAAAAATAAAATCGCTATACCCAATTTAGCTATAGGAGATATTCTAGATTATTATATTGCATCTTACGACGAATTGGGAGCAATAACTGCAGCTGGTTTTAATACACCCGAGATAGAAACTTTTGTTTTAAGCGATGAGTACCCAATAGTAAACTTTGGTATTTATATGGTTTTAGATAAAAGGGTTGCGGCAGAATACCAAAGCTTTAACAATGCCCCTGCGTTTAAAGTAACTCAAAAAGATGAAGACAATATTTTAGAATTAACAGCCACCAATTTACCCAAATCTAAAGACTTAGTTTGGGTATCAACTTACCGACAAATACCAGTAGTTAGGATTAGATATAATTTTGGTAATTTACATAAAGATGAGTTCGAAATAAAAAAAGGTGAGGTAAAGAAGAATGTAAACGATTCGAAAAGAGTAGAAAAAGAAGTACAAGATATTTTAAGAAACAATTTTTTAGCCGTTTACGATAGCGATCAAACATTATATGCATTAAGAAGCCAATTTGAAATAGTAAAAGCCAATTTGAAAAAAACACGTCCCACAGCAGTTGCTAGCAATGATTCCTTAGCATATTTAGCCTATTATTTGTGGAGAAGAAATTGCTTTTATGATGAAGTGTTTACTTTAAAAGATGACATGAAAGATGCTGATAGGGGAATAAATCTTGGGCAGCAATTACTTTACACACTACGCATGAGAAGTGTATATGAAAATGGAATAAAAATGGATTGTGAATTTGTTGATGCAACCAGCAGAAACAGCGTAACAAGAAAAAACTTATTTGAACTAAGTGATTTATCGGTTTTAACCAGAATTAATGCACCCAAAACCCAATATTTATATTTAGGAAATGCCTTTTATAATTTTGGAGAAGTTCCCACATCATTAGAGGGAAGCGATGGAGCCTATTTTTCTATAAAGCCCGACAAGGCCCTTTTTGGAAAAGTGAAAGGCTACAACATTGACAACGAAGGCAATGCCAAAATACCCATTTTAACCAAAGAAGACCATAGCCAAGAAACTGCCCTGTCCATTAGTTTAGACCCTACAGATAACCAAACACTAAACTTTACAAGAGTAGTAAAAGCAAAAGGCCAAATAAGAAGGTATTTTCAAGCCAGTTTACTTATGCCCGAAGATGTAGTAAAAGAAGAAATGGCATATTTAGGGTTACCAAACGATTTGGTAGAAGAATATAAAAAAATGGGCAGAACCCAAAAGAAAAACTTTGAAGAATTTACCACCATTCTTAAAAAAGCAAGGGATACCGAAAAAGAAAAGTTCGAAGCAGAACTTAAAGAAGAGTTAGACGAAAAGGTAAAAGAGCTAAAATCGTTTACCATAATTAATAGAGGTTTACACCATACCAACAATGTTTTTGAAATGAAGGAAGAGTTTAGTGTAAATGCTTGGGTAAAAAAAGCAGGCAATAATTTTATTATTGAAGTAGGAAAATTGGTTGGCGGTCAATTTGAAATAAAAGCCGATCAAAGAGAAAGAAAATTAGACATCTACATGCCGTACGCAAGAATGTATACTTATACTGTTGATTTTACCATACCAGATGGCTTTAGTGTAGAAGGCATTGATAAACTAAATGAAAAAGTAGAAAATGAGTGTGGAGCTTTTATAAGTACAGCAGTTGTAAAAGGCAACAAATTACTAATTACCACCAAAAAATATTATAATAATATAGAAGAAAAAGCAGCCAATTGGCCCAAGCTAACAGCATTTATAGATGCAGCTTTTGAGTTTGGTAAGGAAAAGATTTTGTTGAAGAAAAAGTAAAGAATCTCTATTCGTAAAAATCCGTTGCAAATTTTGTAACGGATTTTTTGTTTTGTATACCGAAGAAAAAGCAACCAACTGGCTCAAACTAACAGCATTTATAGATGCAGCTTTTGAATTTGGCAAAGAGAAAGTTTTGTCGAAGAAAAAATAAAATCAAGTAGTAACGTTTACAAACCACTGCTGTTTTGTGGTGGAATTTTTCGGCATTTAATAAAACATATAACTAAAAATAGTGTATTACAAAGTCATTTGGGTATAATACTCCAAAACACACCCATACCTATTACGACAAAAGATTAATAAAGTAGTTTTTACCCTTTAAAACAGGCATAAAGTGGGTGTTTTAAAGGGTAAAAAATGGGTGATTTAACGTGTATAAAGTTTCAAATTAATATTGCATTTTTGTAATGTTTTAAAAAGTGATATAGTATTGTGCCAATACAGTAGGCTTATAAACAGAAACAAAATCCCAATTTATAATATTCTTAAAGTTGATAATAAAGGGTTTTTCGAGTTGCGTGTGTTTGGGAGTTGGCAGAAATAATAAAATTGACATTTCCTATGGAACTAGCAAACAGAATGAGAAAAATTAGGGAGGCGTATAAAATGACACAAGCAGACATTGCTTATAAGGCAAATATTTCTCCACAAGCCTATGGTAAAATAGAAAGACGTGCCAACAAAACTAAATTCGAAACTCTTGAAAAAATAGCAGAGGCCATTGGTGTAAGCGTTTCTTTTCTTATCGACTTAAAAAATAAAGATTATATTCAATAAAAAAACAACTCATAGGTTGTTGTATTCTAATTTATTATACAATTATTTTGTAATTGAAAATTTTTTTTGAAAGAAATTCGTTTCGTCAGCCTTACTTCAAAAGTCAATATAGAGCCTTATAAAAATGACAATGAAGAAAAAAAAAGACGGTAAGAGGTTATGGACACCGACATCTAATCAAAAGATTGCAGGTTGTAGTAAGTCAAACTATGTTAGGGGTATTCTCAATTGACAATTTAAAATAATAAAATGAAAAAAATTATTTATGCTTCTTTGGGCACTATTTTTTTACTAACTATAATATATAGTTGCAACAAACAATCGGTCGAAGAAATAAAAGAAGTGCAAATCGTACAATCTGCATCAAGGAATCCAATACAGGTAATTACGTTTGCGAATTTTTTTACAGTTGAAGAATCTAACTATTTGAGTGAAAATTTCGGTACTTTTGATTTAAGTACAGCAAAACAGATTGTAATTAACGGAGAAAAAATAACGACCGTTTGTTCAAACATGAATACTGAATATTTGTTTAAAAGATTAGTAATACAAGAAAAGGTAGTAAATGGAGCCACTAGATTAGTAAAGGCCATATATACGGTATCTTCTTTAAACCAAACAATCTCGGATGTTTTAAACAATAACACAAATCCATCACAATATTTAAAAAAATCAATTGTTAGCATTAACGTTGGTGATATTTATAGTGTAGATGAAAATGGCAATTTCACAGAGGCAGAAACAACATTAAGACCCCCTGGTCAAAGCTTTGGTACCTGTTTTAAAACTTGCTACAGGGACAAATTGTTTGGGATGAATTTTGTTGAAGCGGTTATCTGTGGTTATGAAATACCAGCATGCCTTGCAACGATATCAGCAGTGTGTGCATGGGATTGTTGGTAAAAAAATAATTTAAAATTATGAGTTTATCATTTGGATTAGTAAACTATGCAATTAAAAAAGGATTTAGTAAAAAGTCTATACTTATTTTTTATTCATTGTTTCATTTTGTTTTTTACATAGCCTTATTAATAGCTATTAAAAGTAACATTGCGGGATTTGTCGTAATATCTATATTCTATTGTTCAAGAATTTGGACATTTAATAAGTTTTTGAACAGTATTAACTTATAGTAATCGATTTTTAGACAGGGCTGAATAAAAAAATCACCCCTGTTATTTTTTTATTAACATGGAACTTCTGCCAACATTCTGCCCAGCATAATCTCCCAAAAAGCCATGTGTAAAGAACTGAGACGATGCGTTTAATGAGTCTACTTTGTGTTAAGACACATGACCTTAAACAAAAACTAGTCGAAGTAGACATGCTGGCAAATTGGGTATGAAATTACTTTTAGTTTTTTGCTTTAGGTATTTAATGCCAATATGAATTTTAATTTTGACCAAGATTTTCTGGTAGAATGTCAATTGGATAGCTGTTTAGATCATTTTTTTGATCTATTAAAGATATTACTTCTGTAAAAACGTAATTACTTTGATGGCTAGCACAGATTGTAGGGTAATATTAGGCTCTTTTACAAACGGGCAACTTCCATTTTTTATTTTAAGAAGAAAAAGCAGCCAATTGGCCCAAGCTAACAGCATTTATAGATGCAGCTTTTGAGTTTGGTAAGGAAAAGATTTTGTTGAAGAAAAAGTAAAGAATCTCTATTCGTAAAAATTCTCTACAAAAAATAATAACGAATTTTTTGTTTTGTAATACTCAACTCAGACCTATGGGTCTTAATATAGCAGAATAGCCGATGCAAATTGCATCGGCTATTCTTATTGTACAAATTCTTTATTTCTTTGCCTCAGTGGCAATAGTTAATAATAAAGACGGAGCTTCATTTTACAATTTTCCCATTTTATTTCCATCTACATCCAATTCTATAATTTCATAATTCAATCTTTTTAAGCCTGGTAAAATCAATTGCTTATCACCCACCAACAAAATATTCATCTTGTTTACATCTAAGTATTTTTTACTGATGCTATTAATATCTGTTGGAGTGATGTTATTGAGTATTGTATTTTGTTTACTTACAAAATCTGCAGGTAATTCGTACTGCTGAATTCTGCCAATAAAAGCAGCTTTCTGTACACCTGTTTCATAGTTTCTTGCATCGCTTTGCCCAATAGATTTTTGCATGAAAGCAATTTCCTCAGGCTTAATACCATTGGCTGCATAATTTTTTATTTCATTAATTACCTCGAACAAGGCACTATCTGTGGCACCGGCTTTAATGCCACTACTAAATGTATAAGTGCCTGTGTATTTAGTACCAGCAAAACTACTTCTTGCACCATAGGTCCAACCTTTGTCTTCACGAAGATTAAGGTTAACACGACTGTTGAAAGCACCTCCTAAATTATAATTGGTTAATACAGCTTTGTAATATTCGCCAGTAGCATCATACTTTAATCCTGTTACATTGCCCACACGAAATTCTGTTTGTGCAGCCTTAGGAATATTCACTAAATAAATTCTTGTTTTTTCAATTATAGGAGCTGCTGCTGGCAAAGGCACAGTAAATGATTTTGTTGGTAGCTTGTTTAAAAAAACAAGCTTTGGTAAAATCTCTTCTTCTTTAATATCACCTACAATTACCACTCTTCCATCTTCTGAGGTAAGGTAGTTATCATAGTAAGCCTGAATATCAGTAAAGGCAATGTTCTTCAATGTTTCGCTAGTACCATTGTCTTCAGTTCCAAGTATATGGTTCTTGCCAAAACTCAATTTATTATACACTGTAGAGGCTACACCTACAGGTTGTGTTTTGCTATTTTTCATGCTTTGGTCAAGCTGGCGTTTAATTCTATTAAAAGCCTCTTCATTAAACTTTGGATTAAACATTCTTTCCTCCAATAAAGCCAATGTTTTGTCTAAATTTTTATTTAAAGATTGAACTGTAAATACAATGGCATCATCACTATTATTAATAGAAACTGAGCTTCCTAATTTTTCTAATTCAGTAGATAGTTGTTCACTAGTATAGTTTTTTGTATCCTCATTCATCATGCTTGCAAACAAGTTTACCCAGCCTGCTTTGCTTAGGTTATTGGCTTCTAAAAATCTTCCACCTTTTAAAGAAATGCTCATAGTAACTGTAGGAATTTCTCTATCAATCGTACCTATTACTTTCATGTTATTAGCTAATGATTGTTTCCAAAATGCAGGAACTTTTACAACAGGGTTGGCACCACTTGCAGGAATTGTATTTCTATTAAAATTATCTTTTGCTTTAGTGTATTTTAATTTGTTATAACCATAATCAGGAGCTTTATAGTTGCTTTGATCAACAGTATAATTATCTTGTGCAGCTTTCAAGTTTTCACCTCCTTTGGTCAATACACTTAGCACCACACGTTGCTTACCTTTTATATATTGATTGTATACCCTCATTACATCTTCTTTGGTAACAGCTTGGTACAATTTTATTTGTTGCCCAATCATATTAGGGTTGCCAGTATAGGTTTGAAACGCTGCTAATTGTGATACTTTGCCAGACACACTAGCCAATCCATTTATTGTTCTATTTTCATAGCCACTTTTAAATTTTTCTATGTCTTCGTCGGTAATTCCTCTTTTTTCAAAGTCAACAAAAGCCTCAGCTACCATCTTTTCCATTTCTGACAAAGACTTACCAGAATAAGGTGTTATTGAAATAGAAAACTCACCAGCTAATTCACTTAATTGGCTACTAGCACTAGCTTGCAAAGCTTTTTGACCCTTTATGAAGAACTGGTAGAAAACAGAATTTCTATTTCCACCACCGCCTCCACGTCCACCTCTTCCACCTCCAGCACCTCCACCTAATACTTGAGAAAGACAAGATAGTGCAGCCATGTCTTTATGATAATCTGGAACAGTAGGATAAACAATTAACAACTGTGCAGCCCTTGCATAATTATCTACATAGCTTACATAGCGATCTTGGTTTATTGAAACAGGTGCAAGTTTCACTGGTTTTACTTCTGGTCCACGAGGAATGCTACCAAAATATTTTTCTACCAATTTTACAATGTCAGCAGTTTTTACATCTCCACCAACAGTAACTGTAGCATTGTTTGGGCCATACCAACGTAAAAAGAAATTTTTTAAATCGCCAACACTTACACTGTTCAACTCTTCTATATAGCCAATGGTTAACCAAGAGTATGGATGGCCATATGGATAGAAATTTTTACCTGCCACTTCTCTTGCCAACCCATAAGGTTGGTTATCATAGTTTTGCCCACGTTCATTTTTTACGGTAGCACGCTGCACTTCAAATTTTTGTTGTGTAACTGCATCTAATAAAAAGCCCATTCTGTCGGCTTCTAACCACAACATTTTTTCTACTTGATTGCTAGGAACAGTTTCATAGTAGTTGGTTCTGTCTCTATTGGTAGAACCATTTAATGTACCACCAGCTTCTGTAACTACTTTAAAATGTTGTTCATCACCTACATTATCACTTCCTTGAAACATCATGTGTTCAAAAAAATGTGCAAAACCACTTTTGCCAATTTCTTCTCTAGCACTACCCACATGATACGTTACATCAACATGTACTAAAGGGTCGCTATGATCTTCATGTACTACAAGGGTAAGGCCATTGGGCAGCAAATACTTTTCGTAGGGAATAATTAATTCACTCCCCTTTTTTACAACTTTTTCTACCAATTTAACTTGGCTAAATCCTGCATAAGAAATAGCAGATAATACTGTTGTAAACACCATTAATTTTAATTTCATAATAGGCAAATTTTTAGAAAGTGAAATTAAAGCGTTGCCTTAATTTTGCCAAAACCGTTTGTATAACAGATGCAACGTTTACCTTTTTAAAGAATACATTTACCGAGAATTGACATTCATTTATAAAAAAATGAAAAGCCTTCTTTGTTTTTAAGCTCTTTAGTAACTAATAATTATTTTTCGAATCTTTGTAATAATTTCATTTTTTAAATACAAATTATTACAAGTATATCATCAACTTACTTAAACCATTGTCAATAAATAAAATTTTATAAAAAATGAGAACGAACCACGAAATTGATTATCACATTTTTGGCGAAGAAATGCAATATGTAGAAGTTGAATTAGACCCCAACGAAACAGCCATTGCCGAGCCTGGTGCTTTTATGATGATGGACGATGGCATACAAATGCAAACCCTTTTTGGCGATGGTAGCAACCAACAAAACAATGGTTTATTGGGCAAACTATTTAGTGCAGGCAAACGATTGCTAACAGGCGAAAATTTATTTATGACCGCGTTTACCAATATAGGTAGTGGTAAAAAACAAGTAAGTTTTGCATCGCCTTATCCGGGTAAAATTATTCCGTTGGATTTATTTCATTTAGGGGGTAAAATTATTTGTCAAAAAGATGCTTTTTTATGTGCTGCAAAAGGGGTAAGTGTGGGCATTGAATTTCAAAGAAAATTAGGCACTGGTTTATTTGGTGGCGAAGGCTTTATTATGCAAAAATTAGAAGGCGATGGCATGGCTTTTATGCATGCTGGCGGCCATGTACAAGAAAGAATTTTACAAGCTGGTGAAGTACTAAAAATTGATACTGGTTGTATCGTTGGTTTTACTGCGGGTGTTGATTATAATATTGAGTTTATTGGCGGCATTAAAAATACCATTTTTGGTGGCGAAGGTTTGTTTTTTGCAAGCTTGCGTGGCCCAGGAAAAGTGTGGATTCAAAGTTTGCCTGTAAGCCGTTTGGCTGGCAGAATTTTGCAATATGCCACCACTAGCCGTAGAGAAGAAGGAAGTGTTTTAGGAGGTATTGGTAATTTATTAGATGGCGATGGTTGGCGATAATGGCAATATATAAAAAACATATAGGTTGCTTCAAAAGAAATACAACCTTTTATTCTAAGCCCCAAGCATTTGGGGTTTATTTTTTATAAAACGTATTTAATTTTACCACAAAGTCACAAAGAACACAAAAGGGCACGAATTTTTTTGAGGAATATGCCACGAATGCACTAATTTGTAAAAGAGGTATTGTACCACAAAGTCACAAAGAACACAAAGGAAAAGCGAAGCTTTTTTTAGTGAAATATTTCGTGCATTCGTGGCAAAACTGTTATACTCGAAGCGTTAGGTTTACACCAAAAACTGAATACTCCATATCAACATAACTATGGCTTTTGAATGAGCCTTTTTTATTGCCAATAGCATATAGCATATAAAAACTAACAAAAAGTAAGCTTCAACAAACAAATTACCCTAACAATTGTTAGTTTAGTGGTTCATATTGCCTATTTTTGACCAATAAATATGTAACAAATGGAGTTGAAAAACTTAGAAGCAATTTTTCAGCAAAAAATTGATTCCGAAACCAAAATAGAACCGAAAGATTGGATGCCTGAGGCTTACAGAAAAACCAATATTAGGCAAATAAGTCAACATGCCCATAGCGAAGTAGTGGGTATGTTACCCGAAGGAAATTGGATAAGCAGAGCCCCATCTTTAAAACGAAAAGCAATTTTATTGGCGAAGGTGCAAGACGAGGCTGGTCATGGTTTATATTTATATAGCTCTGCCGAAACCTTGGGAATGAGTAGAGATGAAATGATCGATCAATTACTAACTGGCAAAGCAAAATATTCGTCTATTTTTAATTATCCAACACTTTCTTGGGCCGATATGGGAGCTGTGGGTTGGTTGGTTGATGGGGCAGCCATTTTAAACCAAGTAATGTTATGCCGTACAAGTTATGGCCCTTATGCACGAGCCATGGTGCGTATTTGTAAAGAAGAAAGTTTTCATCAACGTCAAGGTTTTGAAACCTTACTGGTTTTAAGCAAAGGAACCGAAGAGCAAAAAGCCATGTGCCAAGATGCTATTAATCGTTGGTGGTGGCCAAGTTTAATGATGTTTGGCCCAACAGATAGCGAAAGCACCAACAGCGATCAAAGCATGAAATGGAAAATAAAACGCAAAACCAATGATGAGCTTAGGCAAAGTTTTATAGATATGATTGCCGAGCAAGTAAAAGTTTTGGGCATGACGCTACCCGATGAACAGCTCAAATGGAACGAAACAAGAAAGCACTACGATTTTGGTGCAATTAACTGGGATGAGTTTTGGAATGTGGTAAAAGGCAATGGCCCTTGTAACAAACAACGCTTAGATGCTAGAAACAAAGCACATGCCGAAGGGGCTTGGGTACGTGAAGCAGCAATGGCGTATGCTGAGAAGAAGGTGAGTCGATTAAAACAAAAGGCAGCATAATGATTATTAATTATTGAATTAATTATTATTATGGCTACATACAATCACTTTTATGATTTGCCTGTTTACAAAATATGCCGAGAATTTAGAAAGAAGGTTTCTATTATTGTAAATAGTTCAATACCTCAAAAAGAAGAGTATAGATTAAAATCACAAATTCTTAATTCAAGTCGGTCGGTAACAGCAAATATTGCAGAAGGGTTTGGTAGATTTCATCATCAAGAAAATATTCAGTTTTGTAGGCAAGCTAGGGGTTCGCTTACCGAAACAATGGAACATTTAATTACTGCTTTCGATGAATCATTTATTGAAGAAATACTGTTGAAAGAATTAAATGAAGAATATAAAGAGTGTTTAAAATGTCTTAACCTTTATATAAAATATTTAAAAGATGCCAAAAATATTAGTGAAAAAAAATAATCAATAATGAATAATTTAATAATTAAATATTACTACGGCGATTATGGAGAAATTCAGGAAGGTGGTGCAGTTGCTTCTACCCCAAGCCAGGCTTGGCCTTTATGGGAAATATTCATACGCAGTAAACAAGGGCTAGACCATAAACATGCTGGTAGTTTACATGCTGCCGATGCACAAATGGCTATTGAAAATGCTAGAGATGTTTATACCAGAAGAATGGAAGGCATTAGTATTTGGGCTGTAGAAAGTAAATATATAACTGCAAGTAATCCTGATGAAGCAGGCGAATTGTATGAACCAGCGGTTGATAAAATTTATCGACATCCAACTTTTTACAATTTACCAGACGAAGTTGGGCATATGTAGTTGTAAATGGAATTAGTAATTTGTAATTAGTAAAAAGGATGAACTACAAAGGGTATAAAGAATTAGAATGTTATATCTAGAGAGAACAGGAATTGGGAATTAGGGTTTGGGAAAAGCAAAACATCAATTAATTCCAAAGACTATTAAAAGTTAGAATGTTATATCTAGAGAAAACAGGAATTGGGTATTGGTAAAGCAAAATATTAATTCAAATGAATTATAAAGGCTATAAGGAACTAGAATGTTATATTCAAGCAAGAAATTTACGAATTTGTATTTCTGAATTGGTTAAAACGTTTCCCAGTAAAGAAAAGTTTCTTCTTATAGATCAAATTACACGTTCTGCAAGATCTGTAACTGCTAATATTGCAGAAGGCTATGGACGATATACATATAAAGACACAAGAAATTTTTTCATTATAGCTAGAGGTTCTTTAACAGAAACGATGGAACATTTGCAAACAGCTTTTGACGAAAAGCATATTGATGAAAAATTATTAAATCTTCATGAAGAAAAATGTGAACTGGTTATAAAACTAATCAATGGTTATATAGCTTATTTAGATAAGGCAAAACAGAAATCAAATGAATCAAACCACTAATACCCAACCCCCAATACCTAACCCCCAATTACCGATAAACTACCTCCTACACCTAGCAGATACAACACATATTCTTTCGCAAAGAAATGCTGAGTGGTGTGGCCATGGGCCAATACTAGAGCAAGATATTGCGATAACCAATATTTCGTTAGATGAACTGGGGCAAGCAAGAATGTTTTATCAACATGCAGCTACTTTAACTAACCAATTACCCAATCAACTAACTATAGCAACAGAAGATAGTTTGGCTTATTTGCGTAACGAACGAGCCTATAAAAACTTATTATTGGTTGAGTTGCCAAAGGGAGATTGGGCGATAACGGTATTACGTCAATATTTGTATAGCCAATTTCAATATTTATTGTTTGAACAATTGCAACACAATAAAGATGAACAAATTGCTGCCATTGCAACCAAAAGTATTAAGGAAACAGCCTATCATGTTAGGTGGAGTAAAGAATGGGTAATACGTTTGGGCGATGGTACAACAGAAAGCCACCAACGAATAGCAAATGCAGTAACTGAACTATGGCCATATACTGGCGAAATGTTTACAGTAGCAGATTATGAGGAAGCAATGGAAATTAATTTCGACACTATTCAACTTAACTGGCTACAAAAAATAACAGCCACATTTAACGAAGCAACACTTACCGTACCAGAAAAAATATTTATGCAAACTGGTGGCAAAACTGGAACCCATACCGAACATTTAGGGTTTATATTAGCCGAAATGCAATACTTACAACGTACACATATTGGTGCAGAATGGTAAATACAAGCCAATTAATGCAACAATTAATTAATTAATTTGAGGACATAAAAATTATTACTCAAAAAGGATTTTATTAGTAGTTGTAACTTCCATTGGAGAGGATTGCCCCATTATTTCAATGCTACCTTTTTGAGAAGAGGTGGAGATGTTACTTTTTACTAAATTTGTTTTTGTATCTACTAAAATTGTTGACAATAAAGTACCTGAAAGTTTGGTAACAATTTCCATTCCCTGTGTTTCCATTTTTTTATTAGTTGAAACATTAGAAGTAAGTTCAACATTCGCAATCTCATTATCAATAGATTTTATTGTGTAATTATAATCTGTTTTAATGTCATCTAATAAAAAAGAAATAGTCCAAGTTTTACCCACAAGGGCATCTTTGGGCGGTATCAAAATAAAATCTAAGGGCTGTCCTGTATTATAACCTGAACCAATTGCTGGAATTTCTTTTATTTGCTGTTCCATAGTAGCATCATATTTTATGCTGGTAATTAAACCTTGGAAATTAGCGGTTATATTAGTTACTTTATTCAGCAAATCGCCAGCCTTCTTAAAATTTTCATTTTCATTTGGTTTGTCAGAATCATATTCCATTTCTTGCCCCATGGCCTCCATCTTCATTTTAATCTTTGTACCTTTATCTTCAACCTTTATTTCATTGTCAAACACTTCTGTTATAACAATTTCGGACCAGGACGTTGTGATAATATTTTGCTCCATTGTTTGTCCCATCATTTCTGAGGAGGACTTAGTTTGAATGGTAGATACTTTATTTATTTTCTTCCCCTTGATGAAAGAAATGTTGTTTTGAGCAAAACAAAAACTACAACTTAAAATAGTGGCTGTAACAAATAAAAATTTATTAAACATAATAAAAAGGTTTATGCAATATAAATAGTATTTAATACTTAACTGTTGTTTTCATAATAAATTTGCCAAAATAAAGATATAAGCCACAAAACGTATTTAATTCATAATTTTCCAAAACTATCTTTTAATTTTACCATACAATGTATTCATCTACAAAAGAAGAAATTTGGCAAATTGTTGCAAGAGTTGCCGACCCCGAAATACCCGTTTTAACCATTGATGATTTAGGTATTTTACGTGATGTAGTTATGAATAATGAAACCATTGAAATAATTATTACACCTACCTACAATGGTTGCCCAGCCATGGATATGATAAGCATGAATATTAAGTTTGCATTGTTGGAAAAAGGCTATCAAAATATAAAAATCACCTCTGTACTTTCGCCAGCTTGGACAACAGATTGGATGAGTGAAGTGGGTAAAAAAAAATTAAAAGAGTACGGGATTGCAGCCCCCAACAAAAGTTTCGAAATACCAGCGGATGGTGTTGAATGTCCACAATGTAACGCAACCAACACCCAACTTATTAGCCATTTTGGAAGTACTGCATGCAAAGCATTGTATCAATGCAAAAGCTGTAAAGAACCTTTCGATTATTTTAAATGTCATTAATTTCATTCTATTAAATAAATAATTATGTCTTCAATTCTTTTTGAAATAAAAGATGGCATTGCAGTGATTACACTCAATCGTCCTGAAAAATTTAATTCATTCAACAGAGAAATGGCTTTGCTATTTCAAAGTATGTTAGATGAAGCTGCTTCTTCGCATGATGTACGTTGCATTTACTTAACAGGTAATGGCAAAGCATTTTGTGCAGGGCAGGATTTGGCAGAAGTAGTTGACCCTAATGGTCCTGGCATGAATAAAATTTTAAGTGAACATTACAACCCCATTATTACACGATTAAGGAATTTACCTAAGCCAATTGTATGTGCTGTAAATGGTATTGCTGCTGGTGCTGGTGCAAATATTGCATTAGCTTGTGATGTGGTTGTAGCAAAAGAATCTGCTTCATTTTTACAAGCATTCAGCAAAATTGGATTGATACCAGATAGTGGAGGAACATTTACGTTGCCAAGATTAATTGGCTTTCAAAAAGCAAGTGCATTAATGATGTTGGGTGATAAAGTAAGTGCAACAGAGGCAGAGAAAATGGGCATGTTGTATAAAGTTTTTAGTGATGATAGCTTTGTAGAAGAAAGCTGGAAAATAGCTTTAACATTAGCCAATATGCCAACCAAAGCATTGGCTTACATAAAACATGCGTTAAACGTTTCTGTAAAAAACAATTTAGAAGAACAATTATTATTGGAAGATGAGTATCAGCAAAAAGCTGCTGCCACAAAAGATTTTAAAGAAGGGGTGGATGCATTTTTGGAGAAGAGAGCCCCTGTGTTTATAGGAGAATAGGTTATAGTTGATAAGTTGATAGGGTTGACTGAGTTGATACGATTAGTACTACAATAAATTTTATGGGATATCAATCATTCGAAGAGTTAGAAGTTTGGAAGAAAGCAAGGGCTCTAAAAAATGAAATTATTCAGCTTGTACAAACATTTCCAGCTAACGAAAAGTTTAGGTTAACAGATCAATTAATAAGAAGTAGCCGTTCGGTTTGTGCTCAAATCGCAGAAGGACATGGACGAAGAACAAATCCCGATAGAATTCGGTTTTGTATAATTGCAAGAGGTTCTTTAAGTGAAACATTAAATCACTTGATTGATGCTTCTGATAACGCATACATTAATAATGAACAATTAATTTACCATAAAGAAAAGCTAGCCGAAGTAGAAGGAATCTTGAATGGTTATATAGCTTATTTAGAAAAGCAAAACAAACTAAATTAGCTTATAAACCTTATTAACTTAGTCAACCCTATCAACTTTTCAACTCAACAACCATGTCAACAACGCCACAGCAAGTAGTAACCCAAATGATGAAAGATGATTTATTCTCTCAATGGTTGGGAATTTCGGTCATTGAAATAACAGAAGGTTACAGTAAAATAACAATGACTGTACGTCAGGAAATGATGAATGGTTTAGGCATTGTACATGGTGGCATTTGTTTTAGTTTAGCCGATAGTGCATTTGCATTTGCATGTAACAATAGAAACAATTTATCTGTTGCATTAGATACTAGCATCAACTTTACAAAACCAGTTCATGTAGGTGATGTATTAGTTGCTGAGGCCAAAGAATTGCACAATGGAAGAAGCACTGGTTTATATCATATTACAATTACCAATCAGCACAATCATATTGTTGCATTGTTTAAGGGAACATGTTTTCGAACGGGGAAGTCGTTGGTGAAGTTATAACTTGAATTAAAAGTAAATCGGGTATATATAGTTTATAAGGTATCTAAAGTATATTTAGTAGAAAATGTTTACGTTTATGGATGCAAATAGTTTTGGGTTTGAAGAATTAGAGCTATGGAAAAAAGTAAGAAATTTTAAAAAGCAAATGAGTGTATTAGCTAAAAAACTTCCTACCGAAGAAAAGTATAAACTTACAGATCAAATAATTAGAAGTTCACGTTCGATCAATGCTTTAATATCTGAAGGTCATGGTAGGTTTACATATCCAGATCAAATTCATTATTGTATTCAAGCAAGAGGATCTTTGGCGGAAACAATCAATCATTTAATTGATGCTTATGACGAAGGTTATGTATCGGAAGAACAACTACAAAATCATAAAATAGTTGGTAAAGAAATTGAACGACTACTTAATGGATACCTTGTTTACTTAAGAAAGAAAAGAGAGGAGACAAAATAACTAAACCAAGTCAAATACTGTATATACCTTATAAACTTTAGATACCCTTTATACTTCTTATACATAAAAAAATGATTTATCAATTCAACAACTTTATCCCTGTAATTCACCAATCATCATTCATTCATCCACTAGCTACTGTTACTGGCAATGTAATTATTGGCAAAAATGTATATGTTGGACCGGGTGCAGCTATTCGTGGCGATTGGGGGCAAATCATTATTGAAGATGGTTGCAACATTCAGGAAAACTGTACCATTCATATGTTTCCTGGAACAACAGTAATTTTAAAAGAAGCTGCACATATTGGTCATGGTGCTGTTATACATGGAGCAATTATTGGCAGAAATTGTTTAATTGGAATGAATGCAGTGATTATGGACAACGTTGTTTTGGGCGATGAATGTATTGTGGGTGCTTTAAGTTTTATTAAAGCCAATGAACAGTTTGAAAACCGAAGTTTAATTGTTGGCCATCCTGCTAAAAAAATTAAAGAAGTAAGTGATGAAATGATTAACTGGAAAAGCGAAGGCACAAAACTCTATCAACAATTGCCTAAAGATATGTTTGATACTTGGAAAGAAGTTGAGCCTTTAACAGAGCTACCTATAAAAAAAGCGGCACATAGTTTGAGTTATAAACCATGGTCAGAAACTAAATGACCATTGCTTATGACTATACCTACATTTTTCAGTTGTTTTTTTGCTGTTATTTGTTCGCTTACATCATTTGCACAAGATTATACTGGTGTTTGGGAGGGAGAGTTTGCAACAGACATGATTCCTAGGTTGGGGAGAAGAACATTTTTTATGCATATGGAGTTGAAGGTGGAGGGTAAACATATTAGCGGAATGTTTTATAATAAATCTTCAGAAGCCCACGACTTAAAACATGTTGTTTATAGAATATCTGGTGAATTAAGTACCAAAAACAAAGCAATTTTTAGATTAACAAACAGTGGAGTAATAGATGATAATTTACCCCAAGGTGTCGCCGATGTGTTCTTAGATTTTTTCTGCAATTATTACAGTAACGATTCTACCGAAATTATTCATGGTATATGGTATCCTAATGGGCAAACATCTCCAAGGAGCGATGGTGCAGGAGGGCCCTTTTTAGTGAAGCGAATTTCAAAAAAACTGAGCAGTGCTGGTAAAGAAACTTTTGATTATGATTTTAAAAAAGCAAATCCAACTAAGCAACTTGAAGAAATGAATACTGTTGAAGTTCAAAAAAATTATTGGCAACGCAACGACACCCTAATACAAACAATTATTTCACCCGTTAACCAAGTGTCGTTACTTCTTTACGATAATGCAATAATAGATGGAGATATCATATCACTATATGTGAACGACTCTTTGGTTCTTTCAAAAAAAAGGCTATCAACTAATCCTATCACTTATAACTTAATTTTAGAGCCAAATAAACACTATAAGATTAGTTTATTTGCAGAAAATCTAGGCAGCATTCCTCCAAATACTGCCTACATGTTTATCGGTTTTTCTAAAAGAGAAGGAAAAGATATTTACCTTTCTTGTGATGAAAATCAAAATGTGTCTGTAGTCATTAAATTAAAAGACCTTTAATTTACTAGTACTTTAGTTCTATTGAACTTAACACAAAAAATTGTCCATGTTCATCCTCCATTGGATGCATTTCTTTCATTGCCCCACTAAAAGTTATGGTAGTGTTTTCTTTTCTATAAATTACTGGCAGGTTGGCCACATACAAATATAAATAACCAGCATCGTAGCTAATAAGATAATAAGGATTTTCTGCAGTACCAGCTTGTTTAACAATGCCAATTTGTTTTACAAGTGTATCTATAGTTTTTCGGTTTGAGAAGCTTTCAACCACCTTTTGTTGTATGCTATTTGTATAGCTAAAACCAATTGCTGTTATAAGCATTAACGCTATGAGTAATTTCATAGAGCTAATTTCAACTTCGCATGTTACTATAACATGTTATTGTTGTTATGCAATTGTAAAGAAATTGTTATGGCATTTTCGGGGAACAAAAGAGAAGCCTAGTTATTTTTAAATTTTATCAATTTTTCAATGGCTTTTTCTAGTGTTGTTTCTTGCTTTGCAAAACAAAAACGAATCACTTGATTGTCTTCTCCATTTTTATAAAATGCAGAAACCGGTATGGTGGCTACACCATATTGTTTGGTTAAATAAATAGCAAAATCTTTATCGTTTAGATCACTCAAACCAGCATAGCTGTAACATTCGAAATAGCTGCCATGCGAAGTGATACAAGTAAAGGGTGTAGCTTTCATCAACTCACGAAAATAATCTCGTTTTTGTTGTATAAACGAGCCCAAATTTAAATAAGCAGATTCGTTTTTTATATATTCTGCTAAGGCAAATTGTTTGGGGCTGTCGCAGGTAAAACAATTAAATTGATGAACTTTTCTAAACTCCAGCATCATGTTTGCAGGGCTTATGCAGTAGCCTAATTTCCATCCAGTACAATGATAGGTTTTGCCAAATGAAAAACACACAAAACTCCTTTCTAATAAATCGGGGTAGCGTAAAATACTTTGGTGTTGCAGGTTATCGAAAATTAAATGTTCATACACTTCATCGCTTAAAATAATAATATTGGTATTGGCAACAATCTTTCTCAACTCCTCAATATCTTGTTCGGTTAACACAGCACCTGTTGGGTTATGTGGACTGTTAATCATTATCATTCTGGTTTTGCTAGTAACAGCAGCCCTCACTTCGTTCCAAGGAATAGAATAGTTGGGATATTGTAAAGAAATACAAACAGCTTTTGCACCATTAATTTCAATGTTTGGTATATAACTATCGTAGGCTGGTTCAAAAACAATTACTTCGTCGTTGGGTTGTAAAGCAGTGGTTAGTGCAGTATAAATAGCATAAGTGCCGCCTGGTGTAATGGTTATTTCTGTATCTGGGTTAATGGTAGCACTATATAGTTTATTACATTTTTCGGCTAATCGTTCTCTTAATAATGGCAAACCATTCATGTGTACATATTGGTTATTGCCTTTTTGCATGGCATTGTTCACCAAGCTTACCAACTCTTCACTCATGTTAAAATCTGGAAACCCTTGGCCCAAGTTTACTGCCTTATGTTCAACAGCCAAGCTACTCATTACTGTAAAAATGGTTGTACCCACATTAGGAAGTTTGCTATGGATTTGCATATAGAAATTATTCTGGTTATTAAAAACTAAAAGCCCAATTTTCCGCTTAATCTTTTTAATTCTATTTCAGCAATTTTTGCATTAAAAGTTAAATTGGTTAATCTAAAACTTGCTTCTTCATAACTTCTTAAGGCTTCTATTATTTCTAAAGTGGTGGCTTGTGCTAACTGATAGCGTTGTTGAACAAGGGTTACTAATTGGTCGGCAATTAAACAAGTGTTTTGTTGGGTTTTTACTTGTTGTAAGTTACTTGAGTATGCTTTAAATGTTCTGGTTGCATTTGCCAAAAAATTTTGAAGCACATTATCTTTTTGAAGCTGAGCATTTTTAGTATTTATTGTTGCTATTTGTTGTTGCTTTTTATTTGCAGTGCCCGTATAAATGGGTAAGGTAACACCCAAACTTATAAATGGGCCATATGATTGGTTTAATAAAAGCTGACCACCATTTGCCTGATTACGACCGTAATTTAAACCTGTATTTGCTCTTACACTTGGCAAACTCAAAGCAGCCGTTTCTTTTTCAATTAATTCATTAATTTTTATTTGTTGATTTAACGAAATTATTTCTGGGTTTTGCTGAATGCCATTTATAACACTTGCTAGGTCTACGTTTTCGGCAACAAGAATAGTGTCATTAATTGAAATTAATGAGTCGGGTTTTAGCAATAGTGTATTCAGCAAATCGGTTTTAGCTTGTGCTATAATTAATCGTTGATTTTCTAAATCTTGTAAACGAGTATTTAAACCAATTTCGGTTTGAAATAAATCTGTATTATTGGCTAAGCCTAAATTTTGTTTTACTTTAACCAACTCTAATTGTTTGTTACTAAGTGCAATGCTTAGTTCAAGGGTTTTTACAAATCGTTGTTGCCTAACTATTTCAAAATATCTAACCATTACAGTAGCAATAGTATTTTGAATTTGTGCGTTTAATAATTGTTGGCTTTGATTTTCTATTTCTTGTAATCTTTTTTTTGTAGCAATAACCCTGTAACCATTATACAGCAACATAGTACCAGTAACATTTAAGTTTAAAAAATTACTGGTTGCACCATTTCTTGATATTTCGGTACCTGTATTTAATTTTTGGTTAATGTTTACTATATTTTCTTGATCGCTGGCTGTAGCTGTAACAGTAGGCAAACCACCTGCAATACCAATGTGGTTATTGATGTTACTAATGGTTACATTATTTTTAGCAATTTGTATATCGAAACTATTTTTTAATGCCAAATTAATGGCGTTTTGCAGGGTTAATTCCTGTGCATTGGTTGCTACAAAATAAAATGTAACAACAAAGCAAAAGCATATTTTTTTATGAGTAGATTCTATTATAGCCAACATTATTAATCGTATTTGATGGTGAAATTACCAACTAAAACAATTGTTATACCAATATGAATTTTAATTTAGTCCAAAATTTCTGGAATAATGCTAATTGGATAGCTTCTTAGACCATTTTATTGAGGCTATTATAGCTATCACATCGGTATTATTTACAAAAATTAAAAAATGCCACATTATAGTGCACACCCAGCTTTAGTTTATTTCTATTTTGGAAATAGAAGAGGAGTTATCTATAAAATCGGAATAATTAAACGAAACCTCTTTTCCATTTTCTAGCTCAATAAACGAGTAACTAATTGTTTTTAAATTTGGGGCTCTATTAATAATGAAGCCATTCTTTTTATCAATTATGGCATTAAAGAACCCTAGCACACTCGATTTATCAATTTGTGGTTCCTTAATAATCCAGTTTTCAAATAATGTTTTTCTGTTTGTTTTTGCAACTTGATCATATAAGGTTGAGGAGGAAAAAATATGAGGGCTGTCGGCATTTAATTCTGTTTGGCTTTTATTTTCTTCATCCCATACCAACTGATATAATTTAGCTTGGCTCCAAATTATTAAAGTAAATGGTTCAATGTTGGTTAGGTTCATTAAACTCCAATCTTCTACGGGGTTTTTACAACCCATTAATTCTTTTACAATTAAGCCCCTACTTTTTTTATAGCTGGTTTTTCTTTCATGATTTTCGAAGCCACCGTTTAATAAAATAATGATGTTTCCTAATTGGTTTGCTCCAATCCAAGTTCCACCAGCCAAAGCATCTATGGGGGCTAAATATTGTACACTATCTGTGGTGTTTATTGCAGGAGCAAAAGCTCTTGCACGTAAGGGGTTTTCGTCTCTTAATGAAGCAAAAAAATATTTGTTTTTATTTGGAATAAATACTACTGTGCACATGGGCAATAAAATCTAATTCAACAAATAAACTGTAAACAATTTATTTAGCAAATTTTTTCTTAATTGTGTCTACTAAACTTAATCCTTGTTGTTTGTGTAAAACTGCAATTATTATAGATAATATCATTACAATAATGGCTAACATAAACAATTGTCCACCATCGCCTTTTGATTGTATTCCAATTACTGTTAAATGAGACAATATAGCACCACTCATTAAACCAATTGCTAAAAATGCTCCAATAAAAGCTGTAGAAGGAATAAGCAATAAAATGCCTGTAATTAGTTCAATAATGCCTGTAACAATTCGGCCCCAGGGCTCTACACCCAATTTTGTAAACAGCTCTACCGATTCGGGATGACCACTGAATTTAAAATATAAGGTTTGTAATAAAATTGCTGCTGCTGCAATTCTTAAAATCCAAGATACAATTACTTTTGGTTGCATGTTAATAGGTTTAATTTATTTATAAATAAGGGTCCAGTTTTTATCGGCTTTAGCTTTAAGATTTGCTTCTTCTTTATTCCATTTAGTTAATGTATTATTTACCCAAGAGTGATAAAATAAATACAATTTGCCTCCAATTATTTTAAAGGTTTCTGGGTCTATTTCAACTTTTTCATTGGTAGCACCCATTGCATATGCACACCAACCTCCATACTGTGGTTCGTATTTCTTTGGATCTTTTAAAAATAAATCTCTATTTGCTGCTGAAGAAAAATAATAGGTTACTGCTTCAACGGTAGCTGCAAATTGTTTGTTACCTTTTACGGCTTTGCTTTGAGTAAAATAGGCAATTGGGTCATACCCTTGAATTGCCAAGCCCTTTTCTACATTAAAGTGTTTGGTTCTTAATGGTGCTTGTGCTTGTAGATTAGTTAGGGTTAGTAAGGTGGCAAAAATTGCCAAAATCGTTGTTTTCATGTGCTTTTTAAATTGCAGGTTGTTAAATATGTAATGTAGCCTTATGTACGAATTGTAAACACATTACTTACAATGAGGAGCAAAAAAAATTAACCACAATAGAAACATAGGCACATAGGAGTAGTTTATGTAAAACACATCTTTGCTTCTTTGCTCTGTGGTGAAAAAATTACTCAGTTATTTCAGTTGGTTTTGCCGTTTTTTTACTACTTATGTAAGTATATACAGCAGGTATAACAAATAAGGTAAGTAGTAACGAAAAAATAATGCCACCAACAATTACAATACCCAAAGGAATTCGGCTGGTACTTGCTGCACCTAAGCTTAATGCAATTGGTAATGCACCCAATGCTGTTGCTAAACTAGTCATTAAAATAGGGCGTAGCCTATGGCTGGCAGCCTCTAAAACGGCCTCTTTTTTATTTAATCCAAAAGCTCTTTTTTGATTGGCAAATTCTACAATTAAAATTCCATTTTTAGTTACCAAGCCAATAAGCATAATCATACCAATTTGAGAAAATATATTAATGGTTTGATTAAAAATATACAAACTTAATAAAGCTCCTGTTAAAGCTAAAGGCACTGTAATCATGATAGTTAAGGGGTCCTTAAAACTTTCGAATTGAGCTGCTAGTACTAAATAAATTAATACCAATGCCAGTAAAAAAGCAAAGCTAGTATTGCTACTGCTTTCTTCAAAATCTCTACTAGCCCCACTTAATGAGGTTTGAAAACTTTCGTCTAATAATTTTTTGGCAATGGCCTGCATGGCAATAACACCATCGCCAATGGTTTTACCATCGGCTAATGAAGCTTGAATAGTGGCTGCTTTAAAACGGTTGTAATGAAATAACGAAGGCGGGTTAGAGCTTTCTGTAAATTTGGTTACAGCAGATAATGGTATACTTTCGCCTCTGTTGTTTCTTACATATAATTTGGAAATATCGGCAGGGGCTTGCCTGTCTTTATATTGTATTTGAGAAATTACTTGATATTGTTTTCCGTTCATAATAAAATAAGCCAATCGCCTGCCACTAAATGCACTTTGTACAACATCGGCAACATCACTAATACTTAAGCCCAAATCTTTGGCCTTCATTCTATCTATGGTAATTTGCAGCTCTGGTTTATTAAATTTTAAGTTAACATCTATATTGCCAAAAGTTTTGTCTTTTTTGGCTTCTTCTAAAAACTTTGGAATAACTGCTTTTAGCTTTTCAAAGTCTAAGTTTTGTAAAATAAACTGTACTGGTAAAGCTCCCCTACTTCCTAAACCAACAGAAATGGTTTGCTCTTCTACCGTAAAAATTCTTAGTTGGTTAAAACGTTGTAATTTTTTATCGAGTTCTTTCTTAATATCACTTTGCGATTTTTTTCGTTCGTTAGGTGGCAATAAACGCACACCAGCAAAGCCAGAGTTTACGCCACCACTTGAACTACTAAAACTCGGTATTGCTCCAAATACAAATTGTTTTTCAGGAATACTATCGCTTAAAAAATCTACTACTTTACTACCAGCTTCCGTCATGTAGCCATAGCTTGCCCCTTCTGGGCCAGTTAATTGTAAGCGTATTCTGCTTTTATCTTCCAAAGGGGCTAACTCACTTTGTAAATTGGTATAAATAAAGTAGCTAGTTATAACACAAACAATTACAATTACCCAAGCCATCCAACGAACACGTAAAAAACCGGCTAATAAATTTTTATAACCATTTTCCATGCCTTTAAAAAAGGGTTCGGTTAAATCGTAAAACTTACCATGACCCTGTTTTTTACGATGTAAGACCACATTTAATACAGGGGTAATAGTTAACGATACAAATGCGGAAATTAAAACCGCAGCGGCAACAACAACACCAAACTCTCTAAATAAGCTACCCACAAAACCATCTAAAAAAATTACTGGTAAAAACACCACTGCTAGTGTTAAAGAGGTAGAAATTACGGCAAAGAAAATTTCTTTACTGCCTTCTAAAGCCGCTCGTTTTATAGGAAATCCTTGTTCAAGTTTTCTAAAAATATTTTCCGTTACCACAATACCGTCATCTACCACCAAACCTGTTGCCAATACTATACCTAACATGGTTAACACATTAACGCTAAACCCAAAAAGTTGCATAATAAAAAATGTAGCAATTAACGAAATGGGTATATCTATTAATGGACGTAAAGCAATAAGCACATTTCTAAAAAAGAAAAATATTACCAATACTACTAAGGTAAAAGACAGCAACAAGGTTTCTTCCACCTCTTTAATACCCTTACGAACATTTTGTGTAATATCAATAAGTGTTGTTATTTCAAAATCGCCTTTCAAATCTTTTTTTACTTGGTCTAATCGTTTGTAAAACTCATCGGCAATTTTAATATAATTGGCACCGGGTTGGGGTATAACTTGTAAGCCAACTGCAGGCACCCCATTTAGTTTATAGCTAGATTCAGGGTTTTCGGGTCCAAGTTCAACTTTAGCAACATCACTTAATCGAACAATGCCATTAACATCTTGTTTAAGAATAATATTATTAAAATCTTCTTCGCTGGTTAACCTGCCCAATGCTCGGATGGTAAGTTCTGTTTTGTTGCCATATAATTTACCCGTAGGAACTTCTACATTTTCTTTATCTAGTGCAATTTTTATATCGTTAAAAGCAATATTGTACGCATTCATTTTGTCGGGCTCTACCCAAATACGCATGCTGGTACGTTTTTGTCCAAATAAACCAATGCTACTAACTTCTGGTATGGTTTGAAATTTTTCTTGTAAAACATTTTCAGCATAATCGCTTAATTCTATGATGCCTTTGGTACGGCTTTGTAAGCCTACTAAAATTATAAAATCGCTACTAGCATCACTTTTACTAACTACAGGTGCTGCATCTATATCTTGAGGTAAGTTTCTTATAGATTGGCTTACTTTATCTCTAACATCATTAGCGGCAGCTTCTAAGTTTTCGCCCACATTAAACTCTACTGTAACATTGCTGCTACCAACTGAACTTGAAGAAGTAATTGTTCTAATACCGGGTATACCATTTACAGCTTTTTCTATTGGTTCGGTAATTTGGGTTTCAATAACATCGGCACTTGCACCAGCATATGCTGTACGTACATTTATGGTTGGTGGATCAATTGCCGGATACTCTCGTACTGCTAAAAAGGTAAAACTAACTGCACCAAAAAGCACAATTAAAATATTCATTACCGTTGCAAGTACGGGGCGTTTTAAAGATAATTCTGAAATATTCATATTTCATGATCCCAAGGGGAAATTGTTATTAATTATTTATTATTATTTTATTAATTATTTGATTCAATTGGTAACCCATAATTCGTAACCCATAACTCACATTTAGTTAGTCCTCTAGTTTTTTTATGCTTTTTATTTTCACAGCAGCATTAGGCCGTACAAATAAAACACCAGTTACTACAACACTATCGCCAATAGCTAAACCTTTTGTTACTTCTATACCATTTGCAGTTCGTAAACCAGTTTCAATGGTTACAAACTTCCCTTTTCCGTCTTTAACAACAATTATTTTTTTACCATCGGCTTCTGGTATAATGGCGTTTGTGGGTATAACAATATTGTTGGCTTTGTTCGTAAATGCCAATAATACTTTTACAAAAGTACCTGGGCTAATTGCGTTTCCATTTAATGCCGCTCTTACTTTTAAGTTTCTTGTGGTAGCATTAATTTCGGGCTGTGTTGCAATAATTGTAGCAGTTGTTTTAGTATTTAATTCGCTGGTTAAAACAGTTACGGTGTTGCCTTTTTTAATAAGATTGGCAAACTTTTCTGGCACCATGAAATCTATGTTTATTTTGTTTACTACCTGTAATGTTGCTAAAATAGATTGTGGTGTTACATAAGCACCTGGACTTGTTTGACGTAAACCCAAAACCCCGGAAAACGGGGCTTTTACAGTGGTTTTTTCAATTTGTGCTTTTAATATTTCTATATCTGCTTTAATATTGTTAGCATTGTTTAAAGCCAAATCATAATCGGCTTGGTTAATGCCATTTATTGCTAATAATTTGCGAAATCTTTCCTCGGTTTTTAAGGAAAGCTCTAATTGCACTTTACTTTTATTTAATTGAGCTTGTAATTCGGCATCGTTAATTTTTGCTAAAATTGTACTAGCACTAATATTTGCACCATCAGGCACATTTAAATAAGTTAGCCTACCACTAATTTCTGGATGAATATCTAACATCTCGCTAGCTACTGCTGCACCATTTGCTTCAATGGTGTTATTAATAGCTTTGGTACCTGCAATAATTACATCTACCGATGTTGGTGGAGGAGGCTGATTTTTTTTGGTTGCATCTTCTTTTTTTTCTGAGCAAGAAAAGAGAGATAATATACATAAAGTAGCGAATAGTTTTTTATTCATTTTGTTAACTTAACAATAAGTAATGGTATTGGTTTGCTAAGTTAGCTTAAAAGCAATTAACTAAATGTTTGGTAGGGTTGTTGAAGTTGATAATAAGTTAATTAGTTTTTTTTCTTTTTATAAGAAGAAAACAAATTAAATTAGTGACAGTACTTATTTACTGCCACTAATTTAATCCTTTATTTCACTACAAAATAATAATCACCTCCACTTTGTGTTACTTGAGCACCCCCTGGAATTAGATAATAATGTTGATTGGTTCCAGTTGCCTTAAAATCAAAACTAAATCCTGCGTTATCACAACTATTATTTTTCCTAACATTTGCTGAGCGTGAAATCAAAAAATCAAACTTCCCCTTTTGTTTAGGAATTATAAAAATCGAAGTACATATGCATTATTAATTTCTTGAAAAAAGTACTCTTTGAATCTACTAGAATCTATACTTTTTATTTCAGAGCCAACTGTAATTTTAAATTCAACCAAGGATAGTGCGTTTGATTTTTGTAAAGGATTTTCACTTACTATTTTGTTAGTTGATATTACTGTGGTTAGGTTAGATGCATTGCTATAATCAACTAATTTGCTCGATGATAAATCCTGTAGAATAACAGAATCCTTTACTTCAAAAAACAATGTATCGCCAAGTTTTAAAGTATCTTGGTTTGGAATTGCTTTAGCTCCTAAAGAAAAAGTAAAATCTGTTCCTATGCACTTTTTTTTACAGGTTGCAAAAACGCAGGTAAAGCATATAATGGTTAAAATCATATATTTTTTAGTATCCATAATCTGTAAATAAACTGTTTATTTGGGTATTTTGATTGGGAGCTAGTGGATTTTGAAGTAATAGTTTATTTCTATAAATACCAATTGAGTTGGTTGTATTATCAATCGCATTAAACAACTGCTGATTGGTGAAGTTTAAAACAGCATCGTCTACATTAACTCTAAATGGTAATGAAATTTGATCGTTTCTATCATCAATCATGTCGTAATGTATTCCATAGGGTATCCACCGAGCTTCATCAGTAGTTCTAAACGGGCTAAAATCTTCTAGTAAATTTAAATGGCTACTCAACCCATTAACAATGCCATTATTGTCGTAATCAACATACTGATTTCTTTGCCTAGTACTTAACAAGCCATAATGTGCATCGGCAAACCAATGCCCAATATGTTCGGCCCAGCTTTCTGTTATTGCAATTATATCTGAAATTGCACCATCTGTACCATTGCCATATGGGTTGGGTGGGTTGCCTCCTTGGGCAGCAATTGTATAAATTTCGGCAGCTACTAAATTGTTCCACCAACTATCTCCCACTTTGGTAAAATGGGCTGCATGTGTAATTTCGTGGTACATTAGTGCTTTTACCTTGTCGCTTTTCCAAATTACATCGCTACCCAATGTAATATCTATGCCTCGCATAAAAGCTCCATTATACAAAAAGTTCATTAATGTTGCCTGTGCTGCCGCACCAGGGCTGGCTACGTAATAATTAACTAAAATACTTGAAACAGTAGGAAACAACAAATGGTTGTTCATAACTGCTGATCCTGAGCCTCTAAAACTTGTCCACGTGGATAATAAAACAACTGTATTTGTTGGGGGCGAAGCTATATTTTCGGCAGTTGCCATTGCTTTGTATTCATAAAAACTGTTCATCCATTGTGCTGCCCACCAATGTAAATTTCTTTTTGAATCACCAGTTTGCAAATCATTCAAAAAAGTATATTGTATATTGTTTAAAGTACCGCTAAACTTGCCAATATTGTGTTTAATTGGAAACCACATTTGCCAAAACCTAGCACCAGTTAATGCCCTTGTAGTTGTTTCTGCATTTTGGCTTCTAAACTTAACTACTACTGTTACTTTGTTATTAAAACTTTTGGTACACCTAAAATAACCAGCATCGTTGGTATAAGTTTTATCAATTTTTAAAAATCGTCTGGCAATAACTCTTGTTCTTCTTACTGGCATATCTTCGTTAAAATTTGTATCTCTAACCCTAATAAATCCAGCTGGTGTTTTTCTGCCTGGTGGTCTTGTGCCTCCATTTGTTCCGCCACCGCCACCACCTTCAAACTCTAGAGGGCAACCTGGGCCAGTAGGGTCTACGGTACATGGCACAGGCATTCTTAGCTCTTGTCCACCACATAGTTGCTCAATTGGGTTACCGGTTAATCTTAAAGCTTCATTTTCTAATGCAAAATCATCGCTTATATATAATTGTTGTAAAACTTCATAGTTTGTAAAGTTTGGAGGAGGCGTAAAGTTTGCTTCAACAACAGTATAAAGCCATGGAATTTCATTTTCTGTAATATTAGGTTGAGGGTAATAGTCTCCGTCTTGAATTAATTCATAGTCTAACGGGTAATCAAAAAAAACATCTTCTGAATTTGAAATTTCTTTAAGCTGTTCCTCGGTTTGTGGTTTTATTCTTATGTATAAATGGGTAGTAACAACTCCATGCGAGGTGCCATACAAACTAATTGCAGCTTGTTGCATAACGCCTACCGAATATGGCTGACCCCAATAGTTGATTGCCTAAAATAATTGGCTTTAGTTGCTTTGAACTGTCGTTTTGGCTCTCCATTTCTTCTGAGCACTGCAGCTCCTCAATAAACAAACCTCCTCCTTCCCCGCCAACTCGAGCAAAGGGCTCCTTATTCGTTTCTTCCGAGTCCAATCTTTTATTACAAGCGATTAATAAACAAAGGATTAAGGCAAATAAAATTACCCCTCCCCAGATTTGTTTTGTTTTCATTTCTGTTGGTCTTGGTCAAACATGAAATTAAGGATTAATCATATAACTATAAATAAATTATTTTCAAACAGAAAGCTTACTTTTGCATTTCTAAAAAATAGCTTTCCTCGGCATGCCCAGCAATTATTTTGAAGACACCACCTATATCAAACATAACTTTGAAGCAAAAGTTTTGCCAATTGGCGAATACGAAAATTGCAACTTTAACCAATGCAGCTTTGCCAATAATAATTTAGCCAACTATGTTTTTATTGACTGCATTTTTAGTAATTGCAATATTAGTTTGGTGAAATTACACCAAACTAGTTTTAGAGATTGCCAATTTATTGATTGTAAATTATTGGGCATACACTTTGAGGATTGTAACCATTTTTTATTTTGCGTTGGGTTTACCAATTGCACCATTCAACTTTGTTCATTTTTTAAAATGACATTAAAAAAGATAACCTTTAAAAATTGTGTGGTAAACGAGGTTGACTTTACCGAAGCCAATTTAACCAATGCTGTATTTGAAAAATGTAATTTATTGGGTAGTGTTTTTTACAATACCAACTTAGAGAAAGTAGATTTTTCTACAGCCGAAAATATTGTTTTAAACCCGGATGAAAACAATATTAAAAAAGCCAAATTTTCTGTAAGCAATATTCTTGGTTTATTGCACAAGTACGATATTATAATAAAGTAATACCGAAATAATGTGTGTAATTGTATAAATATATTGGTCTGTACCGCTATCCAATTTGTATAATCCCAGAAAATTTTGCTTAAATAAAATTTATGTTGGTTTATAACTTACACCAACTTTACCCAAACGTACACATCAATTACTACATTGTTTTTAATGGCTGCTTTTTGTTGAATACCCTCTAAAAAAAACCCAGCTTTTTGTAAAGCTTTCATACTTGCTTTATTGTGTGCATAAACCCTAGCCATAATTCTGGTAACTACTGGGTTTTGGCTTATTAGCATAACAATTTGTTGTATAGCTTGTGTTGCAATGCCTTTGCCCCAATAGTTTTCTCCAACAAAATAGCCAAGCTCAACCGTATTTTTATAAACATCTTCGTTTAAAATCACACCAATACCGCCTACCACTGTTCCATTATAATCTATGGCAAATTTTGTAATTGGCTGTGCTGTACTTTCTCTATTAATCCATTGTAAAGCATCCATAATTGTGTAAGGGCTAGGAAAACTATCTAACACATTGTTCCAAATATTTTTATTGTTGGCAATAGTTGCCATTTGCTGTGCGTCGTTTTTTTGCCACACCCTAAGCCTTAAGTTACTCATTCAATTTATTTAATGGTTCTGTGTAAATATTGGCTATAGTTGGGTACAGTAGCAATGTATGGTTCGTGCATAAAAGGCGAAGTCATAATAAAATCGGCAGTGGCTCTATCGCAGGCCAATATGATGTTCCAAGCAACACCTAAACGTAATAATGCTTTTACATCGCTGTCGTGTGGTTGAGCTTCCATTGGATCCCAGAAAAAAATCAACACATCAATTTCTGCTTGGGCAATCATGCTGCCCAATTGTTGGTCGCCACCCAATGGGCCACTCATTAATTTTTTTACAGGTCGGTCTAAAGCGTCTTCAATTAGCTTACCCGTTGTACCAGTAGCAATTAAATCGTGTTTAGCTAGGGTGGTTTTATTGTAAATAGCCCACTCCATTAAATCTGGTTTTTTATGATCGTGTGCCACCAAAGCAATGGTTTTACGTGCAGGAATAATTTTAGTGTTACTCATGTTGTAAAAGTAGGCAAAGCAGATTTATTCCTTTTAAAAAGAAGCATGCAAGCAAAAAAAGCCACCCTTTTTTGGGCAGCTTTTGCAAATACGATAAGAAAAAAATTGGATGAACTACAAACACTTAATAGTGCCTTGTAATTGTTGTTGGTTACCTTCGCTTAAAGATTTTACGATTGTTTTTTCTATAGCAATTAGTTTAATACTTCTTACTTTTTTTGTTTTTAGACTTTCTAAGCTAGCTTCGTTTTTCAATATTTCGCCAAAATAAGCTTCTACAACGCCTTTACAATTTTCTTTTTCAAAGTTTTGAAGTGTTACACTTTCTTCATCTTCGAAAGTAATAACTATTTTGGTTGTTTTATCTACACAAATACCTGCTTCTAATGGTAAACCACGAATAGCAACCAGTTTTTTACCCTCGTATGTGGTGGTATAAAAAGTAAAACCAAAACCAGTTACACCGTCGCTAGATATAATTAAAAACTCCTTAGCTGAGTTGTAAGATGCACCTTCAGTAGTTTTTTTTGCTTCCACAAAAACACCACATTCTTCACCTGCAGCAATCGACCTCATGGTTTGCTGGCCACCACTTGTTTTTAAAGCAGCAGCTACTTTTTTACTAAATGCTTCTGCTGGCATTATTGGCTTTATTTTAATTTGAGCCGATGTCGTTAAGGTAACTACGGTTACCATTGTTACTAAAAATAATAATTTTTTCATTTGTTTAAATTTTTAGTAAAAGTATTGGCTGATGTGGGTGTTAACAATACCCTACTAAGGGTATTTTTATGTATCGCTATTTCAGGACGGGACAATTTAACAAATAAAAAACCTCTTCTTTTTGAGAGGAGGTTTTTTTGCTTACTAATCCGAATATATATTTCTATGCTTCGTCTTTAACTTTTGCAACACCAGCAATTGCTTCTGCTAGTTTAGCTCTAATTTTTGCTTCAATTTCGTTGGCCATTTCTGGATTATCTAATAAAAGTTGTTTTACCGATTCTCTTCCTTGGCCTAATTTATTGGTATCGTAACTAAACCAACTGCCACTTTTATTAACAATACCTAGCTCTACGCCCATGTCAATAATTTCTCCAACTTTACTAATTCCTTCGCCAAAGATAATATCAAATTCGGCACTACGAAATGGTGGAGCAACTTTATTTTTTACTACTTTTACTTTTACGTGGTTACCAATAGCAGCATCACCATCTTTTATTTGTGCTTGGCGGCGAATATCTAAACGTACAGATGCATAAAATTTAAGTGCATTACCACCTGTTGTAGTTTCTGGATTACCAAACATTACACCAATTTTTTCTCTTAATTGGTTTATAAATATGCAAATAGTATTGGTTTTATTAATAGTTGCTGTTAGTTTACGTAAAGCTTGGCTCATTAAACGAGCATGTAAACCCATTTTGCTGTCGCCCATTTCTCCTTCTAGTTCACTTTTTGGTACCAATGCTGCAACAGAATCTATTACAACTACATCTAAAGCTCCAGATAAAATTAATCTGTCGGCAATTTCTAAGGCTTGTTCGCCATAATCGGGTTGAGAAATTAATAAATTATCTACATCAACCCCTAATTTTTGAGCATAAGCACTATCAAATGCATGTTCTGCATCTATGAATGCACACATACCACCTTTTTTTTGAGCTTCTGCAATAATATGAGTAGCAATGGTGGTTTTACCACTACTTTCTGGACCATAAATTTCAATAATTCTACCTCTAGGAACACCGCCAACACCTAATGCTGCATCTAAACCAATAGATCCGGTGCTAATTACTTCCATTTCTTTATCTGCTTTATCGCTCATCATCATTACACTTCCTTTACCATAATCTTTGTCTATTTTATCAATAGTAAGTTTTAGGGCTTTTAGTTTTTCTGCGTTACTCATAGTTGTATTTTTTTGATAGTAAAATTAATAAGACTGCTAAGGTAATGGGTTTTTCTTATTAACACTAATAAATTTAGCAATTTTTTGCTAAATTTATTTAGTAAAGGGTTGCCGACCTCCTATTTTTAGGCCTTGAATACCTAAAAACACTTTCTGTTGTTTAGTAAATGGCAAGCAGTGCTTTACTTAAATTAAACCATTTACTTGTGCAAACCTTTTGGGGCTATATCTTCTAGTGTGTTGGTGTTTAAGTTATAAACTTGGGTTGCGTTATTGTCAATTAAATCAATGATATTCAATTCCCCAAATGTTGCTATTATAGCCTCCATGTAAATTTGTTCTGGTATTTTACTTTCATCTTCATCGAAACTGCAACCAGAGTGAAATGAAAAAAGATGCCAAAAGCTTTTTTGTTGCTCTTTGTTAAATGTTGATAGCTCTTGCTTATACTTTGCAATCAATAAAAAATGCTCTAAATCATAGGGCCCACCAATTAAATTTTTTTGTGCTACTTCAATAGTTATTTGTGCCGCCAATTGTGCTTCTAAAAAAGGTTCTAGATCGGGAGTTCCGTCATGCAAAGAGTTTACATTTTTGCTATCTTCTAGCAAAATATTGATAGACTCATATACTTTATTGTGTTTTGACAACCAGCTTATTTCGTTAGTAGAGAATATGCTATCCATAAATTTATTATTGATAAAAGGGGATAAAAAATCTAAAAGAGAGATTCATTTAGATCTTTAAAAACAATTCCAGTACAACTAGCGGCTTCAATAACTTCTTTTAATCTTTCGGAAACATAAAAGCCAATACCACCACTTACACCAGAAATAGCAAAAAACTCTATTGATGTATCGTTTTTGATTGCTACTTTTTTAAAAAACAAGGGATGGAAATTTGGATAAGGAATTGATATTGCATCTTGTTTGTTTTTTAAGTAAACTTTTATGTAGTCTTCAATTGATTCGAAAAGTTCGTTAGAAATCTCAATTTTCCCCATTGCGTCTGTATAAACAAAATTACAATTCTTTATATCAAGAAAAGAGAAGTCAGAAATATGTGGGTTTACTATCCAATAGTTTTCTTCGATTTGTTTTTTGAAAATCAATTTTGAATTTATGAATTGAATACCTTTTGAATTTATACTATTTAAAATGAGGTACAACTTATTTGAAATAAGTAATTTACTTGAGAGCCCCATATACGATGTAGAAATTAAATCTGTTTTTTTTGCTTTGTTTGAAAGTTTTGGAATAGGCCAAATATTGGTACCGCTAGCTTCTGTAAAATTTAGATGATAAGAAGAGCGTTTCTCATAAATATCAAAATCTACATTTGCATCAAAAACTTGTGGATATTGACCTACATCCGTTCCTGTACTTTCAAGCAATCTAAAAAAGTTCATTTTATAGTATTATATTGTTTATTGATTCATTAGGGTGAGCTAAAATCCAAGTTTTTATATCATTTGCAAGACTTCTTACTAAGGCTTCTGCTGTTTGTGGAGTCATTGCAGCTTGTCCATTACTATTCCATAATTGAGTGAGCTTGGTTTTTACTTTTTGATTATACAAAGCATGACCTCCACTATTATGTTGTATTGCTGTTAATGGCAATCCATTTAGTAACTCATTTAAATGAAACGGGTTTGTAGATTGAGTAGCTTTTTGTACTAAGTCATCTATACCATGGTCCCATGGAATAAGATGATGGGCAACTCTCGGATCGGCTGATATTGAACCTAAGCCCAAAACTTTTCTTAATAATCTTCTATCGCCGAAAGCAACTACATTGTTTGTTAGCTTAACCCACTTTAGTGTTCTACTACTACCATCTAGAGCCGTAATTGTTTTTTTCAAATATTTCGATGTAGTTGCGGCCCACCCTGCAAACGGTACTGCAGCAGCAAAAGCCAAAGTTGCGTTTAAGCCATCACCTTGTATTGAATATAAGATTCCATGACCAATATCAAAAACTTCACCAATTACTGGTATTAAACCAGCTACATCTAATCCGGTATGAACTGATTCTTGAACTGCTTCCCAAGCACACCTTAATTTAGACCAGCCTGGATTATCTTGCCTAATAATCACATAATTTGCAAGTGTGTGTTTAGTAAACATTAAGCTGAAGTTGGGCATCATTAATATGGAAGGGCAGCAACTATAATGACTTTCAAGGTGTGGCGTTGCAGCACTAGCAAAATCAACATCCCAAGCAGTTTCTAGAAGATTATATCGACCTAAATCAATTAAAATTTTAGATGTTGTTTTAGATTCTTCAGAATAATCGTTGTCGGTTAGTTGTTGGTCAATTAATGTTGCAAATTCTAGGTTTTGTTGAAGCCATAGGGCTTGCTGAGGAGTTAAACCAAGTTGTAAGCTAAGTGATGTTACAGTAGAGGAAAAGCCTGTATTCGAGCCACCACCAGACCCCCCACCACTTCCACTCCCATTGTTCCACCAACCATTTGGATTACCACCAGGGTTGTTAGGGTCGTCATATTCATCTGTATATTCAGTAACATAATATGTATTACACGTCGTACGTTCTACATAATGAAATCCGCCTACGGGATCTCCAGATGGGTATATTGGCTCATAAACGGTTTCTGTGTAACAAATTTCAATTTCTTTAGTTACCCAACCACTTGACCTACCATTACTGTTATTATTTAAAAAGTTAATCGAAGCATTTTTTATAGACTTTATGTAAGTATTATTGATTAGTAAAGAATCTTTATTGTTACATTTTTTTTCAAAATTTGCCATTATTGCTAGCTTGGCAATTTGTTTTTGTTTTATTTCTGAATTAGTACTGGTAAAAAAATTGTAGTTAAACAAGTTATTTCTTGTTTCTAAATTAAAATATATGGTATCGGTGGTTTGTATACAAGCTAAAAAAGCTGTTGTTGTGTTGTTTTGATTAAATGGAATTAAAGTAATGCTTGAATCAGAGCTTTTTAATCTGCCGTTTATACTGGTTCTAGGGCTTTCAAGTACTTTTTCCCAATTAGGGTAACCAATTTGCTTTACCAAATTAGGCACAAAATTGTAAGCAGAGTCTTGCTTTTTTATTTTTTGAACAATGCTTTTTAAATTTTGAGAGAGTTGATTGGATGTTTTAAAAAATTGTTCTTTCACCAAAAAGTCTGCTTGGGGTAAATCTTGTAAATCTTCTGTATTTTTTTTGCACGAAACTAAAAAAAGTAGGAAAACACTTAAAATGGCTGTAACAGATTTGATTTTTTGTAAAAACTTCATAATCATATTTTTAAAATTAACTAATTATTTAACAAATATATATTTATTTTTTATTGTAATCAAATACGTTTACAATAATTTATTCACAATAATCAACCTTGCAATTCTTAAGTAGGTTGATGGATAAAAAAGCTTTTCTTATACTATTAGGTGAACGGATTGCTCAAATAAGGAAAGCCGAAAACCTAAGCCAAACAGAGCTTGCTTTAAGATGTGATAAGGATAGACAAAACCTTAACAGGCTTGAAAAGGGAAGAATAAACCCTTCGATATTTTTCCTTCTAGAAATTGCAACAGAGTTAAACATTTCTTTAAGTGAACTTCTTGCCTTTGAATATTAAACAATCTCCCACTCCACAAAATTTGCTCTAAATCCCTTTTCTATTTTACCTACCTCATTATCTAGGCCCAAAACTTTTGCTGGGTATAAACTGCACATTCTAAAAGCTTCTTCTAATTCAATATTGCAATGGGCTACCAAATTGTGTACTGCTTGTTGCATGGTTAATGCACTGCCACTTAAAATGCCATTGCTCTCGTATTTATCGCCTACCAAATAATGTTGGTACAAACCTTCTGTTGTAGTGGTTACAGCATCGGTAATTACAAAAAGCCTCTCTTTTAATATTTTTTTAGCTATTTGTATGGCAGCATAGTTTACATGGTAACCATCGGGTATAATACTTGCCATTACTGTTGCATGGTTTAAAACTGCACCCACCATGCCAGGTTCTCTGTGCTGTAAGGCACTCATGGCATTGTATAAATGTGTAACAGTGTTTATGCCGTTGTTAAAACTTGCTGTGGCTTGTTGGTAAGTGGCATTGCTATGGCCTGCAGAAACAATAATACCTTGTTGTTGAATACAATCAATAATTGGTTGGATACAAATTTCTGGAGCAAGTGTTATCATTTTAATTACACCATTTCCATAAGCCAATAATTCTTTTACTTGTGGTAATGTTGGTGTATGAATGATTGACTCTACATGAGCACCACGTTTTACCTCATTTATCCAAGGGCCTTCTATATGTAAACCCAAACAACCTTTGCCACCTTGTTGCCAATACTTTTTTATAGCATCTATACAACTATAAATTATAGGGTACGTATTAGTAGCAACGGTTGGTAAAAAATAATGTGTTTTACCAGCTAAGCAATAATTATAAAGGTTTTGTAAAGCTTCTGTTGTTGGATAAACAGCAAACAACTGTTGTGCTGCACCATAAATTTGTATATCAATAAAAGCCGGTATTAAACAACTAAAATGTTGTGTTGCGGGAACCAAAACTTTTTTGATGGGCAAAACATCAACGATAAAACCATCTTTTATAACTACTGTATAATTGTATAACCAATCTTCGCCAGTAAAAATTTTATCTGCGGTATAAACACCATTTAAAAACATAGTTATTGAATTATGGTAAAATTATCTGCATCTCTCAAAAAAGGAAATTTATTTCTTGTTTCATCTAATTGGGTTTTTTCTAATGTAATGGTAAATACATCTTCATCGTTGGCTTTATGGTATAAGGTTTCGCCCAAAGCATTTAACACCATACTATCGCCACTGTGGTAAATATTATTACCATCGTTGCCAACCCTATTTACACCAATAACGTAAGCTTGATTTTCTATAGCTCTGGCAGTTAATAATGTTTTCCAGGGGTGGCTTCTACGTTCTGGCCAATTTGCAACGTATAGTAAAATATCATATTCTGGAGCCTCATCCCCCGCCTTCTCCAAAGGAGAAGGAGCCTGCCTTGCCCAAACCGGAAATCTTAAATCGTAGCAAACTTGTACATTAATTTTCCACCCCTTTACACTGGTAATTAATCTTTTATTGCCAGGGGTATAATGTTTGTCTTCTCCTGCAAAACTAAAGCAGTGGCGTTTGTTATAATAACCCAACTGCCCATTGGGTAACATCCAAATTAAACGATTATAATAATTGCCATCTTCTTCAATAATTAAACTACCAGTTAAAATTATTTTTTTTTCTTGAGCAATTTTTTTCATCCAATTAACTGTTGTACCATCCATTTTTTCGGCAAATAATTCTGGCTGCATACTAAAGCCAGTACTAAACATTTCAGGCAAAATAACAATTTCTGTTTTTGCTGTATTGGCTTCTATTTTTTGTTGCAACATTTGCAAATTTGCCTCCTTATTTTCCCAAAATAAATTTGTTTGAATTAAGGTAATCGTTAGTGTATTACTCATTGTGTAAAAATTAAAATCTATATGCCGCTTGTAAACTAATATATTCATGTCCATTTAGTTGGCTTACTGCTTCCTTGGTTTGGTAAACAGCCTCTACCCTCGTTGTAAATCTGTTTTTTGCAAATACTGCACCTAGTGCATTTTGAAGCATTATAGCTTGGGGCTTACTAACAAACACTATTGCGGGGAAATTTTTTGCAAATAAATTGCCTTGTATCGTGGCATTATAGCCTTGTAAAACTATTTGTGGGTAGCAATAAAAAATTAACTCATACTTGTGTTTCGTTTTTATTGCAGTTGTATTTATTCTGGCATTTAATAACGCACTGTTTTCTGTTTTCTCAAATTTACCCAAGCAGAAGTATGCTCCAGCATTTACATTTATGAAAAAGTTACCTACATTGGCTTGAACCATTGGAACAATTTTAAACGAAGACTCATTTGCTTTTTCATGAGCAACAGTGGTTGCATATTTTGCCCCAATAGTAAACCCAAAACTGTTGGGTATTTGATTTTCCCATTGCGGAAAAAGACCAGAAATATTTAAAGTTTTATGCAAGGCTTCTTGTAAAGCTTGTGCTTGAGATATTTTGCCAGTTACGGCAGCTTCTAACTTATAATTAAAGAGGGTAGATTTTTGTAAAAACTTCTCCTTCGTATACCTTAAATACAAGTAACCACAAAAGGGTCTATCCAAGGGCTCAATTAGCCTCCAAGTATCGCCTTGGTGCTGTTGTGTAAAAGTGGCTTGCCCTAGCTCTAATCTTTTAATAATCTTTTGTCCTTTCTTATTTTGGGCTTTGGCGTATTGAAGGAAAAGCCCATTAGAGTAATAACTGTCTTTGGATTTTAAGGCGTAAAAATCATTGTCAGTAGTAATTGTAAATTCTTGATTAAAATAGCCGTTTTTTTGGCATAAACAGTTATTGCACCAAATGAATAGAAAAGAAAAGAAGAAAAATTTCATTGAAAATGGTTGATTGTTTAGAAGGTGTAAACTAGCAATTAATGAATACTATTATTATAGGAAACGATAAAAACTTTATACCTCATTTTTATGTTTAGATTTTATATTTATTTTTGCAATAATACTTTTAATTAGGTTGTTTTCATAACCTTTATGCATTAAAAAAGCAGTTGTTTTATAAAGTTTTGCAATTGGCGTATCCTTTGTTAAACTATTCCATTTTTTAGTAGCTAGTTTAAGTAAAGCTAACTCGTAGGCTTCATCATCAATAACTAATAATGCTTTTTTTATTATATAATCACCAATTCGTTTGTTTTTAAGTTCGTAAGTAATTTTTAGCTTGCCCCAGTGTTTTATTCTAAACTTACCACCAGCAAATTGTTCGGCAAACCTCAATTCGTTTAAATAATCTTCTTCGATTAGTTGGGTTAATAGCAACTCCACTTCTTGTTTATTTAAACCAAATGAATACAACTTTTCTCTTACTTCATAATGACTACGATCTTGATAGCTACAAAAATGTTTGGCTTTTTGAAATGCCTGTTCTGGGGTAAAATATTTTGTAAACAATACCTTCTTTTTATTAGTACAAAATAATGAAAATTATCTTTTAAATGCTTTAATTTACATTTATGAACTTAAACTTGTTGAAAATGATGATTTATGGATATACCCTGTTATAATGTTTGTTTAATTGATGATGATAGAATTTATCAGTTTACAGCGAAAAAGTACTAGAAGCCACTAAATTAGCGAAGCAGATACTTTCTTTTACAAATGGGCAAGAAGCATTAGCGTTCATAAAAAGTAACTCAACCAATGAAACTCAGTTACCCGAGGTGATTTTTTTAGACATCAATATGCCCATACTAGATGGTTGGCAGTTTTTGCATCAATTAAAACCTTTGTTAGTTAATTTACCAAAACAGTTACGCATTATAATGGTAAGCTCTTCGGTGGATGATTATGATATAAAAAAGGCTAAAGAGTTTGAGTGGGTTTCGGGCTATGTTGTAAAACCAATTAATAAAGAAATGTTTCAACAATTACTTACCAATACAACGGGTATTTAGATTTTCAATTCACATTCAATGTCTTATTCTGTTGATAACCCATAAACGATAGCACAGAGTTGTAAAATATTAAGCAATTTACATTAGGTTTGCCCAAACCGGAGTTTTTCGGATTTGCCATCATATAAAAATTGTATTATGAAATTTATTGTTTCATCTTCTTCTCTTTTAAAACACCTTCAACAAATTAGTGGTGTTATTAATGCCAATACGGTTTTACCTATTTTAGAAGATTTTTTATTTGAAATCCAAGATAAAAAATTAAGTGTTACTGCTACAGATTTAGAAACGGTAATGCGTGTTCAATTAGATATTGAAAGTAAAGTAGATGGTAAAGTTTGTATACCTGCAAAAATTTTAATGGACTCGTTAAAAAACATTGCGGATCAGCCCCTTACTTTTAATATTGATAAAAATTATGGTGTTGAATTAACCAGCGATAATGGGAAGTATAAAGTAATGGGCGAAAACCCAGACAACTTTCCAAAAGAACCAGCTGCAGATGATACTACCAGCTTTACTATGAGCAGCGGAGGCCTTGTAACTGCAATTAATAAAACCTTGTTTGCAGTAAGTGGCGATGATTTAAGACCAGCCATGACAGGTGTTTTCTTTGAATTAACCAAAGAATATGTTCAGTTTGTAGCTACCGATGCACACCGTTTAGTGCGTTATAAGAGAACTGATGCAAAAGCCACAAAAATCGACTCGTTTATTGTACCTAAAAAGCCATTAACATTACTAAAAAATGCCTTGCCCGATAACGACGACGAAATAAATATTAGCTACAATGGCAACCATTTATTTGTTAGCCATGGCGATGTACAAATGATTTGTAGATTAATTGATGCTAGATTCCCAGATTATAAGGTAGTTATTCCTGCCGATAATCCTTATCATTTAGTAGTTAACAAACACGATTTTCAAAATGCTTTACGTCGTGTAAGTGTATTTAGCAATAAAAGTACCAACCAGGTTGCATTAAGCATTACAGGTAGCGAATTACAAATGGCGGCTCAGGATGTTGACTTTAGTTTTGAAGGTAACGAACGTATGAACTGCCAATACAATGGAGAAGATTTACAGATTGCTTTTAATGCTAAATTTTTAATTGAAATGTTAAACGCTGCCGATACAGAAGATGTTCGTGTAGAGCTTTCTACTCCAACCAAAGCAGGGTTGGTAAAACCAACAGAACAAGCCGAAGGCGAAGATTTATTAATGTTGGTAATGCCATTAATGTTAAACAATTAAACCACCCTCTTCAAAAATAGAATAAACGATAATTAAAATAATCCCTTTGCAGTCTGCAGAGGGATTTTTATTTGTATATTCAACTGCTAAATTTTTTGCCATGTTTCAAAACATTATTCAACACTTTTCTACTTTAGAACAACGCCCACTAGAAAGATTGGTTTTTTTAGTTGGTGGCTTATTGCTTTTTTGGATGATAGAAGGCAGTATACCCTTAGTAAAACTACCGTATAAAAAAACTAAATTACACCATGCAGGGGTTAATTTTTCTTTTACGATTATACATTTAATTATTCATACTTTTTTAGCAATACTTATAGTACAATTGAGCGATTGGTGTAAACATCAAAAGGTTGGTTTGGTGTATTGGATTAATTTGGGGCAATTGGGTGCAATCGTTATTTCTTTTTTGGTGCTCGACTTTTTTGGTGGTTGGTTCGTGCATATTACAGAGCATAAAGTGCCTTTACTGTGGCGTTTTCATGTAATACACCATGCCGATAATAAAGTAGACGTTACAACAGGGTTGCGTCATCACCCAATGGAGAGTTTACTACGTGGTGCTTTCTTTTTTATGGGCATTTTAGTAAGTGGGGCACCCATGTATGCAGTCATGATTTTTCAAACCATTTTAATAATTGCCACAGCGTTTACACATGCCAATATTGGCTTGCCAAGTTGGTTAGATAAAGGCCTTAGTTATGTGTTGGTTTCGCCCAATATGCACAAAGTACATCATCATTATAAACAACCTTTTACCGATAGTAATTATGGTGCAATACTAAGTATTTGGGATAGGCTTTTGGGTACTTTTATGCAGCTTGAGCCTACAAAAATAAAATACGGATTGGACAGATATTATCCAAACGAAAAAGACGAAGATTTTGTGCAGTTAATGAAAAGCCCTTTTCGTAAAATGGGATAAACATTATTTTAACCAATATCGTAACACTATAACTTATATCAACTATTGCTTTAAATTAAAACTACATCTTTGTAAAAACTGTTTCATGAAAAAAATAGCAATGATACCTGCACGTTATGCAGCAACACGTTTTCCTGCAAAGTTAATGCAACCGTTGGGCAATAAAACAGTAATAAGAACAACGTATGATAATACTATTTTAACTGGATTGTTTGACGAAGTTTGGGTGGTAACTGATAGTGAAATTATTTATAATGAAATTGTAAACCATAGCGGTAAAGCAATAATGAGTAAAAAGCAACACGAAAGTGGAAGCGACAGAATTGCAGAAGCCATAGAAAATTTAGAAGTAGATATTGTAGTGAATGTACAAGGCGATGAGCCTTTTGTAAAAAGAGAACCTTTAGAAAAGCTATTACAAGTTTTTGAAGATGCCCATGTACAAGTAGCCAGCTTAATGCAAATTCTAACAGATGAAAAAAGTATTGCCGACCCAAATTTTGTTAAAGTGGTTGTTGATAAAAATATGAATAGCTTACTCTTCAGCCGTTCATCTATACCTTATCGAAGAGATCAGACAATAACCCCAACTTATTATGAGCATATAGGTGTGTATGCTTTTCGCAAAGAGGCATTGTTAAGCTTTACAAATTGGCCAATAACCCCTTTAGAAGCCTCCGAAAAAATAGAATGCTTGCGTTACTTAGAAAATGGTGTACAGCTAAAAATGGTAGTTACAGATTATATGGGTATAGAAATTGACACACCAGAAGATTTAATAAAGGCAGCAAAAATGTTATGATATATAATTTTTTTATGTTTACTTGCAAATTAAAATTTTTTATTTTACCTTGTAAAAGCTATTTTTTATTTACATAAAATTTCTTTTATGAAAAAATTGTATGCCCTTTTAGGTGGGTTAATTTTTATTATAACCAATTGTCTAGCCCAACCCCCAAACGATAATTGTAATACTTCAACCAATTTACCACGACAAGCAGGCAACACTTGTACTTCTACAATTGCTGCAACAACTGTTGCAGCCACGCCAAGCTCACAAACGGCAATTGGCGGAAGTGCAAATATTGATGATGATATTTGGTTTGACTTTACACTAGGAGCTGGACAAACCAATGGAATTATTCGCCTTTCTAATTTGGTTTTCAGTGGGCCTAATAATGGCATTATTATGCAGCTTTGGTTAACCGATTGTGCTACAAGCCAACCCTATAGTGCACTTACTGGTGCTGGAATTGGCAGTAGTTATGATTGGAATTTAACTGGACTAAACCCAGGGGCTTCATATAAAGTAAGAGTATATACCGATAACATAACGTCTAGAGTTACATTTAATGCTTGTTTTTTAGCAGGGCCGGTAAACGATGATTGTGCAAACGCTCAAACATTAACACCCATTGCTGGTACAAATAGTTGTGTTTTTGTACCAGGAACTGCAAATGGTAGTACATTTCAAGCTACACCAAGTAGCCAAGCATCGGGCGACGGTGCTGGAAAAGATGATGATGTTTGGTATCAATTTACAACAGAAGCAACACCTAAAAATTATACAGTAAATTTAAACGACATTATTTTTATTTCTGGTTTTGGTAATGGTGTAATTGAGTTATGGCAACTTTGTGGTGATGCAACTTTTATAAGTTGGTTTCCATTTGCAACATCAGCCGATTTGGGAACCCTGCTTACAAATACAAACTATAAAATTAGAGTGTATACTTATGGCACTAGTACAAGATTTAGTTCTTTTAACATTTGTGTTAGTTTTCAAACACCATCACCAGCCAATAATCATTTTTCAAATGCAAGTTTAGTTACACTTTCAAATTCAACAACTTGTGCCAATATTTTAACAGGTGGTACAACAGCTGGAGCAACACCTGATAATATACCAACTTGTTCAGGGGCTCCCTCTTCAGCAACAGCTAATGATGTTTGGTATAAGTTTATTCCAACTACTGCACAGGCTACCATAAAATTAACAAACAAAACTATTGTTGAAGGAGCCAGTAATTTAATGTGGCTGCAAGTATATGAAAGTAGTAATACCAATTTAAAATTGTGTGCAGAAAATAATGGAGCCGACAGTGTTGTTTTCGATGGCACTTCACTTTCAAAAACATTAACGCCTGGTACTACTTATTATTTGCGTATTTACAACCATGATCCAGCAAGTGCTTGTACGTTTAATATTTGTAACTACTTGCCAAAAGGGCCACTTAACGACAATTGTTTGTTTGCGTATAATTTATTAATTAGTAGTAATGAGGATTGTAATAACAGGCTAGCTATTACCAATGCCAATGCAACAACAAGCACCACAACGGCTCCACCTTGCGTAACTACTGTTTATAACGATGTATGGTTAAAGTTTGTAGCTCCTACACCATTACCAACAACTGGACTTAGATTTTCAATCCAAAACTTCCAATTGGTAACAGGTAGTAATCCAAATTTAAGATATGCAGTATATGGTGGAAATTGTAGTGGTTTAACTTATTTAAGCTGCGACAATTTACCAACTTTAACTTCTGGTCAAACCTACTTTATTAGAGTTTTTAGTGCATCTGGTTCGGGTACTGGAAACTTTGAAGTCTGTTTGTCGCCAAACCCAACTACATTAACCAACATAAGCTGTGCAAGTGCAGTTACACTAGTTGCAAGTACCGACCAATCTGCCACTTATACTCAAGGCACAACCTTAGGCTTAACCACATTAAATACTATCACCGATTGTTTTGCTATTACTGGATCGCCCAATAAAGTACTATGGTATAAGTTTATTGCTACTGCCACTTCTCATTTTGTTCAATTTACAGATATGGTGCAATTAAGTACAAACGCAAACTCTTTAGGCTATAGAGTTACAACAGGTAGTTGCCCAAGTACTTCGGCTTTATCAAGCCCAGTTTGTATAGCTGGTGTTAATAATCAAAACCAATCCATTACAGGTTTAACTATTGGGCAAACTTATTTCATTGAAGTACTGGAAAATACTTTTAATGGAGGACCAGTAAGTTACAAATTGAGGGTTATTGGTACAAATGCACCTGCAAACGATAATTCAATAGGGAGCTCTACTATTATTCAAAACCCAACCTGTTCAACAACCAATGGTAGTTTTAGATTCAGCACATTAAGTGCTTCGGTGCCAGCTAGTTTAGGAGCCACCTATTTTCAAGATGTATGGTATAAGTTTAAGGCAGCAACTACATCGGCAACTATTAATATTGCTGGCAGGTTAGCCCAACCAAGAATTGCTATTTACAATTTTGATGGTTCTGCATTATTATATGCTGGTGTAGAAGGGTACTCATATAGTGTAGCTGGTTTAAGTGTTGGCGTTGATTATACAATTAGGGTTTTAAACACATCAAGTACAAGTGGATTTGGCCCCACGGCAGACTTTACAATTTGTGTAAGTGGAGTACCGTCAAGTACTTTAGCAATTGGGCCTACTCCAATTTCATGTTTAACCAACGACAATGTAGTTACTTCTAATAATAGCAATACTTGGTTGCATTTTACAAGAGGAGGTAATTTAATAGCTTCGGTTTTTGATGCTGCAAACATGGGCAATATGGTTGCAAAATATTTCATTAATACTGCAGCAATTAGAAGTAGCGGAGGTGTAGAGTATTTAGACAGAAATGTAGAAATTACTCCTACTAGCCAACCACTAACACCTGTTACTATTCGGCTTTATTTTACAAAAGCAGAATTTGATGCTTTTACTGAATCTAACGACAACGATGATAATGATGCTTTTTGGTTAAACGATTTAAAAATTTCAAAATTTGCAAGCCTTAGCTGTACATCTGTAATTGGAGGTTCTGGTGAAGAAATGTTTGGTATTGCAGGCTATGGAAGCCTTTCGGCAAGCGTATATTTTTTAGATGTAATTGTACCTAGCTTTTCGGGTTTTTATATTAAAAATGTAGCATCTAATGTTGCATTACCGGCAACTTGTTCTAACTTTAATTATAAACTATTTGGCAATAATATTCAGTTAATGTGGAGTACTCAAACAGAAACAAATAGTAGTTATTTTGAAATTCAAAAAAGTACAGATGGCATTAACTTTAGCACAATTGCAAATCTTGTAGCTTCCAACAATAGTGCAATACAAAAAAATTATCAGTTTATTGATAAGTTTAATGCTAATGAATTAATCTATTACAGAATTAAACAAGTAGATAAAGATGGCAAAGAACAGTTTGTTTGTAAAACTCTAAAAGTAAATGGTTTAAGTAAAGTAGAGTCATTTAGTACTGTTTATCCAAACCCCGCCAACAATCAAATTACTGTAGATATACTTAAAATGTACTCTGGTAAAACAGAAGTACAAATAGTAAATGCTGTTGGACAAATTGTTAGTAGTAAAATATTTAACCTTCAAAATGCCAACACCCAATTAAAAATGGATGTAAGTAAATTAGCGGCTGGAATATTTACTATGAGAATTATATCAACCAACGAGGTAGTTACCAAACAATTTACAAAGCTTTAATTAATCCTACATAAAAAAGCAGCTTCAAAATTTTGAAGCTGCTTTTTTATGTGTATGAATACTATTTTTTTGCAGGTGCAACATTAGTCGTAAAAATATCTCTATGCATTTTCCATTTTCCATCTTCATTTTTCCATACAACTATAAACTTTCCGTTGTCGAAGCTTTTGCCATCTTTTCCTAACAAATTATAAGTGCCGGTTTCTACAACTGCTTCGGGGCCACCCATTACTTCTTCGGTAATAAGAACAATATTGTTAACGCCCATGCTTTGCCCAACTTTAAAAAATGCAGCCAAACCATCTTTACCACATAATTTAGGTGCATTGGCTGGCATTATGCAACCATCGGTTGTATAATTGCTAATAAATAATGAGGAATCCTTTTTCATAAAACCATCACCGTAGGTTTTGTTGCTTTGGGCAATTGCGGCTTTAACACTGTCTAAACCAAATGCTTTAGCTTCCGTGATCTTTACCTCGTTGTTACATGAAGCAAAAAAGAATAAACTGGCAAAACCAATAACCACTACTTTTTTCATGTTTTATATTTTAATTTATTTAAATGCTATCCTAAAAGAGCTTAAGATAGGAAGTTGTAATGTAGTGTAGTTTAGTTAGTTCTACCATACCCATAAAAGGGTATATTTTAAGCTTTTTTCGTTGATGATTGAGCAAATTATTGATCTGTGCCCAATTAAAGCAAGATTTATAATTACGCTACAGAATATGAATAGAAATGCCTTAATGGAGCAAAAAAAATCATTCGAGATTTCAGATAATTTAACTCATTTTTGTAAGCAATTGAACAAATAAATCCATTAAACTTTCAAACTAGTTTTTATGCAATTTAGAAATTTTAAAATGGTAGGTTATGTGGTGTATGGCCGAGGTAGCTTTAATCAGTTAGATGAAATATTGGCACCACAACGCAAACCAAATGCCCCAATGATTTTTTTAGTAGATCATTTTTTTGAAGGTAAAGAAATAGTTAACCGTGTTCCATTAATGGGTAATGATAAAATTATTTTTGTTGATGTTACTTACGAGCCGAAAACCACCCAGGTAGATAATTTGGCTAATGAATTAAAAGAAGAATTTGGAACTATTAGTGGTGTAATTGGTATTGGGGGTGGTAGTACAATGGATTTAGCAAAAGCTGTTGCATTAATGATGAACAACCCAGGCAGTAGTGCCGATTATCAAGGTTGGGATTTAGTAAAGCAATCAGGCGTTTATAAAGTAGGGATACCAACATTAAGTGGCACAGGTGCCGAAGTAAGTAGAACAACAGTGTTAACTGGGCCTACCAGAAAGCTTGGCATGAATAGCGATTTTACACCTTTTGATCAAATTGTTTTAGACCCCTCCTTGTGTAAAGATGCACCAGCCAACCAACGTTTTTATACTGGCATGGATTGTTATATACATTGTATTGAAAGCCTTGAAGGCACTTATTTAAATGAGTTTAGTAAAAGCTACGGCGAAAAAGCGTTGCAATTATGTAGAGATGTTTTTTTAAGGAACAATACTTGGACAGATGAGCATGACGATAAACTAATGATGGCTTCTTATGCTGGTGGTATGAGCATTGCTTATAGTCAAGTTGGTGTAGCACATGCAGTAAGTTATGGCTTAAGTTATTTATTGGGCACCAAACATGGTATTGGTAATTGTATTGTGATGAACCATTTAGAAGAGTACTATCCTGCTGGAGTTATTGAATTTAAAAAAATGGTTGAAATAGGAGGCTTTGATATACCCAAAGGCATTTGTGCTAACTTAACAGAGGATCAATTTGAAGCTATGATGAATGTTAGCCTTGGCATGAAACCTTTATGGGAAAACGCTTTAGGAAAAAATTGGGAAACCATCATGACCAGAGAAAAGCTAAGGGCTTTGTATGAAAAATTGTAGGGTTTTTCACGCAAAGCAACAGCGAATGCAAAGAACACAAAGTTTACTTCTGTGCTATTTCTGTTATCTGTGAGCAATTTTTCATACTTCGAAGCAACGAGTACATAACAAAATTTTATATTGTTTTATTCTTCTTTATTGTCTTGCTCTGGGGTTGAATCAATTTTTTCAACTCTTCTTGTTCCGCTGTATAATTCATATTCTAATAGCCTACAATCGATAGTGCTGTTATAAAATTCAATTCGGCGTTTTGCTTTTAGTCCAATTTTTTTGGCAAGGTCTAAGTTGCCTGTAAAAACATAACCCCAATATCCACCACATTGTTGTTTCATAAAATTACCAATACGGCTGTAAGTTCCTTCTAACTCTTGCTCATCGCCCAAGCGTTCTCCATACTCAGGGTTTACCATCATTATACCAGCTTTATTTTGTGGTACTTGAGTAGCTTCAAAATCGCAAACAGCAAAATGAATTAATTCTTCAACACCAGCTGCAGCAGCATTTTTCTTGGCATTTTCTATGGCTTTATTGCTTAGGTCGGTTGCAATAATTTTTAACTGAGGCACTACTTTAATTTGTTCTTCTAACAAAGACCTTTCTATATCATAAACAGCTTTTTTATAGCCATCAATATGCATAAACGAATAGTTAATTCTATATAAACCAGGGGCTCTGTTGGTAGCTATTAATGCAGCTTCAATGGCTAATGTTCCAGAGCCACACATGGGGTTAACAAATGGAGAGCTTTTATCCCAATTACTAGCATAAATTGTTGCTGCAGCCAAACCTTCTAGCATGGGAGCAAGACCTGGAATTTTTCGGTAACCATGCCTTGCCAAACTTTCGCCAGAAGTATCTATAAAAACCTCAGCTTCGTTGTGTTTCCAAAATAAATGAATAACTGTACCAACTAAATCGGCACCAGTGGTTGGTCGGTTGCCTCTAATGGTTCTCAGTCTATCAACAATTGCATCTTTAACTCGCAGGTTAGCAAACATATTGTTGTTAATGGTGTCGTTTTGTACATTACTGGTGATAGAAAAATAACCCGGGTTGGGTATAATTTTTTCCCAAGGGTAACTTTTTAAATGGTCATAAATACCATCGGCAGTGTTGGCCATAAAACTTTGTAAGCTATATAAAACTTGGCTGGCACATCGTAAATTTAAATTTAATTTTATACAATCGTTTATCGTTCCATTTAAACGAACACCCGTTACAAAACTATCTTCAATGGTAAAGCCTAATGCTTCAACTTCTTTAGCTAAATATGGAGCAATACGTTTATGGCAAGTAATAATAATGGGGGCTTTTTCTGTAAAAGGGTTCATAAGCTGTAAAGGTAAGCTTGGCAGAACAGAATTAAACAATAGAGCCATTATTCAATAATAAATCATTTAATTTTAATTAATAATCAACTTCAATGATACTGCTTTTCTTTGTTGTACAATTTCGTTAATATAAGCTCATTTATGCCATCTAAATTACCCATAAAAAAACCTAAAAAAATAGTGGTTATCGCTTTTATTGTTCTAATAGCTTGGGTTGTTTTTGCTCAAAGTTGTATGAAATTTAGAATGAGCGATTCTGAAGCCAAAAAGGAGTTTGCCGAAGCTGGGGTAACCATAAACATACGAAACATACAAGTAAACAATAAAAACTTACATTATGTAATTACGGGCAACAATAATTTGCCCACGATATTTTTTATACATGGCAGCCCTGGAAGCTGGGATGCTTTTAAAGCTTATTTAAAAGACAAGGATTTATTGCAACGGTTTAGAATGGTATCTATTGATAGACCCGGTTTTGGTTACAGCAATTTTGGGCAAGCTTTACATTTAGATGAACAATCGGCTATTGTTAATACGCTGGTTCAAGAACTACAAAATAAACAACAAATTTATTTGGTTGGGCACTCTTTGGGGGGGCCTTTAATTGTTCAAATGGCTGCCGATAATCCAGCACTTTTTTCTGGCTTGGTAATTTTAGCGGGCTCTATAGATGCAAAGCAAGAAATACCAGAAAAGTGGCGTTTGTTATTAATGAACAATCCATTAAAACTATTAGTGCCAGGTGCACTTAAACCCAGTAACGATGAGCTTTGGTATTTAAAAAAAGACTTAATTAATTTGCAACCAAAATTTGCTGCTATTAAATGTCCCGTTTACATCATACATGGAACTAAAGACCAACTGGTGCCTTATGCAAATATGGCTTTTGGTGTAAAAATGCTTACTAATGCTGCAAAAGTTGATACCATTACACTACAAAATGTAAATCATTTTATACCATGGAGTAATTATGAAGACATTAAGAAAGTGTTATTGGGATTGGGTAAATAATGTTAATTGAATAAAAAATTTTCATAGACAGTCAACTCATCAACTTTTGGGTTGTATAGCTATTTATTTTTGTAAAAATTATATTTACTATAAATTGAAGTATATGAAACATTTTTTTACACTACTATTAGTTTTAGTGGCCTTTATTGCAAACAGCCAAGTAACAGTTGACCCAACTTTTAACCCAATAGATGGGGGGACATCTGACTTTTTAGGTGTAAGGGGTCCAGTCAACGCTCAAGTTATACAAAGTGATGGTAAAATATTGATTGGGGGTGGTATGAATATGAATGGTTATAACAATTTCATTGCTGGTAATTTAATTAGATTGAATACAGACGGCTCAAGAGACACCACATTTGGAGTTGCCAATGGTGCAAATGGTATAATTCGGGATATTGCTTTACAAAACGACGGTAAAATAGTAATTGTTGGTTCATTTACTGCTTATGCAGGAGTTACGGTAAACAGAATTTGTAGACTAAATAGTAACGGGAGCTTTGACCCAAGTTTCAACCCTGGTCTAGGAGCAACAAGAAACTCTTCGAATGCTTTAGTTAATTCAATAAAAATTTTGACTGATGGTAAAATATTAATTGTTGGTGATTTTGGAACGTATAACGGATTTAATGTAAATGGTATATGTAGAATAAATAGTAATGGTAGCTATGATAATACTTTTAATAGTGGGGGTTCTGGTTTTGGTAATTTTGGATTAGAAGTTTCTGTTATTGAGATACAACCTGATGGTAAAATTTTGGTGGGAGGAGTTGCTAATAATACTTACAATGGTATTAATTTTAAGGGTTTGGTGAGGTTAAATAGTGATGGTAGCCCAGACCTTTCATTTAATTTGAATAGTTTTAATTCAAGTGCAGTATATACAATAAAATTAAGAGCCGATAATAAAATATGGGTAGGAGGCACAAATTTATATGTAGGATTCACATTCAATTATGTAGGGATTTTATTATTAAATAGTAATGGACGTAATGATGCTACTTTTGCTCCTACAACAGGTACTGGCTCTAATACAACAGTCTATACTATTACACAAGTAGGAACAAATAAATTGTTTATTGGAGGAGAATTTGCTTCATTTAATGGTGTTGCAAGAAATAGAGTTGCTTTGATAAATACAGATGGATCACTAGATGCTACTGCTTTATCAACAAGTAGTTTTCCAACTGGTTCGTTCGTACGTTCTTCAAGCTTAGATGCCTCAAATTCTATTATTTATTCGGGTTCATTTAATAACAGTATTTCATTACGCAACAACAATATTGAAAAGTTAACCAGTTCATATTCCATTGATCTAACTTTTAATCCATCTTTTGGAGCAGATGCTACTGTAAAAACCTTTGCAACACAAGCCGATGGTAAAATTATTATTGGTGGTGTATTTTCTAGATACAATAATATTGGGAGGAGCCGTTTAGCAAGGCTTACTGAAAATGGAGAACTTGACAATACATTTACAGTTGGCACAGGCTTGAATAACGATGTGAACGAAATTGCGATACAAGCTAATGGAAGCATTATTACCGTTGGTAATTTTACCAATTACAATACCACCAATGTAAATCGTATTGTACGCACCGATGCTACAGGTGCAATTGATGCTAGCTTTGCAACCAATATTGGCACAGGTGCCAATGGAGCTATAAATACCATTGCTTTGCAAACCGATGGTAAAATTATTATTGGTGGAAACTTTACCAGTTTTAATGGCAATTCATCTAATTATATTGCCAGATTAAACGCCAATGGAACTTTTGACAATACATTTAACATTGGTAATGGAGCTTTTGGTTTAATTAGAGTTGTACGCATACAAACCGATGGTAAAATTTTAGTGGGCGGAGATTTTCAGTTTTTTAATGGGGTTACTGTAGGTAGAGTTTTACGTTTAAATGTTGATGGTACATCTGATAATACATTTAATGCAACTGGTGTTGGTGCTAATGGATCTGTTTATGATATTGACATTGAAAGTGATGGTGGTATTTTGATTGCTGGAAACTTCTTGACATTTAACACTGTTAATAAGCAACGCCTTGTGAAGGTATCTTCACTAGGCGTTGTTAATTCCTCTTTTACATTTTCTTCTGGCGAATGGGAGGTTTATTTTGCTCATATATATGGTGATGGCAAAATATTACTAGGAGTTGGTAATGGAGGATCCGCTACTGCCTTAAAAAGGCATAATAGTAATGGCTCAACCGATCTTACCTTTCCCCTTAGTTCTGCTCCATCTGGTTCAATCTTTTCAAATGCATTGATACTTGGTGATGGCAATAAACTTCTCATTGCTGGCTCATTTTCTTCTTTCAATAGCGTAGGCCGTAACCGTATAGCCCGTTTAACAGATGCTTCAATTGTAGCTTTGCCACTTACCTTACAAAGCCTTAGTGGCAGTTTACAAAATGGCAATACGCAATTAAACTGGCATACCAGCAACGAAATAAATACCGATCAATTTATAATTGAACGCAGCTTAAACAATACCAGTTTTACTGCTGTTGGTGCTACTATTGCAAAAGGCAACTCAATCAATACTTATCAGTTTACAGATTTTAATACCATTAATTTGGGTGTTACAACTTTGTATTATAGGTTAAAAATGCAAGACAAAAACGGCAGCTTTACTTATTCTGCAACTGTGCCAATTAAGTTAAGTACAAAATCAAGCATTACCTTACTGCCCAACCCTGCAAAAAACACAGTTTGGTTACAAATACAACAAACAACTAACGAAAAAATTAGCATTAGTGTAAGCGATATTTCTGGAAAAATTTTGTTGCAATTAAACCCAACCGTTACAAGCGGAACAACAGTTTATCCGCTACAGGTTAGTCAATTAGCTGCCGGAGTTTATTTTGTTACAATTAAAGGCAATAACAAAAATGAAACGCTGAAATTAGTAAAAGAATAAAGCTATTTCCTCTAATTTTATAACTGCTACAATAAAATGTAGCAGTTTTTTTATTTTATATTCAATTAAAAAGTGGTAAATAATACCATCTTGATTTAATAAATAGGCCAAAGGACTATGTTGAAATCTTAGATGGTATTATACCAACATAAAACAGATTGGATTATTTTGTACTTCACTTCGGTATAAGTTAGAACCAAAATTTAAATACATGAAAAAAACAATCTTCTTAATCATTTCTATTTGTGTTTGTTCTGTAGTTTTTGCACAAACTAAATCTGTTGCCGAAAACTTGGCCCAACAACAATTAGATGGCTATAACAAAAGAGATATAGGAGCTTTTTTATTGCCTTATTCAGATAGCATAGAAGTGTATCAATTTGCAAACAAACTACTTTACAAAGGCAAAACTACCATGCGTAAAGAGTATGGAGGTATGTTTGCCAATACTATAGATTTACATTGTACCGTTACCACAAGAATGGTTTTGGGCAATACAATTATTGATGAAGAATCTGTTGTATATGATAAAGCTAAACCTCCTTTTAAAGCCATTGCAATTTATGTTGTTGAGGCAAATAAAATAGCTAAAGTGTATTTTGTAATGTAATATTTAGTGAATATTGAATTTTCTGCTTTACAACAAGCGTTTTGTTAGCTTTATTCTTTTACAAAACGCTGCTGTAGCTTACTATCGGCGTTGTTTATTTCTAGTATATAATTACCCGGTGTTAATGTTGTTGTAGGTATTGATATTGTTGTAGTGCCAACTGCTAATTGTGTTTTTTGTGTACTTATTATTTTACCTTGAACATCTACAATTCTTATAATCGATACACCAGTTTTTACAACTGTTACTTGGGCATATAATGTTGTGAGTAATGGATTTGGATAAATAACCAATGTATTATCTACAATCTGCAATTTGCAAGCAGCTATTTTACTATATGTTTTTGAGTCATCATTATCTACTGCCTCTAATCTGTAGTAAATAGTAGCAGGCAATGCATTAACTACATTTAAATCATCGGTATAGCTATAACCGCTAGCCCCTTTAGAGGCTATAGTACCTAATGTAGTAAAGTTTCTACCATCAGTACTTCGCTGTACTTTGTACCTACTAAGGTTTATTTCTGTAGTGCTAGTCCACTTTACCGCTACTGTTTTGTTGGCTTGTAGATTTGCAGTAAGGTTTGCAATTTGAACTGGTACTACTGATGAAAGCCTTGTAGCATTGATGGTGTAAGTTCTTATTGCAATACCATCTTCGGCGGTTACTTTAACTTCAATAGAGTTATTACCAATATTTAAGTTTAAAGCATTTGAAGCAGTAGAACTTGTAACTGCAGCAAAACTTTCTGCATTTACTCTAGTTTCTATTGTAGCTACATTACTGGTGCTGGTTGGGGTTACTGTTATTGAAGTGGTGGTGTTGGAAACACTGGTACTATAAGTGGTGGTATTGGTGGTAAAACTTGGACTTAAAGTACCTTCACTTAGTAACAAACTGGTTAAGTTGTTATTGGTAGATAGTCTTCGAATATTGATGGTATAGATTTTAATAGTTGTTCCATTTTGGGCTGTTACCCTAATATTGATGGTGTTGTTGGCCGAAATATTACCAATTGTAACAGTTGATCCAACTCCGTTGGTTGCTGGTGTGTAGGTTCCACTATTAGCCCTAATTTCAATAGTTGCATTGGGTTCAGCAATATTTGGAGTTACTACAACAGAAGCTGCATTGGTAGAAGTTGCTGTATATGAAGTTGTTGCAGCTGAAAAAACGGGTGTTAATGAACCAGAGTTAATTGATAAATTAGATAAATCTGCGTTTACTGATGGCCTAAGTACATTAATTGTGTAAGTTTTTATGGTTGAGCCATCATGAGAAGTTACCCTAACATCAATAATATTATTACCAAAGTTTAATGTTAAAGTATCACTTGAGATACCACTACTTGCTTGCTTATAATCCCTATTATTTACTCTTATATGTATGGTTGAAAATGCGTTTTGCCTTGTAGGTATTACTCTAATACTAGACGAACCAGCAGCTATAGCTGTATAACTGGTTGTTGCAGGTGCAAATGTTGGGCTTAATGGTCTTAATATTGGGGTTGATGCTGTGCCAACACTTAAAGCTAAATCAGATAAATCGGCATTGTTCGATTGTCTATTTACAGTAACTGTATATGTTTTTACAGGTGCACCACCTTGCCCTGTTACCAATATTTCTATAGTATTGTTGCCATCGTTTAAATTTAGTGTATGAGAAGGGCTTCCACTATTCACAATTTGATAAGCGGCGTTATTTACTCGAACTTGTATGGTTGCGTTTACATTAGCCCGAGTAGGTGTAACAGTAATTGAAGTAATGGCACTACTTACAGTAGCTAAATAAGAGTTGGTTGCAGCAGCAAATGTTGGAGATAAGCTACCAGAGCTTAAACTTAATGCCAATAAATCTGCAGTTGTTGCTGTTAGAGTAATCGGATTAATATCGCTAAAACCACCTGTAATCACTAGGTCAGGGTCGGTATCAGCAGTTCCGCTTCCAATTAAAAAATTTCCTGTACCCGTAGCATCAAATGGGGTAATTCTAAATGTTATTGTACTTGTTGATGGTACATCTTGCAAACCTGGTACATTGTGTAAAGCAATTGGGCCAAGTTGAAAGTTGCCATTGATACGAGTTGGGCCTTTTATGGTATCAATAGGTCGATAAGTGCCATTGTCTACTTTATAATCAATAAAATACTGAATTGGGCCAGTACCGTTTATTCTAATATTCAATTTATCGATAGAATGATAATTAACCGATTTGCCGTTATTGGATTTTAAGCTAAAGGTTAAAAACTTATTATCATCAATACCATCTTTTGCAGTTGTGGTTGACCAACTAGCACCACCCCAATATCCATCTGAAGAAGTTGTTGGAGGTAAGGCCACACCACTACCTCTTGTTAAGGGTAATGGAGCTGTAATATTAGTTGCTAAAAAAGTAGGTGCAAAAGTTGCAACACCACGGCCACCTACTAAAATAGTCGATGGATTCCACGATGCAAGTATTGAAACAGTAGAAGGTCTCGTGTCAACTACATTTTCTGGGTTAGCATCTGTAGATGCATGATTAGCATAAATTTGACCACCAGCACTCAATACACCAGGAGAAGAATAAACTGGATAATCATTACCAAAAAAATACGCATACCGTTCAACATTTGGGTTGGCATCTAACCAAGGTAAAGCTAAAGCCATGAAAGCCTCGTGTACAGCTGGAAGGCGATTTACATTAGCATTGAATTCGGTAAGCCAAATGGGCTTTTTATGAAAATCGTATAAATTATTGATGTAGGTTTTAAACCTATTAAACACATCATTCGCATTTGGATTGGCGTTTAGTGTACTTAACCAGTTACCCCAATCGTACCAATGATCACATATATAGTCAACAGCTAAATTTTGCTCTTTTGCTTTGATTACAAATGTATCCAACCAAACTCTATGTTGCCCTTCTGTACAAGCAGGAGAACCCATACGTTGCCCTATACGCAACAAATCTTTGTACGGTTGCATTGATTCTGCAATGGTCATTTCTGCTTGCCCCGAATGATCTGGTTCGTTAAAGGTAGATAAATGTGTTAATGAGTCTTTTGCAATGGTTGCATCCATATTTGCTTGGCTTGCATGCCCAGCATTCCACATCATTGGTACAAATTCTGTGGCAGGTGTTGAGTGGTCAAAAGGACCCCAATCGTAAAACCAAGTTGCTTTTAAATCGGTTGTATAAGTATTTATTTGATTACCAGAACCCTTCTTTTTAATAGCAAGTTTATGCAATTTAATTACCCTAATAAACGAAATATTATTCTGTAGTACAAAGGCAAGATTTATATTAATATTGGTTTTGGTGGCCATGTAGGTAAATCTTTCTCCTGTTCCATCTTCATTTTCGGCAAATGTTGCTATAAATCCTTTGTTTAATGAAATGGATTCGATGGTATTATCTAGGCTGTTTGGTATATTGTTGCCAATGTATATTATTCCTGTAACACAATTGGCAGATGTTCCCTGTAAGTTTAAACCACTGTAAACAGTAAGCTGGCCATAACTACAATTTAATAGAATAAGAAATACAAGGTGTAGTACAATTTTTTTCATATGTATATAATGTAACGTCAAATTAAATTTTAATCTTTCAAGTCAATGATTTATCATAGAATTGAAAACATTCTCTATAATTATTTTTCCAGATTTGAGCCCTAAATCAAGAGCAGTAAAATTAAAATAAGTTACCTTTTTATAGAGGTAATACCATTCATTCTAGGGGGGTAGTTAAGTCATCTTGTAAATTGTCATATTTTTTGGCTGGTATCAAAAAAAGGAGGTATCAAAAATTGCTAGCCAAATTGTACCATAGAACCGCTCAATCTGAGCTTCTGCATGCCAACTACAATAGCAACAACCCTACTTTACTTAAACTATTTATAGGTTTATTATCCCAAAAAAGTTCAAAGTCTTCTAGCTGGGCTGCTGCATAATTGTCTTGTACTTCTTGTAAGGTAAAGGCTTTATTATTGTTAGTAGTTATTAATAGTAGCAAGGCATACAACCACTCACCTTTTTCTTTATCAACTTTAATCTGTACGGTTTCTTTTTTGGTTTGAAAAGTAAGAGCTGCTTCTTGCCAACTTACCCCTTTTTTATTTCGGGTAACTATTTCTACAGTAGGTATATTACCAATAAAAACCACTTTTGTATTGGGTTTATGGTTATTTAGCTCTGTTTCTTGTAAAGCATTTATTATAAAATCATTTGGAACAGATGGCTTAAGTGTTTTGTGTTCAAACCATTTATGCAAAGGCTCATCTAAACCAACTCCATGCATAAAGTTGAGCAAAGATTTTTTTAAGCCATAGCTAAATGCATCATGATCTGTGCCAGTGGGGTCAATATGTTCAACATCATTATCGGCAAAGCCAATTTCTATTTCTTTTGCTTTTTTAACGCCAAATTTTTCTGGATTCATTCCAACAGGGCTATGAGCCGTCATGGCAAACTGGTGCCAAAATGCACTTTGTAAAATGCCAGCTTTAAATAATTGCCTAACCATTTCTAAACTATCAATGGTTTCTTGAGCTGTTTGTGTAGGAAAACCATACATTAAATAAGCATGTACCATAATACCAGCTTCGGTAAAATTTCTGTTTACTTTAGCCACTTGTGCAACAGTAATCCCTTTTTGTATAAGTTGTAAAAGCCTATCGCTGGCAACTTCTAAACCACCACTTACACCAATACAACCACTGGCTTTTAGTAGTAAACAAATATCTTTAGTAAAGCTTTTTTCAAATCGTACATTGGTCCACCAACTAACCACTAATTTTCGTTTTAAAATTTCTATGGCCAACGCTTTCATTAATGCTGGTGGTGCAGCTTCATCTACAAAATGAAATCCTGTTTCACCAGTTTGTGCAATCAATTCTTCCATTCTGTTACACAATAAATTTGCTGTAACCGGTTCATATAATTTTATATAATCTAAACTAATATCACAAAAAGTACACTTGCCCCAATAACATCCATGAGCCATGGTTAATTTATTCCATCTTCCATTGCTCCATAAACTGTGCATGGGGTTTATAATTTCAATGGCTTGTATGTATTTATCTAAAAAAAAATTACTATAATCGGGTGTGCCTACTTCGCCTTGTTTATAATCTTTGGTGGTTTTGTTGTTTATGTAGGTAAGTTCATTATTTAACAATAAAAAGGTACGTTTAAAACTTTCTATAGTTGTATTGCCTTCAATATATTTTACCAAGTTTTCAATAGGTGCTTCTCCATCGTCTAAGGTAATAAAATCAAAAAATTCAAATACACGTTTATCTTTTAGCGAACGTAATTCTGTATTTGGAAAGCCACCTCCCATGGCTATTTTTATATTCGGAAAATTTTGTTTAATAAATTTAGCACAACGAAAAGCAGCATATAAATTTCCAGGAAAAGGCACAGAAAAACATACCAGTTTAGGTTGTACCTTTTGTAGGTACTTGTTTAAGGTATCTAGTAAAATTTTATCAATATACGTGTTCGGCTTTTGTAGAGCCTCATATAATTCATCAAAACTGTTGGCACTTCTGCCTAGCTTTTCTGCATAACGGCTGAAGCCAAAATGTGGGTCTATTGTTTCTTTAATCAAATCACTTAAATCCTCTAAGTACATGGTGGCCAAATGTTTGGCCTTGTCCATAGTGCCCATGGTTCCAAATGCCCAAGTTAAATCATCTAATTGTGCAAAACGAGATGATTCTGGCAAAAAATTTCTACTACTAATTAAGTGAGCCATTGTAGCGTTTTTCCCTTGTAAAAAAGCAATAGTAGCATCAATGCTATATAGATAAGCATCCTTTAAAGCAATTATTCTAGCAATGTTTTCCGATACTGTTTTTGTAGTTTGTTCGGCAATTAAAAATATTTTTTCTAACTCCGATTTACTAAATAATTGAAGTGTTACTTCTATACCTAAATCGCTTTGATAGGAGCTTATCCCTTTTGTATTTAAAAAACCTTTCAAATAGGCCGTTGCTGGGTAAGGCGTATTTAATTGGGTAAAAGGTGGCGTTACTAAATAAACGGTTGATTGCAAAACGATATTTTAACAACGAAAATAATTGTTTATGAATTGAAAATTAAACTATAGATATATTTGTTACTTACATGAAAAAAATTGAGACAAAGATTTGTATTGTTGGAGCTGGACCAGGTGGAGCCACAACCTCTTTATTTTTAACTAAGTTTAAAATCCCTCATGTTATAGTAGATGCAAAGACTTTTCCAAGAGATAAGGTGTGTGGCGATTGTTTAGACTTAAAAGTAATGCGTATATTAAATACACTGGAACCCGGTTTAGTAGAAAAAGAAATATTGCCAAACGAAAATTTTACAAAAGTAAATGGAGTGCTTTTTCATTTAGCAGCTAATAAAAAACCAATAGTAGAGTATAAGTCCACAACCAATCAACCTAATTTTCCTTATTTCTGTATTGCCAAGAGAAACTATTTTGATAATTATTTAGTAAAAAAAATTGATGATTATTACGCTACATTTTTGCAAGAAACACAGGTACATACCATTACAACTGTTGCCAATAAACAAGTTGTTTTTGCCAAACAAGGGCTTCAGCAAATTGAAATTACAGCTAATATAATCATTGGTGCCGATGGAGATCATTCCGTTGTTTTAAAACATTTACAAGAAAGAACTATTGACAGAACCAATTATGCTGCTGGTTTAAGGCAATATTGGAAAGGAATGGGTACTAACAATAACGCTACTAACTGTTTAGAATTGTACTTGCCAAAATCATTACCTGCGGCTTACTTATGGATTTTTCCATTGCCAAATGGAGAGGCAAATGTTGGTTGTGGATTGTTGAGTGAATTTATTGCTACAAAAAAAGTAAACCTTAAAAAATTATTTGAAGACATTATTAAAAATGATATTGTACTTAAAAAAAGATTTGAACATGCCACACCCATAGAAAAAATTCAAGGTTGGGGCTTGCCTTTGGCTTCGTTAAGGCGTAAACCAATTGGCGATGGTTACTTATTAGTTGGCGATGCTGCTTCTTTAATATGCCCAACAACTGGTGAAGGAATTGGCCCAGCCATGATGAGTGGTTGTATTGCAGCACATTTTTTACAACGAGCAGTTGAACAAAATGATTTTTCTGCTGCTATGTTTACACATTACGAAAGAGAAATTTATGCAAAACTAAATAGCAGCATAAACATGTTTAAACTGGTAACTAAAACTTTTCCTATATTGTATAATGTATTTTTAAATTTAGTAGCTAATACTACCGTTTGTAAAATGTATTTTCAAAAAATGGTTGGTAAATGGATACATACAGGATTTAGTAAACCATTTAAGGTAAAGTTGGATTAGTTTATAGACTAATAAAACCACTACTCTGATTAATCGTTAAATCGAAGATAATTTGTTTAACGAAAACAAATCACATACTGAAAAACATTCTGTAAACTCATTAATATCTTTAATAAAAAACTAGTTTTGTTGTGGATGTTTGTGTAAATTGTAACCCTAATAAGCAAAACGTATGATTAAAAAAGCAATACTATTTTTACATTTTTTTGGTTGGTTAAATTGCTATGCACAAAGAGAAATTTTATTGTACAATAGTGTTCCTATAAATAGCAAGCCCTGCACAATACAAGAACAAACACCAACAGAGGGAAGGGTTGAAGCTATAACATCGCCAAAAATGTACATGTTTATACCAACAAAAAAAGACTCATTTAATATAGCCATTCTTATTTGCCCAGGTGGTGGTTATGCTAGGTTGGCTATTGGGCATGAAGGTTTTGAAGTAGCCAAAGCATTGAACAAAAAAGGAATTACTGCTTTTGTACTAAAATATAGAAACCCAATTGATAGTAGCTGTTTTTTAAACAAAGAATCGGTTGCTTTACAAGATGCTCAACAAGCCATAAAAATACTAAGAGATAGTGCCACCGAATTTGGCATCAATCCTAACCTTTTGGGAATGATGGGCTTTTCGGCTGGCGGACATTTAACTTCTACAATTGCAACACACTTTACAACTTCTTTTATTGAAAATACAATCAATACCAATTTGCGACCCGATTTTATTATATTAGGTTATCCCGTAATCAGCTTTCAAGATAGTTTAACACACATGGGATCGAGAAACAATATGTTGGGCAAAAATCCAAGTAAACTTAAAATTGATTTGTACAGCAACGAATTGCAAGTTACTGAGCAAACCCCACCAACTTTTTTGGTGCATGCTGCCGACGATAAAGCGGTATCTGTAAAAAATAGCATTGGCTTTTATTTGGCACTTTTAAATAAAAAGGTACCAGTAGAAATGTATTTATTACAGCAAGGAAACCATGGCTTTGGGTTACGCAATAAAGCACAGCCTGTATATTGGCTAAACCAAGTGTTTACATGGATGACCAATAATAAATTTATGAAAGCTGATGTGCAATTGTAGATTTAATTAAAATACATTTTACTAACACGAATCAATTATTTGAACTGCATAAGCTAGTAACTTTTATTTGAGCCCATTTGGCCCAAATAAAAGTTATAGTAAGTGTAAATTCTTAAACTATTTAAACCTTATTTAGCCGACTTCTTAGCTACTTTTTTAGCAGGCGTTGCAACAACTGCAGCTGCTTTAATTGGTGTTGCTTTTTTTGTGGTTTTAGCTGGAGCAATTACTTTTTCTTCAACAACAGGGTTTTTTACTGCTGGTGCTTTTGCCTTTACTGTTGCTGCAGCTTTTGTAACAGTTGCTTTTGCTATTTTTTCAACTTTAGCGGCTACTACAATAACTTCTTCCTCAACTACTGGTACGCTTACAACACAGTTTTCTACATTATATCCTACAACATGGCTGTAGTTAGCAGCTCTATCGTCATTAACCCATCTTCCATCGTTTAAAAAATACCGATACTCGTATGTTTTGCCATTCTCTAACTCAACAGAGGCTTTCATGCTGCCATCTTTTTGTCTTTTAAGACTTATACCATTTTTAAAATCCCAATTGTTAAATTCGCCTACTAAAATGCCCGAAGTTGCTTCTGCTACAATATTTGCTGAAAGTTCGAAAGTTACTTTTGTTGCCATTATTTGATGTTTAAATTTTTATTTGTTTACTATTGAAAAATACAATTGTGTATTTAACTTAACAGTTAATACCCTAAGCATAAAAAAGTAACCCATAAATGAAAATAGTTGTTGAAACTTTTACATATTTTAATAAACAAACATTTGTTTGTTTACCAGATGTGGATGAAGTAAAACGTTTGTATAAACCGCTTAAAAATCAATTGGCTGCGGCACATTTTCCATATTGGGCAAAACTTTGGCCAAGTTGTATAGCCTTGGCCAATTTTGTGCATAAAAATCCTCAAATTGTAGCTAATAAAAAAATACTAGAACTAGCTGCTGGATTGAGTTTGCCAAGCTTAGTAGCTGCACAAATTGCACAAGAGGTTGTATGTAGCGATTATTTACCAGAACCATTGATATTTGTTGAAAATTCGATTATTAAAAATGACCTTAACAACATTTCTTGTACAATTATTAACTGGAACAATTTACCCCAAAACATTAAAGCAGATGTGTTGCTTTTAAGCGATATTAATTATGATTTACATGAGTTTGTTAACCTTAATTTAATGTTGCAATATTTTTTACAGCAAGGTACTACTATTGTTTTGGCTACACCACAACGTTTAATGGCTAAACAATTTATACAAATATTATTGCCCTTTTGTGTACAACAACAAGAAGAAATTATTGAGCAAACCGCTATTTCTCTTTTTGTTTTAAAGGCATAGCATATAAATAGACCATAGCTCTAAAAACTCATGTATATTATATTGCTGATGGGCTGCTTGATGGCAGTGGTTAGCCCGAATAAACCCTAACAGCGGTTACAAACCCTGTTAGCGGTTAGGAGGACTAAAAAAGAACAGTAAGAACAAAAGCAGATTTTTGATTTGTTGTTGATGGCCCCAAAATATTTCCTAAATCTGTTGGTTGGTTTTATCTTCACCGCAATATGACAGGCATTAAAAATGTAGAAATTGTACAAGCCATTGTACATAAAGTAGGTAACCCAACTAGAGGCGAAAAATTAAAATTATCGGCAAACGCTTTGTCGTTAAACGACGATAATGTTAGAAATTTATTAGCAAAATATTTTTTAAACCCCTTTAACGAGCATGAACAATATCACTTTACCCACATGAGCGATGTTGCCATGAACGAGGTGTATACTTATGTAACTGAAATTTTTACCAACCCAAAAAACTTTGTTAGTCAAAGTAAATTATTGGCCCAATACTTATATAATAAAAGTACACATGCCAAAGTAAAAGAAGGCGAATTATATGTGGTACATTTTAATGATTTGTTAATTAACAATGAGCAAGTAGAGGCTATTGGTTTATTTAAAAGCGAAACCAAAGAAACTTTTTTAAAGGTTTTTTCACATGGACAAAGCTGGGAAGTTGCTGCAGAAGATGGTGTTGATATTAATAAATTAGATAAGGGTTGTTTAATATTAAAACAAAGCAAAGCCGATGGTTATGTTGTATTGGCTGTTGATAATACGAATAAACAAAACGATGCCCAATATTGGATGCAAGACTTTTTACAAATTGAACGATTGGCAAACAATTACCACCACACCAACGACATGCTTAGTATGTGCAAACTGTTTATTCATAACGAAATAAATGAGCAATTTGAAATGAATAAGCCTGAACAAATTGATTTGTTAAATAGAAGTATGGAATACTTTAAAACAAAAGATCAATTTGAATTTACTGATTTTGCAAAAGAAGTAATACACCACGAAGATGTAATTGATGCTTTTACACAATACAAACAAACTTATGAAAGTGCCAAGCAAATTACATTAGATGATAACTTCGACATTCATTTAAGTGCTGTAAAGAAACAAGAACGTAACTTTAAAAGCATTTTAAAGTTGGATAAAAACTTTCATGTGTACATACACGGTAGAAGAGATTTAATAGAACGTGGTACGGATGAAATGAGTGGAAAAAAATTTTATAAATTGTTCTTCGACGAAGAGAGTTAGTAATAGCTTTAAATAAAGGGGTATAAAGAATGTTTCTTAATTTTTCTTTACCCCCGTTGTGTCTGCAGCTTTTAAAGGCTCTTTTGTTTCTAAATTTGAAGTATCTTTTTGGGTAATATTTCCTTTATTTGTTTTTTTATTTTTGTCTTTGGGAGCTGGTTTTCCAAAACCCTCATCCTCATTCGTTTCTTTCTTTTTAATTTCTTCTTTTTTTATTGGTTTTGTCTTAATTTCTTTGGCTTTTACAGGTGCTTTTTTTTCGGGTTGATTACTACTATCTATCACTTTTTCTTCTCTATAATTGGGCACACCATATCCATCGTTATTGGTAACAGGTTTTTTATCGATGGGTTTCTTTTTCTTATCTTTTGGCGAAGGCTTACCAAATTCTTCTTTGTTATTGTTTGCATCTGTAGAATCGGGGTTTGGTTTTTCTACAGCTGTTTTGGTGCCTTTTTTATTTTTTGAATTTGTGGTAATTTGTTTAACAACATTTCCTATACTGTCGGTTATTTCTGCATCATTTTCTGTGGATGTTTTACCTTTTTTACTTGTTTTACCTTTTGGTACAGGTTTGCCAAAACCTTCACCACCATCGATGCTTGTTTTGCCAGAAACATTGGCACCTTTTTTCTTACTAGTTGTTTTAGAACCCCCAGTTTTTCCAAAGCCAGCAATATTTTCTGCTTCGGCTTGTGCTTCATCTTTTTGCACCCAAGCTTTACAATGTGAGCTATCTTCTAGCCCATTTAATTCGCTCATTTTACCACAATGCTGTTTGGTGTGTAGTGTATCATCTATAGGAGTAATACAACAAAATTTAATGGGAATTTTAACATACAAAAGGTTTGCTTCTCTTTCGGCAGATTGGTACAATGGAACTTCTTTTACAATACCGGTGATCATATCTTGACTAAAACCCATTCTTACAGTAACAGTTACTTCATATTCTTCTCCATTATCATCCACTCTTTTTTCATTTCTAACAAAACGTTCATCAATAACCAACAATTCGTTAGGAATCATCTTCTTCATCCTATAAATTAATTCAGCAGGTAAAGCCAATAAAGGATCTTCTAGTTTTTTAATTTCTTTTTGTTTTGGTGGTTTGGCCGATGTTTTAGATGCAGTATCAGTGATTGCAGTACTAGAATCTTTTATTTGAGCATAACTTATACAACCATAAAAAAATATACTACAGATTGAGAAAAGTAACTTTAAAATCATAAAGGCTATTTAGTAAAAAAATACTATTTAATATTTTGTAGAATAAAGTTAAAACAATTTTTGTTTAGCTGTTATTTGTGCTTGTTAAAAAAGGGATGTTCTGTAATAATAAATTGTTTAAATAGAATAACCACTCTAATAATTATCAATATGGCAACATGTTAATTGATTTACTTTGTAGTGTACGATTCACCAGCTTCATTTTCTCATGCAATACTTTTGTTTAATTTTTACTTATTTATTGTGTACTAATACTACTATTGCTCAATGTAATACAACTATAGCTAGTTTTCCTTATTTTGAAAATTTTGAAGCGGGGCAGGGTAATTTTACAACAGGTGGCAACAATAATGATTGGGCTTATGGCACACCTTCAAAAAATATTATTACCAATGCAGCAAGTGGTACAAAATGTTGGATAACAGGCGGATTAACGGGTAACAATTATAGTAATGCTGCTAACGCATGGTTACAAAGTCCTTGTTTCAACTTTTCTTCTTTGATAAATCCACAAATTTCATTTTCTGTTTTTTGGGAAACTGAAAGAAGGTTTGATGGAGCAAGTTTTCAGTTTTCGACCGATGGGGGTAGTATTTGGCAAACACTTGGTACTATTAATTCGAATAGCAATTGTTTGGGCAGCAATTGGTTTAATTTTTCGCCAATTACTAGTTTAGGCATTGCTGGTTTTAGTGGTACTAGCTTGCCTACTGTTGGTAATTGTGAAGGTACAGGTGGCAGCGATGGATGGGTTACTGCTAAACACGCTTTAACAGGGTTAGCAGGTCAAACGAGTGTTCTATTCAGATTTATTTTTGGGGCAGGTACTGCTTGTAATAGTTACAATGGTTTTGCTGTAGATGATATTGTTATTACAGATGCAGCACCCAACTCTGCTAATTTTTTGTTTACCTGTAGCCGCAACAATACAGTAGCTTTTACAAATACATCATCGGTTTGTGCAACTGGTTTTTCTTGGAACTTTGGCGACAATAGCTCTCCGTCTAATACCAGTAGTGCCGAAAATCCAACACATATATTTACTACACCAGGCACCTACCAAGTTTTATTAACAGTAACCTTTCAAAATGGTTTGGTTGCTACGTCAAATAAAACAGTTACCGTATTAAATGTTAGCATTACAATTGTACAACCTATACAATGTTTTGGCAATGGCAATGGGCAATTAATGGCCAATGTTTTTGGGGGCAATGGCTTGTACAATTATGTTTGGAGTACAACACCAACACAAACAACCTCTACTGCTGCCAATTTAATAACAGGTAATTATACCGTTAGTGTTAGTTCCCCAAATGCTTGTACAACCAATGCCAATATTGTTTTAACACAACCCAATCAATTACTAGGTTCTTTATCAAGTGCCAATGAATTGTGTACACAAAAAAATGGTGCAGTTAGTGCTTTAATAACTGGTGGAGTATTGCCTTATACGTACAGTTGGAACAATGGTAGTTTTAATAGTAGCATCAATAATTTATCTGCTGGTAATTACACAATTAATATTAGAGATGCTAGAAACTGTGCTTTAACTTTATTTACAAACATCAAAGACTCAATTAACCAATTAACGCTAAATTTTGGTAACGATACCTCATTTTGCCCAGGTAACGAAATGGTATTAAATGCTGGCAATTTCCATAGTTACTTGTGGCAAGATTTTTCGAATACGGACATTTTTACTGTAAAAAAGACAGGTGTTTATTTTGTAAAAGTAACCGATGCCGATGGGTGTAGCTTTAGTGATACTATTAAAGTAAATGTTGATTGTAGCGACATTTATTTTCCGTCTGCATTTTCGCCCAATAAAGATGCAAGTAACCTAAATGAAACATTTGGACCAATTGGTAATTTACAAGCATTAACCAATTTTAATATGCAAGTGTATGGGCGTTGGGGGCAACTAATTTTTAGCACATCTAACCCTTTTAATAAATGGAATGGCAAACAAAACAACATAGATATGGATTTGGGTATTTATGTTTGGAAAGCCAATTATTCGATTAACAATAAACCTCAACAATTTAAAAATGGAACTGTGATGATTATTAGATAAAAGGAGTTGCCAATAAGTCTTAGCAACTCCTTTTTTAAACAATTAAACCTAAAAATTTGCTTTCTACAATTATATTTTTGTCAACTTCCATTTACCTTTTTTAAACAAATACATAGAAGTTAAAGTAACGCAAGTTTCTGAAACCACAATAGCAATAAACACACCCAGTTGCCCCCAATTTAACTTTATAGCAATTAAATAGGCAATGGGTATTTGAAAAATCCAAAACCAAAATAGGTTTATAAAAGTTGGTGTACGGCTATCGCCTGCACCATTAAAAGCATTCATCATAACCATACCAATACCATAAAAAATATAGCCTAAACTTATAATTCGTAAAGCCAATACAGCGGTTTTAATTACCAGTGGCTCGTGTGTAATTAATTGCACAAAAAATGGAGCTGCTATTAAAAATAATAACGAAACAAAACCCATAAAAATGGCGTTGTATTTAGCTACTTTCCATACACTTTGTTCGGCTCGCTCGGGTTTATTGGCTCCTAAGTTTTGCCCCACCAAAGTAGCAGCAGCATTGCTTAAACCAAAAGCAGGTAGTATAAAAAATATAATTAATCGAATAGCAATGGTATAGCCAGCAATGGCATTGTCGCCAAAATGGGTCATAATTCTAGCCATAGCTATCCAGCTTGCACTAGCAATAATAAATTGCATAGTAGCTGTAATAGAAACGTTTAATAAACTTTTAAGTATTGCCCAATTTGGGGTAAAAAATTTGAGGTATAATTTAATTAACCCTTTGCCTTTTAGTAATTGATGTAATTGGTAACAAACCCCCGTGCCTCTGCCAATTGTTGTTGCAATTGCAGCACCATTAATACCCCAAAAATGAATACATATTGGGCATAAAATAATGTTACAAATATTGGCTAGCCATAAACTTTTCATGGCTATTGCGGCATTGCCAGCACCTCTAAAAATACCATTCAATAAAAATAGCAACATAATTACTGCATTGCCAGTTAGCATTATTTTGGTATAAGTGCCACCATAGTTGGCAATTGCTTCTGATGCCCCCATTAAAATTAGTAATTGCCTCGAAAAAAAAATACCAACTACACTAATAATTAAACTTAGTATAACCACTAAGATTATAGATTGTGCTGCTGCTTTTGCGGCATCTGTTTCGTTTTTTTCGCCAATACGCCTTGCTACCATTGCCGTTGTAGCCATGCTGATACCAAAACCTAACGAGTAAATAATGGTTAACATACTTTCTGTTAAACCAACAGTTGCTGTGGCATAACTGCCCAATTTGCCTACAAAAAAAATATCTACCACCGCAAAAACACTTTCCATACACATTTCTAAAATCATTGGTATGGCTAATAAAAAAACTGCTTTTCTAATACTACCAGTTGTAAAATCTTTGTTTTCGCTATTCAGCGATTCTTTAATAAACGCAATAAGGCGTTGAATACTTGTATAATTAGTATTGACCATTGTAAATAAAAATTTGAGTTGAAATAATAAAAAAAGGCTGCTTAACATAAGTAAAGCAGTAACCAAAAAAAGGAGTAGGGTAGTTTCTTATTTACAGAAAACTAAGCCCTGCTTAGATGTTCATAGACATGTGTATTATTTATAAAATGCTGCCGAGTTAGTAAATTTATCTATCGGCTTTTGTGCAACGAAAATAGTTTTTAAATACACATTACAAAAAATAGTTTGTGCTTATTTATTTTTTTTCAGTTACCAATAAGTTTTGTACGTTAAATTTGACAAATAAGCATACCTCACACCCCCCAAATTAATAAAACATGAAAAAGATTTTTATTGCCAGTATTTTATTTCTAGGAATTGCCTTTGCAGCAAGAGCTCAAAAAATTACACCAGATGAAGCAGCTAAACATATTGGAGAAACCGTAACGGTTTGTGGTAAAATTTTTGGTGGAAAATATTTTGATAGAAGCGATAAAAAAATTACCCTTTTAAATATGGGGGCTGCATACCCAAAGTCGCCATTAACAATTGTAATAGACGAAGAAAATAGAAAAAATTTTAAGTCTGCCCCAGAAGATTTATTTAATGGCAAAACTGTTTGTTTAAAAGGCATTGTAAAAGAGTATAAAGGAAAACCTCAGATATTTATTACCAGCGAAGCAGATATAACTGTAGAATAATTTTTTTACAACCATTAAACCTTGTGTTAAAATTCATATCTACCTAGAAAATTGATTATGAGAACTATTCTATTATTTGTAGTTAGTGCAACTATTTTAATGACTTCTTGTAAAAAAGAAGATACTGCAACAGATATTTCATCAACTGCTATGTATTTTCCGCCAATTACTGGTACTGTTTGGGAAACCAGCTCACCAGCTTCTTTGAGTTGGAACGAAAGCAATATAAGTGGCTTATACACTTACTTACAACAAAAAAATACCAAAGCATTTATTATTTTAAAAAATGGAAAAATTGTTGTTGAAAAATATTTTGGAACATTTACTGCTGATAGTGTTTGGTATTGGGCATCTGCCGGAAAAACGGTAACTGGTTTGTTGGTGGGTATTGCACAAGAAGAAGGGTTATTGAACATTAACAATAGAACATCTCAATATTTAGGAACAGGTTGGACATCTTTGCCATTGGCGAAAGAAAACTTAATTACAGTAAGGCATCAACTTACTATGACAACAGGGTTAGATGATGCCGTTGCAAATGATGATTGTACTTTAAAAGCCTGCTTGCAATATAAAGTAGATGCAGGAACAAGATGGGCCTATCACAATGCACCATATACCATTTTAGATAAGGTTATTGAGACTGCAACATCACAAACCTTTAATAATTATTTTCAGCAAAAAATAAGAAATAAAATTGGCATGAGTGGTAGTTGGTTTACAACACCTGGCACATATAACAATGTGTATTACAGCAATGCAAGAAGTATGGCAAGGTTTGGTTTACTAATGCTTAATCAAGCCAAGTGGGATAACTCAGTAATTTTAAATGATGCTTCCTATTTTAATGCTCAAACAAATACTTCCAATACATATAATTTATCTTATGGGTATTTAACTTGGTTGAATGGAAAATCGAGTTATATGTTGCCAACTTTACAAAATGTTTTTTCTGGTTCAATGGCTTCCAATGCACCCGCAGATATGTATAGTGCCTTAGGAAAGAACGATCAAAAAATTTATGTTGTACCGTCTCAAAAAGTTGTTGTAATTCGTATGGGCGAAGCAGCAGGAAATGTACAATTAGCCGTTTCTAGTTTCGATAATGAGCTGTGGGGTTATTTAAAAGATATAATTAAGTAAATGTCACTTTTTTTGCTAATTTGTTCTACAAAATAAATTAATTGTTGTATTATTAAAAGGGTTCTAACAAATCTATTTATTAGCAGTACCTTCAAGGCATGTCGTTTGTTTTAGAACTCACCTTATTTGATTATGTATTATCGGATTCTACAGATAATACCAATTTCGTTACAAAAGAAGAAGCAATAAAACTATTTGAATTCTTTAAAAACTGTAACCTATTTAATTGGAACGATGTAAATAATAATTGTGAAGCTAGATCTGAAGCTATTTGTATTTTACTAAATGCATGGCAAATTCCAAATTACAAAGCATGGGTATTTAGTGGTGCCTATTTAAAAAAACATATTGGAGGACTAAAACAATATTGGAACTATCATGTAGCTGCCATGATACAAGTTAAAGAAGAAAATGAAATTGTTAACTATGTAATAGACCCTGCAACCTCCAACACTTTACAAACCATAAAAAATTGGGCTGCAAATGTTACCGAATATTCACACAGTTATCATTTAATAAAATCATCAGACTTTTATATTTTCTCCAATACAAAAATTACCAATTACAATTGGCATAAACGAGATAAACAAAACAGTAAGTGGACCATTCAAGGATTGGCAGGCATTAATGGATTGTCTGCCAAAGGAAAATCGCAATTATGTTTTAATAAAAAGAAAATTAAACAAACCTTACAACGGCTTAAAGCCTTAAAAGCGGTTAACCCACTAGCAACTTCTTAAAATTTTTGGCATATAAATTTGTTATCTTCATTTATATTTAGCCTTCTAAAAACAAACGGTTGCAATTAATTAAATTACATTATTGGCATATATTTTTATTAGCATTTGGTTGCATGTGTATTAGCTCTATTAAAGCACAAACCAAACAAGGCGATTACACCGTTGCTCATAACTTTTTAAGTATCGAAGATGGCTTATCTGCAAGAGAAGTATACTGTGGTTTGCAAGACAAGAATGGCTTTATATGGTTTGGTACCAGAAATGGTTTAAATAGGTACGATGGTAAAAAGGTACAATTATATACCCGCCGAAATGCCAATATGCAAGAAAATAATGTGGTGCAACTTGCAAGCAATCAGGTTGATAATTTATTTATTTTATACGGTTACCCAGGTTATGCAAGATTAGCGATAGGAAAAGTAGATATATTAAATACAAAAACAGGCAAACTTGAATCATTTACGAAAACATTTAAAAATGCACCAATTAAAGAAAAAAGTATTTATTGGATAGCAAATGATGGTACCAATCGTATAAATATTATGACCTATAATCCCTATCAATTGTGGCAGTACACGTCAAAAGAGGGATTTAAATTACGCTTTGAAATGAAAGATTGGAAAACAGATATTTACCAATATAATGTTCCAACAGGGCCTTTTAATTATTTTAATAAAAACATAGCTTGTTTAGGTTTTGGCGGGCACGAAAAACAATACATTTTAAATAACAACAGTGTAACAGAATTTTCCATTAATGAATCGGATAGTTTTAATATTGTTTCTTTAAAAAATAAGCAAGAGTTTGTACTTCAAAAAACTTTTAAGGACCAAAAAGCTGACAATTTTCAAGCTATAACATTTAATAGCCAATACAAAACAACAATTAATCATCAACAATATCAGCTAGATTTTATTAGATTTAAAAAGGCAACATCGGTTTTTGTAGCAAATGATACAACTTGTATTTTTAATGTAGAAAAAAAAGGCATATATTATTACAATAATAGTGCTTTAATAAACGTAATTGATTCTATTGAGTTTAGTAAGTTTCCCAATTTATTTACCTACCAAAGTTTTGCAGATAATTTAGGAAATACTTGGATTTGTACTTCGGTTGGTGTTTTTAAAATAAAGGTTAGCCCAAATAAGTTTACACAGTTATTTACAAGAAACCAACAAAATATAGAAATCAACAACCAGGCAAGAAATATTTGGGTAGATGATGCACAAAATATTTATGCCAATATTTGGCATCATCTATTTATAAAACAAAAAAATATACCTCAAACAAAAGCCATAAAAACCAATACAATACAGTACAGCTTGGTTAATCATTCAAAAAAAATATACTCAACCGGGTGGGATTTGGTAGAATATAATACAAAAAATTTCACCCATTCAATTGTTCCCAACACAAAAAATGGTAAAGATATTTTAGCTAGTATTTCTTTAAACGATAGTATTTTACTATTAGGTAAAATGGAAGAGCTCTATAAATATAACACCAATAAAAAGGAAATCAAGGTCATTAAAAATACTGGAGCGTACATAAATTTACCTTATCGATTTTTTAAACGAAAAGATAAAACCATTTGGGTGGTTGGCGAAAATGGTTTGTTATTGCTAGATGAAATTGGAAACATAATAAAGCATTTTAATGCATCTAAACAATCGGTTGTTCAATTGCCCAAGGATAACTTTACCGATGTTTTTGAAGATAGTTCTGGCACGGTTTGGCTAACAACAAGCGGAGATGGTTTATTTAAATGGAATACAAAGAATAATACTTTTAAAAACTATGCAATTGAAGATGGGTTACCTAGCAATATTTTGTATAGAATTGAGGAAGACGAAAACCATAATTTTTGGATTAGTACCGAAAATGGACTATTATTTTTTAATCCTAGCACCGAATTTATTTACACATTTTATGAAAATGATGGCTTAAGTAATAATGAGTTTAACCGAATGTCGTCATACAAAGCAGCAGATGGGCGAATGTTTTTTGGAGGATTAAATGGCGTAAATGCTTTCTATCCTAAAAACATGTTTGATGAAGCTAAACAGCCCAATACGCCACTACAAATTATTGCATTTCAACAATATTCTGCTAGCCAAAATAAATTGATTGATTTAACCAATGACTTACTAATTAGCAATAAAATATTGGTGAAGCCCGATGATAAGTTTTTTACAATTGAGTATAGGTTGTTAGATTATGAAAACAAACAAGGGCGATATGCATACAAAATTGATCAGTTAGATAAGGATTGGATTATTACAACCGAAAATAGCATTAGAATAAGTGGTTTGCCCTATGGTAAATACATATTGCTTATAAAAGCACAAACTCAATCTGGTCAATGGAGTACGAGCCAAATAAACATACCCTTAGAAGTTATTGCTCCATTTTACACCAAATGGTGGGCTCAATTGCTATTGTTTTTAATAGTACCAATAAGTGTTTTTATTTTCTTTAGATTAAGAAATAAAAAGTTGATAAATGATAAAGTAATATTAGAAAATGTTGTAGAAAAAAGAACAAATCAATTACAAAAATCTTTATCAGAAAGAGAATTGTTGTTAAAAGAAATACACCATAGGGTAAAAAATAATTTACAAATTATTTCTGGGTTATTAGATTTACAAAAAGAAGAAATTGAAGAAGAGGAATCGAAAGCTGTATTTAATGAAGGACAAAGTAGGGTTAAAAGTATTGCCTTAATACATCAAAACTTATATCAAAATGATAATTTAGCCAATGTTAAATTTAATTCTTTTATAAAAGAATTGGCAGTACAAGTAGGTGATGTTTTCGAACAGTTAAATGCTAAAATGGAAGTAAGTGTAGATATGCCAGATTTGTTATTAGATATTGATACCGCTGTACCATTAGGTTTAATTATAAATGAACTGTTGACAAATGCTTTTAAATATGCCACCTCTAAAAATAACCAAGGAGAAATTAAAATTAAAATTCTTGAAGTTGTAAGGGGAAGTTATCAACTAATATTTTCTGACAATGGGCCTGGCATACCTGTTGGTATAGATTTTGAATCTGCATCAACACTTGGCTTAAGATTAATTAGGGGGCTAGCTGCACAATTAAATGGAGAGGCAAATTATCATTATCATTTTGGTGGTATTTTCACTATTTATTTTAAAGACAGTGAAACGAGAAAAAAAGAAAATTAATACTTTTTTTAGCCCATAATTATGAAATTTATTTATCGAAACTTTTTTAGCTATATATTTTAACTATTTTTCAGCTGATGAAAACTTATATAAGAAAAAAATGAGTAAAATTGTAATTGGTGTTGTTGAAAATGAAATGATCATTGCAGATACAATTTGTATTACACTTAAAAAATTAGGCTACAATGTTTTACCACCAGCACCTAATTATACCAAGGCAATTGCGATGATTGAAAACAGTAAACCCGATTTATTGTTGCTAGATATAAACCTTGGGGGTATAAAAGATGGAATTGATGTTGCAAAATATTCTAGATCAATCAATAATATTCCTATTATATTTTTAACAGCCAATAGCGATTTAACCACTATTGAAAGGGCAAAGCCGGTAAAGCCAAATGCATACTTGGTTAAACCTTTTTCTAAAGAAGATTTGTATGCTGCAATAGAAATTGCAATTAGCAATTATGAAGCAGACCGCTCACTAAAAAATACAAATTACATTTTGGTTAAAGCCGGTTACGATTATGTAAAATTAAAATTAAATGACTTAATGTATTTAACCAGCGACCACAATTACGTAAAACTTCATTTAATCGATGGTAAAGAAATTTCATGTAGAGCAACCATGCAGGAAATGTATGAAAAATTAAATAGTACAAATTTCGAACGTTTGGGAAGAAGCATAACCATTAGTATTAAAAATATAGTAAAACTAGAAACCAACAAAGTTTGGCTAACTGGCGATAAAGAATTTAATATTAATAAACAAATACATGAAATGTTGCTTGAAAAAATAACAACCAGCGAAGTTTTATAATAGAAGTTTTAATACATTTAATGCCATTTATTACTTGCTTTTTCAATAAAACTAATTATACTAATTTGAATTTTAATTTAGAGCAATATTTTCTGGGATAATACTGATTGGACAGTTATTTTCTGTTTATTTTAAAAAAAATTGTTAGTTCAGCCCTTTATATGGCTAGTTCAGCCCACTTTTTACAACTGTATTTTAAATACAATTATTTTTGCTTTAAACCTTGGGGGAGGTTTAAAGCCGTTTTTGTTTAATTAGCAAATGCGGCTTTTTTATGTATTATTTTTCTAAGTACTTATAACCTACACCTCTAACACTGTGAAAGTATATTGGATTGCGGCTGTCTTGCTCAAAATATTTTCTGAAGTTTAAAATAAAATTATCTATAGTTCGTGTAGTTGGGTAAACATTATAGCCCCAAACTACTTGCAATATTTTTTCACGTGTTACAACTTCATTTTTATTTTCAATCAATAGCTTTAAGAGTTGGGCTTCTTTTTTGCTAAGTTCTACTTTTTTGCCTTCAAAAGTTTGTGCTGTTTGTGCTTTAAAATCAATTGAGTTGTTCCCAAAACTATAGGTATCTCCAATGGTTTCTTTATCGTTTATTTTTTTATTTTTATTAATTAATTTTTGTACCCTAAGCAGTAGCTCTTCTAAATTAAAAGGTTTAACTAAATAATCATCGGCACCTTTTTTTAATCCTAAGACCCTATCGGCACTTGCGTTTTTTGCACTAAGCATTAATATAGGAACTTCATTATTATTAACTCTAATGGTTTCTGCTACAGTAATTCCATCAACAAAGGGCAGCATAATGTCTAAAACAATTAAATCGAAATATTCATTTTCAACTGCTTTTAATGCTTCTTTGCCGTTAAAAGCACTAGTTACACTATAGCCTTCTAGCTCAAAATTTAGTTTTAAAGTTTCGTGTAAATTTTCTTCATCTTCTACCAATAGAATACTCGTATAATTATTTACCATTTTATGCTTTAAATGTTATTGTAAAAACGCTTCCACTAGGTTTATTATCTGTAACAAAAATTGTTGCATTGTGTTGGTCAACTATTTTTTTGCATAAGTATAATCCAAGCCCAGTTCCTTTTGTTGTTCTTGTTTCTTCGCTACCAGATCTGTAAAATTTTTCAAAAACCTTGTTTTTTTCAATATTACTAATTCCAACCCCATTATCAATAACTTTAAGTACTATCTCGTTTTGTATGGTATTAACAGTTATTAAAATAGTCTCCTCTTTTGATGAGTATTTAATAGCGTTATCAATTAAATTATTTACCAGCATTTGCAGCAACAACACTTCGCCAAGTACAAATACATTTTCTTCTATTTGTGTTACAATTTTACCATTGGGATAGTGGTTGTTGTAGGTAGTAAAACAACCTTTTACTAAATCACTAAAGTTAATTTGTAATTTGGAGCTGTTATATACCCCACCATCTAATTGGGCAGCTAGTAAAATATTATTACACAGGCTATTTAATCTGTTAGCCTCTTTAAGTGTATTGGTAATTAATTTTTGTTGCTTTACTTCTTCTAACTTATGTTTTTGTAAAGTTTCTAAATTTAACTGTGTAATGGCAATGGGTGTTTTTAGTTCGTGTGTTACCGCCATCATAAAATTTTGTTGCTGCGTAGATAATTTTATTTGTTTACGAGTTGCATTGTAAACTAAAACAGCACCCACTACAATTAGTGCAAAAAAAGTAATGCCTTCTCCTAAATATTGCGTAGTTTTTCTCTGTTTACCTTCATAAATTTTATTTACTTTGGCAATATATTCCTTATCATTTTTGTTAAGCTCTGCTAATTTTATATTAGCAATATCTGTATTTTGTTTATCTAAGGCAATAAACCACCAAACTAAAGCAGCAACCATATAAAGTAGCAAAAACCAATAACCAATAGTTATATAAATTAATTTTTTTCTAATAGCTCCCATCATGGTTTAACTTTTTCTACTCTAATGCCAACATTTAAAACATGTTGCAGAGGATCTTCTCTCATAACTTGTTGAAGGGTGAATGCATATTTTCCTTTTTTTAGTTTTACAGGTAAATTATTAAAGTTAATTCTATGCTCTACCACATCGCTCATGCCATTGCCTAACCATTTGGTATTATCTGCTAAAATAAAATCTCTTTTAATATTTAAAATAGTATCTGGAGCTTGCATTTGAACATTAAGCCAAATGTTTTTATACTTATAGGCATCTTCATGACGAAAAACAACAAATAAATTATACAATGCAGTTGTATCTTTTATTTCAAAAGAAAAAAAGGGCTTGTTGTTTGTTTCCCAAAAATGTTTTGGAAAAAAAGTTGTTTTTTCGAACACATCTAAAGTAGTGCAAGAAAAAAATAAAACCCCAATAAAAACAAAACTAAAAAAGCGTTTCACAAAAAATATTTTATTAATAATATGGTTTAGAAAAACAGTTTACTACAATACATTTAAAATTTGTTCTTTCATTTTTTCTAATTCATCTTTCATTAATACTACACATTTTTGAATGTCTGTATTGTTGGCTTTGCTACCTGTTGTATTAATTTCTCTTCCAAACTCTTGTAAGATAAACGATAATTTTTTGCCTTTACTTTTAGCTTTCTCATTTAAAATAGTTCTAAAATATTCACAATGATTTTTTAAACGAACCTGCTCTTCGCTAATGTCTATTTTTTCTATATAATATATTAACTCCTGTTCTAAACGATTGGCATCGTAGTTTTCTTTACCTACATGTTCTGTTAATAATTTTTGTAAGCCTTCTTTAATTTTATCACGTCTTAATGGAGCTAATTCTTTTATTACATTTTGTTGTTCCTCTATATTCGCTAGCCTCAACAACAAATCGGCTTCAGAGCTTTTACCCTCATCTTTTCTATGCTCATTTAAATCAAAAATAGCAGCTTGTAATAATTTGCTAAATTCTTTCCATTCGTTTTCTTTCAACATTTCTGTTGAATTTACTACAACATCTGGTAAGCGTAAAACGGCTGCTAATAGTTGGTTCACATCTGCATTTAACTCAGTTGCAACATCAACTACACTGGTGTAATAAGCTTTTAATAAATCAGTATTTATAGTTACAGGTTTATTTGCTCCATTTTGTTTTATTGTAATTATACACTCTGCACTTCCACGTTCTAAACCTTCGTTTAATGAACTCCTAATTTCAAATTCATAGGGCTTTAATAATGCAGGTAAAAACAAACGTAAATCAAACTGTTTACCATTAAGTGATTTTAGTTCAATCAAAAAATTTTTGTCGCCAATGGTTTGTTCTACTCGTCCATAGCCTGTCATTGAATAAAGCATAATACGTAATAAATTAAAAAAATTATTTAAAGAGGATAATGTTGCATGGTTACATTTTACATAACCATTAACTTCTTAAAGCAGTAAAATTAACGATTATTATAGCAACTGATACTAATGAAAAAAATCGTTTTTGCCACCCCTTTTAACTTACAATAATGTTACGATAAATAAAAGCAAACATTTCTAATTTAATTTAATGCCTAAGAATGTACAACAGTTTAAGGTTTTTATCACTTTACCACTTACATTCGATAATAATAATTTTTGCTAATGCTTGAAGCCATTATTAGTGGATTAACCCTAGGGCTGTTGTTAGCCATATCTATTGGCCCAATTATTTTTGCTATCATTAAGCAAAGTTTAAATAATGGGCATAAGGGCGGTTATGCTTTTGTAGCAGGTGTTTCGGCTAGCGATATTGGGTTGGTTTTGGTTTGTAATTTATTAAGCTCACTTTTTCAAAAAGCTATCGATAACAAGGTAGCTATTGGTGTAACCGGAAGTGTTTTTTTAATAGTTATTGGCATATATACCTTGTTTTTTAAAAAAGTTTCTTTTACCCAAGAAAAAACGTTACCCAATAAGCAGTTTAAAAAACGAGAACTATTTGGCATTTTTTTATCTGGCTTTTTTATGAATATATTAAATCCTGGTGTGTTTATTTTTTGGTTAGCTGCTACTGCCAAAATTCAATCACAATCTGCAGAACAAATACATCCAATACGTTATTTAGTTACTGTTTATGCTATTTGTTTAGTTTTTGTACTATCAACAGATATTGCTAAAGTTTTATTAGCAGGAAAAATACGATCAAAGCTTACGCCCCATAATATTCATATCATTAATAAAATATCAGGATTGATTTTAATTGGATTTGGAGCTGCTCTAATTTGGGGATTGGTTTTTCAAGGTAATATTTCTCATTAATTACTTTTAACACTTTTTATACTATTAAAAAAACCTTGCATTTTATCTTTAAAAATATGAAAGCATTTTTATTGGTGATTGCTATTTCTATTTCATTTTGTGTTTGCTCACAACAAAGTTTTGTAGTATTAAAGAAACGTGGAATACCAATTGATCGTTTTTATAAAGGAAGCCACATGAAATTTTATACAGTAGAAAATTATTTAATTGAAGGCTTCGTTAGGTATTTTAAAAACGATTCTATTTTTTTAAGATTAGGTACTGTAACCCTTGTTTCAAGTGGGTTTGGGTCAAAAATAGATACGGTTGTGTATGGCTTTTATCAAACACACATAAAAGATATTGTACTTATACCCAATAATAATGTTTCAGCAGCTGGTATTGGTAATCTACTTTTTAAAGTTTTAATTTTAGGGGGATTAGTTGTTGCTGGCAATAATTTAAACTTGCCCACCAACACTAAAAATGTTGTTCAATACACATCTATTGTTGCTATTAATTTTATTGTTGCACAAGCAACCTTGTTTAAACGAAAACGGGTTAGTGGTTATAAAATGGGTAAAAAGTATACACTGTATTTTATAAATATGGATTAGGTACTTTTATATTAGTTGATATTGAAAATGTTTTTTTTGAATCAAACAATTATCTTGCCTCGATATGATTAAAATGTCAAAATTGCCTTTAAGTAGTTTTTGGAGATTTATAAAACGAACCCTATTTTTTATGTTCGTTACTTCTTTACTGTACCTTTTTATTTGTAAATGGATTATGCCACCTATAACAATTACGCAGGTAAGTAATTCTTTCAGTCATGGTTTAAAAAGAGATTATGTTAGTTGGAACCAAATTAGTTACAATGTAAAATTGGCAGCTATAGCAAGTGAAGACCAACTTTTTGCCGATCATAATGGGTTTGATTGGGATGCTATTGAAAAAAGTTTTAAACCCAAAAAAACCAAACGGAATAGAAAATCAAAAATCCCTTTGGGTGGTGGGGCAAGTACTATTTCTCAGCAAACTGCAAAAAATGTGTTTTTGTGGCAAGGCGGTGGTTATATAAGAAAACTGCCAGAGTTTTATTTTACTCAATTAATTGAGTGGGTTTGGGGTAAAAAACGAATTTTAGAAGTTTACCTAAATACCATAGAAATGGGTCCAGGTATTTTTGGTATTGAAGCGGCAGCACAACAGTATTTTAAAAAATCGGCACAAAAATTAAGCAGAACTGAGGCTGCTATGATTATTGCTTGTTTACCCAACCCTAAAACTTTTACTGTAGCACCAATGAGTAAACGAGTAGCTTGGCGTTATCCTCAAATTGTACATCAAATGGCTATGATTGAGGATGATGAAGACATTTTAAATATCATCAAATAATGTGGTTTCTTTTTTTGAGTCTCTCTTTTTTTGTTTATTTTTTGCGTTTCTTCCAACTGTATACAATTCTACCAGCTCGTCACTTATTTCTTTGGCATCTTTTAAGCCCAAAGTAGATGCATTCTTTGTTTGATGATAAAATAACTTAGATAGCATTAATGCTTGATGACCAGCTTGCAATTTCGTGTTTTCAAGCTTTTCTTGAAGTTTCTGTAGCTCAATACTTGCTTCATTTAACTGGTTGTACAAATGCAAAGCTCTAATTGCAGATGCAACATCTATAAAATTTGGTATAAGCGATGGATTGCTTTTCATTTTATGAATTGCCTTTTCTACAAATTCAACTCTGTTGTCGCTTAGTTTAAAAATAGATCTACGTTCGGTTGCTTTAAGCTCTTTAAATGTGGGTATTAGTTGCCTAATTTGAGAAAAACATTGAGAAAGTACAGCCATATCAGAGGCTGTGAGCAAGCGAATGTCTTGATGAATTGTAACCATTTTTAGTTATTTAAATAGTAATTTGCTATTCAAAATAGGTAATAACCATTTCCAAACGGAAAAGGCTATTTAAAATTGTATTTTTCCTAAATTTTTTTTTAAATGGTTTGTTTTCATAATAAAGCAGATTTCAATGAAAAAGGTTTCTTAGGGTAAAAGCTAAATTTTCTTGATTACTCGAATTGGGTTCATAAAAAAATCCCGTAAACGATTAAGTATTACGGGATTTAATGGTATTTCACAAAAAACATTAAGCCATTGCTTCTTGTTTCATGCTTTTTGCTTGTTTATTTCTTTCGTTTTCGTCTAACACAGTTTTACGCATTCTTATGTTCTTAGGTGTTACTTCAATACACTCATCTTGCTGAATATATTCCATACACTCTTCTAATGTCATTTGAATTTTTGGGGTAATACGAACACTATCATCGCTACCGCTTGCACGGTGATTGGTTAGTTTTTTCATTTCTACACCATTTACATTTAAATCGCCTGGCTTAATATGTTCGGCAATTATTTGACCCGCATATACTTCTTCAGTAGGTTCTATGAAAAATCTACCTCTATCCTGTAACTTATCTATAGAATAAGCAGTTGTAGTACCAGCAAATTTAGATACCAAAACACCGTTACTTCTTCCAGGAATAGAGCCTTTCCAAGGCTTGTACTCGTTAAATCGGTGAGCCATTACAGCTTCTCCAGCAGTACCAGTAAGCATTTGAGAACGTAAACCAATCAATCCACGAGATGGAATATCAAATTCTAAATGTTGCATTTCGCCTTTACTTTCCATGATCAACATTTCGCCTTTGCGTTGTGTAACAAGGTCAATTACTTTACCACTATAATCACTAGGCACATCTACTACCAATATTTCAAAAGGCTCATTACGTTTGCCTGCAATTTCTTTTACCAATACTTGTGGGTTACCAACGGTAAGCTCATAACCTTCTCTACGCATGGTTTCTACCAAAACGCCTAAATGCAAAATACCACGTCCAAAAACTAAAAAACTATCAGCACTGTCTGTATCTTCAATACGTAAAGCCAAGTTTTTTTCGGTTTCTTTCATTAAACGATCACGTAAATGACGAGAAGTAACAAACTTGCCATCTTTACCAAAGAAAGGTGAGTTGTTAATGCTAAAAGTCATACTCATAGTAGGCTCATCAACACTAATAATAGGTAAGCCTTCGGGTGTATCTACATCGCAAATGGTATCTCCAATGCCAAATTCTTCTAAACCAACTACAGCACATAAATCGCCACTCAGCACTTCTTGTACTTTACGTTTTCCCATTCCTTCGAAAACATACAATTCTTTTACACGGCTTTTTTTAATACTACCATCGGCTTGTACTAGAGATATTTGTTGGCTTTCTTTAATGCTACCACGAGTTACCTTACCAATAGCAATACGGCCTAAAAAAGAGGAATAATCTAACGAAGTAATTTGCAGTTGTAAAGCACCTTCGTTAACTTTTGGTTGAGGAACATATTGTAAAATACCATCCATTAAAGGTAAAATATCTTCGGTTTGGGTTAAACTATCGTTGAACCAACCATTTTTACCACTACCATAAAAAGTAGGGAAGTTTAATTGTTCTTCTGTAGCATCTAGGTTAAAGAATAATTCAAAAACCGCATCGTGTACCTCATCTGGGCGGCAATTTGGCTTATCTACCTTATTAATTACTACAATTGGGTGCAGGTTTAATTGCAATGCTTTTTGCAACACAAAACGTGTTTGTGGCATTGGGCCTTCAAAAGCATCTACCAATAAAATTACACCATCGGCCATTTTTAATACACGTTCTACTTCGCCACCAAAATCACTGTGTCCTGGGGTATCAATTACGTTAATTTTTACATCTTTATAAGTAACAGATGCATTTTTACTAAAAATGGTAATACCACGTTCTTTTTCAAGATCGTTGCTATCCATAATTAAATCACCAGTTTCCTGATTGTCTCTAAAAACTTTAGTGGCATGTAAAATTTTATCAACTAAAGTTGTTTTGCCATGATCTACGTGAGCAATAATGGCAATGTTGCGTATTTCCATAAAACCGTTTAACTAGCTTCAAAAAGAAGCATTTAATTTAAAAATAAATGCTGCCAGAATCCTCAAAAATAAGGGTGGCAGCTTTTTCTGGCGGCGAAGGTAAGGCTTTTAGGCGGCTTTTTGATTTTGAATATAGATTGGGGTGTTTGGTGTATAAGAAACGTGATCTTTTAGCCCATTGTTCAGCTGTAGTTTCCTGCTTTTCGCTTCAAGCCTTCGTTTAACCGCCAACAGGGCTTTTAGCCGCTGTTGGGGTTTCACTCAGGGCTTTTACGCTTCAATCAGGGTTATATTGGGCTGTTGAATACAATTCATCAAAAAAATAATTAAAGTATTGCTACATTTAACGATAAAATAATAAAACCTTGAAAACAACAGCTATATACCTACTAATTGTTGCCTACATTTTTGCTGGGAGTTATCATTTTATTAATCCCTCTTTTTATCAACCATTTTTTCCGCCTTATTTACAAAAATGGAGTAGCACATTAAATCTACTAGCTGGTATTGCAGAAATTGCTTTAGCTGTATGTATGATTTTTAGCCCAACCAGAAATATGGCATCTTATGGCTTAATAGCTCTGTTAATAGCCTTTATTCCAGCACATATTTACATGATACAAAAGGGTAGTTTTATGTTGGGCAGTTTTAGTGTTACCCCAATCATTAGCTGGCTTAGGTTATTAGTGCTTCAACCATTACTTATACTTTGGGTTTGGTGGGTAAGAAAATAGTAACGAATTATTATTTAAAAAACCTAGTTTAGCCTACTTAAATTGTTGTCATTATGAAAGTTTTTAAGAAACTAATGTTGGTTTTTACATTGTTATTTGTTTTGTACTATTTTGGGCCTAACCCTGCTACACCAAACTACTCAACTGCATTGGTAGAAGTTCCATCAGAGCCAGCTGGTTTAGAAAACTACATTGCAACTAACGAGGCAAAACACAAACTAAAACCCAATAACGAAGCAAGAATTGTTTGGGCAAACGATAGCTTAAAACAAAAAACTGAATATGTAATTGTGTATTTACATGGCTTTTCTGCAAGTCAAGAAGAAGGTAACCCAGTACACAGAAATATTGCCAAAACATTTGGTTGCAATTTGTATTTAAGCCGTTTAGCCGAGCATGGTATCGATACGACTGAACAACTTCAAAACTTATCTGCCACCAATTATTGGGAAAGTGCAAAACAAGCATTAGCAATAGGCAAGCAACTGGGTAATAAAGTAATTTTAATGGGTACCAGCACTGGTGGTACGCAAGCTTTACAATTGGCTGCGGCTTTTCCTAACGACGTTGCAGCAACTGTTTTATACTCTCCAAATATTGCTATTAACGATCCAAATGCTTGGTTATTAAACAACCATTGGGGTTTGCAAATTGCACGTATGGTAAAAAGAGGAGAGTACCACAATCCCGATGATGAACGCCCCATTTACCAACAATATTGGAATAAGCCATATCGATTAGAAGCAATTGCCCAGTTACAAGAAATGCTAGAAACAACCATGTTACCCGAAACTTTTAAAAAAATTACACAACCAACATTATTGTTATATTATTATAAAGATGAAAGCCATCAAGACAATGTGGTTAAAGTAAGTGCCATGCAAAAAATGTTTCAGCAGCTATCCACCCCAGCTAATAAAAAAATAGAAAAAGCTATGCCTTTAACAGAAAACCATGTAATGGCTAGCCCTATAAAAAGCAAAGATGTGATAGGGGTAGAAACAGAAACCAAATTGTTTTTGCAACAGGTAGTGGGATTAAAACCAATAACAGATTCTGCTGTTTTAAAGTAATAGTATGCTACAAATAATTTCAGTAGAAATATATAAAATGCCTATTGCATTAAAAGAGCCTTTTGTAATTTCTTTAGGCACACAATTTAATGCCGATAATGTGCTTGTTGTAATAAACACCAATGATGGTATAAAAGGTTTTGGAGAATGTAGCCCATACAGGAGCATAAATGGAGAAAGTATGGATACTTGCTATATTGTTGCACAATATTTAGCCCTTGCTTTAAAAGGCAAAAACTCATTGAATATAGAGGATTGCATTGCCATAATGGATAAAACCATTTATGGAAACGCTAGTATAAAGAGTGCTTTCGATATGGCATTATACGATATTGCTAGTAAACATAGCAACATGCCACTGTATAAATTTTTAAGTGGAACAAAAGATAAATTGATAACAACAGATATGACGGTTGGTATTGGCTCTCCTGAAAAAATGGCCAACGATGCTTTGCGTTTTAAAGAGGCTGGCTTTCCGGCAATTAAAGTTAAATTGGGGCAAACAACCGAATTAGATGTTGAAAGAATAAAAGCCATTAGAAAGGCCATTGGTAAAGAGTTGCCATTAAGAATTGATGCCAACCAGGGTTGGGATGTTGAAACAGCCATTACTACTTTACAAGCTTTGGCTCCATATAATATTGAACATTGTGAAGAACCCATTGCAAGATGGAATTTTATGCAATTACCAAACGTAAAAAAAGCTAGTCCCATAAAAATTATGGCAGATGAAAGTTGTTGTTCCCATCATGATGCAGAAAATTTAGCAGATTTGCAAGCATGTAATTATTTTAACATTAAACTAGGCAAAAGTGGTGGTATTTTTAATGCATTAAAAATTGTAGCAGTTGGTAATAAGCACAACATAAAATTACAAATTGGTAGTTTTATGGAGAGCCGTTTGGCAACTAGTGCATTTTTACATTTTGCCTATTGCAGCCCCTCTATTATTCACTTTGATTTAGATACGCCTTTAATGATGGCAGATGACCCTGTTGTAAATGGGTTACAATACTTAGCCAACGGGGTTGTTGAAATAGACGACACACCAGGCATTGGAGCAAGTATTAACGAAACCTATTTAAAGCAATTAACCAGCACCTTTGTATAAAGTTAAATACACAGTTTTAAGTAGCAAAAAATTGTTTGTAATAAATAATTTTACAATAAATAAATAAGAATGAAAAAATTGATAATTGTATTACTTGTAACAGCAGTTTGCCATTCTTCTTTTGCACAATCTGCAAAAAGTAAGGGAGTTACAGATTGTAATGAATTGAAGTTTTGGATGAAAGAAATTCAAGATGAGTTTAAGAACATTCAATTAAATACAATTGAGGGGGATTTGAGCAGCAAAAGAACATTCAAGGGTTTTGATACCTCAGAGTACAAAATATTTGATGAAGGCAAGAGCTTTCATTTAAAAGGCGTTTGTTGGAGATTTAAAAATAAACAAGCTACACGAACTTTATTTCAAAAATTAGTAGCCTTAGTAAAATCTTGCGACCCTAAAATGAAGCCAAGTGAAGAAGGATTTAGCGATTATGAAACAAGTGGCCATGCTTATTTCCAAAATTATCTACCTGCTGGTAAACATATTGCCATTCAGTTAAAATGGGATGTACGTGTGGAAGAAAACAATTCATTCCAAAACTTAAACTGCACTATTTATTTTAGTAAATAACCATAGATAAATAATCCAAAAACAAGAGCCACATGCACTAGCAGCCATGCTCTTTGATACATTGGTCGATCATTCCACTTTTGTTGTTGATTAAAAGGATCGAAGATTAATGCAATACCTAAGTTGCTAGCAGCAGTCATAACTTGATTAGTTATCAAAAAATAAATACTTAGTACAATAAATGCAGCGTATCCAATTTTTGAAACTACAGGTGTAATGTCTTTTTTGTTATTTACTGTTGAGTTTGTCATAATTATTAATTTTCCAATTAGTAGTTATAGGGTATTAAATATTACAACTATTTAGAAAAATTATTTGAGCATTTTCTGCTTTTTACCATAAGTTAGGCTTCTCCAAACCCATTCTACAGGACCAAACTCAAAATACTTGAGCCAAATAGTGCTTATGATTATTTGGAAAATGAAAACAATTACTGCAAAAATGGTTAATGCAAAAAGTCCAACCTGTTGCATGTAACCAAAACCAATAGCATGAAAAGTAATAATGCCAATAATGCTGTGTGTCATATAATTACTGAAAGCCATTTTACCAACAGGAGCAATTAACTTTAATATACTTTGAATATTTTTTTGTTGAAATAGTAAGGCAATTACAATTGCATAAACCATTGCCAATGGTGCAACACCAAAAGCATACACAATAGTTTCGTACCAGCCTTC
>JANOZK010000043.1:0-10634 GCA_031429335.1 Chitinophagaceae bacterium | reverse complement strand
CTTACCAATGCAGGTGGTTTAACCAATGGCCAATACATAGCCAGTGGGCAAGCATTTTTTGTACAAAAATTAGCAGCAGGTGCAGACAATTTAAGTTTTACAGAAGCACATAAAGCAGCACAAACACAAGCAGGTACTTATCGTACAACAACTACTTGGAACAACTTGGTACGTGTAGGTATGAAAACAGCCACAGATGCTCATTTAGACGAAATCGTTATTCGTTTTGCCGATGAAGCAGGTGTAAACAATACTTCAGTGGGTACTTTAGATGCTATTTCAATAAACGAAGGAGCACAAAAAATAAGTAGTGTAAAGGCAAAGAATAGTTTAGCCATACAAACCCGTGCAGCCAATTTTACAACAGATGTGGTGGATTTAAATGTAATCAGCACCACAACGGGTAGCTTTAAATTATTGTTTACCGAGTTTGAAAACTTTACAGGAGCAACTATTTATTTAGTAGATAACTATACCAATACTACCCAAAAAGTAAACGATAATCCGGTATATAATTTTGATATAAACACAGCTATACCAGCAACGCAAGCAGCAGGTAGGTTTAGTGTACAATTTGTAAAAGCCATTACACCACAAGCAATAGTAATAACAGGTATAAAAATGTACCCTAACCCAGCTAATAAAAACTTAACAGTTGAGTTACCAATAACAGAAGGTAAATACACACTAAGAATTACAGATGTAATAGGCAAGCAAGTGTATCAAAACCAATTAGCAGGTGGTGTACAAGCAATAAATATTAGCAAACTAGCCCAAGGTAATTATGTAGTAGAAATTACAGATGCCAAAGGCAATAGAATGGTAGAGAAATTAGTGAAGCAATAAAAAAATTAACCACAGAGGCACAGAGAACACGGCGTAACACGGAGATAAATTAAAGTCGAAAACTTTGTGTTCTTTGTGCCTTGGTGGCAAAAAATTAACCACAGAGTAAAAAGAGTTAAACACTCAAACTTATGAACTTCCCAATCCCCCTTTAGGGGTTAGGGGCAAACTTAAAACTCATCATATGAAACAAAATAACACCCAAGTACTTACATACTTTATACTACTTTATATACTATTCCTCCTACCTACTTTAAGCAAAGCTCAAGATGGTTTTGGAGAAGTAATAGAAGATGTACCTATTGACGGAGGTCTATCACTTTTAGTAGCAGCTGGCATTGGCTACGGAGCTAAGAAACTGAAAAATAGAAAAAAATCATAAACCCCCTTTAAAGGTTAGGGGCTAGCAGCAGGCGTGGGTTATGGGGCGAAGAAAATTTGAGAGAAGAGAAATAGAAAATAAATAAAAAAAGGGTTCCAAATAAGGAGCCCTTTTTCTTTACACAGGTACAAGAAAGAAGTGGTGTCTAGAAATAAAATTTGGAAGATATTAATTCATTTCATGGGATCAAAGCTGAAATACTTCTATATCTCCAAGCAACTAGAATGGTGTTTGGAGATTTGTTAAACCCCAAGCCTATTTGGATAATTTATGGTTGAATTTTTGATAAATTTCCATCGGGTGGAAAAATTTAAAAAACTTTTTTTGACTAACTAATTGATATACAGCATCTAACAACTTTGGTATTGAATTCGTGTTGTCTGGGTCCTATGTCATCCACCATTTCACGTTTACTAAATCAGACAAGCCTACAGACTGTACCTTGCTTTACTGCTGCTGTAATCAAGTATCGGACAATGAACCGATACTTCGCCCTGAATAAAAAATTGTCTTTCGGCCATTCTTCATTCAATGGCAAGTCTGCTTCGATTTCTCTATTTCTTTTGTTGACGATGAGCATCATGGGGTTTGCACAAAATCCCATATCCCGTGTTCAGTCTGCTACCGGAAATACAGGATCTAGTGCTGCTGCAACCATTTCAGTTACAATGTCCACAGCTCCTGTGAATGGCAATTCGCTCATAGCAGTAATTTCTACAAGAAGCACCACTGCCAACACTGTAACTAGCATTACCCAAACAGGAGCCACTTGGACTAGGGCCACACAGGCAACAAATGCGAATGGAACTACAACCGAAATATGGTTTGCTCCGAACGTATCTGGTGCTGCAACTGCCATTACAATTAATCAGTCAAGTTTTAGATCGGCAGCTGTTGTTATAGAGTACAATGGTATTTTAACTGCAAGTGCGTTAGATAAAACAGCAAATACCACAGGTAATTCAACAACTGCGTCAACAGGTACAACATCAACAACCACTCAGGCTAATGAGTTATTAATTGGAGGTGTTGGCTTAGTAAGTAGCAGTTACACATTGGGAACGATTTCAGGTTCCTTCACCACTGTTGCCAATACAGCTTCTACCCATTCAACAGCAACAAGGAACGCAAGAGTTTATGCACTTGAGAGAATTGTTACGGCAACCCTGGCAGCCACAACAGGAGGAACCGTAAGTACCAGTTCAGAATGGTCGGGAGCCATTGCTACCTTTAAAGCAGCAGCAATAAATACGGTTGGTGCAGCTTCATCTTCTCCAACGCTTTGTATCAATACTGCTCTTACAAACATTACACATACAACTACAGGAGGAACTGGTATCGGAACAGCAACTGGTCTTCCTGCAGGTGTTTCCCCAGCTTTTGCATCAAACACCATCACCATCAGCGGAACGCCAACGGCTTCTGGTACTTTTACTTATAGTATTCCATTAACGGGTGGGGCTGGTTTTGTTAATGCAACAGGAACCATTACTGTTTCTCCAGCTTCAGTTGGTGGAACAATTGCAGGAAGTGCAACAGTTTGTACAGGGACTAATTCAACCACTTTAACATTGAGTGGTCATACAGGTGCTATCACCCGTTGGGAGTCATCAACTTCAAGCACTTTTGCTTCTGCAGTTACAGGCATTGCCAACACAACAACAACTTTAACGGCAACTAACTTAACAACGACCACTTACTACAGAGCTGTTATTACCAGTGGATCATGTGCTGCTGCAAATAGTGCAACAGTAATGGTTACGGTTACTCCAGCTTCAGTTGGTGGAACAATTGCAGGTAGTGCAACGGTTTGTAGAGGGACTAATTCAACCACGTTAACATTAAGTGGTTATACAGGTGCTATCACTCGGTGGGAATCATCGACTTCAAGTACTTTTGCTTCTGCAGTTACTAGCATTGCCAACTCAACAACTACATTAACAGCATCTAACTTAACAACGACCACTTATTACAGAGCTGTTATTACTTCTGGGGGTTGTAGCCCAGTTAATAGTAGTCCTCTAAGAATAACCGTTAATCCAAATAATACAACAAGTGCAGCATCTAGTACACCAACATTGTACATCAATACAGTTTTAACGAATATCACACACACAACCACTGGTGCAACAGGAATAGGAACTGCAATAGGATTACCTGCTGGAGTTTCTGCGGCTTGGTCAGCCAATACCATCACCATCAGTGGAACACCAACAGCATCGGGAATATTTAACTACAGCATACCATTGACTGGAGGTTGTGGTTCGGTGAATGCTACAGGAATAATCACGGTTACCTCAGAAAATACATGGCTAGGTGTTAATACGAATTGGAACGACCCATTAAACTGGTCGATTGAGGTGCCAATATCAACAACAAATGTTAGAATCCCAAGTGGATTAAGCAATTATCCTTCAATTAATAGTGTTGGAGTTGTTCAAACTAATGACCTTACTGTTGAAAGTGCAGTAACAGTAACGGTTAATGGCATAATAAAAATAGCTGGCACAATATCGAATAGTGGTACGTTAATAGTTAGTGCAGGCACAGTTGAATTAAATGGCACATCTGCTCAAACTATTCCTGCATCAACATTTGCTGGTAATACCATAAAAAACTTAACCATTAACAATGCTGCTGGTGTAACATTAAGCGGCGTATTAAATATTACAGGTGCATATACACCTACGTCAGGTACATGTAGAACTGGCGGTTATTTAAATTTAAAATCTAGTGCTTTAAGCACAACATATATAGCAGCAGGAAGCAGTAGTGGAGGATATATTACAGGAAATGTAACAGTAGAACGCTACATGAGTGCAAGCAGCAACAGAGCTTACCGTTTAATTACACCAGGCGTAACAACCACTACCTCGATTAGAGCTAATTGGCAGGAAGGGGTAAACAATAATGTTATAGGAACCAATGTAACCAGCCCAATAGCAGGCTATGGTACGCATATAACAGGAACAGGAGGAGACGCAAATGGTTTTGATGTAACCCAAACAAATGCAGCATCATTGTACAGATGGAGTAACAGTTTACAAAATTGGATAGTAGCCACTAATACAAAGTTCAACACATTGGCGGCAGATAGTGCTTACCTGTTATTTGTACGAGGTAATAGAGATAATATAGCCACCTTAACTACCACAACAGGCAGCAGCAATGTAATACTAAGAGCAACCGGTACTTTAAAACAAGGCACCCAATTATTTACAGGCTTAGGAGGATCAGGCTTAGTTAGTTTAGTAGCCAATCCATATGCCTCGCCAGTAAATTGGACAAGCATTTATACAGGAACCAATGCAACAAATTTTAGTGCATATTTTAATATTTGGGATCCCAATATAGGTACTAGAGGTGGCTTTGTAACTGTACATCCAACTTTTGGCACATCTAATGGCGTATCCTTATTAACCAATGATATTCAGGGTGGTCAAGCCTTCTTTGTAACAACAAAATCAGGCATAAGCAATCCAACACTTACGATACAAGAGTCTGATAAATCTACGATTAGTAATTTGGATGTTTTTAGAACAGGATTGCAAACAGAAAAGCTGAATATCCAGTTAAAATACACATCAAACAGCATAGACCGCAGTGCTGATGGAGTGTTAGCCATCTTTAACAATAATTTCAGCAATGCAGTAGATGATAATGATGCAGAACAAATTCAAAACTGGGATGAAGATGTAGCCATCTTAAATAGTGGTAAAGAATTAAGTATAGAAAGCAGAAACCTAGCCGATGCGAATGATACCTTGTTCTTACAAACGCTTAGATTACGCTTAGCCCAAAGCACTTACCGTTGGGAGATACAACCACTCAACTTCAATGCCCCAGGCATAGAAGCTTGGTTACATGATACATTTACCAATAGCAGCACCCAGATAAGTTTGTCGGCAGCAACTACTGTAAACTTTACAGTAACCAGCAATACCGCATCATTAGCAGCCTACAGGTTTAAGATTGTATTCAAAAACAATGCAGCATTACCAGTAACCATTAACAAGGTAAATGCATTCCAAAATGGTAGTAGTATAGAAGTTGCATGGAATACAGCCAATGAAACAAATATCAACAGTTACGAAGTAGAAAACAGCACCGATGGGCAACAGTTCAAAAAGATGGCAGCAGTAGCAAGTAACAGTAATGCAAGCAGTAACAGCTACACAGCAATAGATTTAAATCCATTAGCAGGAAACCATTACTACCGAATAAAGGTCATAGAGAAGAATGGCAGCTACAGCTATAGCCAAATAGTAAGAGTAACATTAGGTAAATCTGGAGCCGAGCAAGTAAACATTTATCCAAATCCGGTAACAGGAAATCAAATCAATATGCAGTTGATAAATGTGAAACAAGGTTTATATACATTAAGGTTGATAGACAAACAAGGCAAGGTTATGCTGCAACAGCAGTTAGAGCATAGTGGAGGGTCATCAACACAAAGCATCATGATTAATAAAGGCATGGCTAATGGAAGTTATCTGTTGGAATTGAGTGATGGGAAAGGATTTGTATCGGTACAAACTATATTAAAACAGTGATGAAATAAGGATATAATGAGAGAAGTAATGAACCAGAGAAAATGGAAGTACCCAAACGAAAACTACATATTAAGCAGGAGTATTAAAATATTGATACAAACCTTATTGCTAATAGTGTTAATAGAAACAAGAGTTACTGCCCAAATATCAGAAATGTCATCATCATCAGGGGCATCTGCAATATTTGGCGTATCACCTTTGCAGGGCGATATTGGAGGTCAAAATTTGAGAGACCTAGATTGGGGTGTATTGCCCAGTCGTCAGACATTAAATGCAAATAATAACAGCAATAATTTTGGCAGACCAGCTAGTAGTAGCAACAACAATCCAAGAACACGGCCACGATCAACAAATATAAATGGTCGAGAAGTATTGGTGGATGCTAATGGCAATATACGCTATGATGCACAAGGTCAGATGATAGAGGTGGACAATACAGTAGGAACACTAGATTCCAATGATCCGTCACTCGATGCCACACAAATGATTTTCCCTGATGACCCACAAGATATACCTTTAGACGAAGGGGTTTGCCTGCTATTAGTCATAGGAATAGGCACGGGATACAGAAATAAGAAGGGTAAGAAACAAAAAAATTCAAATGCCTAATCTTAAAATTTTATTCCAGGCTTTAAACTTGAGAAACTGTATGAAAGTATTGATCAAAATATAGCTACTAAAAAGATAAATCAAAAAGTAAGAAGTACTATGGAAACTATTGTCTTGAGCAATGTATCACAAGGTAATGATCAGTTAAGTATCATTGGAAAAATGTACAATGGCTTTTATTGTAAAGAACATAATTACCTCAAAAAAGGCCACTCTTTATTTCTATTGGCTTTTAATAAGTAAGCAACAATTCCCAATGAAATTACTGTAACTCCACCCAACATCATTTTGTTTCCTGTACTAAAAAAGATGAATCCCCAAATACAAATACCCAATATTGCAGGTAAAGGATACAAAGGCATTTTCCATGCAAAATGTTTCAACCCTTTTTGTTTTACCAATAAAATTAATCCAATGGTTTGTCCAATAAATTGAATAAGAATTCGCATGGCAAGAATGGCATCAATTACATCTCCTAATCTGAACAATAAACTAAACACAAATGCCACTGCTCCTAAGAATAATAAAGAGATATAAGGGAAATGTTTTGTTGGGTGCAGCTTTGCAAACACACTAAAAAACGCTCCATCTTTTGCTGCTGCATAAGGCACACGACTATAACCCAATGTTGCACTAAATACCGATGCAAATGCAACCCAAAGAATTAATCCTGTTGCAATGGTAGCAGCAGTTTTACCTGCTAAGGTTTGTACAAATTCACTCACCACAAATTTACTTTCTTGTATTTGTTTTAAGGGCAATACAGAAGCAACACTTACATTCATCAACAAGTATAATGCAGCAATACATGCTATAGAAATAAACATGCTTTTCGGTATATTCTTTTTTGGATTTTTTATTTCTCCACCTAAGTGGCAAACATTGTAATACCCCAAATAACTGTACACCGTTTTTACACTTGCAAATCCAAGCACAGCAATAAATGCACTGTTTAATTGAAGTCCATCATTTATGTGTACAATAGGTGCTGTAAAGTTTCCATGCAATAATCCACCACCAATAATCCAAGCCATGGTTATTAAAACGCCCACCCAAAGCAACACACTTATTTTACCAATAGCTTCAATTTTTCTATATAATAAAGCAACAATTAAAATCACTACAGTGCCACTTATTATTTTGCTTAAAATGGTATTTAGAGGAACTTGAAAATTGAACAATAAAACAGTTTTGTCTGTTCCAAAAATAAACTCAGCATAATGTGCAAATCCAATAGCTGCCGATGCTATTACCAACGGTGCCTGAATCATGGTTTGCCACACAAATAAAAAACTCATCAGCTTACCCCATTTTTCACCAAAACCTTCTTTTAAAAAATTATAACTGCCACCTGCTAATGGATAGGTTGAGCCCAATTGACTCCAAACCATGCCATCTATAAATGATAAAAATGCACCAGCAACCCAAGCATACAAAAACCAAGGGCCATTCATTTTTGCAGCAACAACACTTAATACAACAAATGGTCCAATGCCCACCATGTCAATCATATTAATGGCTGTGGCTTGTACTAAGCTTATTTTTCGTTCAAGCTGTACGCCGTTTTCTGGGGAACTTGTTTGCATTAGTATATTTGGTTGGTATAATGAAAGTAACCAAAAAAAAAGATGCTAAAAAAAAGTCTTACTTTGGCGAAAAGAAAAATCGTTTATGGCCAACCATTTTCCTACAGTTTCATGGGCATTAGGTGCAAGTATGTACGAAGTAAATATTAGACAATACACACCCGAAGGTACTTTTAAAGCATTTCAACAGCACTTACCTAGGTTAAGAAGTATGGGCATTGATATTTTATGGTTCATGCCCATTACACCTATTAGTAAAGAAGTTCGTCAAGGTACATTAGGTAGTTACTATGCTTGTTCTAGTTATATCAACACAAATGAAGAATTTGGAACCATTAACGATTTTAAAAATTTAGTAACCGAAGCACATGCCCTAGGCTTTAAAGTAATTATAGATTGGGTGGCCAATCACACAGGATGGGATCATCACTGGACCATAGAACACAAAGAGTACTATTTGTTAGATGCCGAAAATAATTTTACCGAAGAAAATGGATGGCATGATGTAATTGATTTGGATTATACCAATCAAAACATGCGTAAAGCAATGATTGCAGCCATGCAATTTTGGGTAAACAATTGTGGTATCGATGGTTTTAGATGCGATATGGCACACCTAGTTCCTTTAGATTTTTGGCAGGAAGCTAGAACCCAATGCGATGCCACCAAAAAACTATTTTGGCTAGCCGAATGCGAGGTAGTAGAATACCACAATGTATTCGATGTTACCTATGCTTGGGAGTGGATGCACCGAACAGAAAAGTACATAAAAGGCAATGCATCTTTACACGATGTGTACGATATTTTACATAGTTATTCTCAATACCCAAAAGACTCCAAAAAATTATTTTTTACCACCAACCACGACGAAAATAGTTGGAACGGTACCGAGTACGAAAAATATGGCAATGCTGCAAAACCCTTAGCAGTATTGGCTTGTACTTGGTTGGGTATGCCCTTAATGTATAGTGGACAAGAAAGCCCGAACAATAAACGATTGAAATTTTTTGATAAAGATTTAATCGAGTGGAACAATCCTTTGAAGTTGCACGATTTTTATAAAAAGTTATTACACTTACACAAAACCAATGCAATAACCAATGGCGAAACATTTAATTTACCCACTAACCATAATGGGGTAATGGCATTTTTACGAAAAAAAGATACCGAAGTGGTGCTGGTAATCTTAAATTTTTCTGCAGAAGCAAGAATAAAATTCGAAGTAAATCATCAATGGTTAGCAGGCAGGTTTACCAATGTTTTTTCAGAGTTACAATATAATTTTAAAGCAAATGAAACCTTCGAATTACAAGAGTTCGAGTATATGGTGTACATAAAAAAATAAAATGAACATAACATTTAAAAAGCCTCATTTTATTAATAAGGCTAAACATTAACTTCGTAGTCAAGATAAAACAACCAACGTTTAATAAATTTTATTGTCGCAAGTATACTTTACATGAAAACAAAACTTTCAATTTTAATTACATGGTTAATTTTTATTGGTTGTAGTACACAAAAAAATTATCCACCAGCCATCGATGCTTTAGATGCTGCTAGAGAATTTTTAGGTAGCTGCTTAACTGGCGATTTCGAAAAAGCATCTTTTTACATGGTTCAAGATGCTAAAAACATCGAATTATTAAAACAAGCCGAACAATCCTACCGTGCCAAAACCACCAATCAAAGAAAACAATTTGCCGAAACCTCTTTACAAAACATTACCATCGAAAACCTTACTACCACCGCCACAATTATTAATTATGCTTATTCGTTCGATAAAGTAGGCCGAAAAGTAAAAGCCACTTTGGTTAATAATAGTTGGCTAGTCGATTTTAAATATACCTTTAACCCCAATTTATAATGTTTAAGCAGTTTTTATTGGTAGGCATTGGTGGTGCAATAGGCAGTATGTTAAGGTATTTTTGTAGCTTAATAATTAAACACAATTATTTTCCGTTTGCAACATTAACGGTAAATAGTATAGGCTCTTTTATTATTGGTGCAGTAATGGCAATAGCGGTAAAAGAAACCAATTTTAATAACTGGCGTTTATTACTAGCAACGGGTATTTGTGGTGGTTTTACCACCTTTTCGGCACTAAGTTGGGAAACCCTACAACTATTACAACAACAACGCTATACAACTGCCATTTTATACATAGTTACAAGTGTGGTTTTTGGGTTAGCAGCTGTATTTTTGGGTTATTTAATATTAAAATAGAAAGTAAAATATATGATCAATCAACAAACAGTTTTACATCCTTGGCATGGGGTTCCTCCAGGCGATAATGCACCAAGGGTAGTTAATGCAATTATAGAAATACCACAAGGTAGCAGATGCAAGTACGAAATCGATAAACCAAGTGGATTATTAAAGTTAGATAGGGTTATCTTTTCTTCGTTTTATTACCCATGTAATTATGGTTTTATTCCACAAACCTATGGTGGCGATAAAGATCCATTAGATATTTTAGTAATTACTTCTTTGCCAGTGGTACCCTTAACTTTAATGGAAGCCAAAGTAGTTGGTGTAATGCAAATGATAGATGGTGGCGAAGACGATGATAAAATTATTGCAGTAGCTGCCAACGACCCTGGCGTTAACCATTACAACAACATAGAAGAGTTACCCAAACACTTTTTCGACGAGTTAAGA
>JANOZK010000042.1:0-1775 GCA_031429335.1 Chitinophagaceae bacterium | reverse complement strand
TGGAAAAGAGCTTGGGATGGTTTTCAATTGGACTCAAAAATTTTGATTGAAAATATTTTTTTTAATTAATACTTGTGCTACACTGTCGCCTAAACCTCCTAAACGATTGTGCTCTTCGCAAGTAACCACACAACCGGTTTTTGCAACAGACTTTAAAACAGCTTCTTCATCTAAAGGCTTAATAGTATGTATATTAATTATTTCTGCACTAATGCCTAAAGCTTCTAATTGTTCACCAGCTTGAATGGCTTCCCAAACTAAATGGCCAGTTGCAATGATGGTTACATCGGTTCCTTCATTTACCATCCAAGCTTTACCAATTTCAAAAGGTTGATTTGGATCAGTAAATACTGGTACTACAGGTCGGCCAAAACGTAAGTAAACAGGCCCTTCATAATTGGCAATTGCTTCTGTTGCAGCTTTGGTTTGGTTATAATCGCAAGGGTTAATAACAACCATTCCTGGCAACATTTTCATCATACCAATATCTTCTAAAATTTGGTGTGTTGCTCCATCTTCGCCTAAGGTTAAACCAGCATGCGATACTGCAATTTTTACATTTTTATTGCTATAAGCTACTGATTGACGTATTTGATCATACACCCTGCCCGAACCAAAGTTTGCAAACGTAGTTGCATAGGGTATATGACCTGCAATTGATAAACCAGCTGCAATACAAATCATATTGGCTTCGGCAATACCACATTGTATAAATCGTTCAGGATTTTCTTTAATAAAAGTATCAATTTTTAAAGAGCCCACTAAATCGGCACAAAGGGTTACTACATTAGGGTTGGTTCTGCCCAACTCCGTCATGCCTGCACCAAAACCAGAACGTGTATCTTTTTTTTCGGTGAACGTATATTTTTTCATTTTTCGTTTAATTAAATTTTGTTGGTTTTAACCGATTTTAAGGTTGTTGAGACTAGCTAATGGTGATATTCATTTTAACCGCTTTTGGGGTTTTTTAAACCGCCGAAAGGGTTGTTTTAATAATCGCCTAAGGTTTCAGTTAATTGAGCTAAGGCTGTGGCCAATTGCTCATCGTTTGGTGCAACACCATGCCATTTGTGACTTCCCATCATAAAATCAACACCAGCTCCCATTTCGGTTTTCATCATTATTGCAACGGGTACGCCTTGCCCACTTGATGCTTTTGCAGTAGCTAAAGTTGTTACAACTTCAGCCATATTATTGCCATCCATATGCAAAACCTGCCAACCAAATGCTTTGTATTTTTCGGCAAGGTCTCTGTTGCTCATTACTTTATCGGTTGAACCATCAATTTGTTGTCCATTTACATCAACAATGGCAATTAAGTTATCCACTTTATGGTGTGGTGCAAATTGCACAGCCTCCCAAACCTGACCTTCGTTTTGCTCTCCATCGCCCATTAAAACAAATACAAAACTGCTTTCTTTATTCAACTTTTTAGATAATGCTGCACCAATACCAACTGATAAGCCCTGCCCTAAAGAGCCAGACGACATTCTAATACCCGGCAAATGTTCGTGTGTTGTAGGATGCCCTTGTAAACGAGAATTTAGCTTACGGAAAGTTGATAATTCTTTTACATCAAAATAGCCAACCCTTGCTAATACGCTATAAAAAACTGGTGAAATATGCCCATTTGAAAGAAAAAATAAATCTTCTCCAATACCTTTCATATTAAAATTAATATCAATATTCATTGTATTAAAATATAAAGCCACCAAAACATCTGTACAACCTAAAGAACCACCTGGGTGGCCACTTTGGCAACCATGCACTTGGCG
>JANOZK010000041.1:0-5020 GCA_031429335.1 Chitinophagaceae bacterium | reverse complement strand
ATATGCAATAAAAACTCTAGATAATGGTCAAGCCAAATTAGAAGGAGAACATGTTGCAGAGGCAAGACAAGATTATGAGGGTAGCAAAATTGTTATCCGCATGAATATGGATAAAGAAGGAACTAAACTTTGGGGCGATTTAACGACTAAAAATGTAGGAAAGCCAGTTGCTGTAGTATTAGATAATTTTGTTTATTCTGCACCTAATGTTAACGAACCCATTACAACTGGTAGTTCTCAAATTTCTGGTAACTATACCATCAAAGAAGCACAGGATTTATCTGAAATATTACAAACTGGTAAATTACCAGCACCTGCAAAAATTGTACAAGAACAAGTTATTGGTGCAACTTTAGGTAAGGAAGCAGTTTTAGGCGGAAGAAATAGTTTCTTAATTTCCTTCTTGGTTATATTTATTTTAATGTTGGTTTACTACAACACGGCTGGTTGGGTTGCCAACATTGCATTGATATTAAACATTTTATTTACTGTGGGTATATTGGCTGCACTTGGGTTTACACTAACCGCAGCTGGTATTGCAGGTTTGGTATTAACTATTGGTATGGCAGTAGATACCAACGTAATTATATTTGAGCGTATTAAGGAAGAATTAACGAAAGGCAAAAGTTATCCTGTTGCAGTTAACGATGGTTACAAGCGTTCTCTTGCACCGGTATTAGACGCTCACGTTACTTCATTTTTAACTGCAGCCATATTATTTACATTTGGATTAGGCCCAATTTTAGGTTTTGCAACTACACAAATGTTGGGTATTTCTCTAAGTTTATTTTGTGGAATATTGGTATCAAGATTAATTACCGATATGTATGCTACACAAAAATCTGGTAAGCATTTTGAATACTTTACTGCTTTATCTCGTAAAATATTTAAGCATGCATCTTATAAGTTTATTGAGTACAGAAAAATAGCTTATGGTATCTCTGTTGTTGTATTAATATTAGGTATTGCATCTTTCTTTAATGGTTTTGATGAAGGTGTTGAATTTGCAGGTGGACGTAGCTATGTTATACGCTTTGATAAACCTGTAGATGCTGATAAAATTAGAGACGAACTAAAAGTTACATTTGGGGGCGAAACGCCAATTATTAAAACAATAGGTAGTAACAATCAATTAGATATTACTACTTCTTATAAAATTCAAGAAACTGGCAACAAAATTGATTCACTAGTTGAGAAAACTTTATTTGGTGGTTTAAAAAATTATTTGCCATCCGGTTTAAGTTACATTGAGTTTGATACCAAATACAAACAAAGTTCACAAACAGTTTTACCAACTATTTCTGATGAGTTGAAGTCTGGTGCATTTAAAGCAGCCATCATAGCAATGCTTATGATTTGCTTTTACATATTTATTCGTTTTAGAGATTGGAGATATTCTGTAGGTACAATTGTTGCATTATTGCACGACGTTTTTGTAACCTTAGCTGTATTCTCTTTTGCAAGAAAATTAGTTCCTTTTCCTTTAGAAATAGACCAACATTTTATTGCTGCGGTATTAACTGTTATTGGTTTTTCAATGAACGATACTGTAATTGTTTACGATAGAATTAGAGAAGACAGTAGGCTATATCCTAGCCTTGGAAAAGAACAATTAATTAATACAGCCATTAATCAAACATTGAGTCGTACTATTATGACTTCATTAACGGTATTCTTAACCATTTTAATATTATTTATTTTTGGTGGTGAGGTTACAAGAGGATTTGCTTTTGCAATGTTAATTGGTGTTATCACTGGTACCTACTCATCAATTTTTGTTGCAGCTCCTATTCTGGTTGATTTTGCAAAGAACAAACCATTAGGTAAGCAAGAAAAGAAATAATAAAAGATACTAAACAATAATTAAAATTATTAGCAAAAAGTGTTCGTAAACAACGAACACTTTTTGTTTATAGGGAAAAACTGTATAGAAGAAAAAATATTAGCAAACACAGAAATGAGGTTTGTTAAAATAGTTTTTTTTCGTTTACTTTGCCGCCTGCTAAAGCAGATGGTTCGGTAGCTCAGCTGGATAGAGCAACTGCCTTCTAAGCAGTAGGTCATTGGTTCGAATCCAATCCGAATCACAAACGTCGCAGTAATGCGGCGTTTTTCTTTTTGGCTTATCAATACTCCCAAACTAAATAATGTTTGTTTGCAATCAAAGTAAAATATTTACTTTGCATCGAATAAATTGCTTGCTACTTATGATTAAAAATGAATTGGTTATTAATAACGAATGGTTATCGTTTGATGCTGTAAAACAATCCATAGAGCAACAAACCACAATTAAATTATCCCCTCAATCAGAATTATTAATTGATACTTGTAGGAGTTACTTAAACCATAAGTTAGCTAATAATGATAAATTAATTTATGGAATAAATACAGGGTTCGGATTTTTACAAAATGTGCAGATTGATAATCATCAAATAGAACAATTACAATACAATTTATTAATGAGCCATGCTTGTGGTATAGGAGACGAAGTACCAGAAGAAATTGTTAGATTAATGCTTTTATTAAAAATTAAAAGCTTGAGCTTTGGTCATAGTGGGGTTCAACTAAAAACGGTTAAAGGGTTAGTAGATTTATGTAATAAAAATATTTTACCTATAATTTATACACAGGGTTCTTTAGGTGCAAGTGGTGATTTAGCCCCACTTTCGCACATGAGTTTACCATTAATTGGTTTGGGAGAAGTGAAGATTAATGGTGAAAAATATTTAACCAAAAGTATTCTCGAAAAATTTAATTTATCATCTGTTCCATTACAAAGTAAAGAAGGGCTGGCCTTAATAAATGGCACTCAGTTTATGAGTGCATACGGCATGTTTTGTTTGTATAAAGCGGAACGTTTATTAGCATTTGCAGATGCAATTGCAGCGATTAGTTTCGATGCGTTTGACTGTATTGCAGAACCTTTACATGAAGCAATACATAGCATAAGAAACCACAATGGCCAATTTGTAACTGCAAAAATTTTAAGAGAGCATTTATTAAACAGCCAAATTACCGCACAACAAAAACAACAGGTTCAAGATCCGTATAGTTTTAGATGTATTCCTCAGGTACATGGGGCAACTAAAGATGTTTTTGAAAATGTTTTAGCGGTTTTTTTAACCGAAATAAATTCAGTTACCGACAATCCAAATATTTTTCCTGAAGAAGATTTAATTGTTAGTGGTGGTAATTTTCATGGGCAACCATTGGCATTGCATTTAGATTTTTTAGCCATTGCTATGAGTGAAATTGCTAATATTAGTGAAAGAAGAACCTACCAGTTAATTTCTGGGCAAAAGGGTTTGCCATTGTTTTTGGTGAAAAATCCTGGCTTAAATTCTGGTTTTATGATTCCACAATATACAGCTGCAGGTATTGTAAGCGAAAACAAACAATTGTGTACGCCAAGTAGTGTTGATAGCATTTCATCGTCGAACAACCAAGAAGATCATGTAAGCATGGGTGCCAATGCCGCAACAAAGTGTTTTAGGCTAATTAATAATGTAGAACGTGTTTTGGCCATTGAGCTCTTAACTGCAGTTCAAGCATTAGAATTTAGACGACCCTTAAAAAGTTCTGCATTTGTAGAAACTATATTTACCGATTTTAGAAAGCTAGTTTCATTTAACTCTGAAGATAGAATTTTACATCATGATATGATGCATGCTGTTGAATTTGTTAAAACATATAATTTACCCAAATTATAAAGCAAAAAAATTCCTAGTTGCAATGTAAGCTCCCCCTTTTTAGTACACTTCAAAAGTAGAAAAATAGTTTCATTATTTAATTGGTTTGTGGTTCCTGCTGTTGGGCGTAGTGGAGCGTAGGCGTAGCCGAAGCGTAACGGAGCCCAACAGCAGGAACGGTTTTTAGTGCATACTTTTCTCTATACATTTTTGGAGATAACCCACCCAATGCATCATGGGGCCTTTCGTTATTATAATCATCCATCCATGTTTGTGTAACCTCTCTCACTTCATCAATACTATCAAACAGATAGGCATCTAAAATGCCTCCCCTGTATGTTTTATTAAATCGTTCTATGTAGGCGTTTTGAGTAGGTTTGCCTGGTTGTATGTATTTAAATTCAATCTCGTTGGCTGTACTCCATGCCTGTGCCAGTTTTGCTACAAACTCAGGGCCGTTATCCATCCGTATTTTCTGTGGCTTGCCATAGCGATTAATTAAATGTTTAAGCACCCATATTACCCGGCTACTTTTTAATGAATAATCTGTTTCAATAAATAATACTTCACGGTTATAATCATCTATCACATTAAAGGTTCGGAACTTAGTTCCATTGCTAAGTGCATCACTCATAAAATCTATGCTCCAGGTTTGTGTAAAACAGGCGGGCATTGCTAATGGCTCTTTTACTCTTGCTGGTAATCTTTTCTTTATTTTACGACGTAGTGGTAATCCCATCTGTTTATAAACTCTGTGTAATTTTTTATGATTAACAATGGTGCCGCTATTTCTAATACGGCCATAACACTTCCAAAAACCTTCTACAGGGTTTTGTTTAGCAAGTTCCTCTAGTCGATCCATTATGAAAGCATCGTTTTTAATAGATTGATAATGCAGGCTGCTCCTGCTCAGGTGTAATAATCGACACGCCTTGCTGATGTCTTTTGGTCGTTCTAGTTGCACCGCCTCGGCAATGCTTCTTTTATCGCAAGGCTTTAGAGCTTTTTTTCAATAATCCATTTGGCTGTGTCAAGCTCCATGGCCAAGTTGGCGTACATCCGTTTCAACCGGGTGTTTTCTTCTTCTAATTCTTTTATTCTTTTTAACTCGGTGGCTTCCATTCCACCATAGCGTTGCCGCCATTTGTACAATGAGGCTTTGCTTACACCGTGTTCACGGTTGATTTCATCTGCAGTTTTGCCGTTGTCAAATTCTTTGAGGATGCCTGAAATCTGGGCAGGGCTGAATGTGCTTTTTTTCATCTTTTACGTTTTTTAAAGTTACAAATATTGTCTACTTTTAAAACGTACTATTTTTGGGGGAGCTTACA
>JANOZK010000040.1:0-1827 GCA_031429335.1 Chitinophagaceae bacterium | reverse complement strand
GTCAACAGTTTGAATGGGTATAGTTGGAAACTCTTTTTGCAAAAGTTTTATGGCTTGTTGCACCAAAGGTGTTGCATGAGTTGCAGTATCGTTTAAATTTAATGGTTCACCAATTAATATTAACTCCACTTCTTCTTGCAAAAAATATTTTTTTAAAAATACAATCAATTCAGAAGATGGTATTGTTGTTAGTGCGGTTGCAATTATTTGAAATGGATCTGTAACTGCAATGCCGGTTCGTTTACCCCCATAATCAATACAAAGTATTCTTGCCACGTTAATGTTTTATATAGTAAGCAAACCTAATTCCAAATTGTTTGGTTGAAATATATTTTACAAAATCTTGATATTGCAAACTAATATCAGTGTTTTTTATGGAATAGCCAAGTGAAGAACTCCAAACAAAACCTGTACCTGAATTTTCGGCCAACCCCACTCCTATACCCACACCAACTTCTAATGCAGCATAAAAATTTGTTGTTACATTATTTTTTATTCCCACTTTAACTGGCAAAACAGTGTACTTATAAGCTTTAACTGTTTCAAAAAAATGAGAAACCCCAGTAGAAAAAATAAGCGTATTAGTTGCATCCAAATATTTCTCTAACCGTACATCTGCTCCTAATGCAAAACCATAAAATTGCGTAGTAGCAATTGAAGGCGTAAAGGCAATCTCATATTTATAAAACTTTTGGGCAAATGCTGTTGTGCAAAAAAAGTAGAGAATACTTGATATAATGATACTTCTTAGCAATAATTTAATTTTTATTTAAATAGGAGTAAATAAGAAAATTGATTTTTAAAAAGCACAAAAAAGGCATAAAATATGTTTTATGCCTTTTCCTCATTTTACATGAATTACTTTAGCGTAAACCCTTTTGCTAATCTTAGTGCAAATTGTTTCACGTAATTATTATTGCTACCATCTTTTACGAATTTGAAATCGCTTGCATCCTCGTATTTAACGCTAATATCAAACTTTTTAAAAGATAAACCAATTGTGGGAGCCCATATAAAAGAACGTCCACTGTTTTTAACCATTCCAAAAGCAATACCTAAATCGCCACCTGTATAAAGATTTTCACCTAAAAAATATTTAACACCAGCTTTTAATGGAATATATCCCAAACCAACTACATCATTTTTTTTGAAAAACTGAGTGAACCCCGTTGTTAAAATAAAGTGAGTTTTTGGAGCAATTTCGTGTTGAAATCTAAAATCTGTACCAAATACAAAACCATAACCCCCATTTGAAGCAACACCTGGCATTGCACTAATACCCAATCTCCAATCTTTTTGTGCTATTGCGTTTGAACCACAAAGAATAAGAACTGAACAAATTAAAACTGTGACTACTTTTTGCATTTATTTTTTGTTTTACTGTATTTTTAAAATGAGTAAATTTTTTACCCACGCAAATATAATTTAATTGTTTATAGTAACATCAAATCGGCAATAACAAATACTGCAAAAACTACACTTGCAATACCATTTGCTGTCATAAAAGCAATGTTTACTTTGCTTAAATCTGTTGGTTTCACAATGCTATGCTGATATAATAACATAGCAATAAATGCCATTGCACCAAGCCAATATAATAAATGGAAATCGTACTGAAATCCAATGAATACAACTATTGTAGCACAAATGATATGCAACAATCTTGATACATTTAATGCTTTTGTTTTGCCCAACATTGCAGGAATTGAATGTAATTTATTTTCTTTATCAAAGACTTCATCTTGCAAAGCATAAATAATATCAAAACCACTTACCCAAAATAAAACAATGAATGAAAATAAGATGGGTAATAAGTTAAATGAAGCT
>JANOZK010000039.1:0-30599 GCA_031429335.1 Chitinophagaceae bacterium | reverse complement strand
TTTTAAATAGTTTAAACCTTTGAAAGTTTCATAGTTACTTTTTTCTCTGCGTAAACTCTGTGGACTCTCTGCCTCTGCGGTGAATTTTTGAACCAAATAAGAAACAAAGACACTTAGTCGATACCTTCTATTTAATTCTATGTGCCTATTGTTCCTATGTGGTAAACCCAAAAAATTCCTTCAATCGCAATAAAGCCCATACTTCAATAAACTTCAACTGAAAAATAAAATTTACTTTTGCCGTTTAGCAATAAGGTATATATGAGTAGTAAAGGAAAAGTTTTAGTGGCCATGAGTGGAGGAATAGACAGTACTGTTACTGCCTTAATGCTGCACCATGAAGGCTACGAAGTAATTGGAATTACCATGAAAACATGGGATTATGCAACAAGTGTTGGGACTACTGGTAAAAAAGAAACAGGTTGCTGTAATATTGATAGTTTTAACGATGCTCGTATGGCTGCTGTGCATCATGGGTTTCCACATTTTATTTTAGACATAAGAGAAGAGTTTGGCGATTTTGTGATTGAAAATTTTGTAGAAGAATATTTGGCTGGTCGTACACCCAACCCTTGTGTTATGTGTAATACCCATATTAAATGGAAGGCTTTATTAAAACGTGCCAATAATTTAAACTGCGATTTTATTGCAACTGGCCATTATGCCGAAGTTAGACAACATGAAAATGGGCGTTATTTTTTAAGCAAGGGTTTAGACGAAACCAAAGATCAAAGCTATGTTTTATGGGGACTAGATCAGGAATTACTGAGTCGTACCATTATGCCTTTGGGTAAATATAGAAAGTCTGAAATCAGACAAATGGCACATGATATGGGCTATCCAGAACTGGCTAAAAAAAGTGAGAGTTATGAAATTTGTTTTGTGCCCGATAACGATTATAGAGGCTTTTTAAAACGCCGTGTTGATGGGCTTGAAGAAAGGGTTGACGGAGGTTGGTTTACCGATAAAAATGGTAAACGTTTGGGCAAACATAAAGGCTATCCTTTTTATACAATTGGACAACGCAAGGGTTTAGATATTGCATTGGGTAAACCTGCATTTGTAACAGCCATCAATCCAGATACTAATACTGTTGTTTTAGGCGATGAACAAGATTTAGACAAAAACGATATGCAGGTAGGAAAAATAAATTGGATAAAATACGATGGCATATCAGAAGGCATGGAAGCAATTACTAAAATTAGGTATAAAGACAAAGGGGCTTTAAGCAATTTATATACCGCCGATAACGGAATAAATGTTCGTTTTTACGAAAACGTAAAAGGCATTGCTCCTGGCCAAAGTGCAGTTTTTTATGAAGGCAATGATGTTATTGGTGGTGGTATTATTCAACGAGGTAGTTTGTTATAAATATTTGTTGAAAATTTTAAACCAACCCTTCGTTTTTATATGTTTTTTTCAGCATAGCTTCAACTACTGAATTACCACATTGCTAATTACTTTTTCTCCAAAAGTTTCATTAACCCTGTCAATAATTTGTTGTTTCTGAAACATCAATTCGTTTTTTAATGGGCCAACATTGGTTCGTATAAATAATGTATAATTAATAATCTCAATTTTATCGGTGTATTTGGCAATGGTATTTCCCATTATCTGTAACCAAACTTCTTCAATTTGAACAGCTCGAATACCGTTTTTTAAATTGCTTTTTCTTATAAAGCCTTTCATTGCATCGCCTAAAGAATATTCTCCCATTGCGTAAAAGTAATTGATGTTGATTAAAATTTATAGAAGTATTATGGCTGTTTTTGAGATTTTTTATTATAGCCCATTGAAAACAATTTATACCAATGTGAATTTTAATTTAAACCAAAATTTTCTGGTGTAATGCTGATTGGATAGCTTTTTAGACCATTTTTTTGGTTTATTACAGATATCACTTCGGTATTATTGTATTTACTTTGTAATAAATGTAACTTAAATGAATAGTACAATTTATCATGTAACAACAAAGGCCGAATGGGAAATTGCATTGAAAGAAGGCTTTTATAAAGCCGATTCTTTAGCAATAGAAGGGTTTATACATTGCAGTACCGTAAGCCAAGTAAATGGGGTTTTAGAAAGGTACTTTAAAAGCAAAACTGGGCTAGTAAAATTAGTAATAGACACCCGTAAATTAAACAATGAATTAAAGTACGAATTAGCACCATCTATGAACGAAGAATTTCCGCATGTATTTGGTACCATTAATTTAGATGCTGTTGTAGAAGTGATTAATCTGTAAAGGGCACTTTGGCTTGTTTTAAAGATATCTCATAATTTATTTTTTTGAATATTTATTTATGGAAATTAAAAGTAGAAAAATCTTTATAAAAAAATATTTTAGAAAGTGGATATTCCCTTTGTTTTTAATTACATCGATAACTATCGCTAAATCATTTCCTAGTTTTATTGAGGCGTATTATAGCTTAGTTGTATACCCAATAATTGGAGAATTTTTAAGAACCATTACAGGATGGTTGCCTTTTACTATTGGTGATATTTTTTATGCAATAATTATTTTACGTGTAGTTTTTTGGTTGTTTTCATTTATTAAAAAAGTAGTAAAAAAACAATTGAACCAACAACTGTTGGTAAAATATTTATCATCTATCATAACCACCTTATTTTGGGTGTATATATTATTTAATGCATTATGGGCATTTAATTATAGTAGGTTGGGAATTGCACATCAATTAAAAATAGAAAAATCGAACTATACAAAATCGCAGGTTGAAGATTTAGTCTGCGATTTAATAGACAAAGTAAACGCCACTAGAAAAGAACTAGGTACCGATAGTTTACCCAATCCAAATGTGAAAGAAATATTTAAAGAAACTGCTCTTTTGTATGATGGATTAAGCAAACAATATTCATTTTTAACTTATAAAGCACCAACCATTAAAACAAGTTTATATAGTGGTATTAGCCATTATGTTGGTTTTACAGGTTATTACAATCCATTTAGTGGCGAGGCTCAATTAAGTGGCGATATACCTCGAATTTTAGCACCCTATGTTAGTTGCCACGAAGTTGCACATCAATTGGGTTATGCTAGCGAAGATGAAGCCAATTTTGTTGGTTATTTAGCTTGCAGCAGTAGTAAAAATCCATATTTCCGCTATTCGGTTTATTTAGATTTATATAAATATGCATCGATGGAATTGTTTATGATGGATTTTGAAGCAACCCATGGTTGGGAGTTAGATAGTTTAGTAAAAAAAGATTTAAGAGATATTCGTAAATTTTTTGCCAGAAAAAGAAATAAGGTTGCCCCCATCATGTCTCAATTATATGGGCAATATTTAAAAGCCAATCAACAAATTAAAGGGATAGAAAGTTATAATGAAGTGGTTGATTTGTTAATTGCATATAAGAAAAAAAACGGAAAAATATAATACCATTATGAATTTTAATCTAGACCAAAATTTTCCGGGATAATGCCTTTTTGGATAGCTGTTTGGCCCAATTTATTTGGGCTATTATCTAAAACTTTGTGCAAGTGTGGTATTAAGATTCCGTGAGTCGATAACTGAACTTGATAATTGTCCAGCATGTACAGGATTTTATTCATAGCTAAACTTTTAACATTTAGCCCTAACTGAAGCACAGTAAATAATCCCGAAGTTTCGGGAAGGATATATTTGTAGAGCCCCAAGAATGCGAAACCACATGTTGGGCATAGTCAAATTATTTTGTAGTTTTTAATTTTCTATTGCTTATGTGTTGTTTAAATTCAGCGAAAGTCATTCCTTTTGTTTCGTTTGCAATCTTTTCTTTAACTGCTCTAAAGAATTTAACCGTGTCAAATTCTTTAACTTTAGCCACTTCGTTATTTTTCATTTCTTATAATGTCTTTTGGTGAGCGTATGTCTAATTGTGAGTAACCACTTTTTATATTTATAGAGTTGTAACCTCTAATTCTAAAAATGTTTACTATATGTTTAAAGTTCCAACTTACTAAATAATCAACTTTCTTTATAGTTGCACAAGCAATGTGCCTACAATCGTCTATACTTGTTTCTCCAACTACTTTTTCATTAATGTAGTCATTTGCAAGTTTATCCATTTCTTCAGTAATTTCAACAAACTCGATATGTTCGTTTGGTAGATTTATAAACTGTTCTTTTATGCTTTCAGGTGCATTTTCCAACTCAAATTCAGTCAAGTCTGAATAAACACAAGTTATTTCACCAGCTTTTACCATTTCAAAAAGTTCTTCCGTCTCAACTTGAAATTCTTTGTCGTAAATACCACCAAAAACCGAAGTGTCAAAATATAATCGTGGTTTCATTCAGCAAATCTAAAAAATATTGGCTATGTTGATGAAATAATTTGTCAAAGTTGAGTTTTCGGATTGCTTACGCCCAACATAGGTATTGCTACAAGTAAGCGTGGCAGTACTTTGTAATCTTCAGTTGTCTCTTACATACTGGATCAACAGCTGTTTCGCCGTACAAGCAACGAATTCCACATCTGCAGCAATACCTTTTCGGCATTAGTGTTTAATTTTCACAAAAAAAAAGGGCAACTTTTAATTGCCCTCTTTTTTTATAATATTTCTAACTGTTATTAAAAGTTGAAACGAATTCCTAATTGGCTAATCCAACGTGCAGAAACATTTGGAACAGGACTTGTACTTACATTCCAAGGAGAACGACCAACGTTACTTGGATTAAACTGTAACACAGGTTGAGTGTTTACCCCACCATAAGTTGTGCTTGTAGTTGTAGGGTTTAGTGTACCTGGTGTGGTATATCCTCTAAAACTAATTGCAGAAAACTGGTCGTTACTTAAGAAATAGTTTCTACCCCAATCACGGTTTATCATGTTTCCAAGGTTAAACACATCATAGGTAACTTGGAACTGGTATCTGCTTTTGCCAACTTTAATATTAAAGTCTTGAGCTATTTTCAAATCTATAATATTGGTAAAAGGTAATCTTGAACCATTACGTTCAGCAAATTGACCACGACGTTGATTTAAGTATGGATTTTCACTGATGTATGTATTAAGAGCAGCCAACTGTTGGTCTCTATTTGCAGGATTTCCAACAGTAGTAATATTTTGAACAGAGATATTTGCCATTTCTGCGGCGGTAGGTATATAAATTAAATCATTGCCACCAGCACCACCAACAGTAGCATCATCTCTTGTTAATGCACCACCATAAACATAACTAAATGGAGCACCACTTTGGCCTGTATAAACTAAACTAATTGTAGTAGCCATAGACTTCTTAGCATAAGTAAATTTCTTACTTACATAAGTAAATATTCTATGTCCTGCACTGAAATCAGAATTAGATCTAGTAATATTATTTCTACCATTAACGGTTTCCATAAACTGCCACTGACTTTGGTTTACAGAATTTGTTGCTTCATTTGTTACTAGAGAATTGCCATAGCTATAGTTAAAGTTGAAATTAAAACCATCTCTTGTTTTCTTATCAATGGTAATAGCAAAATTATATGCGTAACCCTTATCATTTTGGTTATTGGTTAGTAAAATGGCATTATCGTATGGGTTTGTTAAACCAGCCATTAGTGGTGCAGCTGGATTATAAATTAATCTACCAGGTCCAAAACCTGCACCAGACATACTTGCTATTGGTGTTTGTGCATTTAAGTTGGTATAAAATACCTCATTAATGTTCCTAGAATATAAAGCTTCAATAGTTGTACTCCAACCATTGCCTAATTTTTTATCGATACCTAAAGATGTTCTAAAAATTCTTGGATTTCTGAAGTTCTCAGAAATTAAATTCAGTCCACCTTTATTTAAGCCAATGCCTAACTGAGGAGCTGTCCATTGAGCAAAAGGATTTGATCTAAAACGTACAGCATTCCAAGCAGCAACATTATTACCACTGTTCGCAGTAAAACCACCAATGAATTGACCATTGTTATTAAACACTCCACCAGGCCAAACAAGAGGAACACGACCAGTAAATAAGCCCATACCTCCACGAACTGTCATACTTTCCTCAGGCATTTTATAAGTAAATCCAAATCTTGGAGAAACAGAAATGGGTACATTAGGTGTGTTTCCAGATTTTGCACCTTGTAAGTCATATGTACCAGACCAAATTGGCAATGCAACGTTATTGGTATAAGCATCCGTAATAGGATTAGATAACCATTTGTAATAATCGGCACGTAAACCAAAGTTTAGTGTAAGGTTATCATTTACCCTAAATTCATCATTAATAAAAGCAGTTCCTTTACCAATTTTAAATTCTGCAGCAGCACCAGTGGCATCACCAGCAATACCATCTAAAAGTGAGTAGGCAGTTCTAAATTGGCGAGGTCTTAAATCACGAAAGAATTGGCCAATACTGTCGTATTGATATTCACCCCAAGTACGCTGAATAAACGCATTTTTAACATTGCTATATTCCCACTCACCACCAATAGATAAAACGTGTTTACCAATATTTATTTTATAAACATCAATGATACTCCAATTTTTTTGAGTTAACACATTTACGTTGCTACTTGGGTCTGGGCCAATAATTAAACCTTGTGTATTACCAGTTCCTGTATTATCGCTTATAACAATACGAGGGTAAGGGTTTCCAATTGGGCTTCTATCATCTGCAACGTTTGTGTAAGTAAATAAAAATTTATTACTAGCACTTTTACCTACAATACTTTTTAACTCTGCAGAAATCGAATGGGTTCTATTTGGTTGTACCCAACCATTATTACCAAAATTAATTGCTTGGCTATTACTAGTATTGGTGTTTACTCTATCTGCTTTTGTATAACGATAACTAACGCTTAATTTATTTTTGTCGCTCAAGTTCCAATCTACTCTTGCAGCAACTCTTTGTGCATCAATTGTTTCAGGATTATCTAAATAAGTACCTGGATCGTATCCACCTCTTGCTCTTAAAGTGTCCATTAATCTTTGGATAGCAGCCGGGGTTTTTGTTAAGCCTTGGTAGCTATTGGTAACATCAAATGGTTGAGGTCTTTCGTCCTTCTGTTGTTCTGCATTAATAAAGTAGAATAACTTATTTTTTATAATGGCACCACCTACACTAAAACCAAATGTCTTATTTTGGAAATTGGCAAATCTTGTAGCCGAAGAATCGGGTCCAGTTGGTGTTTTGCCTGCTAATTCTTGGTTTCTAGTAAAGTAATATACGGAACCTTTGGTTTTATTTGTTCCACCTTTTGTAATAGCATTGATACCACCACCTGTAAAATTACCTAAGGTTGCATCATAAGGAGAAATCACTACTTGAAATTGATCAATTGCATCTATAGATAAAGGTGGGGTAGAAGTTTGACCACCATTGGTACCAGAGGTTGCTAAACCAAATACGTCGTTATTCAAAGCTCCATCTATGTAAAATGAATTGAAACGTGGGTTTTGACCAGCAATTGTAAGTCCTTCACCATTTGCAGAACTTAATTTTGCCTGAGGAATTGCTCTAAGGTAATCCGTTAAATTTCTTCCTACGGTTGGTAGGTTTGCCATTTTATCTCTATCAATCAAAGTTTCTGTTCCACCTTTCCCAGAAGCTTCTGTTGTTTTTCTGGTAGAAGTTACTGTAACAGTTCCTAAGTTATTTACTTTGTTTGCAAGGGCAAACTCTATTTTATATGATTCACCCAAACTTAAATAAACGTCGGTTTTTCTTTCTATTGCAAAGTTTACAAACGAAACTTCAACAATGTAAGGTCCACCTGGGTTCATATTACTAATGTCGAACCTTCCACTTGTACGGCTTTGAACTTTATAAACTGTACCTGTTGGTTCGTGGGTTGCTGTTACTGTTGCACCAACCAAAACTTCTCCAGTATTGGTTTTCACTGTACCGCTTAAACCACTTGTAGTGTTTTGAGCCAAAGCAAAAGCTGGCAGAAATAATACTGCCACCACTAATTGCATTAATTTTTTTCTAAGCATAATGTTAATTTTTCAGTTGCAAAGAAAAAGAAATATTGTATTACAACTACAACATTCTGTTAACAAATTGTAACCTAATTAAAATCTGTGCATAAGCTGTGCAGTAAAAAGCTATTTTTTATGCAGCAATTTATTTACGAACAAAGAAAACTATCCGTGTTGTTAGGGGGTTTTAATAAAGGGTATGTACATTTGCAGCCCAAACAACAAATATGTTACATACAATAATAGAAGCAATCGAGGATATTAAACAAGGAAAATTGGTTATAGTGGTAGATGATGAGGACAGAGAAAATGAAGGCGATTTTATTGTTGCTGCTCGTTTTGCTACAGCCGAAGTGATTAACTTTATGGCAAAAGAGGGCAGAGGTTTAATATGTGTTGCCTTAACAGAAGAAAGATGTCAACAGCTTGATTTACAACCTATGGTAAGCGATAATTCATCTTTACACGAAACTGCTTTTACTGTTTCTGTAGATTTAATTAGAGAAGATACCAGTACTGGCATTTCTGCACAAGATAGAGCTAAAACTATTGAAGCTTTAATTAACCCTAACACAAAACCAACAGATTTAGGCAGACCAGGGCATATTTTTCCGCTAAAAGCAAAACAAGGAGGTGTTTTAAGACGATCAGGCCATACAGAAGCTACTATAGATTTAGCTAGATTGGCTGGTTTGGAGCCAGCAGGTGTTTTGGTAGAAATTATGAATGAAGATGGCACCATGGCTAGGTTACCAGAATTATTAATTATTGCCGAAAAATTAGGGCTTAAAATTATTTCAATAAAAGATTTAATTGAATACAGATTACAACAAGATAGTTTAATTGAAGAATTGGTGAGGGTAAACATGCCAACTAAGTATGGCAATTTTACACTAGCTGCTTTTAAAGAAAAGCTTTCTGGTGCTGAGCATTTGGCCTTAATAAAAGGATCTTGGAATAATGATGAACCAATTTTAACTAGGGTACATAGTAGTTGTTTTACAGGTGATATTTTAGGAAGTTTTAGATGCGATTGTGGCGACCAGTTGCACAAATCCATGAAAATGATTGATGCTGCCGGTAAAGGAGTAATATTATATATGAACCAAGAAGGTAGAGGTATAGGCCTGGTTAATAAACTAAAAGCCTATAAACTACAAGAAGAAGGTATGGATACGGTTGAAGCCAATCTTCATTTGGGTTTTGGTATGGATGAAAGAGATTATGGCGTTGGAGCTCAGATGCTACGACACTTACATGTTTCGAAACTTAAATTAATGAGCAATAACCCTAAAAAGAGAGCTGGTTTAGCTGGTTATGGTTTAGAAATTGTTGAAATTGTACCAATTGAAATTATTGCTAATGAGTTTAATGAAAAATATTTAGCAACAAAAAGAGATAAAATGGGTCATGAAATTATGGGCAGCCATCATTCTTGAGTCTTTCTTTTCTTCTTTATATTATACAGCTTATTGCACTTTTGAATGAGGGTTAAAAACTCTTGCTGTGCATAATCATGGGGCTTTGCACTTGCAGTAGCAAGCGAATACACATCACTGAAATTATAGTTTTTGGCGTATTTCGATTGTTTTAGTAAGCTACCAAACATAGCAACCGAAGTGGCAAACTTAATAGTAGAGTCTACATTATTTAGTTCAATCAAATTATTTTGTAACTCAATTTTTTGGTAAACCGTTTTACTCGTATTTGGAAATTTGTATTGTAAGGTTGCCCGGCCAATTGATTTGCTATTGTCGAGTTTAATATTATTGTGTGTATTTATCTCAAATATGGCCAATAATGTATGCCCACTTCCCACTTCACCACCTTCCAATTCGCTGGTACTATCTTCGATTGAGGCCCTTTTATTGTCGAACCCTATTAATCGATAATCTTTAATTACTTCATTATTAAATTGAATGTTTAAAAAAGCATCGTTGGCCACAGCATACATTGTTTTTGTAAATTCCGTAATGAGTACTTTTTGGGCCTCATAAATATTATCGATGTAAGCAAAATTACCATTGCCTTTTTTGGCTAGGGTTTCTAGTTTACTATCTTTATAATTACCCATACCAACACCAATACAAGTAAGATATATGCCATGCTGCATTTGCGAAACAATTAAATCTTCTAAAGCCTTTTCTGAGGTTTGACCAACATTAAAATCGCCATCGGTAGCTAAAATAACCCTATTGTTACCGCCTTTAATAAATGAGCTAATGGCAGAGTTATATGCTGTTTGTAAGGCAGATTCTCCAGGCGTATCACCACTGGCTGTTAAAGAATCAATTACGTTTTTAATGGCCTCTTTTTTACCACCACTGGTAGGTTTTAAAACCCTTGCAACACCACCACCATATATTATAATAGACACAGTATCAATATCTCTAAGATTGTCAACTAACATTTTAAATCCATTTTGTAACAAGGGCAATCTATTGGGTTTATCCATAGAACCAGAAACATCAATTAAAAACACCAAGTTACTTGGCGGCACATTTTCTACATCTAATTTCGGGGCATTTATTTTTAGGAATAAAAGTTGATTATTGCTTTCCCAAGGGCATGTTGTTAGGTATTGGTTGAATGAAAATTGTTTATCTGTAGTTGCATCTCTAGATGATTTGAAGTCGAAATAATTCATCATTTCTTCAATTCTAACAGCATCGGTAGGCACATTGATATCATTATTAATAAATCGCCTTGCATTGCTGTAGGAAGCTCTATCTATATTTAAGGCAAAGCCTGTTTCGGGATATTTATTTGTAGCAATAAAATCGTTTTCAATTAATGAACTATAACTTTCGCCATTTGCCGAGAAAAAAGTATGCTGCTCCTTAATTAAATTTTTGGTTTTAGAGCTAAGCCTGTTTTTCATTAAACTAGCTGTTGCAGGAAGCATTTTAAGTACAAAGCTTTGGTACTTTTGTGTTTCAATAGCTCTTTTTAGGGTTTCGAACCCAATATAGGATAAGGTAATTGAATCGGTTTGATTTGAAGCCGGAATACCAAAAGTACCATTATTGCCTGTAGAAAAGGAGTAAGCAGATTTTGAATGAAGATTTATTTTAACACCCACTAATTTTCTGCCAAGCTCATCTTTTACTTCACCTCGCAAATAATATTGGGCTTGCAAATTTTGGGTAACAAATGCTAGAAAAAATATACCCCAAAGGGCTGTTTTCATAATTTGATAAATATTTGTTACTAGTAAACGATAAAATTGCCAAAATAATATAGCTAATCCGTTTTTAGCTGGTATATTTCTTTAATGTTTCTCCCAAGTCCATTATAATCAAGCCCATAACCAACTACAAATTTATTAGGAATAGTAAAACAAGTATAATCTATTCGTACTTCAAATTTTCTTGGTTCTGGCTTATCTAGTAGTACAGCAATTTTTAAAGAAAGGGGTTGTTGGTTAAGTATTTGGGGCAAAAATGAATGAAGCGTTTTGCCAGTATCAATAATATCTTCTATAACGATAATATGCCGATTCGTTAAATCGATATCTAAACCTATTGCAGTTACTACCTGCCCACTACTTTTTGTGCCCTTGTAAGAAGCCAATTTAATAAAACAAATTTCTGCTTCAATGTGTAGTGCCTTAAACAGATCGGAAGCAAACATAAATGAACCATTAAGTATGGCTATAAATAAAGGTCTTTTATCTCGATAATCGTTGCCTATATCTTCTGCTAAAATGGAAATTTTTTCTTGAATATCAGTTTCCGTTAAATAAGGAACAAATTCTTTATCATGTACTTTTATTACGAGCATAAACTTTAGTTGGGGAGTGTTTATTTAACTTTTACGGCTCGAAGATTAACTTTATCGCCTTTTTTTAATGAACTGTCTGTTTTTAACTTATTGTAAATCAGTAAACTTTCTAGTTGAACACCTTCTACCTGGCTGATGTATTCAAGGTTTTCTTTGTCGGTAACAATATATAAATCTTTGCTGCCTTTTTTTAACTTTTTTTCGATATAAATAAGCCTATCTGTGTCTAAAACTTCCATTTCGTGTAATTCGTTAAACTGTATTAAATCACTGAGTGATATACCGTAATTATTGGCTAATGAAAGTAAAGAAGTGCCTTCTTGTGCAAATACTACCTTGCAGTGGTTTATGGTAAAAACACCAGCAGGATAAATGCTTTTTTTGGGCTTTGCAGAATCAGTACTAAGGCTGATTTGTTGATTTATTACTGTTTCTTTATTTAAATCTACTGTATCTTCTATTTCGATTAAAGTATCTGAAACTTCGGTTATCGGCAAATTGAGAGTCGATTCATTTTTTATTTTAATCTGCTCATTTACAGAATTTTGTGTATGGTTATTGACTTTTTTTAATGCAGCTATACTGTGTTCATTTAGTGTATACTCGTTAATAATGCTAATAAGCCTTTGAGCATAATCTTTTTCGGTTGCATAGCCTGCTTTTTTTAAACCATATGCCCAACCTTCATAGTTTGTTGGTTCTAAGTTAAATAAAGAGGAATACCAAGGTCTAGATCGTAAAAAATCTGAGTGATCTTTATAACTTTCTGCAGCCGACGAATAGGCTCTAAAACATTCTTGTTTTTCATCATCATCATGAAAAGAGGTAGCACCCTTCCAATCGGGTTTGCATTTAATACCAAAATGATTGTTGCTTTTTTTGCAAAGCTCACTTTCGCCATAACCACTTTCTAGCATGCCTTGTGCCAATGTTATTGAAGCAGGTACCCCACTTCTTTTCATTTCCTCAATTGCAGCATCTTTATATTTAGTAATATAGTTGTAGGCTTTTTCCTTTTGAGAAAAACCAGAGATGGATAATAGCTGAATACATAAAATTACTAAAACACTTTTCATTATTTCTTTTTTATCATTAATAAGCCGTCTCTTATTGTTAATAAAACTTGTTCGGTTCTACCGTCATTTAAAACATGTTTATTAAAGGCTTCAATGGCTTTTGCATTTTTTCCGGTAATGGGCTCTTCAAATATTTGTCCATGAAACAAAACATTATCCGCAATAATAATTCCTTTATCGCTTAGGTTTGGAACAATCATTTCGTAATAATCTATATAGCCAGTTTTATCGGCATCAATAAAAACTAAATCCCATTTATGGTTTAAAGTGGGTATAATTTCTATTGCATTTCCTTGATGCAAAATTAGCTGTTCGGCATTTATCGATTTGCTAAAATTTTCTTTAGCAATTTTTGCATCATTTTCTCTGAGTTCTATGGTATGTAATTGCCCTTTTTGGGTTAATCCTTTTGCTAAACACAATGCACTATAACCGGTAAAACTGCCAATTTCTAAAATATAGGTGGGTTGTAAAATACAGCTGATGAATGATAAAAAATTTCCTTGAACATTGCTACTAAGCATGTGAGATTGAGCATGTTGTGTAAGTGTTGTTTCATACACAACTTGCAGCAACTCTTGGTTTGGGGTGCTTATTTGTTCGGCATATTTTTCTGCTACGCTTGATATTAAATTCATGCAGCAAAATTAAACCTTTATCGCAGGTTTAGAAATGAATAGTACCCATAAATGTTAAAAATCCATTTATTATCAATAATTCTAAACCAATTTCAAATGAGCCAAAAATTTCTTTTTGAAATTTATCTAAAATAAAGCAAATTGTTGGAGCGATGATACAAATTATAGGCACCAACTTGTCTTGTACAGTTCGTTTCAATAAAATACCAAAAGTAAATAAGCCCAACAGTGGACCATAAGTAAAAGCAGCTACTTTTAAAATTACACCTATCATACTTGGTTCATTAATCCATTTGTATATCATAACAAACAATAAAAAAATGGCAGAAAAGGTTAAATGCACCCTTTGACGCATTTTCTTTTGTTGAGCTTCCGATAAATCTTTACGTCTTTGTATGCCAATAATATCAATGCAGAATGAGGAGGTTAAAGCTGTAATTGCCCCATCGGCACTTGGAAATAAAGCAGAAATAAGGGCTATTATAAAAATAACAGAAATAAATGGTGGCATATGTTGCAAGGCGATGGTTGGAAAAATTTTATCGCCTACTGCGGTAACACCAAATTGAGATGCATATAAATACAATAATCCACCCAAGAAAAGAAATAAAAGGATTACCACCAACATAATTACTGCTAACGTAAGAATATTTTTTTGAGAATCTTTGAGGGTTTTTACACTTATATTTTTTTGCATCATTTCTTGATCCATACCTGTCATAGTAATGGTGATAAATGCACCAGCTAATATTTGTTTAAAGAAAAAGAATTTACTGTTGGGGTCGGTAAAAAAAACTTGACTAAAGCCTTTATCGTTCATGGCAGAAATGCTTTGCCCAAAACTTAAGTTTAAAGTACTAAGAATGTACACCACACAAATAACTAGCCCAATTAACATGCAAGATGTTTGCAGGGTATCAGTGTATACAATTGTTTTTACACCACCTTCGTAGGTGTATAACAATATCATAATTAAAATAATTAAAGTGGTTACCCAAAATGGTACATGAAAACTTTTTAAAATAGCTTCTTGTAAAATGTTAACTACTAAATATAATCTGGCTGTTGCACCCAATGTTCTAGATAAAATAAAAAAAGAAGCACCTGTTTTGTACGATGCAAAACCAAGCCTGCTACTTAAGTAATTATAAATGGAAGTGAGGTTTAGCCTATAGTATAAGGGCAATAAAACATATGCAATAACCAAGTATCCCAATAAATAGCCTATTGTAATTTGAAAATAAGCAAATGATTCTTTAGCAACTGCCCCAGGAACACTTACAAAAGTTACACCACTTAAGCTTGTACCAATCATGCCAAATGCAACCAACATCCAGTTGCTATTTCTATTTCCTATAAAAAAGGATTCGTTATTAGAGTTTTTACCTGTGTACCAAGCCACTACTAATAATATTAAAAAATAACCTACTACAAAACTAAATAACATTAAAGAAGACATAAGCAATCATTTATAGCCCGAAAGATAAATACTTTAAGCTAAGGTTGAACAATTTATTTGCGGCTTTATGAGTACATGGTTTAATTGATGCGGAAGTTTGCAGTTATTAAATGGTATGGCTATCTAATCTGCCAACCGATTTTACTGTTCGGCTATCTCATCAAAAAAAAACTTTCTCGTTGAAGAAAGTTTTTTACGGAACCAAATCTCAAGTTTTAAAGCTTATTTTTCGCTTATGTGAACTTGGTATTGTAGCGTAGATAATTATATAAATGCTATTTTTTCTGAATAGGCTTCTTAACAGTTTTTTTTACTGCTGCCTTTTTAACCGGTGTTGCTACTTTTACTTTTGAAACTACAGGTTTAGGCTTTGTAATTATTGCTTTAGGTGTTTCGGTTTTAATTTTAAACCCTTTCCCAAAAATTTTGGCAGCCTTTTCAACTCTTGCGTTAAATTCTTTATCGCCTAGAGCAACTTTTAATTCTATTAAAGCTACTTCAATTTTTTGTTCAATTTTTTTTCTGTTTTCCTTTTTTGATGAAATTTTCTTTTTGTCCATATTGTATTAATTTGTTAATGTAAAATTAACATTGAAAATTAGATTTCAATGTTAAATCTTGTATTGGAATGAAAAATTAATAAGAAAATTTGATTATTTAGAAAAATATAGAAGTATAATTTGTACCTATGGGATATCTATAATAGCCCAAGTAAATTGGTATAAACAGCTATCCAATCGGCATTATCCCAGAAAATTTTGTTCTATATTAAAATTCATATTGGTATCAGTGCTGTAAAGCCTGTAAATTTTTTTTGGAATGTGTACCAAACAAATTTCAGAAAATTTAAATATTCTTTATACATTCTTCTGCAAAACCAAAACTTAACGTCATTCCTGCACCGCCTAGGCCATTAATTATATACACATTGGGTTCGGCTTCTAAAAAAAGTTCTGTTGATCCATTTGTCATTTTTGGATAAATGCCATGCCAAGTTTGTGTAGGTTTCCAGTCGTTAATATTTGCAAATTTTTGCAAATAATCGATTATCATTTTATTGATATAGGTTTTATCAAATGGATCGAATGTTAAACCATATTCATGACTATCGCCTACAGTAAGTTCTAACAAATTGTTTTGTGCAACCATAACATGAATGCCCCATTTTAAATATTCAGGTATTTCTATTTCGTATCTCTCTTTTAATTTTTGTAAAGATGGAGCTACTTTAAAGCTATTGTAATGAATTAAAGACAAGCCACCACAAAGTGAAACACCCATTTTAAAATTAGGAGTTGACGAAATGTAACGCAACATTTGAAGCTTACATTTGGTAATTTCAATTTCTTGAAATATCGATGGATATAAAGTTTCAAAATCGGCACCACTACAAATGCAAATAATATCGGCTTCTAATATTTCTTTGCCCATGTATACTTTGCCAACAGATACTTGAGTTACGGCTTTACCCCAAATAAAGTTTACATTTAAATACTCAGTTAAATAGTTTGGAATTGAAGCAATGGCTGTTCTTGCATCTATGATGGTTTCTGAAGAACTGTATAACCCACCCATTAGTCCAGCACTATTAACGCTATTAAATTTTTGTAAAATGGTTTCTTTACTTAAGATACTTGCAGGTCTTCCACTTTTTAAAAATGATTCATGTAATTCTTGTAAAACAGTCCATTCATCTGCTTCGTAGGCTACATGCAAACTGCCACATTCATCGTACCATAAACCAATACTATCTGCAATTTCTTTCCAAATTTCTTTGCTCCTAATTGCCCTGTTGTACAATTTTCCATCTGGCTGACCAATAGGCCAAAGCATGCCAAAATTTCTTATGGATGCACCTACTGCTTTTTCACTTCTTTCAATTACTGTAACATCAAAGCCTTTTAACGACAATGCCCTAGCTGTTGCTAAACCTACGATACCTGCACCTATTACAATGGCTTTATTATTCATGATATGTTTAATTTTTTGATCAATCTTTTATGAATGTTTAGTGTAATGAATAATAAAAAAATTCCAATTATTCCAGCAACATAAAACAGTAAGGAAAAAAAACTAATCCAACTATATTTTATTTGAACAAATTCTTTAATTAGCAGAACCAAAACGGTACCTAAATACCCAAAAGCATCTGCTATATACATTACAAATCCCATATTTCCCTTTACTTTATAAACAGACAAAAATCTTTCGAAGTACAAACAATTAAAAGGTAAATATGAGAGATACAAGCCAGTGGTTGCAGAAACCATCCATATAAACGGTGAAATAAAATGTGAATTGAATAAAATAGTGCTAATTACTGCAATGCTAATACCAGCAATAATCAAATAATGAGCATATTTGAAAGCAATTAAATTATTTTGAATTTTAAAGAAGCAACCAATTACAACTATTACAATCAACGACATGATGGTACTGGTTTGTGCAAAAATTCCCACATTGTTTTGGTAGCCAGTTTCTATCCAAAGTTCGTTTGCAAAATCTTCGCAAAAATCTCTAACTATTGTAAAAATTGAATAACTAATTACAACAGGTACAATAGCTACCCCAAACTGTTGAAGAAAAGATTTTCTATCGGCCTTATTCATTGGCTTACGAATGGTTCTTTGTTCAATATCCTCTTTCGATGGGGGAGGTGTTTGTTTAATAATCCAAACTCCAATTAATAAGGGTATTACAAAAAATCCTGCTGCTACAAAGGGCATCCAAAATTCTTGAATATTTAGGTTAACTGAAACAAACTTGCCGGTTGTTTTAGCAAGCCCAGAAGCAAAAATGAAACTTGTTGCTAAAAAAGCTCCCATAATTTCGGTTGTTATTCTACCTTCTAAAAAGCCAAAAACCAAACCAAAAATCATGCCCAGTGGTAAACCATTTAGAAACATGCAAAAGAGGTTGTATGGTGAGGGTACAATTGCAAACAACAGTAAGGATATCCAAGCAATGCCAATAAAAACAACAATATACCAGGCACGTTTATTGGGGTTTAAACTCGATATAAATTTAATACCATAAAATTTGCTACACATATATCCCAACACCTGAGCAATTACTAAGCAAACTTTATATGAGATACCTAAAAAAAATACATTATTGTAAGTGCCTACTGTATAAGGCTTTCTAAAGCCATACATGCAGGTGTAAATTGTAAAAGCAGCCAATGAAACAAATGTTACAAATACAAAAGATGAGTTTTGTAATGTTTTGAAAATACCTTTCGGGTATACTTGTTGCAAAGCTGCTTGCATATTAAATTAAGTTAATTAAATCCGATAATTTTTGGATGATAAAATTGGGCTTAGCTGTTGCCAATTGATCATAGGTGTGTGCACCTGTAGTTATGCCTATTGAGAGTGAACAACCAGCATTTTTGCCTTCTTCAATATCGATAATTGAGTCGCCAACTTTAACCACTTGCTCAGCGTCATCAATATTCATTTGTTGCATGGCTAATAATATCATATCCGGGTTAGGTCTATTCATTTTTACATCACTCGCTGTTACTAAACAATCAATTTGATGGCCAATTTGCCAACCTAATTTTTCTAGTATCAAAAGAGCTGTACTACTATTGTAGCCTGTGTTTAGTGTAATTAAAATATCTCGTTTGCGTAACTCTGTAAATAATTGTATGGCTCCAGGTTGAGGTTTTAAAATAATATTCTCATATGCAAAATTTAATGCCGTTATAAAATTGGCATATATTTTTTCGGTTAGATCTTTAGTATTTATATAATTATCTTGACCGATAATATCTTGTATAGCATTGCTTTTTTCTTTTCCTGCCCCGTAAGCTAATACATGTTGTAAACTAAAATTAAAACCGGCTTCATTAATACATTTTTGTAATGTTTTGTATACCACATTGTCTTCATCTATTGTAGTGCCAGCCATATCAAAAACCACCATCTTAATCATCTTATATTTTATTTAGTTAACTGTGTTGAGTAGATAAATGTTCAATAATCATTTCCCTGTAATGTTCTAAAGTGGGTAAGGGTTTATTTTCGGCTTTAGCTTGCTCATCCCAACGGCGTAAAGCAATATAATTTTCGTGCAAGGGGTCGTTTTCAAAAGCTTCTGCTTCTGTTTTATTCATGAACCCACCTTGATGTTGTAAAGTTTTTTTACTAGCTTCAGATAATAAATCATAGTATGCAGGATACTTATATGTTAAGTAACGTTTTGCTTCTACATGATTGGAAACCATTTTGGCAATTTTTTTAGAAAATCCTTTGCTTAACAAAAATTCACTTCCCAATTTTTCATGATCCACAATTCCGAAATGATCCATGTGTTTTAGACCAGCTTCGGGTATTGCAAATTCGCATAAATGTCCAATGTCATGAAAGAAAGCTGCCAATATAGTTTCATCATCGGCATTATTGGCTTCTGCTAGTTGGGCACATTGACACATATGTTCTATTTGTGAAACAGGTTCTCCAATGTAATCTTCGTTACCATACATTGCATACAGCTTAATAATTTCGTTTGCCGTGTGTTGAATTTGATTATTTTCCATTAGGTTTTATTGATAAGTTTATTTGAACACTTAATGTAACACTTCTACCCACACTATTAATGCCACTTCCATGTGTACGATAATCATTATTCAATACATTTTGTAGGGCCAAACGAACAGCAAATTTTTCCTTTTCATAACTACTATAAATATTTATCACATTCCATTTTGGTGTTCCTCCAAATGGAATTCTATTATCTGCTATATCGCCCTGTGCTAAACGATCTTGCATACTTGAAAATAAATTTTCGATACTTGCTTGCAAATTTTTATGTCGATAGTTTAATAAAACTCTACCATTAAATGGCGGAATTCTTCTCATAGGTTCGTTGGCAGAAATATTTTGCCCAAATGCATAGGCTGCACCGGTTTGAAGTACAAAGGATTTTGAAATTGAATAGTTGAATGAAGCTTCAAAACCTCGAATATAGGATTGGTTACTATTTTGTTTACTATAAACATTATATCCACCAACTTGCTCATTATTTATTTTTACTCTGGTTATTAAGTTGGTCATGTGCATATAAAATAAGGCTACCGTAGCTTGTATTTTTTTACTATTGAAACGATATCCTATTTCTGTATTATAGGTTTTTTCTGGCTTTAAGTTGTAATAAGGAATTTCGTAACGAAAATCAACCAAACCCAATGTGCCCATATCATCAATATTGGGTGTACGGTAACCGGTACTAAAAGATGTATAAACAGATATTTGATTATTAAGTCTATAAAGTAATGCTAGGTTTGTAACCAAGGATGAAGGATTTACAGTTATGTCGCCTAGCTTTAAAATTGTGGTAACTGTATCAGGTATTTTAATGCTAAAACTATTGTACCTTAATCCTGCCTCTATTTCAAAACGATTTATTTTTATATGATGCAAAGTGTATAAAGAAAAGTTAGCATTTGTGCTATTATCAGGATATAAACCTCTTTGATTTAGAGTTAAGTTTGTAGATAAGTTAATTTGTTTTTTAATACTATTTACTTTGTCGTGATAAAACTCTATTCCACTATTTGCAGTCCAGTTTTTTGTAAGTATCGATAAAATATCTCCTGTAATACCAATGGTTCTAACTTTATCTTCTTCTAAAAATTTATTGCTATTCTCATTTCTTTGATAGCTTCTTATTTCTAAACTACGTTGAAGCGAACTAGTAAGAGAAAATTTATTAAATACTTTTTTTTTGCCATCAATTTCTAGCTTTACATAACTCATTTGCCTTTGTTGAGGAGCAAAAAAGTAATAAGTAAAATTTTCGAGTTTTACTCTATGATACAAGGGCACATTTCTTTGTTGAAGAAATTGGTGAGCAGCCGTAAGTGTTGTGTTAGTAGAGATTTTCCATTTAAACTTCACATCAAAAGCTTTTTCATGATAGCCAGATGGTGTTTGTTTTTTTGTAGAATCTCCACCCCATAAATCGCCAAATTTTTTATTGCTATAACCAACTAATATTGCAATTTTTTTTGATTGATATTGTACTTCTGCTCTTCCAGAATATTCCATATCATGCGACATTATTTTACCAATAAGTGTTGCCTGAATTGTTTTTTTTTGAGCAAATGTTGGCTCTTTTGTAAAAACTTGAACTACACCACCCAAAGCATCTGAACCATATTGAACAGATCCCGTACCTCTTGCAACTTCTAATTTCCGAATGGTATTTACATCGATGGTATTTAAGTATTGATTTGGACCAAAACGAAAAGTTGCGTTGTTAAAACGAATTCCATCAACAAGCAATAAAGTTTGATTACCAGTTAAACCTCTAATAAAAGGAGACCCGCCACCATGATTTGTTTTTTGAACAAATACACCAGTTAATCCAGTTAAGGCGTCTGGTGTTGAACGAAATTGAAATTCGTTAATTTGTTTGACATTGATATAATTTACAGAATATGGAATCGATAAAACTTGTGTATTTTTTCTTGTAGCCGTTACTATTATTTCAGTTAAATCATTGGCAGAATCAACAACGAGTTGCTGTTTAACATTTTTGGTTTGTGTAAAACCAAAAATGTAAGTGGTTGTGATTAAAACCAAAAAAATGCTCAGTCTTAACATAAAGAAATAGGTTAAGGGCGTTTTGATTTAGTTGGTATTTTGTTTTTTACTTCAACACTATCTTCATCAATTATTTTTAAAAATGCACTTCTTTTTGGTGCAGGCATTATACTATTTTCTCCTTTTACGGCTTTCCAAATTACTTGGCTAAATAAATCATCAGGTGCGGCATCTTCTTTAGAAAAATCGAAGGTTGCACTTAAGTCAGAGCTTGGTGTTTGCTTTACATTTTTATCATTTAAATTAACATTAGAAGCAATGGAGGTAAATGGAGTTGTATTGGGTGTGCTGGTAAAACAACGCCACAAAGGCTCTGCAGCTGCGTCGTATTGGCTCATAGGAGGTAAGCCTAAAATTAATTCAATGGTACGCAACATAGAAGAAGTGGAGTACATAGTATGGTCTACAAAGTTTCTTTTTACCAAACCTCCTGCAACATATGCTGTGGATCGATGTGCATCTACGTGATCTGGCCCATTTTGAGCATCATCTTCAACAATAAAAATGGCGGTTTCATTCCAAATACTACTTTTTGATAAATATTCTACGAATAAGCCAACTGCCCAATCATTATCAGCAACATGAGCAAACGGAGTTGGTTTGCCAATTCGTTGCCCCTCGGTATGGTCATTAATAAATCTTAATGAATTGAATTGTGGAACTTTATTCATTGCTAATAATGAATCAAATTCTCTTCTCCATTGAAAGAAACGAGTTGTGTCTCTAACACTTTCGTCCCAACCAGTATAATAAGGACAAAAATTATTTTCTAATACTGGGATATTCGCTTTGTATTTGTCTGCAAATTCTCCATAAGTTCTAAAACTTACATTTGCCTTTTTGCAATAATCCCACAAAAACCCATTTTTAGGGTTGGCTATTTTTCTGTTTCCTTCTGCATCATAACTACCACCTCTGCCACCATAACTGGTAACCCAATTTTTTTCTAAATAATCAGTTGCGTTAGCACTTAACGACCAGTTATGCCCATCGGCACTTACTTCTCCATCTACATAAAAATTATCTAATAATACAAATTCTTTGGCTAATTTATGTTGGTTGGGTGTTATTTTTTCTCCAAATAAAACCAAACTTGTATCACCATTTCCTTGCTTAATATCACCAAGTACTTGATCATATGTTCTATTTTCTTTAATGATATAGAATACGTGTTTAATAGGGGATGGTGAGCCAACTTTCATTGGAATTGGGTTACCTATTTCTCCCTTTGCATTCAATTCTTTGTCTTTTGTGTAGGGAGTATTATCATAAACCTTTTTAGCGTAAACAGCTAACGCTTCATCGTTTGGTTCATCAATGATGCTTAAAGTGCCTTTCATTAAACCTCCAATATATTGCACTATTTCGGGTGTAGTATTATCACTTTTTTGGTAGGAGACAGCTTGCTTTTTTGCAATCGGATTCGGACCTTTTGGATTTGGAAAAGAAGAAAATCCTTTACCATTGGTTACAAATATTTTCTTTCCTACCACTTTAACATTAGTTGGATACCAACCAACAGGAATAAAGCCTTTTGAAGTACTTTTTCCAACATTTGTAACATCAAAAACGGCTAAACAGTTATTATCGGCATTGGCTATATATAAACTTTTTTGATTAGCAGATAATGCTAATCCATTACTTGCAGAGCCTGCTGGTGCATTTGGATACAATGCAGCATTTAATACTTCTAACACTTTACGTTGTGCTATATCAATTACAGAAACGCTGTTATCGTTGGCATTGGCAACAAACAGATATTTACCATTTTTTGTGAGTAATATTTCATTGGGGTTGTCGCCAACATTTATAGAATCGGTTATTTTTTGTTGAGCTATATTATATACTACTATTTTATCGCCACCCCATAAAGAAATGTACAATTCTTTTTTATCACTAGCTATTAAACAAGTATAAGCCTCGGCACTTAATGGTACTTGTTGTACTGTTTTTTTTGTAAGTAAATTAACCACATATAAACTATTGTTATCTTTTGTTACTACATACATGGTTTGTGTTGCATCATCTATTTCTATTCCTGCAGGCGATAGTTTATTGGGCCATTTATTACCAAGAACAATTGTATCTACTGCAATTAATTTGTCATTAATAATATCGAAATGAATAATATAATTATCGTTACCCCCACTGACGTATAAGCTTTTTTCGTTTTTTGTAAATTTTAACCCATACCAACTTTTTCCTACAATTTTAGTATCTAATACTTCTTCTGTAATTGTATTAATTAATTGAATGGTTTGTGTACTTTGACCATTATTGGTTACTGCCATTAATTTTTTTGAGTTTGAGATTGCCATATTTAAAGGCAAATCACCTAGGGGTAAAGAGCGACCAGCAGGAGATAAAGACCAGCCATTAGGCAACATTACTTTTGGTGTAATTTTAGGTTGAGCAATAACCATTATTGGCAATAAAAAAGTAAGACGAAGCAATTTTTTTAGTGTTTTCATACAGTAGTATTTGGTATTTATTGATTGAACTCTTTTTTAATATCTTCTACTTTATCCATCTCAGGTCCTTGCATAATTTTACGCCAATCAATTGTACGGTTGTACTTTTTCATGGCTTTATCAACATCAAAAATTCTTGGGTCATGCTGTTCTAAAGTATAAGGTGTAAAGTTAGGAGTGTGGGTAAAAAAATCTTGTAATAATGAAGCTGTAATATCGTACTGGTTTACATACGGTACATTTAAAATATTATAAATTGTTTTTAAAATAGAACCAAAGTTGGCATGGGTGTGGCTAACATGACCACGCTTTACATAAGGGCCAGCCATCATTAAAATACTTCTATGAGCATCTACATGATCTACACCCCCTTGTGGATCATCCTCTGTAATTACCACCAACATATTTTTCCAATATTTGGTACGAGAAAGAAAATGTAAGATTCTTCCCACAGCTAAATCATTGTCGGCCACAAACGAACTTCTTGAAAAATATCCATCAGCTGGTCTTGCACCAGCAGTATGATCGTTTGGAACTTGCATGGTTATTAAAGAAGGCATTTTTTCTTTTCCCTTAATCCACATTTTGGTAAACTCCTCTTCAAATTGATTCATTCTAAATTGGTCTGGAATATTGGTATTGTAACCAGCATAGTTATGGCTTGTTCTGCTAAATAATGCCTTTTGCATAGGCACCATTACGCCATGAGCAGCCCCAGTTGCGGTATCCATCCATTCCTCTCTAACGTGTGCAGTTTCATTGGCTTCGCCAAAATTATAAAAGGGTATTTTTTTTCTTTCTAGTGCTTCCCATAAACCCCCTATTTCTGCATAATCTTCTGGATCCATGCTTCCTGTAGAGCCTGGAAAACGACGACCTTCTGCTTTTGAAAAATATTTAGCCGTTTTATCAACACTCGAGTTGGCTTCTACCCATTCGTTTGGAATAACACCCATCATCCAATGGTGGCCATGAATGGAAGCATCGCTATCGCAATAAAAATTATCGCTAAAAGAATAGGTGTTTGCTATTTTATGATGATTGGGAGTAACTTTTAAGGATTGATTTTTTTCTTGAAGCGAATCAGGTAACGTGTATTCACAATTTACACCAAATCTTGCTAAAGTAGAGTCGCCATTGGCATTTCTTAATTGCCCAAATATTTCATCGTAGGTTCTGTTTTCTTTCGTAATATATACCACATACTTAATAGGGCTCTCTCTTAAACCAGGTAATGCTGGTAATGGATTTTTTGCATCATCTATAATTTGTGTGGCCGTAAAAGTATTGGCAATCGTTTGTTTGGTATAAGTTGCTAATTGACTTACGTCGGGTATTTTTATTTTTTGAAAAGTACCTAGTTGAATATCGCCAATATAAGTGCCCTGTGGCGGAGCTTTAAAACCATTGCCACCATTAGGGCCGGCACCTAAACCTCTACAAGATATTACATACAGTTCACTTTCATTATTAGCTAATTTTACTCTTGCTGGACCCCAACCAGTAGGTATTAATCCTTTCGTAGTTTTTGTTGCAACATCAATTACAGCTATTGCATTAAAACCCAATAATGCTACGTACAGTGTTTTTTCATCTTTGCTCAATGTAATTCCAAAGGGTAATAAACCACGGTATTTGTCAATTCGTTTATCAACTAAAATTGGAATGTGAGCTAATATTTTATGATTTTTATAATCTAATACAGCAATATTATCATTGGTTGCATTGGTTACATAAGCATACTTTGAACCTACTGCAATTGAGTTAGGACTTGCACCACCAACCACTTCTGCATCCTCTACCATTTCACCTATTTGGTAGCCAGTTTTAAATGTATCTATTACTTTGTTTCTATTTAAATCAATGGTAAAAACGCTCATTGCTTCAGGCGATAGGGGACTTCCAACTCCAGGAATTTTTTTTCCTTCAACTATTGTTCCTTCGATAGATTCTTTTGTATTATTGCCATAAGGATGATGGCTAATAACCATAGAGTCGTAATTTTTTTCAGTTAAGCCTTCTACCATAGGGTAAGCATACATGCCTACATTGGCTACAAAAGCTGTTTGTTTATCATCGCTTAAAGCCAGACCAAATGGTTGTCTTCCTGTTGGTATCGAAGCGGTGATTTTTTTATCGATAAGATTGTAGCGGACCAAACGAAAGTTACCTCTATCTAAAATTAGTAATTCGTTATTATTAATTATTAAGTCCGATGTGAAACTATCATCAAACATTTCACCATTTATGATTCCATTTAAAGTAATAGAATCTGTTCGTTTAAAGTTTTCGATGTCGTAAACAATTACAGCACCATTATCGCCACCACTTAAATATACTATTTTAGAATTTGCAGCAAAGGCTACTCCTAAAAATGAACCTTTGTTTAAAACTGATTCTAAAGTTTTATGAGGTAACGACTGAGAAGGTTCGTTACCGGCAATAGGGCTATGTGTTAGTGGAGAGTTGACGGTATTGTTATAACCTGGCACTCTAGTGTGTTGAAGTGTAGCGATATCAATAATAGTAAAAACACCATTGTGCAAGGTAATTGCTTTTTTCCCATTAGGAGAAATGGCTAATCCAAAAGGATCATGTGTAATGCGAATTGTTTCTCCTGCTGGTGTAACAAAACGACCACTTGGCAATATTGATGTTGCTTTTTCATCTATTTTACAAAACTGATTTTTTGCAGGAACCTGTAAAACCGTTACTTGTTTTTTTTGAGCAAATACAAAAAATGGTGCAACAATTAATGAAAAAAAAAGTGAATTCTTTTGCATAAAAATGTAAGGTAATTTTAAAGAAGAAAAGTAAGGCGAAATACTAGATTTCGCCTTACTTTATTTGTTATTAAACTATTAATGATTATTTAATTAACCACATTTTTGTATTTAAATCATCTGTGCCACCTTGTGCAGTTACTGCTTTTTGACGATTTGTTCCATTTAAAGATTGTTCGTTTAAAGGATAAATAAAACGAACTGGAACTCTATTGCCGTTTAAGTTAGAAACACCTGGAACAATAGCTGGTATACCAGTTCTTCTCCAATCAAACCAAGCTTCCAATCCATTAAAATATAAAGCAATCCATTTTTGTAAGGCTATTTTTCCTAATCTATCAGTTTGTGTACCACCAGCATAAGCTACTTGTGGTTGTGTTAAGTAACCTGTCGGCATATTTACATTTAAACTGTATTGTGCTGGTACTAATGCTCTCCAATAGTCAAAATTAGCGGTTATTCCGTTTGTATAATAAGTCTCTGCACTGCCTGTAGTAATCATTCCTTTTTCTCTTGCTTCAGCCAATATAAATTGTAGTTCAGCGTAATTCATTAAAATAGCTCTTGGTGCTGCTGGGTCTGGAACTTGCTGGCCTGGATCGTTACAAACCAAACAAGCAAAAGTATAACCCACTCTTGATACACCTTGCGGTCCACCATTAAAATTTAATGCACCTACATCGTCTAAGCCATTGGGAATTCCTTGCACTCTAGGTGTGCCACTAACTACAGATGATTGCGATGGGCGGCCAAATACATTTAGTCTTGTATCATTTAAAGCCGTTAAACGATCGCTCAAGGTTTTACTTACCCTAATTTCATCGAAAGAACCAACTCTAGATCCGTACAAAGGAAATTGATTTGGAGCAGCAGCTAAATATCTTAACTCCGCATTATCCGCATTGCTGGTAAAAATGGGGTTGTTGGTTGGATCGCTTAAAATTGCTTGCATATCTGCGTTTACATTTTTCTTAGCAGACATACGCATTAATAAACGTAAACGTAGTGAGTTGGCTAATCTTCTCCATCGCAAAATTCCGGCGGCATTACCACCAAACAATATATCTCCAGTTAAATTGGTATTAGCAGTTGCTAATTGCTCATTTGCTTTTTTCAAATCTGCCAATAGCCCAGTGTATATTGATTCTTGGCTATCATAAACTGCAGAATAAATAGCATCTGTTTTTGCTTTTCCTGCCTCAGTATATGGTATATCTCCATAAGCATCAGTAGCTAGTGAAAACATCCATGATTTTAGAATTAAGCCAACACCTAAATAAGGACTTTTAGGGTCTGATTGAACAGCAAGAAAAATATTTTGTAAGTTTCTGTTGTTGCCATAAACGGAATTCCATACTCCGTTTTGTTCATTCCATAAATAACGGTCTTCGTTCACAAACTGAATTTTTGCATGGTATTGAGCTACTAAATTTCCAATGCCCCAAGCATCGGATACTTGTTGGTTCATGGTGTTTCTAATAACTCCACTCAACAATAAGTCAGGAGTTACAGCTGTTGGATTATTCTCATCGGTATTTGTAGCCCTAAAATCTTTGGTACAACTTGTAACCAATGAAACACACAATACAATACTTGTTATTTTTAAAAATTTCATATTATTATTTTTAAATAAATTTTGAACTAGAATTTTAAGCTGAGGTTAATACCATAACTACGAGATGATGGAATAGCCATAGCTTCTATACCTGGTAACGCTGTGCCACCATTAAACGACATGGTTTCTGGATCTACATGTGGTACATTGTCTTTTAACCAAAGGTTACGACCAACCAAAGAAATGTTAGCAGAGGTGAACGGTGATTTTGACAATAATTTTGTAGGTATTGCAAAACCAAATTGAAGCTCACGAAGTTTTACAAATGAAGCATCATATGTTACACCTTCAGCAATATTACGACCACTTGTAAAGGCTGTATGCCACTCACGAGCACTTACCTTTCTGGTATTTGGAACAAAGGTTGTACCTGAAGCTACCACACCTGCACCTATTACCCCATTACCAACTTGCGTTAAATCGTATCCATTTGCACGGCCTTCTAAAGTTTCCACTGTAATTCCTCCCTCTCTACCTACAACCTGAGTTTGAGAATAGATTTCTCCACCAGAACGTATATCGAATAAAAAACTTAAATTGAAATTTTTATATTTTAAGCTATTTGATATACCCATTAGCCAATCTGGATTATAGTTACCCATTTTAATTCTATTAGTTGTACGAATAGGGCGACCATTTGCATCGTAAACCATCTGGCCAACAAAATCGCCTTTAGCATCGTAGAAAGGTGCAGAGGTATTTGTGTTTTGCACTCTAGCAAATGCAAGTCCATACATATCACCCATTCTTTCTCCAACTCTTGCTTCGATACTAATTGCATGTTTACTTGCCATTTGGTAAGTTGTTAATCCATCGCTTAACTCTACAACTGTACTTCTGTTGGCCGAGAAATTGATACTCGTATTCCAATCAAAATCTTTCGTCTTTATTCCATTAATATTTAAGATTGCTTCAATGCCCCAGTTTTTAATTAATCCAGCATTAATTACACGACTATTATAACCTGAAGTGGTTGATAATGGGATATTTAAAATTTGATTTTTTGTACTGCTTCGATAATAGGTTACATCTAAACCAATTCTTCTATTTAAGAAGCTTATTTCTGTACCAAATTCATAAGCAGAACTAATTTCTGGTTTTAAATTCAAATTGCTTAAACGGCTAGTTTCACCATAAATTTGAGAAGTACCAAAAGGGTCGCTTCTACTATAAGTTTGGCTAAAAGTAAATGGATCTGTATCGTTTCCAACCTGTGCAAAACTGGCACGTATTTTTGCAAAGCTGATTACTTTAGGTAACTTGATCATATCGCTAATAATAGCACTTGCAGCTACCGAAGAATAAAAGTAACTATTCACCTCTGTACCAAACGCTAAAAGGTTTTCTGGTAAGGTCAAAGCACTACTCCAATCGTTTCTGCCTGTTACATCTAAAAATATTTTATTTTTATAAGAAACACCAGCAGCACCATATAAACTGTTTATTTTTTTTGCTACATTACTTTGTTCTACTACTAATGCGATACGACTATTGTTTAAACTGTAAATGGTAGGAATGTTTAATTGGCCAGCTACATCTTCGGCAAATCTTGATGATTGACGCATTTGATTGCCACCCACATTTGCAGTAAAAGCGAAATCATTATTGATTTTTTTATTGGCAGATAATAAGAAGTCTGAGTTACGTTCTTCATTTACCAATTTAACCTCTCTATATTCACCAAAAGGGAAACGTTGTGTACTAAATCCACGACGATATTCTCTGCGTTCATTGCTCCAATCGGTTGCTGTTCTAAATTGAATGTTTAACCAATCGGTAAAATCATATTTTAATAAAACATTACCTATTAGACGGTCGTAATACTGGCCATTTGTATTTTCTTGAACAGTTAGGTATGGATTATCATGGTAATTATAGTTCCAACCAAATTGACGACTATTTTCAGCTCCTGGCATCCACAAGCGTTTCATATCACTCACTTTTACAGATGCAGGTAACCAACAATTAAACAAATACATGATGTTTTCTGTACCATAACTTATTGAGGGTCTGTTTCCACTTTTACTATTAATGTAACTAACAAATGAACGAGCAGAAAACTTTTTATTAAAGTTATAACTACCAGAAAGTGAAATAGTATTACGTTTTAAATCAGTGTTATACCAATTTGAAATTCATAGCAGACCAATTTTGTAGTTTGCTTTTTTTTGTTTACTTTTGGTCTGTTATATAATTCAATATGTCAAATTCATTATTTATACCTGTTAAAGAAAGTATTCAAGTATTGAATACGATTT
>JANOZK010000038.1:0-5439 GCA_031429335.1 Chitinophagaceae bacterium | reverse complement strand
AAATCGTATTCAATACTTGAATACTTTCTTTAACAGGTATAAATAATGAATTTGACATATTGAATTATATAACAGACCAAAAGTAAACAAAAAAAAGCAAACTACAAAATTGGTCTGCTATGAATTTCAAATTGGTATAACTCCAAACTCGTAACTTTTAATCCATAAACAAAAAAAGGATAATTATTATGGTAAATTACCACGATAATTATCCTATAAAATTGTTAGAAAATTACTACGAACCACAACTTACACAACCATCTTCCATGCTACAACTTGGCCCATCAGTAGGTGTTGCTTCTACATCGTTTGTGGTTTGCGATGAACTATTAATAACCTCCGTTGAGGGAATTACTGGACTTATTTCGTTACTACCTTGCTTTTCTACAGTAAATTGAACAGCTTGTGTTGCCGCTTGTGAACGCAAATAATACATGCCTGTTTTCAATCCTTTCTTCCAAGCATGAAAGTGCATGGAGGTAAGTTTAGACGTATTAGGATTATCTACAAATAAATTTAACGATTGAGACTGACAGATAAATGCACCCCTATCGGCAGCCATATCTATTAAATTACGTTGCTTAATTTCCCATACAGTTTTGTACAACTCTTTAATATCAGCAGGTATTTCATCAATATGTTGAACAGAGCCATTGGCAGCAATGATTTTATTTTTCATGCTGTTGGTCCAAAGTCCAAGGTTTACCAAATCTTTCAATAAATGTTTGTTCACAATAATAAATTCTCCGCTTAAAACCCTTCTGGTATAAATGTTTGAAGTGTAAGGTTCAAAACATTCGTTGTTACCAAAAATTTGAGATGTAGAAGCAGTTGGCATAGGTGCTACCAACAAAGAGTTTCTTACTCCATGTTGTTTTACTTCTTCTTTTAATGAGGCCCAATCCCAACGATCTGTTGGTTTTACCCCCCACATATCAAACTGAAAAATTCCTTTCGAAACTGGTGAACCTTGGTAAGTTTCGTAAGCACCCTCTTTTTTCGCTAAATCTTTACTTGCTGTCATCGCAGCAAAATAGATGGTTTCAAAAATATTTTTATTTAAAATTTTAGCCAATTCACTTTCAAAGGGTAAACGTAATAAAATAAATACATCTGCTAAACCTTGAACTCCTAAACCAATTGGGCGATGCCTCATGTTAGATGTTCTTGCCTCTTCTACAGGATAATAATTGTTATCAATTATTTTATTTAAATTTTTGGTTGCTTGATACGTTACCTCATATAACTTTTGATGATCAAATTTGCCATCAATTACAAATCTTGGTAAAGCCAACGAAGCCAAATTGCAAACAGCAACTTCAGTTGGGCTTGTATACTCCATTATTTCTGTACAAAGATTACTACTCTTAATGGTACCTAAATTTTGTTGATTACTCTTGCTATTGGCTGCATCTTTATACAACATATAGGGAGTACCAGTTTCTATTTGCGATTGTAAAATGGCAAACCAAAGATCTTGTGCTTTTATCGTTTTTCTTGCTTTACCTTCTGCTTCATATTTTGTGTATAAGGCTTCAAATTCAGCTCCCCAGCAATCGCTTAACCCTGGTGCTTGGTTAGGGCAAAACAAACTCCAATCGCCATTTTCTTCTACACGTTTCATAAACAAATCACAGATCCACAAAGCAAAAAATAGATCTCTTGCTCTCATTTCTTCTTTTCCATGATTTTTTCTTAGGTCTAAAAATTCAAATACATCAGCATGCCATGGTTCTAAATAAATTGCAAACGCACCTTTGCGTTTTCCGCCACCTTGGTCAACGTAACGTGCAGTATCGTTGAACACACGCAACATCGGAATAATACCATTGCTTGTTCCATTTGTACCACCAATATAACTACCAGTGGCTCTGATATTATGAATTGCTAAACCAATACCACCAGCACTTTGCGATATTTTGGCTGTTTGTTTTAATGTGTCGTAAATGCCGTCGATACTATCTTCCTTCATGGTTAACAAGAAGCAAGAACTCATCTGTGGTTTTGGAGAACCTGCATTAAATAAAGTTGGGGTAGCATGCGTCATCCACCTTTCACTCATTAAGTGATAAGTATTAATGGCACTTTCGATATCAGTCTTATGTATTCCAACTGCCACCCTCATATACATGTGTTGAGGCCGTTCAACAATTTTACCTTCTATTTTTAATAGGTAAGATTTTTCTAATGTTTTAAACCCAAAATAATCAAACCCAAAATCTCTATCATATATAATAGTACTATCTAATAATTCTGCATTATCCTCAATAATTTGCATTACATCGTCTGCTATTAAGGGCATTCTTTTTTGTGTAGCAACATCTACATAATTATACAAATTACGCATGGTTGTAGAAAAACTCTTGATGGTATTTTTATGCAAATTGCTCACCGCAATTCTCGAAGCTAAAATTGCATAATCTGGGTGTGTTATGGTAAGCGATGCAGCTGTTTCTGCAGCAAGGTTATCTAATTGGGTTGTTGGCACACCATCATAAATACCTTCTATGGTTTTTTTTGCCACATCAATAACATTAACCATAGGGCTAAGGCTATAGCTTAATTTTTCTATCCGGGCTGTTACTTTATCGAATTTTACAGTTTCGGTTTTGCCGTTTCTTTTATTTACATTCATTTGGGTAGTATATTGATGGTTAGAATAGTTTAAAAATCTTCTTCGAGTGTAAAAGCTTGTGTTTCTTTATTTCCCATAACACCTGCTTTTTGGTAATCGCCCACACGTTTTTCAAAAAAGTTTGTTTTTCCCTGCAAAGAGATCATTTCCATAAAATCGAAAGGATTATTTGCGTTATACACTTTAGCACAGCCTAACTCAGCCAACCAACGATCTGCCACAAACTCGATGTATTGTTGCATTAGTTTTGCATTCATACCAATCAAGGCAACTGGTAAAGCTTCTGTAATAAATTCTTTTTCGATGGTAACTGCATCGGTAATTATGTTACGTATTTCTTGCTCCGTTAATTTGTTTTCTAACATACTATAAAGCAAACATGCAAATTCGCAATGTAAGCCCTCATCTCTGCTAATTAATTCGTTACTAAAAGTTAAACCCGGCATTAAACCACGTTTCTTCATCCAAAAAATTGAACAAAAACTTCCGCTAAAAAATATACCCTCAACAGCAGCAAAAGCAACCAAACGTTCTGCAAAACTTCCGTTATTAATCCAACGTAAAGCCCACTCTGCTTTTTTCTTAACAGCTGGCACAGTATCAATTGCATGAAAGAGTTTATGCTTTTCTTGTGGGTCTTTAATGTAGGTATCAATTAATAATGCATAGGTTTCGCTGTGTATATTTTCCATCATTATTTGAAAGCCATAAAAACACCTTGCTTCGGGTAATTGAACTTCGCTCATAAAATTTACTGCTAAATTTTCATTTACAATTCCATCACTTGCAGCAAAAAAAGCCAATACATGTGAAATGAAGTGACGTTCTCCATCATTCAAGTTTTCCCAATCTTTCATATCGCTACTTAAATCAATCTCCTCTGCAGTCCAAAAGCTGGCTTCATGACGTTTATATTGTTCCCAAATTTTCGGGTAATTAATGGGTAAAATAACAAAGCGGTCTTTGTTTTCTCTCAATAACAATTCGTTTGTTTGTTGCATATTTATTTAATTCAATCTATTTATTTCGAGATAAGTATGTTGCTGACAATAAAAGCTACTTAAAGGTGGCATTGTCTGTTGTTCACTTAATCCCTATATAATTTTTAGTTTAGATTTGGTTAGGCATTTTAATACGCTCTTTTGTTTTGAGATTTCGATAGTTTAGTCTTTACCAGAAATCATAGAGATAAACAGTTTTGAGAGCTTACATTTTAGGAAAGTTTTGTTTGTAAACTTGCTTTCCCTTTGTTGTAATCGTTGTGATGTTTTTTCCAAATCTGACTGTAAAATAATAACCTAAACTTGTAATTGGTGTAAGTTGTTATGCACTTAATGTTGAAAACAATCAAAATCTTTGATGGGATTGACTTAGAATATTTTTTTACAATATGTTGCTAAAATTATTGCTAAAAATTAAATACTTTTTTGTAGAATTATTGACTTTTTTTTGGGGGCAATTAGTTAACAATTTTAAGCTTCGATATTTTACATTTTCTTTATCCATAAAAAAAATTAATAACTAATTGCTAGAACAAATGACGAATGCTCTTGTTATTGTTTAATAAAACAACCAAATGGAACTTTTAAAAGGTAAAAATGTACTATTAATTGGAGCTACCGGCAGTATTGGTGCAAAAACTGCAAAACTATTATTAACTAGTGGAGCTAATATTTTTATTACCGGCCGAAATGGAGCAAAGCTTGAACAAATTGCCAATGAATTGGCATTAGACTCAACCAAGTTTTGTGTAGCCGATATTAGCAGCAGTGCTGATATTGAAAATTTGAAACAACAATTTTTTTCAACATATTCCTCCATCGATGTTTTGGTAAATGCTGCAGGCATTGGCATTATTAAACCAATGGAAACTTTAAGTGAGGAAGACTTTATAAAAACATTACAATTTAATTTAATTGGTCCGTTTTTACTTTTAAAGGCCTTTTTACCTGCTATGAAAGAAGTAAAAAAAGGGCTCATCATCAATATACCTGGAGTTTTGGGTAAAGTGCCAATGGCAGGTGCAGCAGCCTATACAGCAAGTAAATATGGCTTAGTAGGTATGATGCAAAGTATAAGAGAAGAAGTAAAAAGAACAGATATAAGAATTACCAATTTATTTCTAGGCGGGGTAGATTCTTCTTTTTGGGATACCATAGATTTACGTGTACAAAGAGATAAAATGATTGTGGCAGATGAAGCTGCAAAAGCAATATGGTTTTTATGTCAACAGCCTGTAAGTGGTGTAGTTAGCGAAATGGTGTTGCAACCTTTTAATCACCAAGCTATCTAATTATACTTGGTTTAAGATTAATTCACATTTCTGCATAATCAATATTTTTTACTTCAATTATCCCATACGATATTCGTGGATAATAACGGATGTTAGTATGCCAAATATTTCCTTCGACAATACACAAAATGCGTTTGCTTATAAAACGGATAAAGAACTTAAAAAAGCAAAATTTTTATTTGCCACAATGGGTTTGCCTTTTTTTGTATCTATTGGTACAAGAATAACTCCATTGTTAATTAAAGGAAAATTGCCTTTTATTAATAAACTTATTCGCAACACAATTTTTAAACAATTTGTTGGTGGAGAAACCTTAGAAGAAACCAAAACTGTTGGCGAAGTATTAGGCAAATACAATGTGCAAGTAATTTTAGATTATGGTGTTGAAGGAAAAGAAAATGATGCTGACTTTATTCGAACTGCAAATGCAATTAAAGAAGCAATTTATTTTGCAAAAGATAATGCTGCTGTGGATATAGTATGTTCTAAATTTACAGGATTAATTCCTTTT
>JANOZK010000037.1:0-94778 GCA_031429335.1 Chitinophagaceae bacterium | reverse complement strand
CGTCCTTATTAGAAGGATGACAATAATAAGGACGGTATTCGTCCATCAATTATTCATCAAAGCAGTGCTACTGGTATGCAAGCTATACCAACAACTGGTTTAGCACAAGGTATTCAGTATATAGAAAATTACCATCAAGTATTTTTAACCAAAGGGAAAAATGAAGAACTACCAGTGGTGGTTTGTTCTTTTGGCGATAATAGTATTACCGAAGGTGAAGTAAGTGAAGCTTTTCAGTTTGCAGTTTTAAAACAACTGCCCATTATTTATTTGGTGCAAGACAACCAGTGGGGCATTAGTGTTACCGCTGAAGAAGCAAGAGCAATGTCAGCTTACGAATATGCTGCAGGTTTTAAAGGCTTAAAAAGAATGCAATGCGATGGCAGCGATTTTGTAAGAAGCTTTGATACCATGCAGGCAGCATTTGAATATGTTAGAACCGAACGAAAGCCAGTATTGGTGCATGCTAGAGTGCCTTTATTGGGGCATCATACAAGTGGTGTGCGTAAAGAGTTTTATAGAAGTAGAGAAGATTTATTGAAGCATGGCTTATACGACCCAATACCTAAATTACGTATGTTACTTACTGGTATTGGCTTTAATGAACATGAAATAAACGAAGTAGAAGCTGCAGCTTCTAGAGAAGTAGTAGACGCTTTTACTAAGGCTCAATTGGCAGCAGAACCTGCTGGTGATTTAGCTAGTGATCATGTTTTTGCTAACACAACAGTAAAAGAAGAAGTAGGTATACGTTCTCCAAAAAATGGCGAAAAAACCATTATGGTAGATGCAGCATTACATGCTATTGAGGAGATTATGCAAGAGTATCCCGAAGCAATTTTATATGGGCAAGATGTAGGACGAAGATTGGGTGGGGTTTTTAGAGAAGCAGCAACTTTAGCAGAAAAATTTGGCGATCACAGAGTATTTAATACAGCCATTCAAGAAGCCTATATTGTGGGTAGTACTATTGGTATGAGTGCATTGGGTTTAAAACCAATTGTCGAAGTTCAATTTGCCGACTATATTTATCCAGCTATAAACCAGTTGGTTACCGAAATTTCTAAAAGCTGTTATTTAAGCAATGGTAAATTTCCGGTACAAATGATTTTACGTGTACCAATTGGTGCTTATGGTGGTGGTGGACCATACCATAGTGGTAGCATTGAAAGTACTTTACTTACATTTAAAGGAATTAAAATTTGTTACCCAAGCAATGCAGCAGATATGAAGGGCTTAATGAAGGCAGCTTTTTTAGATCCCAACCCTGTTGTTATGTTAGAGCATAAAGGGTTGTATTGGAGTAAAGTACCAGGCACTGAAGATGCCAAAACAATTGAGCCGAGCAAGGATTATGTTTTGCCTTTGGGCAAAGCCAATGTTTTGTTACAAGCAAATGCCCATAAAATAAAACGTGGAGAAACACTTTGTATGATTACTTATGGCATGGGCGTTTATTGGGCTAAAACTGCCATTGAAAAACTAGTTCAAAAAAATAATTTTTATGAGGGTGCAATAGAAATTGTTGATTTACGCACCCTTTTTCCTTTAGACGAAGAGTTGATATTTAATAGTGTTCGTAAACATGGTAAAGTATTGGTATTAACCGAAGAGCCTTTGAATAATTCGTTTGCCGAGGCTTTGTCGTTAAGAATTAGCAATCATTGTTATCATTTTTTAGATGCCAAAGTAGAAGTAATGGGAGCACTTAATTTACCTGCAGTACCTATTAATTTTGCTTTAGAAGCCGAAATGTTGCCAACTCCAGATAAAGTGGTCGATAGAATAGAAAAATTATTAGGGTACTAAATAATAATTAAACTTTTTTTGAGACCGATTAGGTCTCATTTTTATTTTCCATACAACAGCTAACAATTGTTAGTTTCTAGGCTTTATATTTGCAATTCAATTTAAAAACATGACAAATAAAACTGTTTACATAGTAAGTGCAGTGCGAACCCCAATGGGTAGTTTTGGTGGTAGTTTAAAAGATGTTTCTGCTACCCAATTGGGTGCAATTGCCATAAAAGCAGCAGTAGAAAAAGCTGGTTTACAACCAGAACAAATTGAAGAAGTTTTAATGGGTTGTGTTATACAAGCAGGCTTAGGGCAAGCACCAGCAAGGCAAGCAGCTAAATTTGCTGGTTTGCCCAACAACGTAATTGCAACAACCATTAATAAAGTTTGTGCAAGTGGTATGAAAGCAATTGCACAAGCAGCACAAAGTATTTTATTGGGTGATGCCAATATTGTAGTTGCAGGTGGTATGGAAAGTATGAGCAATGTTCCTTTTTATTCGCCAAATATGCGTTGGGGTAATAAATATGGCAACGTGCAAATGATAGATGGTTTAGCAAAAGATGGGTTAACCGATGTTTACTTTAATGGTGCAATGGGCAATTTTGCAGATGCAACTGCCAAGGAAAATAATATTAGTAGAGAAGAGCAAGATGCTTTTGCCATAGAAAGCTACAAGCGAAGCCAAGCAGCTTGGAACGATGGAAAATTCAATAATGAAATTGTACCAGTAGAAATAGTTGGCAAAAAAGGAACAGTAATCGTTGATAAAGACGATGAACCCTTTACTGTAAAATTTGATAAAATACCAGAGCTAAAACCAGCATTTAGTAAAGATGGCACAGTAACTGCTGCAAATGCTAGCACCATGAACGATGGAGCAGCGGCATTGGTATTAATGAGTAAAGAAAAAGCGGATGAACTAGGTATAAAACCTTTAGCAATTATTAGAAGCTACGCCGATGCAGAGCAAGCTCCAGAATGGTTTACCACAACACCAAGTTTGGCAGTACCTAAAGCTGTTGCAAAAGCTGGATTACAAATGAGCGATGTACATTTTTTTGAACTGAATGAGGCATTTAGTGTGGTGGGCATTGTAAACTGCGAAAAAATGAAGTTATATCCTAAACAAGTTAATGTAAATGGTGGTGCTGTAAGTTTAGGCCATCCTTTAGGTTGTAGTGGTGCAAGAATTATAGTAACGCTTATTAATGTGTTACAGCAAAATAGTGGCAAAATTGGTGCTGCAGGTATTTGTAATGGTGGGGGTGGTGCAAGTGCTATGGTTGTTGAATTGGTATAAAATTCTGTCTATTTTATTAAAGTGGTTGCAAATTGTAACCACTTTTTTTTGCAATAGATACTTTTATAAAAAATATTTTTTTAGAATTACTCAACGAATACAATAAACCTTTAATTTCAGCATCTAATAAATGTTCCCACAATTTAATTATTTTTTCTCATGAAAACTTTAAGCATTAGCAAAGATGTTGTAGCCATTATTCTAGGAGGAGGTGCAGGCACTAGATTGTCCCCATTAACTTCGTCACGAAGTAAGCCTGCAGTTCCAATTGCTGGTAAATATCGTTTGGTAGATATTCCTATTAGTAATTGCATTAATAGTAATATTAATAGAATGTTTGTTTTAACACAATTCAATAGTGCTTCTTTAAATAAACATATAAAAAATACCTATCATTTTAGTGCATTTAGTACAGGCTTTGTAGATATTTTAGCAGCAGAACAAACACCAGATAATCCAGGTTGGTTTCAAGGTACTGCAGATGCTGTAAGACAAAGCCTACGCCATATTGGAAATTTAGAATTCGATTATGTATTAATATTAAGTGGCGATCAACTGTATCAAATGGATTTTGCCGAAATGTTGGCAGAACACAAATCAAAAAATGCAGATTTAACCATTGCAACCATACCTGTAGATGCAGCAGATGCCCCAGAGTTTGGTATCATGAAAACCAACGAAGAAAATTTAATAACCTCATTTATCGAAAAGCCCCAATCAGATGTTTTAGGTGATTGGATTAGCGATACAGGTGCCCAAATGAAAAGTGAGGGTAAACATTACCTAGCATCCATGGGTATTTATATTTTTAACCGGAAGGTGTTGTTCGACTTCTTGCAAAATGTACATCCTAGTGCTACCGATTTTGGTAAAGAAATTATTCCAGATTCAATCGCAAATTATACGGTAACCAGTTATCAATATGAAGGTTATTGGACAGATATTGGAAATATTGCTTCATTTTTTGAAGCTAATTTGGCATTAACTCAAGAAATTCCTCCTTTTAATTTATTTGATAATACAAAAACTGTTTATACCAGACCAAGGATGCTACCACCAGCAAAAATTAGTGGTACCACTTTAGAAAGAACCGTAATTGCCGAAGGTTGCATTATTCATGCAAGTCGTATAGAAAATAGTGTGGTGGGTATTAGGGCAAGAATTGGGCATGGAACCACCATTAATAGTGTATACATTATGGGTAACGACTATTACGAAACTATTGAAGAAATGGCTATTAACCTTACCAAAGGCACTCCTAAAATTGGTATTGGTGAGAGATGTTATATCAAAGATGCTATCATTGATAAAAATTGTAGAATTGGAAATGATGTAAGAATTAATGGTGGTAATCATTTACAAAATATGGACAACGAACTTTACACGATAAAAGATGGAATTGTTGTTGTTAAAAAAGGAGCTATTTTAACAGACGGTTTTGTAATATAATTTTGAGAAAAAAACATCCTTTTATAGGATGTTTTTTTTGCTTATTTTAGCTTCGTGTAATATGTACACATTTATAAATCTAACGAAATAATTGCTATGGCCGTATCATCAAACATGGGTAGTACTCATACGTCAGCTACACCACAAAAAAAACTCAGTTTTTGGGAAATTTGGAATATGAGTTTTGGTTTTTTTGGTATTCAATTTGGTTTTGAATTGCAAAATTCTAATGTTAGCAGAATTTTTGAAACCCTAGGTGCTAATAAAGACGAAATACCCATTTTATGGATTGCTGCACCAGTAACTGGCTTAATTGTGCAACCAATTATTGGCTATTTAAGCGATAGAACTTGGCACTCTTACTGGGGCAGAAGACGACCATTCTTTTTTATAGGAGCAATATTAGCAACATTGGCATTATTGGTAATGCCCAACTCACCAACATTGTGGGTTGCAGGTGGCATGTTATGGATTATGGATGCATCTATAAACATTTCAATGGAACCATTTAGAGCTTTTGTAGGCGATAAATTGCCACCTAAACAACGCACTACTGGTTTTGCTATGCAAAGCTTTTTCATTGGTGTGGGTAGTGTAATAGCAGCATTATTGCCTTGGGTTTTTACCAATTGGTTTAATGTAAGCAATACAGCTGAAAGTGGAAAAATACCCGATTCGGTTAAATGGAGCTTTTATTTAGGTGGTTTTGCCTTTTTAAGCTCGGTGATGTACACTGTTTTTACGACCAAAGAATTTCCACCAGAAGATATTGAAGCCTTTAAAAAAGAAAACCGAGAAGCTGGTTTTTGGGATGGGGTAAAAGAAACTTTTGGAGGTATATTTAAGATGCCCAAAACGATGGCCCAATTAGCATTGGTGCAATTTTTTACTTGGTTTGCGTTATTTGCTATGTGGATTTATAGCACCAACGCAGTTACCAGTAATAAATACAATATGAAGGTAGATAAGCGTATTGTAAAAATGATGGAACAAGATATTCAGTCAATTTTATCTCAACCAAATGTTGACCTTAAACTAAAAAAACAATTCAAATCACTACAAGCAGATATTAATGAAATTAATGAATATAGAGCCAACCAAAACCCTGTAACCATATCTATTAATTTAGCCAGCCACTACTCCGATAGTTTAATTAAAGTTTTTGATGTAGCACAAAAATTAGAATTACAAAGAGTAAAGCAGGAGTACAATGATGGAGCAGATTGGTTAAGTGTTTGTTCGTCTATTAGAAATGGTATGGCAGCCGTTTTTGCATTCATTATACCTTGGATTGCTTTTAAAACCAATAGAAGGATGACGCACCTCATTTGTTTGGTTATTGGTGGCGTTGGTTTAATGAGTATTAGTTGGATCACCAACCCAACCTATATTGCAGTTTCTATGGCAATGGTTGGTATTGCATGGGCAAGTATTTTAAGTATGCCCTACGCCATTTTATCGGGCTGTTTACCTGCCAACAAAATGGGGTATTACATGGGTGTATTTAACTTTTTTATTGTAATTCCACAAATAGTTGCCGCTACCATTCTTGGTTTTTTTACCATGAAATTATTTAATGCAAATACTTTAAACACCGTTGTTTTGGGTGGTGCAAGTATGATTGTTGCTGGTATTTTAACACTTTGGGTAAAAGACGATGACAATTAATAGGGTTTCGAGTTAGGAATTATTAGATTATGGGTTAAGAATTATTGTACGGTTAAATTTTTGGCCTCAAGTAATTGAGCCTCAAACCTCCAAACTTTAACCTCCAAATCGAATATCCATAAATCGTAACACTAAAAACTATAAACCCCCAAACTATAAAACTAAAAAGTATAAATCTAAAAAATGTACAATGAAAAAAATAGCCTTAATCGTATTAATATTTTTCAGTTTTCAAAATTGTATATGTGCCCAATATGCCCAAGTTTATCCAACCAATTGGTGGGTTGGTATGAAATGGAATAAAGTACAATTATTGGTTATGGGAGAATATGATGAGTTTAATAAAGAACAAGTAAAAATTAATTATCCCGGTATTAAATTAGATAAAGTACATCGATTAGAAAATGGCAAATATTTTGCACTCGACATAACCATTGCCCCAACTGCAAAGCCTGGTAAAGTTACTATTGAGTTTGTAGATAACAACAAAGCACATGCAGTTGCTTGGCAATTAAATGCAAGAAGAAAAGGAAATGGAACTGCTTTTGCACAAGGTGTACATCAAGAAGATTTGGTATACTTAATTATGCCTGATAGGTTTAGCAATGGTGATAAAAGTAACGATAAAGTTGAGGGATTAAGAGATCAAACCCTAAATAGAGATTCTGTTTATCATAGGCATGGTGGCGATTTTCAAGGAATTATTAACCATTTAGATTATTTACAAAATTTAGGAGTAACTGCATTATGGATGACACCTGTTTTAGAAAATGATATGCCCAATAGAACTGAACATGGGTATGCATTTACCAACCATTATGCCATTGAAAAAAGATTGGGTGGACCAAACATGTATAAAAAATTAAGCGACGAATTGCATAAACGAGATATGAAATTAATTCAAGATGCTGTTTATAATCATGTGGGTAGTTTTCACAAAACGTTTATCGATCAACCTACCAAAGATTGGTACCACCAATGGCCAAAATTTACACAAACAAGTTATAAAGATCAACCATTGTTTGATCCTTATGCTGCAAAAGAAGATAGTAAAAAAACAGTTGATGGTTGGTTTACCAAAGAAATGCCCGATTTAAATCAAAGCAATCCTTATGTAGCCAATTTTTTAATACAACATGCTTTATGGAGTATTGAAGAGTTTGGAGTAGATGGTTGGAGAATAGATACCTACATATACAACGATTTGCCTTTTATGAATAAATGTAATGATGCACTTATTCGAGAATATCCAAAAATGACCATGTTTGGCGAAACTTGGGTGCATGGTGTTCCAAGCCAAGCCTATTTTGCAAAAAACAATGTGAGCACTTCTTTTAAAAGTAATTTAATGGGTGTTACCGATTTTCAAACACTATTCTATGGCATTTTACCTGCAGTAAAAGATAATTTTGGTTGGACAGAAGGTGTAAGTAAACTTTATACTACGCTTAGCTTTGATTATTTGTATAAAGATGCAACCCTAAATAATATTTTTTTAGACAACCACGATTTAACACGTATTGCATCTGAATTGGGCGGCGATTTAGCCAAAACAAAAATGGCTATGGCATGGTTATTAACCAGTAGAGGAATACCACAAATTTATTACGGAACAGAAGTATTTATGAAAGGTGATAAGAGCATTAACGATGGAGGAGTTCGTTTAGATTTTCCTGGTGGTTGGGAGGCTGATAACAAAAATGGATTCACCCAACAGGGGTTAAATAACGAAGAGACAGAAATGTACAACTACACTAAACAGCTAGCTAATTTTAGAAAAAATTCCTCTGCAATTACAACTGGAAAATTAATGCAATATGTACCAGAAGATGGTGTTTATGTATATTTTAGGTATAACCAAAACCAAACGGTAATGTGTATTATGAATACTAACGACAAAGAAAAAGAAATAAGAATGCAACGATACGAAAACATGCTAAAAGGCTTTGGCAATGGGCATGATGTAGCAACAGATACAACATTTAAATTAGAAAAATTTCATAAAATTGGTGCAAAGTATGTTTGGGTAGTAGAGTTGAAAAAATAGTATTTAGTGCTAACTATGTTTAAAAAGTGTAACAGCAATATTGCATTTTTTTTGCCAGTTATAAAATGAACTCTGTTTACAATTGGTTTTGTGCCAGCATAAATCAGATTGAATTATTTTGTACTTCACTTAAGTATAAATTTGCAGCATATGGCAATAAATGTAAAAGCATACAACGAAATAATACAATCATTAGAAAATAAGGCAACATTGGTGGCAGTTAGTAAATTAAAACCAACTAGCGATATAGAATTGATGTATAATTTGGGGCAAAGAACCTTTGGCGAAAATTATGTACAAGAATTGGTAAACAAATACAACCAACTACCTAAAGATATTCTTTGGCATTTTATTGGCCATTTACAAAGTAATAAAGTAAAATACATAGCCCCATTTGTACATTTAATTCATGGGGTAGATAGTTTAAAATTGCTGCAAGAAATAAATAAACAAGCCATTAAAAACAATAGAGTAATACCTTGCTTATTACAAGTACATATTGCACAAGAAGAAACCAAATTTGGCTTTGATGATGCTGAATTAACAAATATTAGTTGGGAAGAGATAAATAAGTTATCTGGTGTAAATATTGTTGGTTTAATGGGTATGGCAAGTTTTAGTGAAAATGAAAATAAAGTAAGAAACGAATTTAAGCATTTGAAGAATGTATTTTTAAAGCTGCAGGCAACCCACAGTAATTTGCAAATTATTTCTATGGGCATGAGTGGTGATTATTTAATGGCAATTGAAGAAGGAAGTACCATGATAAGAATTGGTAGCTTATTGTTTGGTAACCGATAAAAGGTGAATAAAGTTTTACTGCTTAATGGCTGCCTTGCTTAACCGAAAATACTTTTTTAGCAGAGCAATTTTGTTAAGCAAAAAAGATTGAAGGAGGGCAAGGAACAGGAGTTTTTTGCAGAAACCGCTGTTTATAGCCTCAATAAATTACAAAGCCTTAATTTTAAATTATGAAAATTGCTATAATTAATGGGCCAAACTTAAATTTAGTGGGTGTTAGAGAACCTGGAATTTATGGTGGCCAAAGTTTTGATAAATATTTTGAACAATTGCAAAAAATATTTAGTAATGTAGAGTTTGATTATTATCAGAGCAATATAGAGGGCGAATTAATTAATCAATTACAACAAGTTGGGTTTGAGTATAATGGAATAATTATTAATCCTGGTGGTTATACACATACTTCTGTTGCACTTGGTGATTGTATTGCCGCAATAACCACTCCAGTGATTGAAGTACATATTAGCAACATACATGCAAGAGAAGATTTTAGAAAAATATCGCATATAAGTGCAAAATGCAAGGGTACAATTACCGGTTTAGGCTTAAAGGGCTATGAATTAGCTGTAAGATGGCTAGTAGAAAATAAATAATTCTAAAACTTTAGCAGCATATTATATTTGCAACCCTAGGTTTAACACTTTAGTTAAATCAAAGAAATTAATTTAGCACTGTAAATAAATTATACCTAAAAAAAGTACGTACAATTTTTTTAGGTTCACCCAAAATATAGTAAATGAAGAATTTTACAATTGGTGTTCTTATTGCTTTGGTTTTTGCAGTTGCAATATTATTTTATTTGCATTTTACAAGTATTAAAAATGCTAATAATGCTGTTGTAAATTCAGGACAAGCAAATAAAAGTGGTTTTAAAATTGCTTACTTTGAAATGGATTCTGTTGAAAACCAGTATGATTATTTGAAAGATGTTAGAAATACTTTAAGAGCTTTAGAACAACAAAAAAGCGGTGAATTAACTGCTTTGCGAAATTCAAGTAAGGCGAAGTTATTGGAGTATCAAAAGAAGGGTAATACAATGACGCAGGAGGAAATGGCAAAAGCTAACGATGAGTTGATGCGTTTAGACAATGAATTGAAGTCGAAAGAGCAAATAATATCTCAAGAGTTGCAAGATGAAAGTATCAAGAAAATTCAAGAAGTAAAAAAACGGATAGAAAATTATTTACTAGATTATAATAAGGACAAAAATTTCGCTTACATTTTGTCTAGTAGTAACGATATAATTTATTTAAAAGATTCTAGCTATAACATAACCCTACAAATGATTAAAGGGTTAAATGAAGAATATAAAAAGAATAAGAAAAACTAAATAGAACTAAATCATTATCTTCAAATCCCATCTATACTTCGTAGATGGGATTTTTAATACCAAAAATTATGAGTGATAAAGCATTTAAGCCAACCCTTGGGTTAATGGATGCAACGATGATTGTTGCAGGCAGCATGATAGGATCAGGAATTTTTATTGTTAGTGCCGATATTGCCAGAAATGTAGGAAGTGCTGGTTGGTTAATATTGGTTTGGTTAATTACTGGTTTTATGACGCTTATTGCAGCCTTAAGTTATGGCGAATTAAGCAGTATGTTTCCAAAAGCAGGTGGCCAATATGTATACTTAAAAGAAGCCTACAATCCTTTAATTGGTTTTTTGTATGGTTGGAGTTTTTTTGCAGTAATACAAACTGGAACAATAGCAGCGGTTGGTGTTGCTTTTTCTAAATTTTTGGCCTATCTAGTGCCCGAGTTGGGTAACAATTATTTTTTATTCGATGCTGGTGTAGTAAAAATATATTCTGGTCAGTTAGTGGCTATTGCAATTATAGTTTTATTAACTTATGTAAATTCTAGGGGTGTAAAAGAAGGCAAATTTATACAAACCATTTTTACTACTGCCAAGCTATTAGCTTTATTGGGTTTAATTGTTTTTGGTTTTGTATTGGTTAAAAATAGCCATTGGGCAGCCAACTGGAAAACGGGTTTTACTGCAATACAAGATTTAGGTGTAAAAGATGCAGCCGGTGTTTTGCAACCATCTTCCTGGATTGGCATTAGTGGAAGTGCTTTAATTGGGGCCATTGCAGCTGCAATGGTGGGCTCTATTTTTAGTAGCGACGCTTGGAACAATGTAACTTTTATTGCAGGCGAAATGAAAAATCCAAAGCGTAATATTGGGTTCAGTTTATTTTTAGGAACACTAATTGTAACAGCTATTTATATTAGTGCAAATTTAATGTACCTAAATGTGTTGCCCTTGCAAGAAATTGCATTTGCTAAAGACGATAGGGTAGCAGTTGCAGCTGCCAATCAAATTTTTCCATCATTTGGTACTACACTTATTGCACTTTTAATTATGGTTTCAACCTTTGGTTGCAACAATGGGTTAATATTGGCAGGTGCAAGGGTGTACTATACAATGGCACAAGATGGTTTGTTCTTTAAAAAAGCTGGTCAATTAAATAAAAACAATGTACCACAATGGTCGTTATGGGCTCAATGTGTTGTTGCTGGTATTTTATGTTTAAGTGGTAAGTATGGCGATTTATTAGATATGATTTCTTTTGTAGTTGTACTATTTTATATACTAACCATTGCAGGAATTTTTATTTTAAGAAAAAAAATGCCTAATGCCGAAAGACCATATAAAGCATTTGGCTATCCTTTTTTGCCAGCTTTATATATAGTAATGGGATTGGCATTTTGTAGTATGTTGGTTTTGTATAAACCGCAGTACACTTGGCCTGGGTTGATAATTGTTTTAACCGGAATACCAATTTATTATATTGCGTTAGCAAATAGTAAAAAATAATAGCAATGAGATTTACCAATTTATTTAATGATATAAAAAATATTAAAGTTGCCGTTATTGGCGATGTAATGTTAGATACGTACATGTGGGGTAATGTAGATAGAATTTCGCCAGAAGCCCCTGTGCCTGTGGTTGCTTTAAGCAAAAAGGAATATCGCATGGGTGGTGCTAGTAACGTGGCCTTAAATACGGTTGCTCTAGAAGCTACTACTTCTCTTTTTTCTATTATTGGTAACGATGAGGAGGGTAGTATTTTAATTGATTTGTTGAATAAACAAAATATTAATACCAATGGTATTATTAAGGCCAATAATAGAATAACCACTAATAAAATTCGTGTAATTGCTCGTAACCAACACATGCTTAGGTTAGATGCAGAACTTGTAAATGATATTGATAGCGAACTAGAGCAAGAATTGTTGCAAAAAATTGAAACAGCATTTATTAACAACAAACCAGATGTGGTAATATTTGAAGATTACAACAAAGGGGTTTTAACGGAGACACTAATAAAAAAAGTAATTGCATTATGCCAACAACATAACATTATTACAGCTGTTGATCCAAAAAGAAAAAACTTTTTTGCTTTTACTGGTGTTACTATTTTTAAGCCAAATTTAAAAGAAGTAAAAGAAGCACTAAATATTTTGCTAGAAACGATTGATTTAAATAGTTTATCTACTATTCATGAACAATTGCAAGATCAATTACACCACAAAATTTCTTTAATTACGTTGTCCGAAAAAGGAATTTTTTATAAAAGTGAAACTACGATAAATGTAATACCTACGCATGTAAGAAGCATTGCAGATGTTAGTGGTGCAGGCGATACGGTTATTGCCGTTGCATCGTTGGTATTTGCTGCTACAAAAGATGTGCATTTAAGTGCCGAAATTGCCAATATAGCAGGTGGATTAGTATGCGAAGAAGTTGGAACAGTGGCCATTAATAAAGTAAAATTGTTAAAAGAAACTACCACCTTGTTAGGTACATAAAATAAATAAGCCCACGAAATTTCGTAGGCTATTTATATTTTATATTGTGTTTTACCATTCTCTGTTTACATCCCATTTTTCAAATTCTTTGGCAACAGCAGTTAAAAAACTTGCACCAATACTGCCATCTACAATTCTATGATCATAGCTTAAGCTTAGGTACATCATGTGTCTAATTCCAATAGTGTCTCCTTCTGGGGTTTCAACAACAACTGGTCGTTTTTTTATTGCACCAACCGCTAAAATAGCAACCTGTGGTTGATTGATAATTGGGGTACCCATTAAACTTCCAAAAGTACCTACGTTTGTAATTGTAAAAGTTCCACCAGCTGTATCGTCGGGTTTTAGTTTGTTGTTTCTTGCAGCATCGGCCAAACTATTTACCGTTTTACTTAAGCCAACCAAGTTCAACATATCGGCACCTTTTATTACTGGTACAATTAAATTACCACTTGGTAATGCAGTTGCCATGCCAATATTAAAGTCTTTTTTGATAATAATTTTATCGCCGTCTAGGCTTGCATTAATGTAAGGGAAACGTTTCATTACCTTGGTTACACATTCAATAAACATCGGTGTAAACGTTATTTTCGAGCTGTTTTCTTTTTCAAATTGCTTTTTAACTCTCTCTCTCCACAATACCATATTGGTTACATCGGCTTCCACAAAACTGGTAACATGTGGACTTGTTGCAACGCTATCCACCATATGTTTAGCAATCATCTTTCGCATTCTATCCATTTCAACAATTTCTACATTGCCTGTGCCATAGTTTATGATTGGTTGTTGGTTAATTGGTTGCGGCGTAACTACTGTTTCTGTGGTAGCTGCATTTTGATTTGCAGTAATAGATGGCGGTGTACTAGTTATTTGAGGGGTTGTAGTAGTTGTAATATTTGTTGGTTGGCTTTCAAAAACTTTACCAGCACGTTTATCTGCTACATATTGTAAAACGTCTCTTTTACTCACCCTGTTTTCTGCACCAGTTCCAGGAATATTTTCTAGTTCAGATAAACTTATGCCCTCGCTATTGGCAATATTTAACACCAAGGGCGAATAAAATTTATTGTTGCCCGCTGTTTTTACAATTGTATTGCTGGGTACAAAAGGAATTTGTTCTGTTTCAACAGTGGCGGCTATAGGTTCTTGTACTTCGGCAATTATTGGTGCTGCTACTTCTGCTGTAGTATTTATAGTTGGTGTTGCAATTTGCGAAGCTGTACTAGCTTCTGTTTGTAAACGAACAATTACAGTTCCAATGGGAACAACATCATTTATATTAAATAAAATTTCTGTAATTATACCAGCATGGGTACTTGGTACTTCGCTATCTACTTTATCAGTTGCAATTTCTAATACAGTTTCATCTTGTTTAACAGCATCGCCAACTTTTTTGCTCCATTTTAAAATGGTGGCCTCTGTAATACTTTCGCCAAGTTTTGGCATCACCAATTCTACTATTGCCATATTTTTTTTTTATGTAACCAACTGTATATTTCCAATTAACTTCTGTTGCGTCGTTTTAAATCCTGCTTATTGTGCAGGGCACACTTAATTTGTATAACTATTATCAGCTTTAACGGCTGCAAAATAATGTAGTATTGTTTAAATTACGCAAGCATTTCCAAAAATTAGTCATCATATTTTTAAACTCTAACTAATATTTTGTTTTACATGTAAAAATAATTTTTAAATCTCAATAGTTGTTAGTGGTTTATCCACAAAAAATGGAACAGAGGTTTACTGAATTTATGGCCCATTAATTTGTGTTTAAAATTAATTTTCTTAACATATTTAGTGCATTAACTGCGGTGAGTTGTATGTTTCTTGTTCTATCGAATCTAAAATTGAATTGTTCGGTAACTACTTGATCTTTGTTGGCAACCGCAATCCAAACTAATCCAACAGGTTTTGTATCTGTAGCCCCGCCTGGTCCCATAATACCACTAACTGCAACAGAGTAATCTGTTTTCATAGTTGTAATAATATTAGCAGCCATTAGTTGCACCGTTTCTTTACTAATTGCACCAACTGTGTTTAATATTTCTGTTGGCACGCCCAGCATTTCTGTTTTTATTCTATTGTCATAACAAACAATACAGCCAGTAAAAAAGCTACTGGCACCAGCATGTGCAGTTATTAAACTGGCTATATAACCACCTGTACAACTTTCGGCACTGGCTAAAGTTTTGTTTTGTTTTTTTAATAAGTTAGAAACCACAACTTCCATAGGTATGTCTTCTGTAACAACTAAATATTCTTTTACCAACTCTTGCACAATCAAAAACTCTTTTTCTACAATTTTTACCAATGCTTCTTTATCAAACCCTTTTGCGGTAAGCCTTAACCTTACCATACCATAGTTGGGCAAATAGGCCAATTTAATTTCTGTAGGTAATTTTTCTTCCCAATCTTTAATCATTTCGGCTAAAAAACTTTCGCCAATACCAGCAGTTAGTAAAGTTCTATGTTCAATAAAACCAGTAGTAAATTTTTCTAAAATTAGTTTGGTTACATAATTGGTAGTAAGCCATTTCATTTCGTGTGGCACACCTGGTAATGCAAAAAATAGTTTCCCTTCTTTTTCAAAAAGCATTCCCGGTGCAGTACCTTTTTCATTTTTTAAAATGGTACAAACATCTGGTACTTCTGCTTGCTTTGCATTACGCTCAATCATTGGGCGTTTTAGTATTTTTTCAAAAATTTGCGTAACGTGATCTAAGGTTGGTTGGTGCATTACCATATTACCATCGAAATATTTACACAATAAATGCTTCGTAATATCATCTGCCGTTGGGCCTAAGCCACCTGTAATAATAATAATATCGGCATGTTTACTGGTTTCATTTAAAGCATTCCAAATATCATCCCAATTATCGCCAACTGCTAATCGATGTTTTACTTGTACACCAATTTTATTTAATTCTTGTGCAATAAAAGCACTGTTGGTATCTATAACTTGACCAATTAAAAGTTCATCTCCAATAGTAATAATGGATGCAATAGTTTGATTCATTATAATTTTTTCTTTTTCTTGTTTAGAACAATATTCAACAACAATAGTTTTGTGTTTTTTTAAAACCGCATCAATTGTATGCTATCAACTTTATTGGCTTCAAAACTAATTGCTTGTAATGGAAACTTTGGATAGCCTTCTGTAAATTTTTTATACTTTGTTGGCTTGTATAAAGCATCATTAAACTTTGCTTCAAATGCAAAACCCTCAGTTAAATTTGTCTCAACAACAAAATCAACTTCGTTGCCATCGGCGGTTCTCCAATAACGTATTGCTTCTGCACCAAATTTTTTTCTTAGTCTTGTATAAACTGCGTTTTCAAATAGGTTGCCTTTATCAGCTCTATCGTTCAATAAATTAAAATTATTGGTTAATGTATTACGTAAACCAGTATCATTAAAAAATACTTTTGGCATTTTAGTAAGCTCTTTTCTTAAGTTGCTAAATTTTGGTGCAACAAGATGAATGATAAAAGTTTTTTGGAGTAAGTATAAATAATTATCAATAGTTCCAACCGATAATTGTAACGTATTACTCAACTCGTTTTGATTTACTAAATTTCCTACTTGATCTGCTAATAACCTTGATAAATTAAAAAACTTTAGTTCTTCTTTTATTCCAGCTTCTAAAGCATCTTTTTTCATGAAACTATTTACCAATTCTTTCAAAATTGACTGTTTTTCATCGTTTGTTTTAGCTAAAACTACAGCAGGGTAGCCACCATAAACAATATATTCATTAAATAAAACTTGTAAGTTATTAAATTTTGTTCCAATATATGTTGGTCTGGTTTGCAACTGTTGCCATTCTGTAATTAATTTATCCTCACCTTTAAAATGTAAAAATTCATCAAAAGCTAGTGGATATATTTCAAAAACCTGTTTTCTGCCGGCAAGGCTATCTTTAAATGCTTTATCAATATAAAAAGCACTACTACCCGCAACAATTAATTTTACTTTTGGTGCATATTCATCGTATAAAAACTTTAAAAAATTAGTTGGGTTGGTTGCATATTGTACTTCATCTATTACAATAAATAATTGTTGTTTTTCTTGTAAATCTTTTGGTGAAAAAGTGAAGTTAAAAATATTGTTTGGATGCTCGTTTATTGCATTTAAAATGGTTGGGTTTTCAAAAGTTACATAATACACTAACTCATTTTGTTGCTGTAAATGTTGCACTAATTGTTTTACCAAAGTAGTTTTGCCTAGTTGTCTTGCTCCAATTAGTACCGTGTGTTGTGGCTTTTTTAAGTTTTTTTGCAGTATTGATAAGCCTTCTAGCCTTGTTAAATTCATTTTTATTTACTTTAAAAAACAAATTTACGATATTTTTCGATTTGTAATGAATAAATATCCGATATTTTTCGATTTGGTGCTTAATAAGCTGTAAAAAAACCTCGAAATATCGAAGATTTCGAGGCTTTTATGCTATTTTTTACAAATAGGCAAGTCTTTATTTAACCAGCCACTTGCTTTCTAATAATATTTAATGCAGCCCCAGCTTTAAACCACTCAATTTGTTGTTGGTTGTAAGTATGGTTTACAGTAATATTTTCACTAGTACCATCAGCATGATTTAATACCAATGTTAATGGCGAATTAGGTGCAAAACTGGTTAATCCAATAATATCAATGGTATCGTCTTCTTGAATTTTATCATAATCTGATTTGTCGGCAAAAGTTAGTGCCAACATACCTTGCTTTTTCAAGTTTGTTTCGTGAATACGAGCAAAAGATTTTGTAAGTACAGCACGTACACCTAAGAAACGAGGTTCCATCGCAGCGTGTTCTCTAGAACTTCCTTCACCATAATTTTCATCACCTACAACGATACTAGCAATGCCAGCAGCTTTATAAGCACGTTGTGTTGCAGGTACAGCACCATATTCACCAGTGATTTGATTTTTTACATTATCAGTTTTATCATTGGCAAAGTTTACAGCACCTATCAACATATTGTTAGAGATATTATCTAAATGACCTCTAAATTTTAACCAAGGACCCGCCATAGAAATATGATCTGTTGTGCATTTCCCTTTAGCTTTAATCAATAGTTTTAAACCTTTTAAATCAGTTCCTTCCCATGCAACAAATGGTGCTAATAATTGTAATCTTTTGCTAGCAACATCTACAACAACATTCACACCACTTCCATCAGCAGCAGGTGCTTGAAAACCTGCGTCTTCAACTGCAAAGCCTTTTGGAGGCAACTCCATTCCTGTTGGTTCATCTAGTTTTACTTGTTCTCCTTTTTCGTTGGTTAAAAAATCAGTGATAGGGTTAAAAGTTAAATCTCCCGCAATTGCCAAAGCTGTTACCAACTCAGGGCTTCCAACAAAAGCCAATGTATTTGGATTGCCATCGGCTCTTTTAGCAAAGTTTCTATTAAAGCTATGAACAATGGTATTGCGTTCTTGTTTTTCGGCACCCACTCTTGCCCACATTCCGATACAAGGTCCACATGCATTTGCAAAAACAGTTGCTCCCATTTTGTCAAAAATTTCTAAGAAGCCATCACGTTCAATGGTGTAACGTACCTGTTCGCTACCAGGCGTAATGGTATATTCTGCTTTTGCTTTTAAGCCTTTTTCATTTACTTGTTTTGCTAAAGAAACAGCACGAGAAATATCTTCATAACTACTGTTGGTGCAGCTTCCAATTAAACCCACTTCAATTTTCGTAGGCCAATTGTTTGCAGCAGCAGCTTCTTTCATTTTTGAAAGTGGGGTTGCTAAATCTGGCGTAAACGGACCATTTAAATGTGGCTCTAATTCGCTTAAATTAATTTCAATTACTTCATCAAAATATTGAGAAGGATTTGCATAACATTCGGCATCGCCATTTAAGTATTCTTTAATACCATCTGCCATTGTAGCAATTTCTTCACGCCCTGTTGCAGTTAAATATCTACTCATGCTAGCATCATATCCAAAGGTTGAAGTAGTAGCACCAATTTCCGCACCCATATTACAAATAGTGCCTTTACCAGTGCAGCTCATACTAGTTGCACCTTCACCAAAATATTCAACAATTGCACCAGTACCACCTTTAACAGTTAATATGCCAGCAACTTTTAAAATAACATCTTTTGGGGCTGTCCAACCACTTAATTTACCAGTTAATTTGATACCAATAAGTTTAGGCCATTTTAACTCCCAAGGCAAACCTGCCATTACATCACAAGCATCGGCACCACCAACTCCAATTGCAATCATGCCAAGCCCTCCAGCATTTACAGTATGACTATCTGTACCAATCATCATACCTCCAGGAAAAGCATAATTCTCTAAAACTACTTGATGTATAATACCAGCACCGGGTTTCCAAAAGCCTAACCCATATTTATTAGAAACGGAAGCTAAAAAATCATACACTTCTTTGCTTTCTGTGTTAGCAACATCTAAGTCTTTTTTTGCTTCATCTTTTGCCATAATTAAATGGTCGCAATGAACTGTGCTAGGCACAGCAACTTTAGGCCTACCGGCTTGCATAAATTGCAGTAAAGCCATTTGTGCAGTTGCATCTTGCATTGCAACACGATCTGGAGCAAAATCAACATAACTTTTACCACGACCAAAGTTTTCCAACTTCATATCGCTGTGTAAATGAGCAAATAAAATTTTCTCTGATAAAGTTAAAGAACGTCCTAGTGCAGCTTTGGCAGCATCTACTTTTGCAGGCATTTCTGCATACAACTTTTTAATCATCTCAATGTCGAAGGCCATAATTGTAATTTTTTATTTATAACGTTAATAGAACTAAAATTAATCGGTTCGTAAAATGTGTAACATTTCTGCGAATTTACAGTAAAAGGGAAAGTTGATAAAATGTGTTTTTGAAATTTATGAAAGCTTTTTACTAAATTGCATTACAAAACAAGTTTTTATTAATTTTTTTGTATGAATAAGTTAAGGGCTATTATAGAAATGCATGCTTTTGGGGTTTGTTCTGCCATTGGGGATAAGCTTGGTATTGCATCTTCTAAAATACGTATGTGGTTTATTTACATTTCTTTTTTAACCATTGGTTCCCCTCTAATAATTTACATGATTCTGGCATTTTGGTTAAATATTAAGCGATACATTTTCTTCGCAAAACGAAATCCGCTTAAAAATTTGTAGTTGTTACAACATAAATTTTCTTTTTTGCAAAATCTCATCTGCTGCAAAACTAATTGCAAAAATCTATGGCATTTTGCTAATGTTTTTATAGTAAAATTAAGGATGTTAACTTTGAATTTTCTGTAGATTTATCAAAAGTAGCCATTCGCTTTATTGAGTTAGCAATTGGATTGCAAGTACTAATTGCCTCCTACATTATTAGATGATATTTTGTAAAAAGAACAGGAGCTAAGTAAGATTTAATTATTTACAATCCTCTACTAAAGAAAGAGGCTGTCCTTCAAAGACAGCCTCTTTCTTTTATTTCATTTCAAAGGTTTCTAAAAATTTCGTAGTGAAATTTCCACTTCTAAAATCTTCGTTTTTCATTAACTGTAAATGAAAAGGAATGGTGGTTTTTATGCCTTCAATCACATATTCACTTAATGCTCTATACATAGTGTCTATTGCTTCCTCTCTTGTTCGAGCAACGGTAATTAATTTGCCTATCATGCTATCATAAAAGGGAGGTATTGCATAACCTGCATACACATGGCTATCAACCCTAACACCATGCCCACCTGGTGTGTGCAAAGTAGTTATTTTGCCTGGCGATGGGCGAAAATCGTTGTATGGATCTTCAGCATTAATTCTACACTCAATGGCATACATTTGAGGTTCGTAGTTTTTACCAGTTATTTTTTCTCCAGCAGCAATTTTTATTTGTTCTTTAATTAAATCGAAACTAATTACTTCTTCTGTAACACAGTGTTCAACTTGAATACGTGTGTTCATTTCCATAAAATAAAACTTTCTATTTTTATCCACTAAAAACTCAACAGTACCAACACTTTCATAGTTAATTGACGCAGCAGCTTTAATGGCAGCTTCTCCCATTTCTTTACGCAATTCTGTTGTCATAAATGGTGATGGAGATTCTTCTACTAATTTTTGATGCCTTCGTTGGATGCTACAATCTCTTTCGCTCATATGGCAAAAATTTCCATACTGGTCGCCTGCCACTTGAATTTCAATATGTCGAGGTTCTTCTACAAATTTTTCCATATAAATGCCATCGTTTTTAAACGATGCACCAGCCTCGGCTTTGGCTGTATCAAAAGCCTTTTCCATCTCTTCTTCTTTCCAAACAACCCTCATGCCTTTGCCACCACCACCTGCAGTTGCTTTTAATATTACAGGGTAACCCACCACATTTTTGGCTAAATTTTTTGCTTGTTCTACACTTTCTAATAACCCACCACTGCCTGGTACAACTGGTACACCAGCAGCAATCATAGTTTCTTTGGCCGAAATTTTATCGCCCATTCTGTTAATCATATCTGGGGTAGGGCCTATAAACTTAATATTATGATCGGCACATAGTTGCGAAAACTTAGCATTTTCGGCTAAAAATCCATAACCTGGGTGTATAGCATCTGCATTGGTAATTTCTGCAGCAGCCATAATACGTTGCATATTTAAGTAACTATCGCTACTAGCTGGTTTACCAATACAAACGGCCTCGTCTGCAAAACGTACATGCAAACTTTCTTTGTCGGCGGTTGAATAAACAGCTACAGTTTTTATGCCCATTTCTCTGCAAGTACGAATTACACGTAAAGCAATTTCGCCACGATTTGCAATTAATATTTTTTTAAACATTTTTTTGATTTGGAGGTATTAATTAATTGACGAATTATTAACCTAACGAATTCTTTAATTCGCTAATTAGTAATTTGTAATTAGTAATTGATTAAGCTGGCTCTACCAAGAAGAGTGGTTGATCGTACTCAACTGGGCTGGCATCTTCTACCAAAACTTTTACAATTTTTCCAGCAATTTCACTTTCAATTTCATTAAATAGTTTCATGGCCTCTATAATACAAACTACTTTACCAGCTTCAACTACAGTTCCTACTTCGGCAAGTGAAGGTTTGTCTGGTGATGCTTTTCTATAAAAAGTACCAATCATTGGGCTTTTTATGGTTAATAAATTATCTACCTTAATCGCTTCTTCAACTGGTGCAGGTGAAGGGCTCGTTAAATTTGAGGAAGCTTGAGTAACAGTAGGCGAAACATTGTAAACTTGGGCAGGCTGATGAGCCCCTACACTTATAACTTGTTCTTCCTTTTGCTTTATGGTTACTTTACCATCTTTATCTTCTATACTAATTTCGCCGATATTGCTTTTGTTTATTATCTTAATCAGTTCGTGAATTTGTTTTAAATCCATAGAGCAAGTTTTTGGAGGTTTAGTAGTAAATTTTGTTTGTTCCCATTTAAGAAATAAAATTTTATAAGGGATGGCAAAGTAGGTAAAAAAATAAGAGAAATGCAAGTTTTTTATTAAAAATGGTTATTTTTTAGTAAAAAATGAGCAAAATTGCATAAAAAATAAAGCCCTGCATTACAGAGCTTTTATTAAAATTAGAATAGCTAATTATGCCTTAACTCTTTCTAAATAATCACCAGTTTTGGTGTTAATTCGAATTAGTTCGCCTTCTTCTACAAAAAGAGGAACGTTTACAGTAGCACCTGTATCTATAGTTGCAGGTTTTGTTGCCCTTGTTGCAGTATCGCCTTTTACACCAGGTTCGCAATAGGTAATTAATACTACCAATTTTTCTGGTAATTCGGCACCTATGGGTTGATCGTTTTCGGTATTTATAAATACAAGCACCTCACCACCATCTTTCAAAAACTGAGGAGCATCTATCATTTCCTCTCCTAATACAATTTGCTCAAAAGTTTCATTGTTCATTAGGTTAAAACCAGTTTCGTCTTTGTATAAATACTGAAATGTCTTTTTTTCAACCCTAACTGGGTAAACAGTTTCACCACTGTTCCAAGTTTTTTCAATGCTACGTTTGTTGTCAACGCCCTTTAGCTTAGCCCAAACTTTTGCAGCAGCTCTTGCGGTTTTGTTTTCTCCAAATTCTACCACACTGTATAAACTTCCATCTAATTTTAATATCACGCCACGGCCGATATCTGATGTTGTTGCCATATAATAAATTATTTTGTGGAACAAAAGTAAGGGTATGCAACTAAAAAAGTAAGAGTAAGTTTTTCGAGCAATATCATAAGTAATGGTAAAAATTACATTTTTTAATTACCATTAAGCTCGTTATTTGTTTTACAAAAAAAGCCCTTTATAAAAAAGGGCTTTTAAAAGATATTAAAATGGTAAATCATCTACAACATCGCTTGGTGCATGAGTTGGAATAAAATCTGGAGGGGCATCTGAAGAAGCAGTATCATTTGATAATTTTACAGTTTCCATTCTCCATGCATCCAAATTGGTAATATAATTGTCTACCCCACTTTTATTCCACTTAGTGCCTTTAATATTAAATTGAACTTTTACATCATCGCCCATATTAAATCTGTCGGGCATGGTAGTTCTATCTTGCGTACATTGAAACTTCACATAATTGGTAATAATTCTTCCACCAATGTCTTCAGATTTCTCAATTACAAATTCTCTGGTTTTAAAAGTTTCGGTGCGTTGTACTACATCGAATTTGGCAACTAGTTTGCCAGTTATTTCATAACTCATAATTTTATTTTTTAAGTAGTCAAAAATAGTGTTTAATCTTTCAAAAAGATTAAAAAAAACTTTATTCGAATTGGATTATTGTAACTAATTTACAGCCTTGCAAAAAAACGCCATGATTATAAAATACTTTTCCTCAATTGTTGCAATTGCTTTAATGTTTGCATGTAAACCTGCCCAACAAAATACAACAATTTTTTTTAAAGGGTATAAAATTGAGAATCAAGCGATAAAGGATTCTAGTATTTTGACGATGTTGAAACCCTATAGCGATAGCATTAATAAAACCATGAACATTGTAATTGGTTTTTCTAATAGAGGCTTAACTAAAAAACAACCAGAAAGTGAACTAGGAAATTTTATGGCAGATTGTATGAAAGCCATGGCCGAACAGAGGTTTGGGAAAAAAGTAGATGCAGCCTTTATAAACTATGGTGGAATAAGATCATATATTCCCAAAGGCGAAATTAGCGTTGGTAAAATTTATGAATTAATGCCCTTCGATAACTTAATCGTTTTACAAGAATTAAAGGGATCGGTTTTTAAACTTTTTTTAAATAAAGTTGCAGAAAGGGGTAGTTGGCCTTTAAGTGGGCTAACCATGAAAATTAGAGATAAAAAACCACAAGATATTTTAATTAATGGGAAGCCCATTGATGATGATTTAATTTATGTTGTTGCTAATAGTGATTATATAGCAAATGGGGGCGACGATTGTGAAATGTTAAAACCAATTAAACAATTAAACGATGGGTATATACTAAGAGATGCTATTATACAATTTGTTCAACAAATTACAAAGCAGGGTAAACCTATTGATTGGAAAATTGACGGAAGAGTAACTTATTAACTAATCATTTTTTTTATTATGAATAGAAGAAAATTTTTGCGAGAATCAGTTTATACGACTGGAGCATTTGTTGCTTCATCATTAATGCCTTTTAATGCATTTTTTTCAGCCAACGTTGCTAGAAAGCTTACTCTTTTGCATACAAACGATGTACACAGTAGATTAGACCCTTTTCCGCAAGATGGAAGCAGAAATGCAGGATTGGGTGGAGTAGCTGCTAGGGCTGCGATAATAAAAGAAATTAGAACTGAAATTGAAAATATTTTGTTGTTAGATGCTGGTGATATTTTTCAAGGCACACCTTATTTTAATTTGTATAAAGGGGAACCAGAAATAAAAGCAATGAGTTTAATGGGTTACGATGCAGCCACCATGGGTAACCACGATTTTGATGCGGGGTTAGAAAATTTTGCAAACCAATTAACGCATGCAAATTTTCCGATAGTTGTTTGCAATTATGATTTTACAAACACACCAATGGAAGGTAAATCTGTACCATATAAAATTATTACTAAAGGCAATATTAAAGTTGGCATTTTGGGTATTGGTATTGAAGGTAAAGGCTTAATACCAGATAATTTGTTTGGGAATACAGTATATAAAAATCCAATAGAAAATGCAAATAAAACTGCAGCGTATTTACGAAAACAAGGTTGCGAAATGATTATTTGTTTATCTCATTTGGGAGATAAATATGAGGATGATAAAATTAGTGATGAAATTTTGGCAAAAGAATGTTACGATATTGATTTAATTATCGGAGGGCATACACATCGGTTTTTTACAGAACCAAGAAAATATACCAATAAAAAAGGTGGAGATACTTTAGTAAATCAAGTGGGATGGGCAGGCATTAATTTGGGAAGATTGGATTACACTTTTGGAAAATCACAAAATAAAAACTTAATAAAATCTAACACTGTTGTTATAATGGAAAAAACAAGTAAATAAAAAATTTTTTTTTCAACTTTTATTGCACATATTGCATCCCCTACCAAATTTTTTTATTAACATATCAACAATTGAAAATTTAATGCTAATTTGGTAGACTAGTAACAACCTTAACTTAACGATATAACTTTTGATCATTGTATGGCTAAAACTGCAGAATCTGTATGGTCTAATTGTCTTAAAATTATTAAAGACATTGTAGAGTGGCAACATTTTAAAACTTGGTTCGAACCGATAAATCCGGTTGAATTAAAATTAAATATTTTAATGATTCAAGTCCCTAGCCAATTTTTTTATGAGTACTTAGAAGAACACTACGTAAATCTTTTAGCTAAAACTTTGAAAAGAGAATTGGGTAAAGATGCAAGATTAGAGTACAGAATTATGGTTGATAGTGGAAATGGCCGAAATGGTAGCATGGATTTACCAGCAAGTGGAATGAAAACTTACACTAACAATGAAATGAACTTTCCTTTGGTAATTGATAACCCCGTTAAAAATCCATTTGTTATTCCTGGGTTAAAGAAAATGCAAATTGACCCACAATTAAATTCTAAATATACTTTTGATAGTTTTATAGAAGGTGATTGTAATAGAGTTGCTAGACGAGCTGGAAAAACAGTTGCTGAAAAACCAGGAGCTAACTCATTTAACCCATTAGTAATTTATGGTGGGGTTGGTTTAGGTAAAACACATTTAGCACAAGCTATTGGTAATGATGTTAAAAGAGCTCACCCAAACAAAGTTGTGTTATACGTTAGTAGCGAAAAGTTTATCAATCAATTTCAAGATCATAGTCGTAACAATGCCATTAACGATTTTATTCATTTTTATCAACTAATAGATGTTTTGATTATTGATGATGTACAATTTTTTGCTAGAGCCGAAAAAAGTCAGGATGCATTTTTTGCCATTTTTAATCATTTACACCAAAGTGGTAAGCAATTGGTATTAACGAGTGATAAAGCTCCGAAAGATTTAGATGGTATGCAAGAACGTTTGTTAAGCCGTTTTCGTTGGGGCTTAAGTGCCGATTTACAAGTACCCGATTACGAAACTAGAATTGAAATATTAGAACGTAAAATGAAAAACGATGGCTTAGACATGCCAAAGGAAGTAGTTAAATATGTTGCATATAATATTAATACCAATGTACGTGAATTAGAAGGGGCATTAATTAGCTTATTGGCTCAATCCTCTTTAAACAAAAAAGAAATTGATTTAGAACTTGCTAAAAAAGTATTACGGAATTTTGTAAAAACGAGTAGTAAAGAAATTACCATTGATGCTATTCAAAAAATGGTATGCGAATATTTTGATGTGCCTTATGAAAGATTGCTGCACAAAACAAGAAAAAGAGAAATTGTACAGGCACGTCAAATTACCATGTATTTGGCAAAAGCATTTACAAAAAACTCTTTAAAAACTATTGGCGAACATTTTGGAGGAAGAGATCATACTACGGTAATTCACTCCTGCCAAACAGTGAAAGATTTAATGGATACCGATACTATTTTTAGAGAAAATGTAATGGAACTTACACAAAAAGTACAGCTAGCTGCTATGTAATACTATCTTGATTTAATATAAATAGGCCAAAGGGCTATGTTGAAATCTTAGATGGTATTATAACGACATAAAACACATTGGATTATTTTGTATTTCACTTCGGTATAAACTATATTCAACCAAATTAAAAAATCCCAAAATTAAATTTTTGGGATTTTTTTTATTGAAAATATAATTTTTAAAAAATGTTTTTAAAATAATGTTTGAATACCATTGTTCACCCTAAACTCATGTTGTAAAAGCCATTTTTTACGCCACATTCCACCAGAATAGCCCACTAAACTTTTATCGCTACCAATTATTCGATGGCAGGGAACAATGATGGCAATTTTATTTTTACCATTTGCTGCAGCAGCAGCTCTGATACATTTTGGGTCGCCCAATTTTTTAGCCATATCTAAATAACTAGCAGTTTTACCAAAAGGAACACTTAAAAGTTGACTCCAAACTCTTTGTTGAAAATCTGTTCCTTCTTGATGAACGGGAACATCGAATACTTTTCTTCTGCCAGCAAAATATTCGATGAGTTGTTCTGTACAATAATGAATCATATCGCTAACACCTGGTTCACCATGTTCAATTTGTTCTCTATTGTCTATAAAACTTAATTCTGCAATAAAGCTCTCGGTACCACCTATTTTTATTAATCCAACAGGGCTTTCGTAGTATGTATAATAAAGTTCTTGCATCAAATAATTTTAATACTGGGTAAATTTATTCAATAAACAAACTAATTAAATTTTTTTTTTCGTTGTGGACGTATGCTTGTCGTTTATAATTCATAGGGTACTAGCAATGTACAATTACAATTCTACTATCAACCTTAAAGTTTATATTTGCTTCCTTAAAAATATTGTATGAGTAATTTAATGAGTCAATTAGCCGAAACTGTTTCTTTTATAAAAAGTAAAGTAAATGTAGATTCTACTATTGGTATTATATTAGGCAGTGGTTTAGGTAATTTGGCCGAAGTTATTAAGACAGATGTTGCAATTCCCTACACAGAAATTCCACATTTTCCTGTAAGTACCGTAAAAGGTCATGGCGGAAAATTAATTTTTGGAGAGTTAGGCGGAAAAAAAGTAATTGTAATGAGTGGTCGTTTTCATTTTTATGAAGGTTACTCCTCTCATCAAGTTGTTTATCCTGTTAGAGTAATGAAAATGTTGGGTGTAGAAACTTTATTATTGTCGAATGCAGCAGGTGCAGTTAATTCGAACTATAAAGTAGGCGATTTAATGATTATTAACGATCATATTAGCTTTTTTACTGAGAATCCATTGTTGGGTAAAAATGAAGAAGACTTAGGTACTCGTTTTCCAGATATGAGTGAACCATATTCAATGGATTTAATTGCCAAAGCCAAAGCCATTGCTGCAAATAATAATATACAGGTTCATGAAGGGGTTTATACCGCAGTAACTGGACCAACTTTTGAAACACATGCAGAGTATAGATTAATTAAATTTATTGGAAGCGATGTGGTAGGTATGAGCACTGTTCAAGAAAACATAGCTGCTATACACTGTGGTATGAAAGTTTTTGCTGTAAGTGTTGTAACCGATTTAGGCATACGTGAGGATAATAATGTAATAACCCATGAAGAAGTTTTGCAGGCAGCTAAAGAAGCTGAACCTAAACTTACACTTATTTTTAAAGAATTGATTAAAGTGGTTTAGGGTTTAGGGTTTAAAGTTTAAGGTTGGTAGTTTACTGTTCATTTAGCATGAACTATAAGCCACCATTTATTCCCTAATCACTATTGCCCATTCACTATTCACTATTCTTTTACACTTCATTTAAAGCTTTACAGTTATTTTGCACCCATGAAGTTTTTTGTTCACCCAAAATTTGTGTTACTAGCTATAACTGTTGTACTTTTTCAGTTATGTACCAAAGCACAAAGAACAAGAACCAATACCACAAAAGCAGAATCAGTTGACGAAGGAGGAGCCCAAAATGCCAATTACGATAGGCAGGGACGTCCAATACCAAATAGAAAAAAAGGGGGTACCGATTCTTTACAAAAAAGAGACCAATTGGCCGATTCAATTACTATTTCTTATCGGTATTACGATTCTTCTACAACAAGATATCTTGACTCTTCATTAAACGATTTTAGTAAAAAATTTGCTCAACCATACACTTTTATAAACTTAGGAAATTATGGAACAGCAGCTAGGTCGCTACTTTTCAATCCTATAATGAAAGCTGGCTGGGATGCAGGGTTTCATCAATTTGATTTATATGCTTTTACCATAGAAAATACAAAATTTTATGAAACTACCAGGCCATTTACAGAATTGGCCTATGTTTTAGGCTCCAAGTCGGAACAAACTATTAATTTATTGCATACACAAAATAAAAAAAGTAATTTCAATTTTGCTTTTGAATATCGTTTTATCAATTCTCCAGGCAGTTTTAAAAATCAAAATAATAACCACAATAATTTACGGGTTAATGCTTTTTATCAATCCAATAATAAAAAGTATGGTGCTATGTTTATATTGGTATCGAACAAACACATTTCATCTGAAAATGGTGGATTACAAAACACCAATTTACTAGACAGTTTATCTTTTAATGATCCATTTCAATTAGAAGTAAAATTGGGGGCATCTGGATCGTTTTCTCAAAATCCATTTAATACAAGTATTTCAACAGGTAATGGTTACAGAAACAGTACTTTTTTATTAAGACACTATTACGATTTAGGTAAGGTAGATTCTACTTTTAATGCAGAAGACTCCGTATTTTATAAAATATTTTATTCGAGATTAAGGCTTCAGCATACATTAAACATAAGTACTTTTAATTATCAATTTATTGATAATAATGTTAATGCAAATAGTTATAAAAATTATTTTGGCCTTCCATTATTTAACAACAATAATTTAACCCTACAAAACAAGTGGAATCTTGTAACCAATGAGTTTAGTGTAATTACTTTTCCAGATAAAAAAAATCAAGCACAATTTTTAAAGCTAGGTGCAGCATTACAAAATATACGAGGTATTTTAGGTACTACAAATACAAAAGATTACAATATTTATGCAACTGGCGAATATAGAAACAGAACCAAAAATAAAATTTGGGATATTGAAGCAACGGGCAGTTTGTATTTAAACGGAATAAATGCCGGCGATTATCAAGCTTTTATTAGTTTAAAAAGGGTGTTGAGCAAAAAAGTTGGCATACTGGAGTTGGGTTTTCAAAATGTAAACAGAACACCATCTTCCATTTTTAACAACCAAAATAATTTTTTTGTAAAAGCTATCAATATTAGGAATAAAGAAAATACAGTACGTTTATTTGCGAATTATGAAAACCCAGCAAAAAATTTTAAACTCTCTGGCGAGTATTTTGTGCTAAGCAACTTTACCTACTTCGACAGTTTTTTTATAGCCAAACAAGAAAGTACCTTACTAAATATTCTTCATGTAAGTGCAGAAAAAAAGTTTAAATTAACCAAGCATTTAAACCTGTATTCTGAAATACACCTACAACAAGCAACAGCAAATGCTCCGGTAAATTTGCCTTTAATTTTAACCAGACAAAGATTAGCATTCGAAGGTAATTTTTATACCAATTTATTTTTATCAACAGGGATAGAATTAAGGTATTATACAAATTACAAACCAGCTAATTATTCGCCATTTACCGGGCAGTTTTTTTATCAAGATAATTATACAGTTGCCAACCGACCAGAAATAAATGCATTTTTTCATTTAAGAATTAAGAGTTTTAAAGCTTTTGTACGATTAGAAAATATAAATACCCTTATACCTGGCAGTAACAAGTATAACTTTAGTGCACAAGATTATGCAAATAATGCTTTATGGTTTAGGTTGGGTATTTGGTGGAATTTTGTAAATTAGCAGATGATAAAATTATTATGTACAAGCTTATTTAGTATCTCCATTTTTTTTGCACTGGCTCAACAAAATATTCAACTAAAAAAGAGGTCTATCGCTTTAGTGTATAAAGTGCCCGATACATTAAAACCCATTCAGTTTTATGCCGAAATACTGATAGATTCATTGTCGAAAAACAAACCAACAATTTTTGCCAGTTACTTCAACAATGGTTATTTAGGTGTTGAAATAGATCAACAAAAAAATAAGTATTTGGTATTTAATTATGGCAGTAAAAAAGATACCAATGTGCAAATTATTACCAAGGGTTTGCAAGTAAATACTACAAATAATCATTCACTTAAATGGGCATATAGTTGGCAAAAAAATGAGTTGTATAAATGCTTACTCACCATCATTGCAGATAGTGCAACCAATACAACATACTATACAGGTTATATTTTTTTACCAAAAGAAAACCTATGGAAATTATTGGGCACTTTTAAAGTAAATCAACAGTTTAATTATATAACCAATCCTTCGATATTGCTTGTTGCTAACTCGTCTCTAAATAAAAAAAATATACAAAAAGTTACCATAAATACTGTATGGTTACAGCGAGCCAATGGTAATTGGAAAGAGCTAGATACAGCTTTAATTGTTTCTAATACAAAACAACTACATGCATTAAATAATAATGCTGGAAAGCTGGTTTTAGCCAAAATTGGTTTACAAGAAAACAGTATTTATAAAGAACAAAAGAATGAACTATTGTATGCCAAATTAAGTAATCAACGCCCAATGATAGATGTTACAAAGCATGTTGATAGTGCAAATCAATTACAATTAGACATTGAAGAAATTTTGAATGCAGTTGCAACAGGTAAAATTGATACAACAGCAAGTAGCAACTATGTTTATTACAAAATTTTAAAGCAGGGTAGCGGCCCTTTTGTAAATATTAATGATACGGTTACCATATATTATAAAGGCTCATTATTAAAAGATAATTCTGTTTTCGATGAAACAAAAGACAAACCTGCAACTTTTCCTTTAAAGCGATTAATTAGAGGGTGGCAAATTGGTTTGGTACAATGTAAAGTAGGTGGAAAAATTCGATTATTCATACCTTCGGCCTTAGCGTATTCTATAAGAAGTAGAAGTAAAGCAATACCGCCCAATAGTGTGTTAATTTTCGATATAGAAGTACTATCTGTAAAATAAGGGGCACTAAAAATAATTATTCTGCCAATATTCAACTAGCATTGCAGCAATCTACTTAAAAATTAATGTATGAAAATTTTACAGCCTAAGGATATTTCTGATAGCATAATGACGATTATAGATAACGCAAAAGAGTTTGTAGTTTTTGTTAGCCCACAGTATAATTTTTATAAATGGGATGCTCTTTTAAAAAGAATAGAACACGCAAAAAAAAGAACTATAAAAATGTCTTTTTGGACAAAAGAGTCTTCAAAAAACGATAATGTAACTAGCTTAAAAGAAGTTGAACGAGTTGGGTATCATGCAAAACAAATTAAAAATTTAAATGCCAATTTGTATTTTAATGAATATCAAGCCATTATTAGTACTAAATCTTTATTGTTCAATATAGATAATAATTTACTAGATATTGCTTTGCAAACTGAAACAGAGGAAGAATATGAAGCAGTAAAGAACTTTTATGAAAAGTTTATAAAAGTTGAAGGCGAAAATTTGCAGTACGATACCAATACTTTTTTAGAAGATATCGATCATGCATTACTGGAAATTTTTCAAAAAAATGTGCGTTTACAGTACGATGAAACCAGTATTCAAATTAATGCAAAAGGGAGGTACAAGGTTTCTATTTTGCAAGAAAAAACAAATTGTCTAAAAATTAGTTGCATATTAAGTGCCGAAGAATTTACTTTTGCAAAGGCAAATCTCAATAACTTTAATCGAGGTAATTTTTCTGTCACATTAGAAGAAGATGTAGAGCGTTACCATTGTTTTATTTGGGGCACCATCAACCATTTAAAAACAAACTCTTTAGATAAAATATTAGATGTTGAAGCTGATGAGTTAAAGCAAAATATTGTGCATTTTGTGCTTGCTGTTAAAGAGCTAAAAGATTTTGTGTATAATCTAAATGAAAATTAATATTTTAAGTATTGTTAACCCTTCTATAAATTGAAAAGTATGAAAAAAATGAAGATTACTTTTAAATTGATACTGCTTATTAGTTTAGTATCTACCACCACTTTTGCTCAATTTACATCTCCACAAATTGATTCAATAATGGAAGATGCTTTAAAAAAATTCAAGGTTGCTGGTGCATCTATTGCTATTGTTAAAGATGGTAAAGTCATACATCAAAAAGGATTTGGTGTTACTTCGGTTGAAACTAAACAACCTGTAAATGAATTCACGAATTTTCAAATTGCTTCAAATAGTAAGGCTTTTACAACAGCGGCTCTGGCAATATTAGAAGGTGAGGGCAAAATAAAATGGACTGATAAAGTAAAAAATCACCTTCCCGAATTTAAAATGTACAATGATTATGTGACTGAAAATTTTAATATACAAGATTTGTTAACACATAGAAGTGGACTTGGATTGGGTGTTGGCGATTTAATGTTTTTTCCGGATGGTTCAGACTTTACTATTAAAGATGTACTAACTAGCTTTCAGCATTTTAAACAAGTTTCGGCATTTAGAACAAAATTTGATTATGATAATTTATTGTATATAGTTGCTGGAGAAGTTATTGCAAGAGTTAGTGGTACTAGTTATGAATTGTTTGTTCAAAAGCGAATTATTGAACCCCTGCAAATGAATAACACATTTGTGGGCAGCTTGCTTAAGGATAAAACCAACCTAGCTATTCCACATTCAACCGAAACAGGAGCTATTAAAACAGTTGATTTTTATGATATTGGAATGGGTAGTGCAGCAGGTGGAATTTTTTCGAACGTTGCCGATATGGCCAAATGGATGATTACACGAATTAATAAAGGTAAATATGGACCAGAGTTAAAATCCTCACTTTTTTCTTTAAAAAATCATAACGAAATGTGGCGTATTCATACTGTTGAACCAACAGATCAAAACCCCAGATACAACTCACATTTTAATGGATATGGTTTAGGTTGGGAACTATCAGATGTAAAAGGAAATTTAAAAGTATCACACACGGGCGGTTTGCCAGGCATGTTATCAATAGTAACTATGATACCAGATATGAAGTTGGGTGTTGTAATTTTAACCAACACCGAAAGTGGCGGTGGTGGTCTTTTTTCGGCTGTTACCAATACCATTGTTGATAGTTATTTGGGCTTACCCGATTTTGGTTGGGTCAACAAATACAGTGATTACATGAACCAAAATAATAAAGCTAGCGATGATGTTACTAAAAAGGTTTGGGCAAAAGTAGAATCAGTAAAAAATGTACCAATTAAGAAAGAAGATTTTATTGGCGTGTATGAGGATAAATGGTTTTGCAAAATTCAAGTTTTTATTAAAGATGACCAACTTTGGTTTAAGTCTTTACGTTCGCCTAAATTAAATGGCCCGATGGCATTTTACAATGCAAATACATTTGCAATAAAATTTGAATATACAGCAATGAACTGTGATGCCTTCGCTATGTTTTCGTTAGATGAAGATGGTAGAGCACAATCAATAAAAATGAAAGGTATTTCTCCAAACATTGATTTTAGTTTCGATTTTCAAGATTTAGACTTGATAAAAATTAGCAAATAAAACTTTAATAAATAGAGTTTAATTTAGTTGGCTGAAAGGGTCTTTTACTTGGCTCTTATGTTTTTCAAAAACAAATGGGAGCAACGTCTAAAGAAAAATTAATACCGAAGTTATATCTGTAATAGAACAAATAAATTAGTCTAAACAGCTATCCAATCGGCATTATACCAAAAAAATTGGGTCTAAATTAAAATTCACATTAGTATAAGGTTTACTTTAGACACTTAACAATTAAAAAATGAAAAAATCTGATATCAAAATAATGCCTAAATTTTTTGATAGATACATCAATCTTACAGATGATGTAACTTATTTGGAAGCATTAGAAATTAGTTTAACCGAATTAGCCAATGCTCCAATTGAAAAATGGAAGTCATTAGGTGAAAAAATATATGCACCAGGCAAATGGACCATTAAAGATATTTTGCAGCATTGTATTGATACCGAAAGAGTGTTTACCTACAGGGCAAATGCGATTGCTAGAGGCGATAAGCAAATAATGAACCCATTTGATGAAGAAGTGTATGGAAAAAATGCAGAAGCAAACAGAAGATTAATTGACGACTTATTTGAAGAATTTTTGCTAGTTAGAAAGGGAGCTATTGCTATGTACAAATCGTTTACACCAAATATGTTACAACAATTGGGTAATGGTGCAAATGGCATTCAATATTGTGTTTTATCGTTTGGTTTTATGATTGCAGGGCACCAACGCTGGCATTATAAAGTAATTGAGGAAAGGTATTTTCCTTTATTAGAAAATCAATGAATTTAATTTTGGCAAAAGCATTTGTTGAATAAGCACAATTTAATAATTGGGCATTTTTTCCAGCATTTTTTTTGTTGCAGTTTCAATGCCCAATGTTGTATTACCGTTGGTAGTTACTAAATATTCAACCTGCAATGTTTGATTATAATTTAGTATTTGATCAAAAGTATTTTCATTTATTAATACCTTCATTTCTTTACACTCAACAATCATCCAAGGTAAGTTTGCTTTGTAAATAATTATATCGCATCTTTTTTTTAATTCGCCTAACTTAATTTCTTTTTCAACAGCAATTAATGATGCTGGATATTTTTTTATTTGTATCAAATATTGAATAAAATTTTGCCTCACCCATTCCTCTGGCGTAAGTACCAACCAACGTTTTCGAATTACGTCAAAAATAAAGTCTTTCTCAGCCTCCTGCTTAATCTTAAAATTAAAAATTGGGTAGTTAATAGCAATCATTCAGTTTACAGGTATAATTTCTTAATTTTACCAATGTAGGTCAAATATACCATTGGTTTTAATGAAGCTTAAATGATTTTTTTATGAAAACAAAACAAGATATAGTAAATAACTGGTTGCCAAGATATACTGGTGAAGAATTAGAAAATTTTGGTGATTATATTTTGCTAACCAATTTTAGTAATTATGTAGACATGTTTGCTCAGTGGAACAAAGTAAAAGTAATTGGTAAAGACCGCCCTTTTCAATGTGCAACAGCAAATGGTATTACCATCATTAATTTTGGTATGGGAAGCCCTGGGGCTGCAACAGTTATGGATTTGTTAAGTGCAATAAGCCCAAAAGCTGTTTTATTTTTGGGTAAATGTGGCGGACTAAAAAAACGCAACAAAATTGGCGATTTAATTTTACCTATTGCAGCCATTAGAGGCGAAGGTACAAGCAACGATTATTTTCCGCCAGAAGTGCCTGCAATGCCAGCATTTGCCTTACAAAAAGCCATTTCCACAACAATTAGAGATTATAAAATTGATTATTGGACGGGTACCGTTTATACCACCAACAGAAGGGTTTGGGAACATGATGATGAGTTTAAAAAACACTTAACAAGGGTTAGGGCCTATGCTATTGATATGGAAACTGCAACTATTTTCATGGTGGGTTTTTACAACCATATTCCAACTGGTGCATTACTGTTAGTTAGCGATAGTCCCATGGTGCCGGAAGGTGTAAAAACTGAAGCCAGCGATAAAAAAGTTACCTCTCAGTTTGTAGAAAGACATTTGAAAATTGGAATTGATTCTTTAAAACAATTAATTAATAATGGAGCTACTGTTCGACATCTAAAGTTTTAATTATATTTTTTTTGCATGAGTCAAGATACACATTTACACCATTACGAAGAGCATTTAGAAAGTAGTGATTTTTTAAAAGATATTGTAATTGGTATGAGCGATGGGTTAACAGTACCTTTTGCTTTGGCTGCTGGGTTAAGTGGGGCCATTCAGAATAATGTTGAGTTGGTTTGGATAGCAGGATTGGCAGAAATTGTTGCAGGCTCTATTGCAATGGGTTTAGGTGGTTACTTAGCTGGCAAAACTGAACAAGATCATTATAACAGCGAACTAAAAAATGAATATTGGGAACTAGAAAATAAACGAGAAGTTGAAATTGAAGAAGTACGAAAAGTTTTTAGAGAATGGGGCTTAAGTAAACCAATAGTTGAACAAGCAACTCAAGAAATTATTAAAGATGATAAGCGGTGGGTTGATTTTATGATGAAGCATGAATTGGGTTTGGAAAAGCCCGATCCAAAACGTGCAGGGAAAAGTGCTTTTAATATTGGTACATCTTATATAGTGGGTGGGTTAATTCCTTTAACCCCATATTTTTTTGTAAGCAACGCTTTTGAGGGGCTTAAAATTTCGGCATTAATTACTTTAGTTTGCCTTTTTGTTTTTGGTTATTTTAAAAGTAAACTTACAGGTGTAAATCCTTTCACTGGTGCATTGAAAGTGATGCTGATTGGTGCGGCAGCTGCAAGTGCAGCATTTGCAATAGGCAAATTAATTCAAGCACATTAAATGCTATAGATTATCTAAATAGGTATTAATAAAACTCATTGGTTTTATTTCTGAACTTATATTAATTAAGTTGGCATTTGTAACGTTTAGGTTTCTTGTACCCAAATAAAAATCGGTACCAATTTTTGAAATGGCAACCAACGTTACTTCACTGTTTATCGGAATTCGATTAATCCAAAATACTTTATTAATAGCATCGCTATTTAACTTTACCACAATGTTTTTGCTTTTAAATACCATATACACTTGTGTATTTAAATTGGTAAAATTCATGGGTAACGAAAGGTTCACCCTAGTGGCTGGTTGGCTTGTGTCATTAAAAAAATCGCAGTTAATCCAATTAAATTTTCTAGATAATAGTTCATAACCTCTTACAATAGTGTTTGTAATAGAATCTAAAGATTGCCAGTTTGTTACGCTACCTTGTGAATTTTGGCTAGTACTTGCTGGTAACCAAGTTGCAACAGAATCGTTGTTGTTAATTACCCAATCTTCATAAAAAAATTGCATCCCAGCAATTGGGTTTTCATTTCTATAAATTATTTTATAAGATAAATTGGGTGCTATAGATAAATAAGTACCGTTTTTACTTAATTTAACATTAAAAGAACCACCAGTTTGTAACAATCTATCGCCACTTGTTGTAGGTTTTGAAAATCGAATAAAGTCACCTTTTTTCTTTAAATAAGTTAGTTCAACTTTTACATTTCCTGTTATTATTGATGTGCCAGAACCAACACAAATATTTGGTGGAAAAATTATTTTTAAACCATCTGCAAAAGAAAGAGTTCCCCCAACAGTTACGTTAAAAGAGTCGATAAACGTATTCCTATTTTCACTTAAAAAAGTGGTAATATCATGTGCTGGAGCATTTCTTGGTAAAGATGTTTTCCAAGCTGTATCTAACATACTATTGTTGTAAGGTACAAATTGATCAGAGTACTCTTTGGTACAAGAGGTAAGCAATATCAATCCTACAACAATAGTTAAAAATATTTTCATGTAAAAATGTTCTAATTATTTAGATACTTCTTTTTTTAGTAACGTTGCCTATTATTGTTTAATTTATACCGTAAGCCAAATGAAATACCTAAAGCTCCAAATCGTTGATTAAAGCCGTAGGATGTGTTTTCTAGCTTCGTTAAATTATATCGAAAAAATGGCTCAGCAAAAATATCCAATGTTTTATTAAGCGTTTGTATTAAGCTAATGCTGCCATATAAACTTAAGCCTACTGTGTGTTTGGTGATTCCATCATTTTCTTTTGGGTGAACATTAACCAGCTGATAGGCAGTATCTAAAACTTTACCCTTGTACCAAGATGCTAGGTTAACAATTAATCCACCATTAATTGCAGTTCTAAATTTTTTATTACCCATCTCATAACTTAGTGTAACTGGTAATTCGATATTTCTATAATAATTATATCCTGTTGTAATAGCATAACCAACTTGTATAACTGTACTCGTATCAGAAACTGTAATAACGTTACCACCAGCGTCGGTAATGGTTTTTATGGTAATTACTGTAATTACTCTTCTTTCGTTTTCCCTTCGTAACGAAGTTTTTTCGTTTATTTGAGAGAACTGAACACCAGCTTTCAGCAAAATATTTTCTGTAATATTTTTATTGAGTCTTGCCCCGATGGTAAAACCACCTTGCATGCTTTCTATGCTATCTTTCTTAGCTAAATAAGCATTGGATGCAACAGTTGATTTTGTATTTTTAATAATATATTCTGGTGCTATAAATGATTCTAAGTACCAATCATTTCTTCTATCTTCATTTACACTGGGGCAATCTTTAGGTTTAAATAAGCTTACTTTTAAATTTGGCATTGTTGGCAGATAAATACCTAAATTTTTTAATTGAATATTGGTTAAACTGCCTTTGGTAAATGCATCGTAATTAAAGGGGAAATTACTAGTACTACTTAATTTTTTATTTAACGTGTTGTTATTATCGTCATTTTCATTCTCAGCTACTATTTGCTTATTTCTATTTGAATAATTGTTAGCAGCTACTTTTTTATTTAGAACAACATTGTTTTGTTTTATTCCCTTAACATTATTTGTTAGATGCTCTGAATTGTTTAAATAATTTGAATGGGTATTATTTTCAGATGCAGTGGTATTGATTGTTATAGTTTTTTTGGTTTCGTTTTTATTAGAATTAGTTTTTAAGTTAGCTTCTTCCATATCAGTTGCTATGTTTAACTTTTCTTTTCTAGCTTCTAGTTTATTGTTGTTGTAACGCTTTTCATCAAGGCTATTTTGGTTACCAATATTTGAATAAATTAAAAAGTAAAAGGTTGAAGCAATAAACAATAATAGCATACCAACATAAAATTTTTTATGTTGCCACCAAATGATACTTGGCTTTTTTCTGTTATCCTCCGCAATTTTATTCCACAAACCAACTGGTACAGCCGATTCGTAGTTGCTAAGTGTAGCTTTTACATGATCATCAAATATATGTTCGTTCATTATACAGCAATTTTTTGCATTTCGAGTATTTGATTTTGTAACATTTTTCTTGCTTTAACCAATTGGCTTCTGCTGGTACTAGCTTGAATTTGTAACATTTTTCCTATTTCTTCGTGGCTATATCCTTCAATTACATTTAAGTTAAATACAACCCTGTATCCAAATGGTAATTGGCTAATTAGTTTTAGTAATTCTTCTTCGCCTAAATGGGTGTATGCATAAGAATCTAATTTTGGCGAGTCTTCGATATTGGCATTTAACTCTATAAAAGATATCCGTTTTTTTTGTAATTGTTTTAATGCACAATTTACAATTACACGCCTTACCCAACCTTCAAACGAGCCTTCAAATTTAAATTGGTGTAAGTTAGTAAAAACCCTAATAAAACCATCTTGCATCATATCCTCAGCTTCCATATTGTCTTTGGCATACCTTAAACAAATAGTGTACATTTTGCCAGCAAAATGCTCAAAAAGCATACGCTGGCAATTTGCATCTTGCCTTAAACACCCTTTTATCATTTCATATTCTGTCAAATGGGTCTATGGTTTTATATAACAATCAAAAGATACCATCAACAAACTTTTTGTTGCTTTTTTAATTACTAAATGTACAAAACTTAGCAGATTAAGGCCAAAAAACCTTTCTTTTCGAAAAATCGGGCATAAAAAAATCGATTTGTTTATTTTTAACATCATAATAAAACAAAGAATATTAGTACAATTTAAAACACTAGAAAGTAAAAAGATATTTTCCTTTCTTATATTTTTATGTGGGTGCATAAAAGCTTTTCTAGTTTGGATGTTTTAACTTCACATTAATCCTCTCCAAAGAAGAAAAAAGGTTAGAAATACTTTTGTGCACCCCCGCTGCAGCGTATGAGGTAAAGATGCCTTATTTTTATAGTACGTTTAAGTGGTTAGAAGAAATTTACTTCATTTTTGTATTTTGCAAACTCTTTATTCATTAGATTTAATGAATGAATCGTTTGCTTCTTGTAACAGTTGTTTGTTCTTGTTGTATGTCAATTGCAGCACAAACGGGTATAGAAAAAATTGAACGCTATACTATTGTAAATGGGTTATCTAATAACAATATCACCAGCATATTACAAGATAAGCGTGGCTTTTTGTGGATAGGAACTGAATGGGGATTAAATAGATATGATGGAAGAATTTTTAAACAATACCTCAACGATGGTAGTGATGGCTTGCCTAGTTTAAGCATATACAATATTGCCGAAGATAAAGAGGGCATTTTATGGGTAGGCACTGGCGACGGCATTTGTAGTTTTAATCCTTTTACTGAAAAATTTACACACTATTCCAGCAGTGGCGGGAAGGTTTTTATCGATAAGGAAAACAATATTTGGTTCAATTCTGCAACTGAATTCTGTTTGCTAAATCGCAGTACAAATAAGATTGAAAAGTTTCCACTCACCTTTCAAAAAAAGGAAACAAAAAGCAACAACTACATCTTGTCTTTTTTTGAGGATAGCAAAAATAGGTTTTGGATAGGCACATCGTTTGGCGTAAAACTATTTGATAGAAAAACAAAAACTACTACTTCATATCATTACCCTGAAGAAGGCAATGTGCATTTAGTTGCCAATAATTGCTTAGGAATTTTTGAAGATTATGAAGGAATTATTTGGACTGGCACATGGGGTGGCGGATTGTTGAAATTGAACGAAAGGGAAAATAAATTTGAAAATTTTAAACTCAGTTACCCTACTGCAAATGATGGAGTGAATACTATTTTTTCCTTAAACGAAACTCAGTTGAATGATGAAAGAGTTTTGTTGGCTACAACAAGAGTAGGATTGGTACTTATTAACCCAGCCAAAAGTAAACATGGTGAAGCATTGATAGAGCAGATAATAAAAGATGGCAAGCAAGAAAATGAATTCCTATCAAAGTATTTAAGTGAAATTTATAAAGACAAATCTGGCTGCTTTTGGATAGGTTCTTCAAGTGGGTTGCACAAAATTGATTTGCAACAGCAGGCTTTTAAATGGATTTCATTGCCTGTAGTAGCAGAAAATAATAGAATCTTTCATGTAGTAGAAGATTTTGAGCAACCACAAAAAAAAATGTACCTAACTACACAACAGGGTTGGTGGAAAATGGATGTAGCAACATTTGCCATTGAGCCACACAAAATGCCAGCACTGCATGCTGGATTATTGAACAACCTTAACAGATACATCATTACAAAGGCTGGATATTGGTTTACATCGGAACAGGGGTTTGGTTTTTATAACCCAGTAACACAAGAGGTAAAGGATCTTACAAGGCTCATTGAACCTGACCCTAACAAGCCCATAAGAAATGTAAGAACAGGAAGAATTGTTGAAGATGATTATGGAAAAATTTGGCTCACTTATTTTAGAAGTGGCATAAAAATAATTGATCCTATTTCTTTTAAAGTAACATCGCTGCCTGGGCAACCAACAGATAAAGAAACATTGAATGGAAAAACAATTTACGATTTTAAAAAGGCACCCGATGGTTCAATATGGGTTAGTGTAGATTCGATGCTGTATCAAATTAATCAACAAAATTTATCGTTTAAAACGTACCTCAACTTTATGCCCACAACAAACAAACAAGCCACAAAAGAACTTGTACAGCCAAGAATATTTTTTGACAACAAAGGCAAAATGTTGCTGATAACAACAAGGAGTATTTTGGAGTTTAGCAATCAGAAATTATTTCAATTGTATCCTGAAAATGGGTTAACCAATATGTTGATTGAAAAATTGACACAGGACAATCAAGGAAACTATTGGGTGCAAACCAACAACGGGTTTTATAAAGTGAGCAACGATTTTAAACAATGGATAAACTTTACCAATAAAACTGGGCTTGATGGAATGGCGGATGTTTTAGAAATTTCCCATACGTCAAGCAACCACCTTATTGTTCCATCCAAAGGAAGGCTACTGTACTTTAATGCAGACGATGTTCCTGTTAGTAAACAGCCCATACCCATTGTTATCACATCTGTAAAAACAAAGGACACCACTTATTATTTTCCAACCTTGCAAAGTACATCAGTAAATATTTCGTACACTAGTGGCATTGAAATTGAGCTAAGTGCCACATCATTCTCTAATGAAAAAGAAAACAAAATATTGTACAAATTAGAAGGTTGGGACGATGGTTGGAAAGAACTTGTTAATGCTTCTACTATTCGCTATGAACAATTGCCATCGGGTAGTTACACTTTGCTTGCAAAGGCTGTGAACAATGCAGGAATTGAAAGCAAAGAAAACGCAACGCTTGTTTTTTTTGTGACGCCAGCTTTTTGGAAAACATGGTGGTTTATATTGCTTTGCTTGGTGGTGGTGGTGGCAGGAATTTATACCTTGTATCGTTACAGGCTAAATCAAATTGTAAAAGAAGAAAGACTCCGTTCAAAAATTGCTACCGATTTGCACGATGATATTGGCTCTACACTTAGCAGCATTTCATTTTACAGCGAAACTATTAGGCAACAAACTTCTGAACAACTGCCGCAACTAACACCACTGCTTAACAGAATGGGCGAAAGTAGCCGTGAAATGGTGGGCAATATGAGTGATATTGTTTGGGCAATCAACCCTACAAACGACGATATAAAACATTTGGCAACAAGAATACAAACCCATGCTGCCACCCTTTGCAGCCTTAAAAATATTCAGCTACAGTTTGAATGTAATGAAGAAATGTACAGCTTGAAACTGAGCATGGAACGACGCCAGAATATTTTTCTGCTGTTTAAAGAAGCCATCAATAACGCATTGAAATATGCTGAATGTTCAATTATTACTGTTCAACTAAGCAAGCAAAAAGAGCAGTTTTTTTTGTTGGTTAAAGACAATGGAATTGGCTTTGAGAAGGATATAGTTGAAGATGGAAATGGATTAATCAACATGCAAAAAAGAGCAAAGGATATTGGTGGAATTTGCAGCATTACATCAAAACAAGGCAATGGAACGAGTGTTGAGTTTACCTGTAGCATCACCTAAATTGGTTAGTAGGCAAAGCATCTTTTGCTATAATTTTATACCATGATACGTGTAGCAATTTTTGAAGACAACAATGCATTAAGAGACAGCATGAGTGGTTTAATAGAAACCACGCCGGGCTTTGTTTTTACCAGTGCCTATCCCGATGCAAGACGTATCAGTGCAAGAATAAGGGAAAGCAAGCCAGATGTAGTTTTGATGGATATTAATATGCCAGGCATTTCTGGTATTGAAGCTGTGGCAGCATTAAAAAAAGAATTTCCCGATGTGCAGGTTTTAATGCAAACGGTGTTTGATGAAGACGATAAAATATTTGCTTCTATATGTGCTGGAGCATCGGGCTACATTTTAAAAAACACACCACCTACAAGATTAATTGAAGCCATTAAAGAAGTACACCAAGGTGGGGCAGCTTTTACACCAGCCATTGCCAAAAGAGTTTTGCTAATGGCTGCACAGCCAGCACAAAAAGTAGAATATATTCAACTATCGCCAAGGGAAAAAGAGATACTGCAAAAACTGGTTGAAGGGCTAAGTTATAAAATGATTGCTGCTTCACTTAGCATAGCTTTTGATACCGTGCATACCCACATAAAAAACATTTACGAGAAGTTACACGTAAACTCTAAAGGAGAGGCTGTTGCTAAGGCAATTAAGCAAAGATTAATTTAGTATTACTTAAAAAAAATCCTATAACAGATACAATTTTGTTACAGGATTTTTTTTGTTGCCTATTGTTTCAATAATTTTTTCGTTTCTATTATTTTTCCATCTTTAATAATTGCTGCAACATATAAACCAGCTGCAAGTTTTTCTATACCTATAGTTGTTGTAGTATTGGTAAGCAATGCTGTTAATACTTTGCTACCCTTTTCATCAAATAAATATAAGGTTGCATTATTCTCAGATGTAGTTATTTTAATAAAATCGTGAGCTGGGTTTGGAGCAATAACAAATAAAGATTTACCATCGAATTTAATTATTCTTACAGAAGTGTAGCTAAACTTACCATCTTTATCAATTTGCTTAATGCGATAATAATTTATTTTATTTACAGATGCTCGTACATGTGTGAATTGATAACTACTTAATTGATTGGCTGCTACTACTCCAATTGTATTAAACGTTACGCCGTTAAAACTATGCTCTACTGTATACTGTTCTACATTAATTTCATTGGTAACCATCCATTTTAATAATACGTTATCAGCAACAGCATCAGCAGTAAAATTGAGCCAGCTTACAGGTAGTGATTGATTATTGGTAAACTCTAAATAGTTAGTAATACTCCATTTACCATCAGCATCTTTGGTACGTAAAAAGAATTTGTGAGTACCGTTTGTAAGAGCCGATATGTTAATAGAAAATATAGCATCACTAATATTTGCCGAAGGCGATATTGCTAAACTATTTCCATTTCCAAAACCCGGATCAGTATCAAAGAAATATTCTGATTGGGTAATATTTGGATTGGCAGAATTAGCTGATTTATAAAACAGATGTACATTGATTATGCTCCATTTTCCATCAGCATCTTTTGTACGTAAGTACATACGGTGAATGCCTATTGGTAAATTGGAGATGTTTACTGAAAAATTAAGGTCAATAATATCTGTTGATTGCGTTACAGGAACCTCAACAACAGCATTATTATCTACATAATATTCCACTTTTACAATTGGTGTAGGAGAACTTGTTTTATAAAATAAATATACATTCGTTACACTCCATTTGCCTTCATCGTCTTTTGTACGCAAATGCATACGATGTATACCAGTGCTTAAACTAGATGTATTTATCAAAACATCTAAATCAACAATATTAGCAGCTTGAGTAATAGGAATATTGGTAGCGTTATTGCTATTGCCATCAAAATAGTATGCAGCTTGTGTAATTATAGGAGCATTTGAACTGGCTTTATAAAATAAATGAAGATGTGCAATACTCCATCTGCCTGCAGCATTTTTTGTGCGTACAAACATTCTATGAATACCTGTTGTTAACCCATTAATATTGGCTGCAAAATTGAGGTTGGCAATATCCTCTGCTTGTGTAACAGGAATATTTGTACCACTTCCAAAACCAGGGTCGTTATCAAAAAAGTATTCAGCTTTTACAATATCCGATGTTACGTTCAAAGCCTGCTTATAAAACGTCATCGAATTAGTATTACTCCAAACTTCATCGCCATCTTTTGTACGAATGTATAGTTTGTGTATGCCAACAGGCAGTGTATTAATATTGGCAGTAAAGTCTTTATTACTAATGTCTAAACCATAAGTAAGTGGAATATCAACAGCATTACCAAAGCCGGGGTCTAAATCAAAAAAGTATTCGGCTTTTACCATTAAACTCAATGCACTTGCTTGTGCAATGGCAAACTGGCTGAACGTAGAAATATTGGTACGCTTTGCATAACCATTACTTACCAAACGTGTATCAGCAACATCTAAACTACTATTGGTGGGCACTTGCCAATCTGTTGCAATAGATGAAGAATCGGCTCGGCGAAGCAAATCGAATTTTTTATTTTTCAATCCTGTAAATCCATTAAAATAAGCTTGCAATGTATAGTTACCTGACGTTGGTTGACTGTTGGGCGTTACATACCAAACGCCACCTGTGTTAATACTATCATATAGCCTTGTGCCTACTATTAAAGACAGGTTATTATCGTTGCCACGTTTTGCACCAAACGAAGCATCGATATAATTAATGCCGGTTAGTGGATTTATATTGTTGTTTATCAGCTTTATTAAATTGCCCCTTGCAGCATTGCCCATAGGAAAATGATAATTGATATTGGTACTGTTGAAGTAACGACGCAAGTTGCCATACACCCAACCATTGGCAAAATTAGTATTGCCCGTGCCTGCTGCAACTGCACTATCGGCATAATTATTTACCACAAGCCTATATGCACCAGTAGATAACCTGCCCTGGGTTAAAATAAGATTGGTTACCGATACATGGTTGTTTAAACCAACGCCACCAATAGCATTGATATGTAAAAAAGGAAACACTGAATTACCAGAAATAACACTGCTTAAACTGCCATTCATAATTACAGTACCAATACTGTTGTTTGTAATTACACCAGTAGTAGTAAAATCAATCCACGAACCGGCACCACCCAAGCCAGTATTGTCATACAAAGTAATGCTGCCATTTAGTAAAACCGTACTATTGCCAACTGCTTGAAAACCGCCTTTCATACTAATATTGCCTGCTACATTTATATTGGCATTATTTACACCCAACACTGGTTGGCTATTTACCATTACTGGCAGTAAGCCAATGATAGCAGCGATGATATAAGTATGGAAACGTTTCATGTATTTTATTTTGACTGATGAGAGGAATAATGTGGAGCAGTTTTATTCTTCGTAGGTGATGAGGATGCGAATGGGTTTGTTGAGGATGCCTATAGCATTAACATCGTTTATTATTGTAATGCAACTCGACGATACAAAGTAGGTATATACTTCTACGTCTCCTGAACCATAATTATTAGGGGGAATTAAATATTCGGGACTACTTGCTACAAAAATACTAACTGATACTATTTTACTTATATTCAATCCATGATTGATACAAACAGAATTACCAAGTATGCCACTTGTTGTTCCAGTCAACTTTTTCATTTTAATTTTTGGTGCATCGTTTCCCAACTTAGTAAAACCATTTACTTCAAATTTTGCTTGTGGGTTTGTTGTGCCAACACCAACATTTCCTCCATTGGCAATGGATATCCTACTGGTAGAAGATGTAAAAAAATCCAAACCAAAAGCATTGTCACCGGTTGTTCTTTTACTAGCAATAAACTCACTAGTTAAGCCTTGCCCAAAACGAAGGCTGTTCAAATTGGTACCATTATTGTTATTATCATCGTCTATGCGAATACCTTTTTTGGTAACCAAACTTTGGTCGGCATTGATTACACCTATGCCCAAATTACCATTGGCTTCTATACTAACATTTGCATTGGTGCCAATATTATCATCGCTATAAAAACGGATAGGTGCAGCATTGGTAACAAATCGTAAAGGGTCACCCGTATTTCTAGAATACAAGCCCAAGTCATTTGTAGTTGTTATAGCAGCACCTCCTTTTTGTATAACGCCATTGTTTACATGTATACTGCCATTAACGTCTAAGGTTTGCAATGGCGTTGTAGTGCCAATACCCATATTCCCATTTTGCAAAACTGTTAAGGCATTTCTTCTATTTTGGTATGTTCCATTACCAATTTGAAATGCACGATTGTAAACAGTAGGCAAATTTGGAGCTGAATAGTCGCTAGTGTCATTATAGATACCAATGGTTGTGCCTCCATACGCTTTTGCAAATGCATAAAACCCCATAGCAGTTGAATAATCTCCACTTGCTTGTGTATTCCTTCCCATAGCAGTAGAAGCATCACCTGAAGCAATTGTGCTATATCCCATAGCTGTAGAAGCATTGCCAGAAGCAATTGTGCTATACCCTATTGACGTAGATGTATTGCCAGAGGCAATTGTGTTGCTACCTAGTGCTATTGTAGCGTCCCCAGAAGCGGTTGTGTTGCTTCCTATTGCTATTGAAACATCACCTTTTGCTTTGTTATTATATCCAGCAGCAAAAGAATATTTTCCAACACTGTCTTTGTCCCAATTGCTTCCTAGAACGTAACCAGCCCTAAAAGCTGCCTTGTCCGAATACCACATCATCCTTCTGCCTGCACCAGAAAAAGGTGGATTTCCTGTAGTAACTGGCGAAATATCACTAGCTGCAAAAACCACACTACTATCTTGTACATGCAATTTTGCTTTTGGGTTAGTAGTTCCAAGACCAACATTTTTATTATTAAATACATTAGTGCCATCATACGTCCATGGTTGGGTAGCATTACTACCAACTGCCATAGATAATATTGCCCAGCCACTATCTCTTCTTACATACAAAGCACTGTCGGTTATGTTAAACAACAACATGCCTTTGGGCACATTGGTCATGGTGTTTATTTGTGCAGTAGTAAGTCTTGGTAGCAGTAAACCTTTGTTGGTGCTTTCCAATTCTAAGACTGAATTAGCATTAATACTGCTTATATTATCACCCACTTTTACTTGGGCTTTTATGGTTGTATGTAGCAGCAATAAGATGGTAATTGCTAATGTTTTTTTCATTTGTTATTGTTTTAAAAACTTTTTAATAAACAACAATCCATCTCAAAGTGCCAATTGCATAAGCCCCAGTGAGTAAGTGGTTATTGATAATTATATAAAGAGAGTTATCGTCGATGTGTGAATATGAAACTCCTACATGATCACAATTTTGACCATTGGTCTGATCTAACGAAGTCATGATGATCGGCTTATAGCCTAAGTTGTGATTCCAGTAGTAAGATATTACATTACCTACATTAGAGTAAAGTGTAAATGAAAAGGAGTAGGTTTTTTGACGGATATTGCCATTAACCTCTAGCGGTTTTTGTGGTGTGTTTGTTCCTATCCCTACATTACCATTATGTAAAACCGTCATGGCATTGTTTCTTTCAGAGAAGGATGTACCATTCCCTATTTGAAATAATCTGTTTAATGGATTTGCAGCTAGCACATTTGTTGCATCTGTAGTATCATTATAAACACCGATTACAGTACCTGCATAAGATTTAGATGTTGTATTAACACCACTTGCAGAAGAGTTTAAACCAATTGCCTCTGTAGAATAGCCTGTAGCGGTTGTAAAAAAACCAATTGCTTTTGTAAAAAGGCCACTAGCAAAGGAATAATTTCCTGATGCCCTTGTATCTTGACCAGTAGCAAATGAAAATAATCCAATGTTATCTTTATTCCAGTTTGAACCAGCTACAGAACCAACTCTAAATGCAGCTTTTTCTGGATACCACATCATTCTTCTTCCTTCACCTGACACAGGTGGGTTACCAGGTTCTAATGGAGGTGATTGACCAAATGCTGTAAACACTACCCCACTATCTGCAACATGCAATTTTGTAACAGGTGTAGTTGTACCAATACCAATATTCCCATTGTATAAAACGGTTAACGCATTGCCTCGCTGGTTATCATTAAACCCATTGCCTACCTGAAATACCCTATTTAAAGGGTCTGAATTTAGAGCATTGGCTGCACTAGAACTATCGTTAAAAGTGCCAACAACTGTTCCACCATACGAATTTGCGGTTGTCCCTACTCCAAAAGCTGTAGAACCCCATCCAGCCGCAATCGTATAATGACCCATTGCTATTGAAGCCCACCCATTTGCTATAGCATTAGAACCAAAGGCAGTAGCAAAATAATTTCTTGCTTGTGATTGTGTGCCCATTGCAAACGAACTTGGGCCACTTGCAGTTGTACCAGTGCCTAATGCTACAGAACCTGTACCACTTGCTTTAGTGTTATAACCAGCAGCAAATGAAATATTTCCAATACTATCTTTATCCCAATTTGAACTAGAAACTGCACCTACTCTAAAAGCAGCTTTGTCTGCATACCACATCATTCTTCTTCCCTCACCTGATATTGGAGGAAGAGCAGGTGTTGCAGATGTATATTGACTTTCAGCTGCAAAAACCACACTACTATCTTGTACATGCAATTTTGCTTTTGGGTTAGTAGTTCCAATACCAACATTTTTATTATTAAATACATTAGTGCCATCATACGTCCATGGTTGGGTAGCATTACTACCAACTGCCATAGATAATATTGCCCAGCCACTATCTCTTCTTACATACAAAGCACTATCGGTTATGTTAAACAACAACATGCCTTTGGGCACATTGGTCATGGTGTTTATTTGTGCAGTAGTAAGTCTTGGTAGCAGTAAACCTTTGTTGGTGCTTTCTAATTCTAGAACAGCGTTGGGGTTAATGCTACTTACATTATCACCCACTTTTACTTGGGCTTTAACAATGCCATTGCTGGTAAAAAGTATTATTGCAACTACTGCAAAACGAAATATGTATTTCATATTCTGTATTAATTAAGTGAACGAGAAAATGCAGAATTTTAGTTATTGCTTCTGGTACTAATGGTTACATTCATACTGCCACCAACTGCTGCTGGCGGACCCACCAATTTATAAATAGTAGGTACTGGTGGAATAACAGATAATTTATAAGGAGTAATACCACCAAACGCACCACAATTAACGCCTCCAATGCCTGTTGCTATGGCTGGACTTCCTGCTTTTAATTGAAGGTCTTTATCTAAACCAGTGGTAGGGTTAATGAAAACAGTTGCCATATCTATATTTATCTGGTTGCCATTGTTAGCAGCAAATTGTGCATTATTGGCTATATTGTTTTCTATTAAACAGTTACTGAAGTTTACTACAGCACCCATGCTTACGAAAATATTGTTGCGGAAAGTAGTATTGTAAATAGTAGGAGCGTTTGCATAGCCACTAACTGCTAAAAGATTATTGGTTACTACTGCACTGGCAGCAGTACCAACACCTATAAAACTTCTTATAATACTATTAGATATCTGTGTGCCAACACCACTATTCACATTAACATTGGCACCAATGAAGCAGTTTTTAATGACGGTATTGCTCGATGAATTAATATTTATATTTATAGTAACATTGCAACGCTGTATTACTACATCGTTAACAGTAGTAAGTGTAATATCATTGCAGGATACCATAATTGTGCTGCCACCACCACCCGAAACAACATTTATATTGATTAAAAAAGCATTAATATTCGTTGCTTGCAGGTTGAGATTATTCGTTAAAAAATCCCCAAGCCCAATTAATACCAATCGTTTATTTAAGGTTAGAAAACCATAGCTATTAATTGAACTTTCAAAATGCACCGTATCATCATTTACAACACTGGCTGCATCGTTTGCTTGTTGTGCAGAGGTAAAATCTACCACAACACCTGCATTGTTATTTACTCTCCAAATTTTGGCATTGGCAGAAGTGATGCTTAGACAAATAAGCAGCAAGATGGATAATTTTTTCATAATTGAAATATTTATCCGTAAAAGTAGAAGGAGTAGTTGCAGGTGGTACTACCCAATTTGGGTGATGTTTGCCTTAAGGCTCTTTATATTCTTTGTGAGCTTGGTAATCTTTGATGCTTTGTGATACCTTATTTCACCAGATAAGCCCATTTTTATTTAATAAATAGTACCATATGCTATGTTGACATCTTAAATGGTATTATGCCTATCTTAATAAGTTTGGAACCTTTTATTTTTTACCTCGGTGACATGTACAAAACTTAGCAGATTAAGGCCAAAAAACCTTTCTTTTCGAAAAATCGGGCATAAAAAAATCGATTTACTCATTTACTACACGTTAACGCCATTAGTAGAGGCTCAGTAATGTAAAAGATGAATAAATCGATTTATACCTCAATAAATTATTTTTACTTGTTGGCAAACAAGTGAATAGCTAATTGTACATCGGGCATTGTATTTTTATAGTTAAACTGCAATAAAGTTGCATCTAAGCTAAAAAATGCTTGTGCAAAAAACTTCTTATCGTCAACACTGCGTATGTAAGCAGGAAATTTTAAAGGTATATTTACACCCCTGAAATTAAGATTTCCAGCAATTTCAACAGCTGTTTCTGATGTGTAATTTACCGTTAAAATTTCGAATGATGCTTCAGGAAATTTCGCTGCATCAAAAAAATCTGGGCTTTTTAAATGGCCTTCTAATTTTTCGCCAGCACCATCTGTAACTTTTAAACCAGCAACATCAATAGTAAATTTTCCACCTTTTAATTTACCGTTTTCAATTTGCAAAGCACCACTTTTTAATGCAAAATAACCAGGATGAAATCCAGATTTTTTTGCACCAATAAACTCTATCTTCGAGTTGGTGGTATTGGCTGTAAACTCATCTGCAAGTATTGTTTTTTTTGCAGGAACAAATGAATACAAAGCTGTAGCTGCAAATGCAATTGCTACAAATGATAAAACTTTTTTCATGATTTTTTAATTTTGAAATTCGAAAGTAAGAAAAATACATGTATATACATCAATTATTTGTAGTTTTCCTAAATTCATAAGTCTAGGTTAGCTATTAATTGAAAAAAGGGATAAGTCGTTCTGTAAACTCTTCAGGCATATTTTTTTTTGCTTTGGTAAGTGCATCAATAAAATATAAAACCACTTTACCAATGGTTAGTAGTTTATTTTCTTCATTATAAACTTCTTGATGAAATTCAATTTTATGATCGGTGGGTAGTGCTTTTAATATGGTTTTTATTGTTAGCAAATCATCGTAATGTGCTGGTCGTAAAAATTTTGCAGTAAAGTCAACAATGGGCATAATTACACCAATTGCTTCCAATTCTTTGTAGCTAAAGCCTAGTTGTCTAATACTTTCTGCTCTGCCAACTTCAAAGTACTGGGCATAATTTCCGTGGTAAACCACATTCATTTGATCGGTTTCTGCATATCGTACCCTAAGTTGTGTGGTGCTTTCGTACATATTTTTTTCTTAAATAATTATAATTTTTTTTAGAGAAGTAATACAAATCTATAACGATAATGGTTTATCAGCACGGGGTATTATAAAATCAATTTTTTTTATTGGCTTCTTGTTTAAAATATCAGCAAAAGCAAATACTCCGTTTATCCACAAATAGCAATATTTGGGTACAAAACATACTATATAGTTTAGCTATATTCTACGATTTTGCATTTTTATTAAGAAATTAAACCACCACCTTTGTTATCAAAGTTTTAATAATTCTATGTATCAACTCAAAAAAATTAGTTTATTGCTTTTATTTATTGTACTATTTCTTGCAACAATAGCACAAAGTACAAAAGACAATAACGATGAGGATCAAAGCTATAAAGCAGCAAAAGATTATTGGCAAAAAGAGCAGTATAGCCTTGCATATCCAATATTTAAACGGTTATACAACAACGGAATTTTTCAAAGTAATTTACCTGTACACATACAATTAGAAAGTAAATACTATTCTATCGTTTGCGGTTTATTATTAAACGACGAAACTTTAGAACAACAAGCAAAAGATTTTATTGCCCTCGAATTTAATGCTGCAAGAGTTGCTATGATGAGTTTTCAGTTAGGCGAATACTATTACCGGCAAAAAAGATTTGCCGATGCAAACACTTATTATTCAAAAGCAAAAATAGATAACCTAACTAACCGTGAAATAGCAGATATGAAATTTCATGAAGCCTATGGTTATTTTACAATACAACAGTTCGATAAAGCAAAACCTTTATTCAATTCAATTAGGCAAATAAATAATGACCCCAATTTTATAGATGCGAATTATTATTATGGGTTTATTCTATTTTATGAAAAAAAGTATAAAGAAGCTTTGGCTAGCTTTAAAATAGTTGAAACAAATCCAACCTATCAAAATATTGTACCATTTTATATTACTCAAATTTATTATTTCGGTGGCGAAAGGGATAAAGCAATCGAATATGCTGAAAAAGCAATAAAAAATGGTGGCCAATATTACGACTTACAATTACGACAACTATTAGGTCATTCTTTATTTGAAAAAAGAAAATATGCAGAAGCCTTACCATATTTGGAACATTATGTTTCAAAAACCCCAAAAGTTAGAAGAGAAGATTTGTACGAACTTTCTTATTGTTATTATGAAGCAAACATTTGGAACAAAGCCATCATTGGTTTTAAACAGTTAGGTGGTAAAGAGGATTCTTTGGCACAAAACAGCATGTATCTATTAGCCGATGCTTACTTGAAAGTTAAAGACAAACCAAATGCAAGAAATGCTTTTTTGTTTTGTGCTAGCAACAATAGCAATGCAAAGCAAAAAGAAGTATCTGTTTTTAACTATGCTAAATTGAGTTATGAGTTGGGTTATACAGATATAGCCCTAAAAGAAATAAAAACGTTTATTGAAGCTTATCCAAAATCAATCTTTTTAACTGAAGCTAAAGATTTGCAGTTAACTGTATTGGCACAAACAAGCAATTATAAAGAAGCATTAGAATTATTCGAAAGCTTGCCACTACAAACAGAAACGGCAAAAAAAGTTTATCCTAAAATTTTATATGGTAGGGCAGTAGAATACATTAATGATCAACAATTAAATAATGCAGAAGTTTTATTTAATAAAATACTTGACGTACCATTTAATGCACAGCAATTGCAGTTGGTTTATTTTTGGAAAGGCGAAATTGCATATAGAAATGGAAAAACCGATGATGCTATTAACTATTTTACCAAATACCTAGAAGATCCAAGAACCAATGGTGAAGTAAATGTTGAAAATGCTAGATATAATGCCGGGTATTGCCAAATGAAAAAAGAAAACTTCAAAGCTTCATTAATCTTATTTCAACAAGTTTGCATTAAATTAAACATTAACGCTACAAGCATTCATCAAGATGCATATTTGAGAAGTGCAGATTGCTATTACATGCTAAAAGATTATAAGCAGGCTGCTAAAATGTATGAGGATATTTTAGAGTTGAATTTGCCTCAAGCAGATTATGCACTTTATCAAAAAGCAATTATTTCTGGTGCATCAAACAAAACGGAAGAGAAAATAACTTTATTACAAAGTTTACCAAATAGATTCCCAAATTCTAACTTAATTGCCGATGCTAATATGGAAATTGCAAATACCTACTTAGCCGACGAAAAGTGGTTAAATGCAATACCATATTTAGAAAAAGTGTTAAAAGATAAAAAAGCATCTTCTTGGTATCCGCAAGGTTATTTAAAAACAGGAATTGCTTACTTTAATGAGCAAAAAAATACAGATGCATTAAGTAATTTCAAAACATTGGTTGTAAAATATCCAAACTCTACCGAAAGTGATGATGCGGTAGAATACATTCGTAAAATTTTTATTGAAGATCAAAAACCGGGTGAGTTTATAGCTTTTATGAACGACAATGGAAAAACTATAACTTACAACGAAGCTGATTCGTTAACCTATAAAGCAGCTTTAATAAGGTACGAGTTGAAAGATTTTGAATCGGCAAAAAATGGCTTTGCAGTGTATCTTTCTAAATATCCAGATGGTCGTTATGCAATTGAAGCAAACTACTTTTCGGCGGAGATAAATATTGCTACTAAAAACTTTTTAATTGCTTTGTCTTATTACAATGCAGTAGCTGCCAAAGCACCCAACAAATATGCTGAAAGAAGTGCTTTGCAAAGTGCCAGAATTTATTATTTTGATAATAAGGATTACATAAATGCAGAAAAATATTTTGCTCAGGTAAAACAAATGGCCACCCAGCAAGAAAATAAGCTAGAAGCCATGCGTGGGTTATTGCGATGCCAATATAAATTAGGAAAATTTGTTGAGGCGTTGCCTAATGCCCAAGACCTTATTAAAGAAAAAGGAATTGCAACCGATGATAAACTAATGGCAAATATGGTAATTGCTAAAAGTTATCAAATAAGTAATAAACTCGACGATGCATTGGCTGCATATAAAAACGTAATTATAATTGGTAAATCAGAATTTAGTGCTGAAGCCCAATATAGAATTGCCGAAATTTTATTGCTGAAATTAAAATTTGTTGATGCTGAAAAAGCAGGATTTGAAGTAATAAAAAAATATGGGTCTTATGAGTATTGGGTAACAAAAAGTTATTTGTTATTGGGCGATGTTTATTTTGCTCAAAAAGATTATTTTAATGCAGAAGCAACCTTTAAAAGCGTTGCAGAAAATGCTACTTTCCCCGAGCTTAAAAAAGAAGCAGACGAAAAATTAGCCAAGGTAATCGACGAAAAAAATAAATCTAATAAAGTTGAACAACAGTAAAATATTAGTTATGCAGAATTTTTTTAAAATACTTCTTCTTCTTATTCTTGTTAATCTTATAGTGTTACCTTCTAATTCACAAAAAAGAACAAGCAATAAAAAAGCTACAACAAAAAAAATTGTAGCAAAGAAGAAAGCGATTTCAAATCAAAAAAAATCGAATAAAAAGTCAACTAAAACTACCAGCAAAGTAGCTACAGCTTCTACTTCTAATGAAAACGAAGGAACGAAAAAAGATACCACTAAACCCGATGTAGTTGTTTTGTACGCTGCTTTTAAGCCAACTTTACGTAATGCAGCTAAAATTAATTTTTCTGCTGCAACTCCAGTAATTGATACCCTTAAAGAGGCATTAAATTATGTGGTACCTGCACAAAATTTATTTTTCTCCTATCAGCCAGTACCCATTAAACCGTTGGCACTTTTTGTAGATAGTACTTACACTTGGTTGAATAATGGTTATGCAAAAGTTGGTTATGGTGGTTACTCGACCCCTTACATTGAAACAGGATGGAGTTTTGGTGATGGAAAAAATAATGTAACTAGTATTAATGCTGTACACACTTCATCGAAAGGAAATTTACCATTTCAACAATTTAGCAAAACAAATCTAGATATTTTAGGTAATTATACAAATGCTAATAACCATGAATGGATGGGTAAATTTAATTTTAATACTAGCAATCAATTTTTATATGGTTACCAGCCAACAACATTAGTATTTAATAAAGATATTTTGCAACAGCAGTTTACAAATATTGCTATTGATGCAGCTTATGGACGAAAAACGGTTAACGATTTTGGTATATCCTACAAACCATCCTTGGGCTTTAATTACTTTTTCGACTCCAAACAAGCAAATGAATTTACTGCAAAACTTCAAGTACCCGTTACAAAAAAATTTAATGATCAACTTGCCTTGAAATTAAATTTATTGGCAGATATAACAAGCTATAAAAGCAACTTAGTAAACGTTAGCAATAACTTATTTTCTCTAAATACAACTGTTCAATACACAGCAAATAATTTTACCTTAAATGCTGGAATACTGCCAACCTGGAATAACAGCGAAGTAAAACTATTACCAAACTTTACTGCTGAAGCTAAAATTAACGGAGAAAAATTTATTGCCGAGGCCGGCTGGATTGGATATTTTCAAAAAAATACTTATCAATCCTTGGCATCTACTAATCCTTGGTTGGCACAACCTACCAACTTATTTAATACAAAAATTTCCGAGCAATACTTAGGTATAAAAGGATCTGTTGGTAACCACTTAACTTATAATGGTAGAGTATCTTTTTTAAGCATGAACAATATGCCACTATTTGTAAATGATTTGGGCGATGGAAAAACTTTTATGATATTACCCGATTCTAATTTACAAGCCCTAAAAATTCATGGGGAGATAGGATACAGTATTCAAGAAAAATTTTCGTTTATTGCTGGCATTAACTTTTTTCAATTTACCAAAAGCAATTTTGATAAGCCATTTGGTTTATTGCCATTGGAGTTAACTGGATCTTTAAAATGGAAACTGCTTAAAGATTTACATTTAAAGAGTAATGTATTTATTTGGGATGGCGTTAATTATAGAAATAAACTATTACAAAGCCAAAAATTAAGTGCTGCAATAGATTTTAATGCTGGCATAGAATACAGTTTAATGAATAAGCTAAACCTTTGGCTTCAATTCAATAATTTATTAAATAGTAGATATCAACGTTGGAACCAATATGAAGTTTTAGGGTTGAATGTTATTGCAGGAGTTGTATATTCGTTTAGGTAAAACCTTATTTCATGTACTCCATTATTCACAAATATTTAGTTCAACACCATAAAGTTAGCGTACCAGGTATTGGCAGTTTTGTTATTCATGAAACACCTGCAAAATTCGATGTAAGTAATAATCAATTACTTCATTCGCCAAAAACAGTAATACAATACAATTCGGAAACAGCGTTAGCCGATAGAGTTTTTTATAATTATTTGGCAAAAGAACTTCACATAGATGAAGTTGAAGCTATTAAAAGTTTTCATGAGTATACCTACCAATTAAAAAGCGAAATTAATCTTGCAGAAAGTGCTGTTTTGCCTGGCATTGGTGTTTTAAGAAAACAAACCAATGGCAGTTTTACATTTGAACAAGAGGATTGTTTAGGCAAGTATTATTCCAGCGTTCAACTACCACCTAGTAATCAAGTTTTTCTACCAGGTCAAAACAATCATTTAACCTTAAAAAATGAAAACTTTTCGGATATTGACCTTTCATCTGAAGAAGATTTATCGGAAATTCCAAATGACTATTGGTGGATTTACGCTATTGTTTTAGCCGTATTGGGTATTGCTGCAATTGTATATAAATTTGTATAAGTGTTCATATTTTTTATTACTTCAATATTATGTTATACCGAAGCGAAATACAAAATAATCCAATCTGTTTTATGTCGGTATAATACCATCTAAGATTTCAATATAGTCCTTTGGCCTATTTATTAAATCAAGATGGTATTTGGTAATTTTTGTTGGTTACTTTAGCAGCATGTACAAAGGCATTTCATTTTTATACTTTGTTTGTTTTTTTCTTTACATTGTTTATAGTAGAGAGCCTGATTATTTTGATGGAGAATTAATACCCGGAAATATTCATTGGCAGTTTGATAGTGCTAGCAAAACTTCAATTCCCAAAGCCAGTTTTACACATAAAAAAAAGCTCTATAGTTTTGATGCCAGATATGTTTTTAGGAGCTTGCCCGAGAACAAAAAAGTAGAAATAATTTATCATCCATCGCACCCAGAAAAAGCTACAATATATAGCTGGTGGGGTTATTGGCTTACTTGGGGTGAGGTATTGAGTTCAATTATTTTATTGGTAGCTTTATTTCAAGTAGCAGTTGCGGTTACGAAAAACCCAACTGCCGAAGCTTTATTAGAGCAGTTGGAATATAAAGAGGAGAAAAAGAAAAAATATGATGATTAGGTTTATAACAACAATCGCCACATTTGTAAAGCCCCATATTTTCCCCATTCTTTCAAAGCCTTTTTCATAGAGGCTTCCAAACCCTTCCAATCGGTTTTTTTACCTTTTTGGGTAGGGCTTAACTGTTGGGTGGTAGGTTCTAGTAATTGAACTTTAGTGGCATACCAAGTGGTTGATAAACGAGGTACTGCTAAGCCCAAAATCATTCCTGGTAAACCACCAAAACTTTCTGGCCCAGCACTTACAGGTATTAAATCTGTATAAAATGCAACCACATAAACCGAATCACAAATTTTAGTTACCGCCTTCTTACATTCGAAACCTGCAATTTCTCTTGTTTCATCTGTTATTCGCCACTCGAGATTTCTAATACTATCTTGTATTAAAAAAGTTTGTTCATAAACATCTCTTTGTATGGCAATTTTATTGTTGCTTAATTGTTGAACTACATTGTCTGTTTCCGATGGTTTACCACCCCATAAATATTTATTATCGGTGTTTTCAACACCCAATTTATATACTGTTTTTTCTGCATTGAATAATAAAATATAATTTTCTGTAACAAATTTGGGCATGGTTTTTTTTAATTGTTGAATCCATTCTCCATCGCCATCATCATCTAATTGACGATGTTGATTTTTTTTCATTTCAAAATCAATTTTTCCTTGTAGTATAAATTGTTGCTGAGCTTCTGTTGTTAAGAAAAAATTTAGTAAAAAAAGTATTGCTATAAATTTCATAATTATTTTTTATTATGTGTATTTTTGTTACCAATTATTTGATGGTTTACCATTTTTGCTAAAATTGTAAATCAAATTTAACATCGCAAATCGTCGAATATTTTGTTGTGTGGTTTCAGAAATAAAATTGCTGCTAATGTTTCTGTTAATTGCTTGATTCTGGTTAAAAATATCATTCACCCTAAAAGCAATTTGCCATTTTTCAGCTTTATCTATCGATTTTTTAATGCTTGTGTTAACGATAAATATATCTCTTGCATTAGCAAAAATGGCTGTTTTTTCATAAATATTAAAATTTGGGTTAATGTTTACATACCACTTTTTGGGTAATTTCATTTCTACATCTGCATTAAAATTATAGGTCCAATATTTGGTGTTTACATTGTTTATTGAGCTTGAAGAGCTATTAAAAGTTGGCCCAATACTAAACCAATAGTTAATCCATTTATCTCTCCAATATCCAGAGCTAATATTAAAACCCAAACGTTTACTGTCGTTAATATTTTCTATACCATTAACAATGTTTTTAAATCTAGAAATACTTGGGCTTATCTGAAAGTTTAGGTTTACACTTGGTGCTACATTAAAACCATAATTAGCCCACATATTAAAGTTATAATTTCCATTTACGTTTACCGATTGGCTGGTTCTTTCACCCTTTAGTTGATTAATGTTGTTAGAGCTAGTGATTGCATTTTCAACAAAGCTAAAATTAGCACTTACATACATATTCTTTTCTTTCAATACTTTATAATCGCTAAAGTTTATCCCAAAATTGTGTCTAAACTCTTGCTTTAAATTGGGGTTACCCAATACACGGTTTAGTGGGTCAATATTATCAATAATTGGGTTAAGTTGTTGTAAGGTTGGGTTTCGAGTGGTACCATTATAGGTAAAACCTAACCTAGTTTGTTTTTTTGGTGTGTAGTTAAAGCTAGCTGAAGGTAAAAAGTTGGTGAAGGAAACAGCATTTTTTGTATCTCTTCTTTTCTCTGTTAAATCAAAATTAACAACACCCAACGAGGAGCCTATTGAAAAATTAAATTTCTTTTTATTGTGTCGTATGGTAAAGCCCCCACTGTTGTTATCATTGTTGTACAAAAAGTGATTACTTAGGCTATCAATAATTCTATTATAGTCTCCTACACCGTTTGTGCCACCTTCTAAAGTATATCGCTCTGCATTATTTTTATTGTAGGCAAATCTATAGTTCAGTTCTAAAAATGTTGTTTTAGAAAGTGGTTCTGTATATGATAGCCTACCAGATAAACTAGATGTTCTCTCATCATTCGTTTTTTTCTGGTCAACATTATTTACAGATGGGGTTGAGCCAAAAAAATTATTTTTTGCAAATAAAAATCCATTACCATCATTATTGCCTAGGTTAATATCTGTGTTAAATGAAATAGTTCTACCTTTTTTCTTCAATCTTTTTCTCCAAAAAATATTGGTTATTAAAGTTTGTTCATCAATTTTATTGGTCGTTCGTCTGTTTGTTTCATTAATATTGAAGCCTTTGCTATTATTGGAATTGCTGGTAAATAGGTTGTCTAAATTGCTATTTATAATTGAGCCAGTAGCAATAATTTTTAACGAACTAGTACTATCTATTTGCCAATCATAGGTACTTCTTAATCGGTTTCGGCGTTTGTGGTTTTCAAACTCTTGTATAGAATTATCTAGTAAAAAAGTGGAGTCGTTAAGCAAAGTTTGTGTTAGGGTTGTATTTAAACCATTTACCCTTAAATCGTTAAACTGATAAGTATTAATGCTATTTTTATTGTCTTTATCCCATTTTTTAGAAAAGTGTAAACCACCAGTAGTTGAGCTGGGTAAACCTTGGCCCCAACTAAAATCATCTCCATTACTCCACATACTTACACCACCATCATCATTTACTTGTGTGTTTCTATTTAAATCTTCTCCATAATTGCTTCTTTCACTCCATTCCATATTTTCGAACCGTGTATTATCGGTAGTTAAGTAGGCTGCAAATTTTCTTTTGTTTTTAAATGAGTTAACCAATGCTTTACCGTTTCGGTATTTATCAAAATCGGTTCCAGCATCTAACTTGCCAAAATAGCCTTTCTTTTTATCTTCTTTTAATTGCAGGTTAATTGTTTTAGCTTTTTCTCCATCATCAATACCCGTAAAAGTGGCTTGATCACTCTTTTTATCAAAGACTTGCACTTTATCAATTGCATCTGCTCTTAAATTTTGTGTTACCACTGCTGGGTCATCGCTAAAAAATTCTTCTCCATCAACCAATACTTTTTGTACTTTTTGTCCTTGGGCTGTAATTTCTCCTTTACTGTTTACAGTAATACCCGGCATTTTCTTTAATAGTTCTTGTACATTGGCATTTGCTGAAACCTTAAAACTGTCTGCTTTCATTTCAAGTGTATCGCCTTTCATACGAACTGCAGCAATTTTTTGGCGTACCACGACATCTTCTAATAAGTGAATTTTACTTATCATAGTAACATTACCAAAGTTTCTGTTGGTAGCGTCTACATGAATGGTGTCATAAAAATTGGCATACCCAGGATAGGTAACCATTATCAAATATTTTCCAAAAGCAATATCCGATAAATCAAAAGCACCATTTTCATTAGATCGTTTAAACTTGTATAAAACCGAATCTTTGGTTTTAAGTAAGGCTACAACTGCATTTCCCAACTTCTTTTTTTCTAAAGTATCTATTACAATGCCCTCTACTTTTGCTTGTTGTGCATTTACTAATTGTTTAAAACCAATTAAAATAATGCAAAGCAGTATTAATTTTTTCATTCTTTATTTTTAGCAGCTTTTAAATAGATACCTTGTATTAGTGGTATTGTTATTAATTATAACTATTGAAACTGGTAATAATTATTTCTTTAATTTTTTTTTGCAATTGCAATATGCCATGGTTTACATCTATCTTTATTACCACTTATCCTATTTGTTACTTTTTTCAAATATTATAAGTTTTTTTTAACATCTATTTTATAAAAATGATATGGCAAAGAAACAATCACCAGTAAGAGTAACAAATGCAGAAAAGGTTGGAGTGGTTGCTTCAAAAAATTATGAAGAGGCATTTTTTATTGATACAACTTTGCCTGTTTGGAATTATTCTCTATTTACAGATGAAGAAGTTAGAAATTTTCAAAATGGAACTAACTATCGGCTGTACGACTTATTTGGCAATAAGCAAATAAATGTTTTCAAAACCAATGGAACTTATTTTGCAGTTTGGGCACCAAATGCAACTTATCTTTCTGTGATTGGATACTTTAATAATTGGGATACTACTGCTCATCCATTAGCTGTACGCCACGATGGAAGTGGTATTTGGGAAGGATTTATACCCAACGTTTTAGCTGGAGAAGCATATAAATATCATATTATTGGTTTTGAAGGTTTAAAATTAGATAAGGGAGATCCATTTGCACATTTTTGGGAAAAAAGACCTTACACTGCAAGTATTGCTTGGGGTACATTTTATGAATGGAACGATAAGGTTTGGATGAAAAAACGAAAAGCCAACAATGCTTTAGATGCACCTTGGAGTGTTTATGAAGTACATTTAGCCAGTTGGATGCGGCCCAACAAAAACGATGAAGAAAGCTATTTTACTTATGAAGAAATTGCGGCTAAATTGGTACCTTATGTTAAAGCAATGGGGTTTACACATATAGAATTAATGCCTGTTATGGAACACCCATTTGATGGTAGTTGGGGCTACCAGGGTACAGGCTATTTTGCACCAACTAGCCGGTTTGGCAGCCCACAAGATTTTGCTGCAATGGTAGAAGCTTTTCACTTAGCCGATATTGGGGTAATATTAGATTGGGTGCCTTCACATTTTCCTTACGATGCTCATGGATTATTTATGTTCGATGGTACACACACCTACGAATATGCCGATATGAGAAAAGGGTATCACCCGGATTGGAATAGTTATATTTTTAATTACAGTAGGGGAGAAGTAAAAAGTTTTTTAATTAGTAGTGCAAGATTTTGGTGTGAAAGATATCATATTGATGGCATTCGTGTAGATGCAGTTTCTTCGATGCTTCGTTTAGATTATAGCAGAAATGAAGGGCAATGGGAACCCAACGAATTTGGTGGAAATGGTAATTTAGAAGCCATAGCTTTTATTAAAGATTTGAATGCAACTTTATATAGAGATTTTCCAGATATTCAAACCATTGCTGAAGAAGCAAGCGATTGGCCTAAAATTAGTAAACCCATTTTCGATGGGGGATTGGGTTTTGGTATGAAGTGGATGATGGGCTGGATGCATGATACACTTCGTTATTTTAAAAGAGATAGTATGTTTCGTCAATTTCATCAAGATGAAATTACATTTAGTATGATGTATTTTTATGATGAAAATTTTATGAAACCCCTAAGCCACGATGAAGTAGTGCATGGCAAAAGTCCAATGATTTATAAAATGCCCGGCGATACTTGGCAAAAATTTGCAAACCTTCGATTACTTTATACCTATATGTTTACCCACCCTGGAGCAAAATTATTGTTTATGGGTAACGAGTTTGGGCAAACCAGCGAATGGAATTATAAAAGTGAATTATCTTGGGAATTATTAGATTTTGTAAGCCATGGTGGTATGAAATACTGTGTTCAAAAATTAAATGAGCTGTATAAAAATACCCCAGCATTGTACGAAAATCAGTTTAGTAGTGATGGGTTTGAATGGGTTGATTTAAACCATAGAAGCGAAAGTGTTTTAGTATTTAAAAGAAAAGGGAAAAAAGCAGCAAACGATGTAATCATTGTTTTAAATATGACTCCTCAAGTTCATTTCGATTGGCCAATTGAAGTTTTTGTTAAAACTAAATGGACCGAAATATTTAATAGCGATAACAAAGAATATTGGGGTACCGGAGATATAAATAACCAAAGTATACAGCCATTAGTACTAGACAAAAAGACTAAAAAATACCAAATAAAGCTAAATTTACCTGCTTTGGGTGGTATTGTAATTGGATAATTTTTTGTTTTTTAATAATTAATTGCAAAAGTATTATGTAGATTTAAGCATTTAACTGCTCATATTTACTAATTACAATGTAATGCTTTATGTGTTAATGACTTTTTGGCATATTATAAGAAAATATCGCTTGAAAAATAAAACTTGAGCTTTGGGAAACAATTTTTAATTATTACCGTTAGATAGAAATCTGGTGATAGTAAAATTTTAGTTACTTTTAATCTCTAAATTTGCTTGTATAGTTTAATGGTTGAGCCAACTTTTATGCTATTGCCACTAAATTAATTATGAAAAAAAGGATTAGTTTATTTTTTCTTTGTTTATCATCGATAATAACAGCACAAGCTGTTTCCGATGATAATATAGTTAATGAAGATAGTTCTAACTTCTATTTTGAAAAAGCAAAAGAAAGTAAAAAAGGAAGTAAAGTAAAGGATACTGAACAGTTTTTTCAAAAATCTTTATCCTTTAATCCCAGCAGCTCTATAGTAAGGCATGAATTTGCTCAATATTATATTGAGCAAGGAAAATATGCTTATGCAGGGCAACAATATGCTACAATTTTAGAGAAAGAACCCAATGATTCCTTAGCCTTAAAAAAAATAATCGAAGTTTCTTTTATCCAAAAAAAATGGAAAGATGTTATAAAATATGGTGAATTTGCGGTGATTAATAAAATTAGAGTTGATAGAATTAATTATTTGCTTGCCTGTAGTTACTTTGAGGATGAAAATTATGGTAAAGCTAGGCAGTTGTTAGGTTTACAAATTCGAGAAACACCAACCGATAAAGAGACTATACTGTTATTAGGCAAAGTTTATGTGGAGTTTAGTATGTACAACGATGCAATTACTATGTATAAAAAAGCTCTGGAATATACGCCCAACGATTTTGATTTGATGTATGAGGTTGCATTATTGTATAGTGCACTAAATAATGATAGAGAAGCAGTAAAATATTTTGAATTTGCCGCTGAAAAAGGTATTAAACAAGATTTAGTTTTTTTAGAAAATTTGGGAATGGCATGTTTAACTTTTGATATTAAAAAAGGGATAGGGGTTTTAAATAAAGTACTAGAAAAAAAACCTGGTGATGTAGAAATTCTTACTCAAATTGCCCAAGCATATTTTAAGGCACAAGATTATGTAACTGCTTATGAACTCTTTTTTAAAATATTTGAGAACGATAATACCAATGTTCGATCCTTATACATGTCGGGTGTTGCTTTAATAAAGAAGGGCGACAAATCAAAGGGTTCTCAAATTTGTGATAAAGCCATTGCCATGGACCCCAAATTGGCAGATTTAAGAACCCAGAAATCTGTATTGTAATTTTTAAGTTTCTATTTTATTTTTCTAAAAGGGCTCTCTGTCTTCTTTAATTTCTCTCATATCTCTTGTGTTTTTTTGTACAGCTATTGCTGCAAATAAACTTAGTAAAAAAGACATTCCATAAAATCCCTTTTCACTTTTTTCTAATGTAGCGTTCCATAAACCAACCACTAATAATGTAATTGCCAAAATGGTACAAAACCAAGATATACCATAGTATAGGTTGGTTACAGGAATTCCTTCCATTTGATCTCTTACAGATTTTTGTACAGAAATAGCAGCAAATAGGCCAAACATAAGCACTGTAAAATAATATCCTTTTTCGTTTAACTGCATATTGGCGTTCCAAAGTCCAATAATAAAAGCAGTTGTACCAATTAATAATGCACTCCAAGATGCTGCAATAAATGCTGAAGATGGTTGTTGTTTTTGTAGTTGTTCCATAATTTTATTTGTTTATGCAACAAAAATATTCGTACGAAATTGTTCACTTTTTGACAAATGTCAAAAACAATGAATTAAAATGTTAAAGCTGGTTACGAATTCGGCTTAAGGTTTCTTGACTAATACCCAAATAAGATGCAATATAACCTAGTGAAACTTTCTCTATAATATGTGGTGTTTCTTGTACTAAATTTTCATACAATTCTTTAGCTGTTTTAAAATGAGCATTTACAAAACGCTCTTCTAAACGTATGTAATATTTTTCGTAAGCTATTCGTACTAATCTTTCTATTTCGTGATATTCATTAAACAAATTGGTTAGTTTATTTTTAGAAATGCACCATAAAATACTTCCTTCTAATAATTGAATATTTTCAACCGATGGTTTACCCGTGGTAAAACTGAAAAAGGAGGTTACAAAATCGTTTTCAAAACCAAACCAATGTGTAATTTCTTTTCCATCTACATTATAATAACCCCTCAATGCTCCCTTTTCTAAAAAGTATAAATGCCTGCAAACTTGCCCTTCTGTTAAAAGCAATTCGTTTTTTGCAATTATTTTTCTTTCTAAAGCATCTACAAGCTTTTCTTCAGCGGCCTTTGAGATTTGATAGTAAGTAGAAATATTGCTTAAAAGTTGTTCCATTTTAAAAATTAATTTTAATGGAAAGGTAGTTATACCGAAGTGAAATATAGCATCATCCAATCTGTTTTATGTCGGATAATTCCATCTATTACTTCAATATAGTCCTTTGGCCTATTTATTAAATCAATATGATATTACAAACTAACTGAAGTATATAAAAAAGTAATTTTTTTATTGCTGTAAGAATAGTTGAAAACACTATATATTTTGTAATAGTAATTTTTCATAAACATCTATATAACTGCTACCAATGGGTAATTCTTTACCAGAAACCACCACTTTGTTTTTAGTAAATTTTTCTACTTTATGCATTGGAATAATATACGAACGATGAATTCTTGCAAAGTTTTTTTCAGGTAGTTTCTCGAGCATACTTTTTAAGGTCATTAAAGTAAGCACAGGATAAGGCTTAATATAAATTTTAATATAATCGTCTAATGCCTCAATTAACTCAATTTCTTTTAAGTTTATCTTAAGCATTTCATAATTTACTTTTACGTATATGCAATTCATTTCCAATTCTTGCATCGCTAAAAATTCTACGTATTCTCTACATTTGTAAATTGCTTTTAAAAATCGATCATACTCAAAGGGTTTTAACAAATAATCGATTGCTTCTACATTAAAACCTTCGGAGGCATACTCTTTAAATGCGGTTGTAAAAATTACTGGTATTTTATTGTGTAGTTGTTTATAAAATTGCATACCATTTATATCTGGCATTTGTATGTCTAAAAAAAGTAAGTCAACCTTATTCTCGTTGATATATGTTTTTGCTTCGTCGGGGTTAGTAAAAGTTTGCACTAAGTTTACATACGATATTTTGTTGCAATATTGGGTAATAATTTGCAAAGCAAGTGGTTCGTCATCTAAAGCAATACATTGCAAAATCATGATAAATTTATTTGTAAATTAACAGTAAAAGTATTGTTATTATCGCTAACTATTAATGTGTGCTTATCGTTGTAACATAATGCTAGCCTTCGTTTTACATTGTTAATACCAATTCCGGTTGTATCTTCTTCTTTTGCTTCTTTATTAATAATTGTATTGGCAACTTTTAGTTCAACTAGATTATGGCTTGCAATTAATTCAATATTAATGATTGAATTTTCTTTGGTACTAATTCCATATTTAAATGCATTTTCTACAAAAGGAATAAACAATAATGGTGCAATGCTTTTATTAGTGGTATCACCTGTTATACTAAAGTTTACTTGCACTTTATCTGTTAAACGAACCAATTGTAAATCGATATAATTTTTTATGAAATCAATCTCATTTTCTAAGGGTACTTTATCGGTTTGAGTTTCGGTTAAGATATAACGCATAATTGCCGAAAGTTTTAATACTGCCGAAGCTGTTTTATCGCTTTGAACCACAGCTAAAGAATAAATATTATTTAGTGTATTAAAAAAGAAATGAGGGTTTACCTGAGTTTTTAAAAAGGATAATTCAGTATTTATTTTCTCGAGTTCAATTTTTTCTTTAGTACGCTCTGCAATTAACCACTGTTGAAACACAGAGATACAAATACCAATAGTTAATACCAATAAAAACACCACAAATGAGCCTGGGAAGTAACGCAATGCATTATTTTGTGGTTTACGTTTAAGCTCTTTTATTTTAGACTTTACTTGGCTTGAATCATTAATGTTGTTGTAATTTCTTTGTTTATATTCTTGTCTTATTTGATCTCTGATTTCGTCTTCGGTAGTTGCATTAACTAAATTGGTGATTTCTTTGGGTGTATAAATAAATGCGGTAAAACATACACTAATACAAATAATGTAGATAGCCCATTTTTTTTTATATAAAAAATTTGGTATTAATAATTGTGTATTCAAATAATAAAATGCAAACAAGAACAAATTAGTAACAATAAGTAATGTTACCATGTATTTTGTTATTTGTGCAGGTATATCTTTCGGCTTTGTAGAAAAAATGGTTGGCAAACTAAAAAAGCAAATCCATACAAAAATATGTATGGCAATGTTTATTATTTTTTTTCGTTGTTTCAAGTTTACTTTTTTGAGGTATATAAAAGTAAAAGCCTCCTCTTATTGCTCAATTACTTAATGGGTGAAGCAGTTTTAATAATCGGTAAACCCCAAATCTAGTTGGGCTTGTTGCAATATCTTTTTCACTAAGATGGACCAACTATATTTCTTTTTTTCTTCAATTAAATGCGGTAAAAAATACGCTTCTCCCATTGCATATAAATCTTCAATTTTATTTGCAATATCAGTTGGGTTAGGTTCTGCAACCAATCCAACTTTTTTATTGGGCACTAAATCTGGCAAACCACCTACGTTGGTTACCAGCATTGGTTTATTAAAATGATAAGCAAGTGGCGTAACCCCACTTTGTGTTGCATTTTTATATGGCTGTATTACAAAATCAGCGGCACTCAAATAAAATTTAACTTCACTATCTGCAATAAATTCTGTTTTTAAAATTAAGGAAGTTGCAATACCTAATTCTTTAATTTGTTTATTGTATGGTTCATTATCTTCATAAAATTCTCCTGCAACCAACAACTTTATTGCACTAGTTTCGGGTGATTTATTTTTTAAAATATGCATGGCTTCAAACAATAGATCTAACCCCTTATATTTTCGAATAAAACCAAAAAATAAAATTATTTTTTCATTTTCGGGCAATCCTAAATGTTTTCTGGCGGCTACTTTTGTTAGAGCTTCTCCAAAATTATCGTATAATGGATGTGTTACTTGTACGGCTGGTTTTTGAGTAAACGAACGTAAGTCGTTCAATACGCTTTGACTCATGGTAATAAATGCATCAATGGGTTGCAAAAAATACTTAGTAAATGCTTTATCGCCAAAACGTTTTTCGTGTGGTATAATATTATCGGCTATACAAATAATTTTTGTGAATTTATTTTTTTTAACCCCTCTTAAAATGGTGCCTAAGCAAGGCCCCATGAAGGGTAGCCAATACCTTACTACAATTAAATGAGGTTTTATTTTTTTTAGTTCCCCACCAATTTTTAACCAATTAAAAGGGTTAACTGCATTAATGCAAACTTTAATATTGATGTTTGTTGGTGCAGGGTCGCTGCTGTATTGTGTGGTTCCTGGAAATAAAAAATTGGGGTATTGTAAGGAGAAAGTATAAATGGTTGTTTCAAAATTTTCTTCTTGAAACTGAAATGCCAAGCGTTCGTTAAAAGTAGCCAATCCACCACGTAATGGGTGTGCTGGACCAATAATAATTACTTTTTTTAATGGGTTTAGAGTTGGCACAGATTTGTATATTTTATAGCAAATTAATTTATTATGGAATAAACTAAATACCAAAGGCTGTTTAAATACCTAATTTTTTTTCAATTAAATAGCTATTTCGTTCAGGAGCATTTCTACCAACTAATTCTGCAATAAAACCAGCTAAAAAAAGCTGCATACCAATAATCATTACTGTTAAGGCTATATAAAAAGCAGGTTTATTAGTTATACCAAAATCGGTAATAGAAACCAATTTTGCAATCACTAGGTATACGCTCATTAAAAAACCAATAATAAAACAAAGGGTACCATATAAACCAAAAAAGTGCATGGGCCGTTTACCAAATTTGCTTACAAAAGTTATGGTTGCTAAATCTAAAAAACCATTAATAAATCGTTCCCAACCAAATTTGGTTACACCATATTTTCGGGCTCTATGTTCCACTATTTTTTCACCAATATTTCTAAAGCCAGCCCATTTAGCAATTACCGGAATATAGCGGTGCATTTCGCCATAAACTTCAATACTTTTTACCACCTTTAATTTATAGGCTTTTAAGCCACAATTAAAATCGTGGAGGTTATTTATACCACTACTCCAACGTGTAGCAGCATTGAATAATTTGGTAGGTAAGGTTTTAGTAATGGGGTCAAATCTTTTTTGTTTCCAACCACTCACAATATCAAAACCATCTTCTGTAATCATTTTAACTAGTTCAGGTATTTCATCAGGGCTATCTTGCATATCTGCATCCATCGTAATTACTACATCGCCTTTAGCTGCTTTGAAGCCTTCGTTTAGGGCTGCACTTTTGCCATAGTTTCTCTGAAATTTTATTCCTTTAAAATTATCATTCATAGAACTAATTTCTTCAATTACTTGCCAACTATTATCTGTACTGCCATCATCTACCATAATTACTTCATAGGTATAATTATTTGCATTAACCACACGAACAATCCACTCACTTAATTCTTTAAGCGATTCGTCTTCGTTGTATAAAGGGATGATGATAGAAAGTTGCATCTTAATTTTCTAAAGGATTATAGTTTGGATTTTTTTTAGCAATGGCAGCACCAATTAATGAAAAGATACAACCAAAAATCAGAAATAACACTACAACACCAGCAATTGCAAATGGTATAAAGAATTTTCTTGTCATATCTATTGCATCAGAAATATCGCTGTCGCTCATTTTACCTTTTTGTTCCATCATTCCCTTTCTAGCTTCATCTAAAGCGATATCTACAATTTCTGGAGTAATAAATTTTAAAGCAAGCACTGTATAGACTGCCATGACTGCAGTTATTGCAGCTGTAGTTTTAAAACCATGTGCAAATGTGTTGCCAAAAGTTACGTTACCATCTCGTTGTTTTGAATAAGTAAAACATGCCCAAATTATTCCTCCTGCTAGTAACAAATACTGAATGTAGTTTAAATTTTTATTGCTACTTAATCCGGCAAAATGAACTCCCAATCCAAATACAATTAATAATAATGAAATGATTAAACCTTGAACTGCTGGTGTTGTTTTTGTAGTTTCCATAGTTGGTTATTTATTTAAATGTAAAATACCTTTTGAAACAATACCCATTACTTTTCCTTTTAAATTAAAGTTGTTAAATGGTGTATTATATTGTTTACTTAAATTATTTTCTTTTGAAACCAAGGTAGTTAAATCTCTATTAAACAAAGTAATATTGGCTATAGCACCTTCAATAATTTGGGAAGTTGCCAATTCAAAAATAGTACTTGCGTTGGTGCTAAATAGTTTTACAATTTGTTGGTTGCTTAATGCTGGTACACAATTATTGATGGCAGCAAAAGCTGTTTGCAAACCAATCATTCCATTTTTTGCATATTCAAATTCGCACACTTTACTATCCCAATTTTGTGGGTTATGATGTGTGGCAATACAATCTATGGTTCCGTTTAAAAGTCCATCTCTTAAAGCTTGTCTATCGGCTTTTGTTCTAAGTGGAGGGTTAACTTTTAAATTGCAATCATAATCTTGCAAATCTTCATCGCAAAAAAATAAATGGTAGGGTGTAACACTGCAACTAATGTTTAAGCCTTCTAGTTTGGCTTGTGTAATGAGTGCTAAACTATTAGAAGTGCTGATGCCAGTAATATGCAATTTGCTATTGGTATATCTTAATAAATCAATATCACGTTTTACCATTATTTCTTCTGCCAATGCTGGTATGCCTGGTAAACCCAATTGGGTCGACACAACGCCCTCATTCATCAAACCATTTGCACCAATTGATTTATCAATAGGCATTTGAATAATGGTACCATTAAAAGCTTTTACATACTGCAAAGCTTTTAAAAATAGCCCAGGTGTTTGTATAGGCATTAATCCATCGCTAAATGCAATTGCACAGCTAGCCTGCATGTCGTACATTTCTGCTAAATCTTTGCCTTCAATATTTTTTGTAACAGCTCCTAAAGGATGAACAGTTATGGGTAATGATTTCGATTTTTGAACTATATATTCAACTTGAGATTTACTTTGAATCGTTGGATTGGTGTTTGGTAGAACAAAAACTTGAGTAAACCCGCCACTTATAGCAGCTTGAGTTCCAGTTTCTAAGGTTTCTCTATATTCAAATCCAGGATCGCAGAAATTAGCAAAGCAATCTATCCAACCTTCAGAAATAACGGTATTTGGCTCGTTAAAAATAATGTCGGCTGTTTCAGAAATTTCATCTTTGATAGCAGCGATAAGTTGGTTGTTAATTAAAATGTCTTTTATTAAGCCATTGAAGGGGCTGTTTTCGCTTGCAATTAAAACTTTCTTTAGGAGAATCTTCATATTTTGGGCTGAAAATTTGGTGCAATATAATTGTAAAAATTCTTTTACTATTATAATTACCTCCCTTTTAATAAAATGTGGGGTAAAATTTAAAATGCTAGCTGAGTTCGTTTGATTATCTTATCAAATAGCAATAGGGTAGTTGATTCAATTCGAGTTACACTCGATAAAATGGGCAAATTGGTGAATAAATGGCATACCTCAAATTAGAAAAAGAGAATAGTTCGTAAACCACCAAAAATTATTTCAATTTTCTCAATAAACTGGCAGCTATTTTTTTATAAGCAATAAGTTTTTCTTTTTGATCTACAATAAATGAATTTTGCTCTAAACTTCCCATTACATTTTCCATTTCTTTTGGGCTGTCATAAACCATTTTTCTAAACTCATTATTGTAATCTTTAGCTCTTGAACTGTAAATGTTTACAGTCATCCATTCTTGCGTTTTTATTGCATCTTTAATATAGCTTGTTAATAAATCTTCATTTAGTTGAGCCATTTTTATTTGCTTAATTTCTAACAAACATGCCAATGCAAATTTTAATTGTTGGGTTGGATATAAATTGGCTTGTTTTTCATAAAATTGATGAATATTATTCCAAGATTTTATGCTGCCTTTCTTTATATTATCTTTTAATAAGTTGACTTCTTTTTGCGGTATTAATTGTCCTCCAATATTTAGCCAAGCATTACGATCTACAATTTTTGGAAGCATTTTTTTTACTTCTGAAAATGATGAAAATTTATTTTCACTTAAAAAATTAATCAATATAGTGATTGCATAATAACTAATTAGTTCATTAAATAAGTTGTATGATTTTACTACTTTATTGATCACTACTTTTCTACTAGAGTTTTCAAAATCAATGGCAGTTACTTCTAGTTGATCAACAATTGTTGGTTGGTTGTTTAATAAATATTTTCCTTTATTTCGGCACACATCAATACTATATTTTTTGGTTGAGTTTTCTGCAATTAAGTAGCTTCTTCCAACTGCTTCCTCTAAAATTAATAGGGCAGAAAAAATTTCATTAATGGTATCGGGTGCCAAAAAATTGTATTCAATTTTTTGAATTTTTTCTATTCGTTTGTCTCTATCAACATATTTCCAACTGTTTCTGGCTAAGGCATACATGTTGTACAAAAACCAATAAGCTGGTAAAATAGTAATTTGATTTTTATGTACATCGTTTGCAACTAAACTAAACGGAATTGGAATATTCAATTCTGCTGGATAATCTCCTTTTGCTAAAATTGTAAACGATGCAAATTTGCTATTGTGTTTTAAACTAACACATAAGCCTGGCCAAAATCCTCGGCCTGCAATGATTTCGCCATCTGCTGCTCTTGAGTTGTGGTTAGATCCTAATGTGGCACCAGCAGCAATATTACTTTGGCCCATTACTAATGCTGCACATAAAAATGAGTTATTATGGTGTTGCTCGTGTGCTGGAAAAATTAACGTATTCAATACTTCGCAACAAGAAATAGTTGCGTTATTGCCTAAATATGAGTTGATTAATCTTGCACCATATTTTAATTGCGAATGAGAAGCCATTACAAACCGTACAGCTTTAACACCATAAAAAATTCGGCATCCAAAGCCTACAATTCCATTCACCATTTCACAGCCCTCGCCAATTTGTGTTTTACCTTCTTTGCCAGAATTAATGGTTAAATTTTTTAATTTATTGGCACCTTTAATATAGGCATCATCACCAATCCAAACATCTTTTATAATAGCTGTATTTTTAATTACCGTTCTATCACCAATTTTGCCATAATAACCCCTTAAGTTATTAAAGTTTGCTTCTGTAAACGTTTTAAACTTTTTTTGCAAAACATCATCATCTCTATACTTACTCCATAAATAGGCATCGCCAGCTAACATGCCATTAAAGGGTAATACACTTCTTCCTCCATTTTCGTTGCATATTTCCATCCATATTCTTACACTTTCTTCTTCTCCATTTTTAATAATACCGTTGCCAAATTTTGCATGATTGGTGGTTACCAATTCATTTACATTATTAATAATAACTTCACTACCTAAAATATAATGCGATAAATAGTTTACATTATCTATACAAACATTATCACCAAAATCGCAACTAATTATAGTTGAATTGTATAAACCAACAGGTACCTTTAAATCGCTAAATCCTAAACTAAAAGGTTCTAATTTACCAATACGAACTAGACCATAAAATTTACAATTTTTAACCAATTCTGCATTAAAATCATCGCCTACTAAAATATGGTTCCAGTTAACACTTGTATTTCTATTGCGAACTAAAACTTCAATTTCGAAGGCAGTTAGTTGCCTATAATTAATTCCACTTCTATTTTGAAGATTGCGTAAATAGTATTCGTCTTTTCCCTTTGGTATTTGATTTGCATGAATAAATCCATACCCTAAAGCGGCAATTGGCGTTTTAGTTATATTGTTTTGAGGCATTTTTTAGTTATCTAGTTTTTAGTTTGTTTGATTTTTACAGCTTCAACTTAATTCAAATCTTATTCTTTACACATAACTCGTCATCAACAATCAATAATTCGGAATCAACAACCTTACTCTACAGTAACACTTTTAGCTAAGTTTCTTGGTTTGTCAACATCAATTCCTTTGGCAATACCCACATAATAACTTAAAAGTTGTAAGGGGATTGTACTTAGCAACGGTGCAATAATTTCATCGGTATCTGGCACAAACATTACATCATTTGCCATACTTGGAATAATAGCATCACCTTCTGTTGCAACTGCAATTACCATTCCCTTTCTTGCTTTAATTTCTTGAACATTGCTTACAATTTTTTCATAATAAGAATCTTTGGTGGCTACAAAAACTACTGGTAAATTTTCATCCACCAAAGCAATTGGTCCATGTTTCATTTCGGCTGCTGGGTAACCTTCGGCATGTATATATGAAATTTCTTTAAGTTTTAAAGCACCTTCTAACGCCACAGGAAAGTTATAACCACGACCTAAAAACAAAAAGTCTTTTGCATCTTTATATTTAAGAGCAATGGCCTGTATATTGCTAGTATCTTTTAAAATTTCTCTTACTTTTTCTGGTATAGCATTTAAATCGTTCATCAACTGTAAATACCTCTCTCTATTAATAGTTCCTTTTGCATAGGCAATTTTTAATGCCATCATACTTAAAACAGCCAATTGCCCAGTAAATGCTTTTGTACTTGCAACACCAATTTCGTGTCCAGCATGTGTGTAGGCACCAGCATGGCTTATACGTGCAATACTGCTACCCACGACGTTTACTACACCAATTATAAAAGCTCCATGTTCTTTTGCTCTTTCTAATGCTACCAATGTGTCTGCAGTTTCTCCACTTTGAGAAATGGCAATAATTACATCGCCTTTATTTATAATGGGGTTTCTATACCTAAACTCACTTGCATATTCTACTTCTACTGGTATCCTACACAATTCCTCAATCATATATTCTGCAATTAAACCTGCATGCCAACTTGTACCACAAGCTACAATTACTATACGTTGTGCATTTACTAAGGCTTCCAAATTGTTATCGATGCCACTCATAGTTATTTGACCTATTTCAGGTAATAATCTGCCTCTTAAGCAGTCATAAATAGTTTCTGGTTGTTCATGAATTTCCTTAATCATAAAATGGTCGTAGCCGCCTTTTTCAATGGCAGCCAATTCCATATCTAGCTTGGTAATAAATGGGGTTTGTTTTTCATTACCTAAGTTTTTTAAAATTAATTCATTAGGTTTAACTATTGCTATTTCATAGTCGTTTACATACACCACTTCCTTTGTGTATTCTATTATTGGGCTTGCATCGCTGGCCAAGAAATGTTCTCCTTTGCCAATTCCAATAACAAGTGGGCTACCTTTTCTTGCAGCAATAATTGTTTCGGGGTCGTCTTCACTAATTAACAAAATACAATATGCACCAACAATTCTTTTAAGAGCAATTCTTACAGCTTCTTCTAATGAGCCATCGTTATTTTTTTGGATATCTTCAATAAAATTTAGCAAAACTTCAGTATCTGTATCACTACTAAATGTATAGCCTTTATTTATAAGCTCTTGTTTAATTTGAGTATAATTTTCTATAATCCCATTGTGAATCATAGATAGTTTGCCATTGTTACTTAAATGTGGATGTGCATTTCTATCACTTGGCTCTCCATGGGTAGCCCATCTTGTATGGCCAATACCTATGTTGGCTTGTAAATCTTTGCCAATAACGCTTTCCTCAAGTTCGGCAACCTTCCCTTTTTTCTTATATACTATTAAACCTTTACCATTTCTTAATGCAACACCCGAGCTATCGTAACCACGATATTCTAAACGTTTTAAACCTTTAAGCACAATTGGGTAAGCTTCTCTGGGTCCGGTATAACCAACAATTCCACACATAAAGTATAAGTTAAATTTTAAGTTTGCAATATCAATTATTTTTAGGTAATTGTATCTAATTTTAAACGTTTAATCTAACAATTAAGTATAAAAAAATTATGAGTATAGTATTTGATTTTGGAAGTACGTATATACTTGAAGACGATTGCGTTTTGTTGCAACCAATTGCCCATGAACATTGCAATAGTTTGCTGTATTTTAGTTTAAACGAACCAAGCACTTGGCAATATGGGTTAGTAACTGCAGAAGGGGAGGATAACTTAAAAAATTATATAAATGATGCAGTAACGTCAAGAAATCAAGAAAAAGAATACGCTTTTGTTGTGTTTGATAAACGTAACAATGAATTTGCAGGAAGTACAAGATTTTACGACATAAATCTACCTTTTAAAACTTTGCAATTGGGTTATACTTGGTATGGAGAAAAGTTTAGAGGAACTGGCCTAAATTTTCATTGCAAATATTTGCTGCTTCAATTTGCATTTGAACAACTTGGTTTTATACGAGTAGAATTTAGAGCAGATGCTAATAACAAAAGAAGTATAGCTGCTATGAAAAAAATTGGTTGTATTGAAGAAGGTACTTTACGAAATCATATGCCTACTAGAAATGGAGACCTCAGAAGAAATAGCATGGTTTTATCTATTTTAAAAGATGAATGGAATGCTACTGTAAAACAAAATTTAGGAAAGCTTTGTGGGTATTAATTGGTTTCGAACCAAATAGGTGTTTCGTCATCGGGTGTTGCATTGTAATTAATAAATAATTCTTCACCGGCCTTAATATTTTGAACCGTTATTATACTCATTGTGTTATCATCAAAGTCCATTTCATACATACAATTTGCCAAGTAACTGTGGTTGTATATAGAAATGTAACCCATGCCCAAAGCAGCTCCTTTATAATCGGTTCCCCATTCAAAAATGTAGTTATACAGCAAGGTTTTTTCAATAGTGGCTCTTTCGGCTTCATCAAAAACCAATACAGGAGAAATTTCTATTGTGGTATTTTCAGGAATTGCTGCTGCAGTAAAAACACCCTTGCCTTTGTTGGTAGAATCTTTTATAAATAAAATAGGCAATATCATGGGTTAAAAATAGGAACTAAATGAACAGATGGGTTGACTTTTTTGTAAAGTAAATTTTAAAGTAGATTGGTTTTACAACTATATTTTTACTTTGTTTTATAGGTTTAGCTATTCAATTTTTTAAAAACATTTCAATCATTAAAAGAAATAATTTTAAAAAAGTAAAAATAAATTTGGTAAAACTAAAAAAATTAGTAATTTGCGGCTAAATCAATTAGTTATGAGTTACGCCGGAAAAAATCTTCGTTATTTACGCAAGCTTCGTAATTGGACACAAGAGGAGTTTGCCAATAAGCTTAACATTAAGCGTTCTTTAATTGGTGCTTATGAAGAAGAACGTGCCGAACCTAAATTGGAAGTGTTAGAAGCTATGTGTTCTATTTTTAAGTTAAGTTTAGATGAACTATTACTTAAGGATATGACCATTCTTTCTGGTAATAAAAACTATTTAGAGCAGCGGCGAAGTATGAAATCGGCTGGTGGTATTAATAGTGTAGAAATTCAGTTTGTGCCAGTTAGGGCAGCTGCTGGTTACTTAAATGGCTACGCCGATCCAGATTTTTTAGATGAATTAAACACATTTACTTTACCAATGCTTGCACCAGGGCAATACCGTGCTTTTGAAATTATTGGCGACAGTATGATGCCTACACCAAGCGGTAGCGTAATTGTAGGAGAAAAAGTAGAAGCGTTAGACGATGTAAGAAATAGCAATACTTATGTTTTATTAAGTAAAAGCGATGGCATTGTATATAAGCGTTTGGTAAAAAATGCTAAACCCAAAAATACACTTACTTTAATGAGCGATAATCCTGTTTATGAGTCTTATAACTTACATTCTGAAGATGTTTTAGAGGTATGGAAGGCCGTATACATTTTACAAAAAGCCAATTTAACCCAACGTTGGGATGTTGGCCAATTAGCTGGCATGGTAAACAATTTACAAGAGCAAGTTGCTAATATAAATAAAAAATTGAACTAAGTTTTTTTTGATGGGTTAGTTAGTATTAAAGAGGTTGTTAGCAATAGCAGCCTCTTTTAGTCAAAGGTATTTTTAAGCTTACGAACACCGATTTCAACTGAAAATAGAGTTGGGCTACCACTTTTAATAATGTAAACCTAATGATTTCGATTAAAAAATCAACTATACATTACATCAAAATACCAATATTACCATTTGTCATTTTTTTACTTGTTCATATGAGTTGCTTCCGTTTTTTTGCAACAATTACACATGAAACGAAAAATTCTTCTAGGTACAACTATCTTACTCCTATTTTCAGTTTATTGCTTTGCACAGCAAAACGATAATCGAACTAAAATAATTAATGCAATTAAAACCATTAAAGCACCAAAGATTGATGGGTTGCTTACAGAAGAAGTATGGTTAAATGCTCCTATTGCCAATAATTTCATTATCAGTCAACCAAACTTTGGATTTCCTTCTGCACAAAAAACCGAGGTGAAAATAGTATATGATAATGATGCCATATATATTGCTGCCTATTTATATGATACCGTTAATTTAATTAGAAAACAATTAACTGCAAGAGATGTAGAAGAAAGACAAGATGTCGACTTTTTTGCTGTTACTTTTGATACCTACAACGATAAGCAAAATGCTTTTCAATTTGGAGTAACATCTGTAAATGTTCAAAGCGATGCAAGATTATCGGGTGGTGGTGGTAATAATGGACGAACCGACAGAAACTGGGATGCAGTTTGGGATAGTAAAACATCCATCACCAACGATGGTTGGGTTGTTGAAATGAAAATTCCCTATATGAGTTTGCGGTTTCCAATAAACGCAATACAAGATTGGGGTATAAATTTTTATAGAAATATTAGACGAACCAATGAAGCTAGTTATTGGAATAGTGTTAATCCAAATACATCGGGTTTTGTAAATCAAAGTGGATTACTCAAAGGGTTAAAAGATTTAAAACCACCATTACGTTTAGCCATTTTGCCTTACATTACTTCAGGTTATAGCACAGTTCCTACAAATAATGGTACAATAAATAATACCATTGCAAATGGTGGTATGGATGTAAAATGGGGCATTAACGAAAGTTTTACAATGGATATGACTTTGATACCTGATTTTGGTCAAGTAATTAGCGATAATGTAGTTTTAAATCTCTCTCCATTTGAACAACAGTTTACAGAAAATCGTCCTTTTTTTACAGAAGGAACAGAATTGTTTAATAAAGCAGGAATTTTTTATAGTCGACGAATTGGCAAAACACCAAACGGTTATTTTGCAGCAAATGCTTTGGCCCGAGATAGTGGTTATAAAATAATAAAAAATTCTACTACAACGCAGTTGTATAATGCCACCAAATTTTCGGGCAGAACAAAAAATAATTTGGGTATTGGAATTTTTAATGCCATTACTGCACCCATGTTTGCAGAATTTGAAAATACTAAAGGCGAAAAGATTAAATACGAAACTGAGCCCATGGCCAATTACAATATTATTGTATTAGACCAAGCTTTAAAAAACAGAAGTAGTATTACATTAACCAATACAAATGTTATTAGAAATGGAAATGCCAGAGATGCTAATGTTACTGCTTTAGATATTTCTTTGTTCGATAAAAAGAACATGTATAGCACACAGTTACACGGCCGATATAGCAGTAGCTCTGGAGCCAATGGATCCAATGGATTTAACTCATTTTTAAGTTTTGGAAAAATAAGTGGCACTTGGCAATGGGGTGTTTCCAATAATATAGAAAGCAAAAATTACAACCCTAACGATTTGGGTATTTTATTTGCTCCAAATGAGTTTCAAACAAACTTTTTTGTATCCTATAACCAATTTACACCTAGCAAAAGATACAATTACAGAAGGTATAGTTTTAGCTTAACACAAACTAATTTATATGTACCATTCGTTTTTCAAGAAATACGGCACAATGTTTCATTATTGCATGTATTTAAAAACTTTTGGGATCTAAGGGTAAGTATAAGTGGCCAAGCTGCTTGGGGTTACGACTATTTTGATTTAAGAACAGAAGGAAGAAAATTAAAAAAAGCTCCGTTTCAGTTTATAGGATTATTTGGTAGTAGTGATAGTAGAAAAAAATTGTTTATTAGGTATGGTGCTGGCTTTGCAGAAAGCCCAATACCAAGAGATCCATATTATTTAGTAAGCTTTGTTGCGAGGTATAGATTTAATCCAAAATTTACTTTCGAAGTAGATACTAGAGCAGAGGACGATTTAGCAAACTTTGGTTATGCTTACCGAGATGCAAATGGAGAATCGATCATTGGCAGACGAAGGGTGAAAAATTTTAATTTATTAATTAATACGCAATACAATTTTGTTGCTCGTATGAACCTATCAATAAGAGCCAGACACTTTTGGAGCAACGTTTATTACACAAATTTTTATAAAGTGAATAATGATGGTGAGTGGAGGAACTCGGAAATACCTTTTACTTCTGGAAGAGATGGAAATTTTAACGCCTTCAATATAGATGCATTTTATACTTGGGACTTTAAACCTGGGTGCAGATTAATAGCTGCCTGGAAAAATGCCTTAGGTCCAAATGTGGCCATCAATGGATTACAACATTCAAAATATTTGCAAAATTTAGGTGAAACCTTGCGTAGCCCTCATAGTAACGAAGTTTCTATTAGGTTTATTTATTTTATAGATTATAATACCCTTAAAAGAAAAAAGAACTAGTATAAATATTTGCTAACTCATGTTAGTTATTAAACTTTTTTTTGTTGTTTCAAGTTTCTTCCTTTCTTTTGTTATACAAATGAGCAGATCAACGATATACAACTTTTTCTTTTTTTTCTTTTACTATTATTTTATTAGTAAATGTCAGGTTGTATTTGTAAAAGCATAATAATCAAAAATCAAAATACAGTCCTGGCCAAAAGCCGGGACTTTTTTATTTTATGGAAATAAAAGTATCAATACAAGGTTACGATGGCAGCTTCCATCAAGTTGCTGCAAGAAAATTTTTTGGAAAAAACACCATTGTAATTCCATGTGCAACTTTTAGAGATGTAATAAGAGTTGCATCTAATAAAAAAGAAAGCCATGGCGGGGTAATGGCCATTGAAAACTCAATTGCCGGGAGTATTTTACCCAACTATACCTTATTACAAAAAACAAATTTGAAAATTGTTGGTGAGGTGTATTTACGAATTGAACAAAATTTATTGGTAAATCCAGGGGTAACATTTGCAGATATAAAAGAAGTACACAGCCATCCAATGGCAATCTTACAGTGTATAGATTTTTTAGAAAAATACAACTGGAAATTAATAGAAACCGAAGACACAGCTTTAAGTGCAATGCATATTCATAAAAAGAAAAGCCAGCATATTGCAGGTATAGCAAGTGTTTTAGCTGCCGATTTATTCGAGTTAGAAATTCTTGCTCCAAATATTCATACACAAAAAGACAATTATACTCGTTTTCTTATTCTTCAAAGAGAAGATAGAGCAATCGAAAATGCCAATAAAGCATCTATTAATTTTCAAACCAATCATACAAAGGGAAGTTTAGCTAAAGTGTTAGCAAAAATTTCTGACGAAGGGATTAATTTAAGTAAGCTACAAAGTATGCCAATTGCTGGTACCAATTTTAAATACAGCTTTCACGCCGATGTTGAATTTGATCATGTAAAACAATTTGAAAAAGCCCTACAAGTAATTAAACCATTAACAGAAGCCATAAATGTGTATGGAATTTATAAAAACGGAAATAATAATTAATAATGATTACAGCTAAACGATTAGAGGATATAGGTGAATATTATTTTTCTCAAAAGTTAAGAGAAATTGATGAGCTAAATAATCAAGGTAAAAATGTTATTAATTTAGGTATTGGTAGTCCTGATTTACCACCTCATCCTGACGTAATTCGTGTGTTACATGCAGAAAGTAGTAAACCAAATGTACATGCTTATCAATCGTACAAAGGTTCTCCTGTGTTGCGTAATGCTATAAAAGATTGGTACAAAAAATGGTATAATGTTGCGTTAAATGCTGATACAGAAATTTTACCCTTGATTGGCAGTAAAGAAGGTATCATGCATATATGTATGACTTATTTAAATGATGGAGATGAAGTATTGGTTCCTAATCCTGGTTATCCAACTTATAGAAGTGCTGTAAAATTGGCGGGTGGCGTTTGTGTAGATTATGAATTACATGAAGAAAATAATTATGAGCCAGATTTTGAATCATTAAGTAAAACTGATTTAAGTAAAGTAAAGTTACTTTTTGTGAACTATCCTCAAATGCCAACAGGTACAAATGGAAATAAAGTGTTGTTCGAAAAGATTGTATCATTTGGAAAGCAGCACAATATTTTAATAGTGCATGATAATCCATACAGTTTTATTTTAAATAATGAACCATTGAGTTTATTGACTGTAGAAGGTGCAAAAGATGTGGTGATTGAATTAAATTCTTTAAGCAAAAGTCATAATATGGCTGGCTGGAGAATGGGTATGTTGTGTGGTGCAAAAGAACGAATTGATGAAGTATTACGTTTTAAAAGCAATATGGATAGTGGAATGTTTTTACCTGCACAATTGGCTGCAGCTAAGGCTTTGAGCCTAGGACAGGATTGGCATAATGCAGTGAATAAAGTATATAGTGAAAGGAGAGAAAAGGTATTTGAGTTGTTGGATTTATTGAATTGTACTTATTCAACAACACAAGTTGGCATGTTTGTATGGGCAAAGATTCCACACAAATACAAAACTGGTTATGAAGTAAGCGATGAAGTATTATACAACTCGAATGTGTTTATTACACCTGGTGGTATTTTTGGAACTGCTGGCATTGATTATATAAGAGTGAGTTTATGTGGAAGTATAGAAAGGTTTGAAGAGGCAATAAGGAGAATTAGGGGTTAGGGATTGGGAGTTAGGAATTAAGAATGAGTAATTAAAAATTAGAAATTAATAATTTATCATTAATCATGTTTGATAAAATAACAATAGTAGGCGTAGGTTTAATTTCTGGTTCTTTTGCATTAGCAATGAAGCAACACGGATTTGCTAAGCATATCATTGGTGTTAGCCGAACAAAAGCTAGTTTAGATAAAGCACTAGAACTTGGTTTAATTGATGAAGCCCTACCACTAGAAGAAGCTGTGAAAAAAAGCGATTTTATTTATGTGGCTATACCTGTTGATGCAACGATATCTGTAATGCAGCAGATAATGGATTTGGTGAACGACAAACAAATTGTTGTAGATGCTGGCTCTACTAAAAATGCTTTATGTACTGCTTTGTACAATCATCCAAATAGAAAAAGATTTGTGGCATCTCACCCAATGTGGGGTACTGAATATAGTGGGCCAGAAGCAGCTGTTAAAAATGCTTTTGTTGGTAGAGCTTGTGTAATTACAGAAAAAGAAAAGAGCGATGCCGAAGCTGTAGAAATAGTTGAAAACATTTACAAAGCCTTGGGTATGCACATTATTTATATGGATGCAGCAGCACACGATATACATGCAGCATATATTAGCCATATATCACATATCACCTCATTTGCACTGGCCAATACAGTATTAGAAAAAGAAAAAGAAGAAGATGCTATTTTTGAATTAGCAGGTGGTGGTTTTGAAAGTACAGTTCGTTTAGCAAAAAGTAACCCAAATATGTGGGCACCTATATTTATGCAGAACAGAGAAAATGTTTTAGATGTATTAAACGAACATATAACACAGCTAAGAAAATTTAAAAGTGCATTGGAAAAAGAGAATATAGAATATTTGAATGAGTTGATGGAAAATGCAAACAGAATAAAAAGGATAATAAAATGATTTTTAGAGAAGCTTCAATAATTGACATACCACAAATGCAGGTTGTAAGAAATGCTGTAAAAGAAAATGTATTGAGTAACCCTGATTTGATAAAAGATGCAGATTATGTACCTTTTATTACTTCGAATGGAAAAGGATGGGTTTGTGAAACAGAAGAACAGATTGTTGGCTTTGCAATAGTTGATTTAAAGGAGAAGAATATTTGGGCATTATTTGTTCATCCTTATTTTGAAGCAAAGACAATAGGTAAACAGTTACACAAAATGATGATGGATTGGTATTTTACACAAACAAAGGAAACTGTTTGGTTAAGCACAAATCCTAATAGCAGAGCAGAAAAATTTTATAGATTGAATGGTTGGACAGCAATTGGCATTTATGGAAAGGGAGAAGTGAAGTTCGAAATGAAAAGTGAAAATTGGTAAGTTCAATAAAGATAGAAAGTAGAAGTGTGCGACGCAACAGAAGCCCCATATTTGTACTTAAGCTTGTAAAAAATAAATAAAAGCGGAAAAAGTTAATAGAATCAATGGTTTTGCACTAAAAATGGGGTATCCATTTTTAAACAGTTACCTTTGCCGCAAATTTTAAAAGATAATGATAACATTTAGTGAGTTAGGATTGGATGAGAAATTGGTTAAGGCAACCGATGCATTGGGGTATGTGAACCCAACACCAATCCAGGAACAAAGTATTCCTGTTTTATTGAGCGGTACAAAAGATATGATTGGGTTGGCTCAAACTGGTACAGGAAAAACGGCAGCATTTGGTTTGCCTTTATTGCATTTAGTAGATGAGAAACAAAGGTTTCCACAAGCATTAATAGTTTGCCCAACAAGAGAGCTTTGTATGCAAATTGTTACCGAGTTAGAAAACTTTAAAAAGTTTATGACTGGTATAAGTGTGGTTGCTGTTTATGGTGGTGCAAGTATTGGCATGCAAATTAGAGACTTGAAAAGAGGCGTACAAATTGTAGTTGCAACACCTGGTAGATTAATTGATTTAATTGAACGTAAAGCAATTGACCTCGAGCAAATAAAATATGTTGTGTTAGATGAAGCCGATGAGATGTTAAACATGGGCTTTAAAGAAGACATTGAATTTATTTTACAAAATACGCCTAAGCGTGAGGCAACCTGGTTGTTTAGTGCAACTATGCCAGCCGAAATAAAAAGGGTAAGTAAAAAATACATGAAAGATCCTTTTGAAGTAACTGTTGGTAAAACAAACAGTGCAAACAAAAGTATCGATCACCAGTTCTTTGTAGTAAACTCTCATCATCGTTATGAAGCGTTAAAAAGATTAATTGATTTTAATCCGGGTATTTATGGTATCATTTTTACACGTACCAAATTAGATGCACAAAACATTGCAGAAAAGTTAACCCGTGATGGTTATGATATTGATGCTTTGCATGGTGATTTAACCCAACAGCAACGTGATAAAGTAATGGGTGCTTTTCGTGAAAAAAGTTTACAGCTTTTAGTAGCAACCGATGTTGCTGCACGTGGTATTGATGTAAAAGAAATTACACACGTAATTAACTTTGAGTTGCCCGATGATATTGAAGTTTATACACACCGAAGTGGTCGTACAGGCCGTGCTGGTAGTTTGGGTATTTGCATGAGTATTGTAATGAACAAAGACGTGTATAAAATTCGTTCTATCGAAAAAATGGTTCAAGTAAAGTTTAATAAACTGGAGTTACCTAGCGGTAAAGATGTTTGTAGAAAACAGTTTTTTTCTTTTATGGAAAAGTTGTTGAGTACAGATATTAGCCATGGCGATTACCAAACTTATTTGCCCATGTTACAAGAAAAATTTGCCGATGTTACCAAAGAAGAAATTCTTACACGTATGGCATCGATGGAGTTTGATAGGTTTTTGAAATACTATGAAAATGCCGAAGATTTAAATGTACGTGAACAAAGAAAAGAAAGAAGAGAATTTGGTGATAGGCCCGTGGCAAGAGAGGGCCAAATTGGCCGACCAAGAATTGGTGCAGATGATAGAAGAAGACCAACACAATACAGCGATGGAGATACCATGCGTCTGTTTGTAAACCTTGGTACAAAGGATGGTTTTTATAAAGCAAGTTTCCTACAATTTATTTTAGACTTAAGCGATTTACCAAAAGATGTTTTGGGTAAAATAGATATGAAAGAAATGAATACTTGGGTAGAGGTTGATAAAAAGGTTGCTAACCAAATGATAAAATCGGTTGATGGTAAAAACTATCGTGGGCGTAGAATTAGAATGAACGATGCAAACAGCAGATAAATCCAGTTAATTGGTTAATTAGTTAATTGGTGTGGATGTTGGTTGCAAACTTCAAAAAATAAAAATTTGCAATTTATGTGGATATTGCTTTCTTTATAAAGAATTTAAGCAATATTTAAAACAAAACAAAATACACCAATCAACTAATTAACTAATAAACCAATTAACATTAAAAAATGGAACAAGCAATTGAGCAAAAAAAGTCAATTATAGATATTTGGAACAAAAGACCACTCATAATTTCTGGGCCCTGCAGTGCCGAAACCGAAGAACAAGTATTAGAAACAGCAAAACGTTTAGCAGCAATAGGTAAAGTAAATATGTTGCGTGCAGGCATTTGGAAACCCCGTACACGCCCAGGCCAATTTGAAGGTATCGGAGTAAAAGGTTTGCCATGGATGGCTAAAGCAAAAGAACTTACAGGATTACCAATTGCCGTTGAGGTAGCTACTGCAAAACAGGTGGAAGATGCATTAAATTTTGATGTAGATGTTTTGTGGATTGGTGCAAGAACAACTGTAAACCCTTTTAGCGTTCAAGAAATTGCTGACGCATTACGAGGTGTTGATGTGCCCGTTTTAATTAAAAATCCCATTAATCCAGATTTAGAATTATGGACGGGGGCTGTTGAACGTGTTGCAAAAGCTGGTATTAAAAATATTGGTTTAATACATCGTGGATTTTCATCTTATGGTAATACCGAATATAGAAATGCACCCATGTGGCACCTCGCTATTGAAATGAAAAGGAGAAATCCTGATATGATGTTAATCTGCGATCCATCGCATATTTGTGGAAGAAGAGATATTTTACAAGAAGTTGCTCAAACCAGTATTGATTTAGATTATAATGGTTTAATTATTGAATCACATATAGATCCAGATAATGCTTGGAGCGATGCCAAACAACAAATTACTCCTGAGGTTTTGGGCGAAATGTTGGCCAACATTATTTGGAGAAGAGAAGATGTACAAAGCCCAGAGTACCATGCCAACTTAGAAAAATTACGACAACAAATCAATCAGCTAGACGATGAGTTAATGCAAATTCTAAGTCAACGAATGAAGGTTGCTGAAAATATTGGTTTGTATAAAAAACAAAATAATATCACCATTTTACAAACCAACAGGTGGAACGAAATTTTAGAAAAAGCAACTTCAAAAGGCGATAAAATTGGTTTAAGTAAAGAGTTTATAACCCGTTATTTCGATGCAGTTCATATGGAAAGTATCAACCATCAAAATAAAATTATGAATTCTTAGTTTTCACACAACGAAGCAAAGCTTACAAAGAACACAAAGCTATTTAGTAATACTTTGTAACTTTTGATTTGTTGATTTTCTCATAAATAAACTATAAAAGCATTCTTCGTGAACTTTGTATACTTGGTGTGCTTTGTGTGAAATATGATTAAACAAACATTCAAATTTAGCCAAGCATCTACAAATATTTACTTTGCCAATGGTATCAGCCATCTTAAAGAAATAATAGATGTTAAGCAAGCCATTTTTTTAACTGATGAAAATGTTTTTGCTGCTCATACCAAAAAATTTAAGGGTTACAACACCATTGTTTTAAAAGCTGGCGAAGCATTTAAAATACAATCTACTGTTGATAATATTATTGAGCAATTAATAGCATTTGAAGCCGATAGAACAACCATTTTGGTAGGTGTTGGTGGTGGTGTTATTACAGATATTACAGGTTATGTTGCCAGCGTTTACATGCGTGGTATACAATTTGGTTTTATTCCAACAACTTTATTGGCATTGGTGGATGCAAGTATTGGGGGGAAAAATGGCATTGATATGGGTGTTTACAAAAACATTGTAGGCGTTACCAAACAACCTTCTTTTATTTTACATGATCTTATTTTTTTAAACAGCTTGCCCGAGGCCGAATGGCAAAACGGTTTTGCAGAAATTATTAAACATGCTTGTATAAAAGATACAGCCATGTTTAATGATTTAAAAAAGCATGATTTAAAATATTACACCAGTAAGAAAAAAGAAACCTGCCTACTCATTCAACGTAATGCAAAAATAAAATTGAAGGTTGTACAAGCCGATGAGTTTGAACAAGCCGATAGAAAATTACTCAACTTTGGGCATACATTGGGGCATTCTCTGGAAAACCAATATGAGTTGTCTCATGGACAAGCTATAGCCATTGGAATGACGTATGCCAGTGAAATATCTAAACAAATTTTAGGCTTTAAGCAAACCGAAAATGTGGTAGCAGTTTTAGAGCAATATGGCTTACCTACTTATGCTTCTTTCGATAAAAACAAAGTATTTAATGTGTTGAAGATGGATAAAAAAAGAGCCAATAACGATATTCATTACGTATTGTTAGAAAAAATTGGTAAGGCAATATTGCTGCCTATACCATTACTTGATTTAGAGAAAATAATTTCACAATTATAATTGCTATTGTTGGCATGAAAGTAACCATTCAACCATCTCTTATATCTGGAAACATACATGCTCCTGCATCTAAAAGCTCTATGCAACGTGCATGTGCAGCAGCTTTGGTACGAGCAGGTGAAAGTGTAATACACAATCCTGGTAGTAGTAACGATGATAAAGCAGCTTTAAGCATTGTTAAAGAAATGGGTTGTGAATGGAGAATTGAAAATGGGAAATTGACTATTGATAGTATAAAGTCAATTATTCATGCACCATTCACTACTAACCATTCGGCATTCACAGCCATCGATTGTGGTGAAAGTGGACTAAGCATTAGAATGTTTACCCCTATTGTTGCTTTATGTAATCAATTAATAACTATAAATGGAACAGGTAGTTTACTAACCAGACCCATGGATTTTTTTGATGAAATTTTACCACAATTATCAGTACAAATAAACAGCAACCAAGGGAAATTACCTTTACAGGTTAGGGGCCCATTAACACCCACAGATATTGCCATTGACGGAAGTCTAAGTTCACAATTTTTAACAGGCTTGCTAATGGCTTTTGCAGCATGCAACACCAATGCTACCATTACAGTAAACAATTTAAAAAGTAAACCTTATGTTGATTTAACATTAGCCGTAATGAAACAATTTGGTTTAAATGTACCAATCAATAACAATTACACGTCTTTCGTTTTTAGCCAATCAACCATACCACCAATCAATAAATTACTGGAACAATCAATTCATTATACAGTAGAAGGTGATTGGAGTGGTGGGGCTTTTTTATTGGTTGCAGGGGCAGTTGCATCTAAGACTGGAATAAGTATAAAAGGACTCGATGTTCAATCTACTCAAGCCGATAAAAAAATACTAGAGGCGTTAAAAGATTGTGGTTGTATTATGTCAATACGTGATAATGAAATTGAAGTAACTAACCCACCTTTAGGGCTTGGTGCCTTTCAGTTTAACGCAACCGATTGTCCAGATTTATTTCCACCATTGGTTGCACTTGCAGCTTATTGCAATGGAACAAGTGTAATAGAAGGCGTTAGCCGATTAGCTCATAAAGAAAGTAATAGAGGTTTAACCTTACAAGACGAGTTTGCAAAAATGGGTATCGAAATTGTTTTACAAGACGATTTAATGTTGGTGAAGGGTGGTTTTGCTGTTAAAGGAGCAACTGTAAGTTCGAGACATGATCATAGAATTGCTATGGCATGTGCTGTTGCTGCCTTACAAGCAAATGGAACTACTGAAATTGAGGATGCAGATGCCATTAACAAATCTTACCCAAATTTTTATGAGCATCTCAAAAAGTTAAACGCAATAGTGCAATAATACTTTTGTACATTATATTTGAACTCTATTTAGATTGCTAACATTAAATATTGTTCAATGAAAAAAGTATTGTTTTTTTTATTATTCGTAACGCAATTACAGGCACAAGATTTAAGCTACTACCTCCCCAACAATGTTAGCTATAATACTGCTATACCAACACCCAAAAGTATTATTGGGCACGAAGTAGGCGAGTGGCATGTTACCCACGATAAATTAGTGTATTATATGCAAGCCATTGCAGCAAGTAGTAATAGGGTAAAACTACAAATATTGGGAAAAACCTATGAAGGAAGACCTCAGATGGCTTTAATATTTACTTCTCCAAAAAATCATACTAATTTAGAAGAAATCAGAAAACAACATCTGTTGCTTTCAGATGCTAATCAATCAAATTCGGTTAATATAAACATTGCTCCCGTTGTTGTTTGGATGGGTTACAGTATTCACGGAAACGAAAGTAGTGGTTCAAATGCCTCAATGTTGGCTGCTTATTATTTGGCTGCTGCACAAAGTGCCGAGGTTGATGCAATACTTGAAAATACAGTAATTATTATTGACCCAAGTTTTAACCCCGATGGATTAAATCGTTTTGCAACCTGGGCAAATATGCATAAAAGCCAAACACAAGTTAGCGATCCTAATTCAAGAGAATTAAATGAAGTTTGGCCCGGTGGAAGATTTAATCATTATTGGTTTGATTTGAATAGAGACTGGTTGCCTGCACAACATTTGGAAAGCAGAAATAGACTAGAATTGTTTCAAAGCTGGAAACCCAATATTTTAACAGACCATCATGAAATGGGTAGCAATTCATCTTTCTTTTTTCAACCAGGTGTACCATCAAGAGTAAACCCCAATACACCAAATAAAAACCAACAACTTACAGCTGCCATTGGTAATTATCATGCAAAATTTTTAGATAGCATTGGTTCTTTTTATTTTACAAAAGAAGGGTACGATGATTTTTACTACGGCAAAGGATCTACTTATCCTGATATAAACGGAGGAGTAGGTATTTTATTTGAACAAGCAAGTAGCAGGGGGCATGCACAAGATACATACAATGGCTTACTCACTTTTCCTTTCACAATTAGAAATCAGTTTACTACTACTTTATCTACATTAGCTGCTGCTAAGGGTTTGCGTAAAGAAATGCTCACTTATCAAAAAGATTTTTATAAAGATGCAGCCAAAGAGGCTGAAACCTTTGCCACCAAAGCATTTGTTTTTGGTGATGGATTTGATAAATACAAAACCAATGTATTTGTTGAAATGTTATTGCGACATAAAATTGAAATTTTTCAACTAAAGCAAGATACACAATTGGATGGGCAAACATTTAAGAAAAAAGAATCATATATAATACCAACCAATCAACCTCAATTTAAGTTAATTAAATCGGCTTTTGAAAAAACAACTGCTTATAAAGATAGTTTGTTTTATGACGTAACAGCTTGGACCATGCCATTAGCTTTTGGTTTACCTTACGCAGAATTAACCACCACTCCAAACGGACTAATGGGCGAAAAAATAATTAAAACACCTACAATTGAAACTAAAAAAGTAGAAGCAACCAATGCATACGCCTATGTGTTTAAGTGGAACGAAATGCTAGCACCTAAATTATTATATGAATTACAAACACAAGACATTGTTGCAAAAGTTGCTACCCAAAGTTTTACTTTTTTAGAGAATGGGAAAGAAGAAAAATATGAGAATGGCACAATTGTAGTTCCCGTATCAACACAAAAAGTGAATAAAGAGAGTTTACTCAAAATAATCAATTCTGCTAGTGAAAAAGCTGGAGTTGAAGTTCATACACTAAGTTCAGGTTTTGCTACCAATGGCATTGATTTAGGAAGTAATAGTTTAGTACCCATTTCTAAGCCAACTGTAATGATGTTTGTAGGTAATGGTACTTCTGCAACAGACGTTGGAGAAATTTGGCATCTGCTAGATACACGATTTAAAATGCCTGTGGTAAATGTTGATGTAGAAAGATTTAATAACATAATTATCAGCCATTATAACGTTATAATTATGCCTTCTGGCAGTTATGGAACATTGAGTAAAGATGCTCAAGAAAAATTAAAAACTTGGGTTAATAATGGAGGCACTCTAATCGCCACAGAAGACGCAGTGGAATTTTTAGCAACCAACGCTTTTACAAAAGTGATTTTCAAATCTGCCGTAGGCAAAAAAGATTCAACTATTAATTTACCTTACTATTTACGAACTGATGAAACGAGAGCAAAAGATTTAACTGGCTCAATTTTCGAAGCTAAAATGGATTTAACACACCCATTGTGTTATGGCTATACAAAACCAATGGTTAGCGTTTTTAAAAGTAGCACTCTTTTCATGCTTCAAAATAATAGTCCATACGATAGCCCTGTGATTTTTACAGATAATCCCTTGCAAAGTGGTTATGTTTATAGGGGTTATAAAGATAAAATTGCCAATACCTCATCTATAAACATTGATGTTGTTGGTAAAGGAAAAATTATTTCTATGGTAGATAATTTAAACTTTAGGGCTTTTTGGTTAGGCACTAATAAGCTGTTTATGAATGCAGTATTTTTTGGAGATATTATTCGATTATAAATTAATAGCTATAGCTT
>JANOZK010000036.1:0-28555 GCA_031429335.1 Chitinophagaceae bacterium | reverse complement strand
TTTGAGTGTTTAACTCTTTTTACTCTGTGGTTAATTTTTTGCCACTAAGGCACAAAGAACACAAAGTTTTCGACTTTAATTTATCTCCGTGTTACGCTTTGTTCTCTGTGCCTCTGTGGCTAATTTTTTTTACTGTTTCACTAATTTTTCTACTGCTCTATTGCCTTTGGTATCAGTAATTTCTACTACATAATTACCTTGGGCTAGTTTGCTAATATTTATTGCTTGTACACCACCTGCTAATTGGTTTTGAAACACTTGCTTACCCGTTACATCGGTAATACGTACAGTGTATCTACCTTCTGTTATTGGCAACTCAATTGTTAGGTTTTTGTTAGCTGGGTTAGGGTACATTTTTATACCTGCTATTATTGCTTGTGGCACAATAGCTTTTGCAAATACCAATGCAAAACGTTGACCCTGTGTGGCTGCTATTGTTCTATCTACAGTAAAACTATATACTGGATTATCTTTTATTGCTGTTGTGCTATTATTGTATTTATCTAACAAATAAATATTGGCTGCTGTAAAATTTTCGTAATCGCTAAAGCTTAATTTATACGTACCATTTTGGCTGCTAATTACATTTAAGGCTACTGTATCGGTTTGTAAGGTTTTTAAACTTCTGGTTTGCACTGCCATCGCTTTTGTGCCTTTTGAGCTGGTTAAGTATTGGCTACCTGCATTCATAGATTCAATATCCATTTGGCCAATGGTGGTATTGTTTATTCTTGCATCGTTGCTATAACGTACAATAATTTCGTCTGCTTTATTGGTATCATCTAACATATAAGCTATTCGTACCATTTCGTTAAAATTGGTGGTACGGAAATAACCAGTTGGTGTTGTAGCAGTTTTTTGGGCTTCGTTAAAACTTAATGTAAGTGTACTTACTGGTTGAGCTCTTACAAATATGGCTTGACCACTGGCAATAATATTACCTATTGCATTTACTAAACCTGTGTTACCACCTGTGTAAGTGCCTCCTATTGGATCCCAATAGGCATAATTACCTGCGGTATTGCCTGGGGCATAAATGGCGTAATTATTACCCATGTTTGCAATATTATCTGCTACCAAAGTACTAAAGCTTATTTGGCTTGGGTAAGGGTTGCCTATTAATACGTAATTGTTGGTACCAGTATTTGGATAATCAATTGTAAAACTGCCTAAATTTTTTGCTGCATTACTTATTGTACCAGTGGCACTTAATGTTGCTGCTGCTGGTATTAATCCACTTGGTGTACCATCTAACAAAGCACAACCTAAGCTTCGTGGGCCACGAATACTCATTCTAAAACCTGTACCTGCTGCTGTGCTAGTGGCATTGGTGTTGGCTAAGGCTGTCCAACGATTGCCTGTTGTATTACTTGCATTGTAAGTAAACATACTTGGGGCATTGGTAACTGTTGGATCGAAACCATTGCTATTGGCAGCTAATATACCTGGGCAAGCTGTACCACCTGTACCTGCACCTGTTATATGTACCTGTTGCTGCCAACCTGCATTTAATAGTTGGCCTACTGGGCTGGTTACTAAACTCCATGCTCTTGAGGCTTTGGCTGGTATAAAACGTTCTACTATAACATTGGTTGCAGTTGAGGGAGTAAGAGTGCCAAAAATTTGACCTATTCGAGCAGTGCCAGATGCATCTGATTGTAGCCTAAGTGGTCTGTTGTTTAAATCTACAGTTCCATTACTATTAATGAGTAAAGCTTTACCTGGTGCTATTATCATACCACCATTGCTTCTTAAAGTTAAACTACCTGCTATAGTTGCCCCATCGCCTATTGTAAGATTACCATTGGTAACCGTTACAGTGTCTAAACTACTTGTACCTATAAATGTAACCCCAGCATTGTTGTTGATGGTTAAATCAACATCGCCTGAAATAACAGCAGGGCTTCAACTAAAAAAGGTTTGGGCTGATGATCCATTAAGCGTAATTAAACCAACACCAACACCAGTACCTGGGTTCTGGAAAATTGTACCACCGGTGTGATTAAAGTTTCCACCAACATTTAAATAGCCGGTATCGGCTTGTACACCAGTTGTTGGTGTAAACAAATTAAATGTGCCACCTTGTAAGTTAAAGTTGCCTGTAACATTTAATGTTCTATCGCCAATTGCAGTAGTTGCTAAAACGTTTGCAGTGCCCCCAGATTGTGTAAAATTGTTTATGGTTGCTGTTGGGGTGGTTGAGTTAACAAGGCTTAATATTCCACTGTTAGTGTTAACTACATTTAACAAGCCATTTACAGTGTAAGGCCCAGATCCAGATAAAACAAGTTGACCAGTTTGGCCAGGGCAATTCCAAGTTAAGTTGCCAAAAGCTTGAGCTCTATTATTAAGTGTTGTACTTGAAGTTATTCCAGTGATGTTACAAGTAGAATTTGCATTCCAAGTTGCTGTGGGTATTGCCATTGTTGTAGCATTAGAGGCTAAAGTGTAAACTGACCCACTGTTAAAAACCAAGCTTCCATAAGTATTAGCATTATTTGATATAGTAACATTGCCAACTAAATTTGCTGTTGTTCCACATTAATACCCACCAATTCGCCACCAATTGTTAAAGTCTTTCCACCCATTACATAATTAAATGAAGCAGCACCTGTTCCATTATTGGTCAATTTTCTGGTAGCAGGTATTGTTACACTTTCATACACATTACATACAGCCCCCGCATTAGGACCTATTGTAATATCCGATGCAATAGTCAAATTTGGGTTGGCGAAAAAGATATTATTGTAAGCAAATGTTGTAGCAGAAGGAATTGTTGGCACTGTCATTGGTGTTGTTCCAATATAATATATATTACCATTTACACCCGGATTTGTATAATTTGCTGTACCCGGGGTAAACGATGTGTTAACACCTACTGAGCCAGAAGTTGGAAAAGATTTACCACCTACCCCGCTACCAATAAGGTTACTATAAAAAGCAGGTGCAATTGTTTGGGCCGATGCACTTGCATAGTTTACAGTACTTCCAGTATTTAAAATACCCAGTGTATGTGCGGTAGTTGAATTTAGTAGTGTTAATGTACCATTATTAGCCACATCAATTAATCCAGTTACTGTATTTGTTAATGGAATAGTAAAGTTGGTTGCAATACTGCCATCGCCTACAATTATTTTAGAACCTGCTCCATTAACTACCCAATTTGCTCCAATCGTTGCAGAGGCCCCATTTCTAATATTGAAAACTAAATTTGGATCTGTAAAGTTAGTTGGATTGTTTGCTGGTGTACCAGAACCACTCCCATCCGTATTGACTGTCCAATTAGTCAAAACATTTACATCTCCACTACCGCTATAAAAGTAATTATTTGCAACAGGGGTTGCAGCAAATGAGTTTGAATAATTAAAATTATCAAGAAAAATATTTGCTGCATTGTTTGAAGGTGTTGTACTGCTTTGACCATAAAACAACCAAGAGTCTAACATTGCCATTAGTGTTCCATGAAAAGCAACATTGGCAGCATTTGCCTTTGTTCCATTTACCCATACATCATAAGTATTGGTAGCAAGTGTATTTGTACCAGATTTTGTATAAGCAGTTGGTACCACTGCATTATTTGCAAATATTTCTATTGTGTAGTCTGTGGCTTGTACAATGCTAACACCATTAGCATTTAATGGGGTACCAGTTCCACTTGCACCACCAGTAAAAGTTATCGCTCCGCTTGCACCAAAAGTAAACCTTAAAAAAGGACCTGCATCTGCGATCGAAGAGGCATTAAGATTTGTAAATGTAGCCCCAGTAGTACCAGTAGCCTGGCTGCCTAACATTAAACTCCAACTCCCAGTAGTTATGGTGTTATCCGATGCTCCTGAAGAACTACCTAGCCTAACTAAAAAGGATAAATACATTTGAGAAGTAGCAGGTGCCATACCCGCAAACTTCATAAAATTTAAAGAGGTTCCAGAAGGTGCCGAAGCTTTTAGGTAGGAGCCAGAACCAAAAGCTATAGTTTGGTTTTCCAAACTAACAGTACCACTACCTGTTCCAATTCTGGCATAGGTATTAACATTTCCAGGTATGGTTGCTGCAGTTAATGGTGTTGCAGCAAAAGCCCCAGCAGCATTAATGCTCGATGCATTATTAGTTCCATTGTAACTAGCAGTATTACTACCAAAATTATAACTCCAAGGTTGGGCATTTACAATTGTAAAGAGGCAAAATGTTAGTAAAACAAGTACAATTTTTTTCATGGCTTTTTTTAATTTTAAAATGATAGTATAAAAGTAATGCAGTTTTATATTAAAAAGTCAAATGCAACTACTTTTTGCAGGTTTACAACTAGTAATACCGAAGTGGTATCTGTAGAAGACCAAAGAGATTGGTCTAAACAGCTATCCAATCGGCATTTTACCAGAAAATTTTGGTCTACATTAAAGTTCACATTGGTATAAATTTTACGTTGTGGTAAGAACAAAAACCACAAAGGCACCAAGACACAAAATAAAGACAACGAAAAAAAACGCTGTGGTACAACTTTAATTATATTTTTCTATAACTCCCAAAGCAAATAATGCAAAATCGTATTTAACAGGATCTTTGGCATCTAAGGTTCGTAAATATTCAGTTAACTCAATAGCCGTTTGCCAATCCATTTGTTTTCTTTGTATAAGCCCAAAACGTTTTGCTACCCTAGCTACATGTACATCAACTGGGCAAATTAAAATTGCTGGAGCAATGGTTTTCCAAATACCAAAATCAACCCCATTGTTGTCTTTTCTTACCATCCATCGCAAAAACATATTTAATCGTTTGCAATTAGATTTTTTATAAGGTGTGGCAACATGTTTTTTTGTTCTATTGGGTACATGCTCTAAACTAAAAAAGTACTGATGAAAGCCAATTAGCATTTCTTCGATAGTTGATCCCCATTTTGTAAAAGCAGTTTCTAAACTTTTGTGGTTGGAATAATGAAACTTAAAAAATTCAATAAAATATAAAAGGTCGGTTGTATTAAAAGTTCGGTGTTTAAAAAGTAGCAGTTTCTTTAAATCATCGGCTGAATGATGCAGTACAAAATTATACGGCTGCATGTTCATTAACTGCATCAACTCATTACTCTTATTAATAATGGTGGTTCTGTTGCCCCAAGCAAAGGTTGCAGCAAAAAAACCAGCTATTTCTATGTCTTGCTTTTTGGTAAATAAATGTGGAATGCAAACAGGATCATCTTTGATAAAAGAAGGTTGATTGTATTGTTCAACTTTACTATTTAAAAAATTGATGAGCTTGTTATTTTTCAAGATTGTATTTTTTAACCACAAAGAACACAAAGGTATTTCGCAAAGTTCACAAAGGTGGTTTAAATGTAAAAAGGAATAAGCCAAGCCTATTCCTTTTTCAGTATTCTTTGTGCTACTTTGTGTTCTCTGTGCCTCTGTGGTTCAACTTTTATCCAATAGCTGTATTCAAATCTTCAATTAAATCATCTACATCTTCAATACCCACACTTAAACGTATTAATCCATCGCTTAAACCATTTTTAATTCTTTCTGCTCTAGGTATACTGGCATGCGTCATGGTTGCTGGATGGTTAATTAAACTTTCTACTCCACCCAAACTTTCTGCCAAAGAAAATAAATGAGTAGATGATAAAACTTTGTTCACTTCTTCAATAGTATCGTTCTTTAATTCAAAGCTAATCATACCACCAAATCCACGCATTTGTTTTTTTGCGATAGCATAACCTTTACTATCTTCAAAACCAGGCCAATACACTTTGGCTACTTTGGGGTTATTGCGAAGCCAATAAGCAATCTTCTCTCCATTTTCACAATGGCGTTGCATACGCACATGTAAAGTTTTTATACCACGTAATACTAAAAAACAGTCTTGTGGCCCAGGAACAGCCCCACAACTTTTTTGAATAAAATACAAATCATCTCTCAATTGTTTGTCGTTTATTACTAAACAACCTTGTATAACATCACTATGACCACCTAAGTATTTAGTAGCACTATGCATTACAATATCAGCACCTAAATCTAAAGGGTTTTGTAAGTAAGGGCTAGCAAAAGTATTGTCTACACACAATAAACAATTGTTGGCTTTGGTAATAGCTGCTACCGCTTCAATATCTGTAATATTCATCAATGGGTTGGTAGGTGTTTCTAACCAAACCAATTTTGTTTTAGCCGAAATAGCTTTACTAATGTTTTCAACATTAGTTGTATCAACATATTTAAACACAATGCCCAATCGTTCAAACACTTTGGTAAATAACCTGTAAGTACCGCCATACATATCGTTGGCTGCAATCACTTCATCGCCAACACTTAATAATTTAATGACCGCATCAGTAGCAGCAACCCCACTGCTAAAAGCCAATCCATAATTACCATTTTCTATTTTAGCAAAAGCCTCTTCTAATGCAAAACGAGTAGGGTTTTGGCTTCTGGCATATTCATACCCTTTATTTTTACCAGGTGCTTCTTGTATATAAGTACTTGTTTGATAAATTGGCACCATTACCGATCCTGTGCTTGGGTCTGGCTCCATACCAGCATGAATAATCTTTGTAGCGAGTTTCAAGCCCCCAACCCCTGAAGGGGATTTTTTATCGTTCATATTTTTATTTTTTATTTTTATTTTTATTTTTATTTTTTGGGGCTGTGAACAAAAGAACAAACCTCAACTTTTGTTCTGGCTTTACGTTTCAAGTCCTGCTATTCAGCAGGAGCTTTTCACTTCAATCCAGCAGCCCATAAATTGAGAATAGCAAATATACCATTTAAACCCCGAGGGTTTTAAAAACCCTCGGGGTGTATCGTAAATTTACATTAAACTTCCTGCACATAAAAACCACCAATCAAAATTATTGGCTTCGTGTGCAGATAAAGCTCTGGGTTTTTGTTCCAAACTTTGTTTGCTGAGAATCCCTTTTGCAATAAGCATTTTCTTGCCTTCTATCATTTGCTCTTGTATTTGTTTATGCTGCATCCATTGCTGTTGGGGTGGCTCAAAGCCTACTTTATCTTTACGCCAAACAATTTCTTTAGGCAAAAAATTATTCATTGCTAACCGAAGTAAATGTTTGGTAAAACCGTTTTGCATTTTATAATCAGCTGAGAATTTGAAAATATATTCTACCAATTCATGGCTTAAAAATGGTAGCCTAACTTCTCTACCATGAGCCATAGAGTTTCTATCGGCATAACGCAGTAAGTCTTCTAAACCGTTTTGAAAAGTATTGTAGTATAAAACATCGTTCAGAGTTTTAATTACTGGTTTTTCAAAAACATTTTTATCAAATGATGCTTCAATAAAATCTTTAGTGAGTAATGTATTATGTTGTACTGAATGAACCAATTGTTCTTGTAGCTTTTTTGCAGCCATATTGGGCAAAAATGCTGCTGCATAATTTTTTATACCCCAATGTATTTTATTACCATTTGCAATAGCTGCATTTTTTTCTTTTGCTAGTTTGCCCAATTTAAAAGTACTAACCAATTGTTGCCAATACCAATGATAATATTTGGTGTAACCGCCTAGGGTTTCATCGGCACCTTGCCCATCTAATAATACAGTAACACCCTGTTGTTTAGCCAACTCATATACCTTGTATTGTGCATAAATACTACTACTTTGAAATGGCTCTTCTTGGTGGTGTATCAACTTATTAAAGTCTTTTACAAAATCAGCAGCAGTTGGGGTAACGGTATGACCTTGTAAATTAAATTGATGGTTGATGATGTTGATGTAAGCAGATTCATCTTTTTCAAAACCTGGAAATATGGCAGAGAAGGAATATTGTTTGGTATTTGGTACTTGAATTTGTTGAATGGTTGCTATAATACTTGAACTATCTAATCCTCCACTTAAACTTGTACCTACCAACACATCGCTTCTTAAACGTCGTTGAACAGATTGATTAAATTTTTCGGTAAATATTTCTAGAGCTGATTTTTTGCTAAAAGGAAATGGCTGAGTGGCTTTATTGATTTGCCAATATTTATATGTAAAAATTTCATTACTATCTGTTGAATAACATAAGCCATGTGCCGGGGGTAACTTTTTAATGTTACTGTAAAATGTTTCTGTTGCATTGTTTGGGTTACTTACCAAACCTGCTGATAAATAATTAAACAACATTTTATTGTTTATCTCTTTCGAAATTCCTGCTGCCCACAATGCTTTCATTTCGCTGGCAAATAGTAGTTTTTCTCCATCGAAAAAATAGTACAATGGTTTTTCGCCAAAACGATCTCTTGCAATGAGAAGTTCTTTGTAATGTTCGTCCCAAATAGCAAATGCAAACATACCATCGAGGTATTGCAAACAGTCGTCGTTGTAACAATCGTATAACGCAAGAATTACCTCAGTATCACTATTTGTAGTGAATTGATAACCTTTCTTTTTTAAATCATCTCTTAGTTCTAAGTAATTATAAATTTCTCCATTAAAAACAATACTGTACCTGTTTTTATAGTGCATGGGCTGTGCAGCAGCATTACTTAAATCTATTACAGCCAATCTTCTATGTGCAAAGCCAACTGTGTGTGTTTTATTTATCCAAAAACCTTCACCATCTGGCCCACGATGTTGCAAAGCATTGCCCATTAGTTGCAACTTATTTTGTTGAACTGTAGTTGGGTTTATAGAAAGTATGCCTGCAATACCGCACATTTTTTTAGTTAATTAGTTAATTGATTAATTGGTTTAATGGTGAAACCAATAACTCATACCCAATATATGGTAACTTGTAAATTGTAAATTTAAACTAGTAATTTGCAACCAAAAAATCCGTAATTCGTAACTTATAACTGGTAACTTAAAAAAGCAACTACAAACTAATTGGCAAACTTGCTTTAATGTTATCCCACTGTATAATTAAGTTTGTACCTGTTTTGGTCTCTTCAAAAAAAATTGATAACGCCTCGGTAACTTCATTTGTTTTTTCGATAGTCATTTCTGCTCTCATTACATCTTTTTTTGCATCGTAAGTGAAGCTACCCCAACAAAAATTATCTTTACTAATAATTAAGGTCCATGTATTTTCCTGAGGTATACAAAACAAGGTATAACGACCCTTTGCCAAAGGTTTACCAGCGATTTTTACCCCTTTAAATAACTCTATTTCTGTAGCTTCATTTGCACCTAATCTCCATACTTCGTTGTACTTATTAATGCCCCCAAAAATTTCTCTTCCATTTTTTTGTGGCCGCCCATAAATTACTCTTGCAATTGGCAAATCTTTACTTTTTCCACTCATTTTTAAAATTGGATAATCTTTTGGCCAATAACTCATATCCATTGGGCTTTTATCTAACTCGGTAGGCTTTTGTTGAGCAAAAGAAGTAAGGCTAATTGCTACTGTAATAATAATAAACCATATTTTTTTCATGTACCTAATTTTTACAAATATAAACAGCTAAAAATTTGTATTTAATTCAAAATGGTTGAAAGCCATTTTTTTAACATCTTTAAAAAAAGTTTGGTAACAATTGTGTAGCTGGTGATAGTTATGTTGAAAGGCAATAAATGCGTTTGCTGAACTATCTAAATAAGCAGCTCTTGTTACCAAACCCTCAAAACTTTTTTCAATACCCCATAAAAATTGGTAATTATACAACCAATTTTGTAGTTGCATATAAGGCAAAATTTTTAAATATTTTTCAGGTAAAAATTCTTTATTATTTTCTAGTTGGGTGTACACATTATTTGCAAAATTTTGTAGTGATGTAGTATTTTGAAACTCATCTTTATCTAAAGCCAAAAAATGATCGTACACAACATCTACAAAAGCCCCTGCATATAAACCAACTGAGGGCTTAAAAAATTGTTTTGCTTCTGCAGTTGCAACATGAAAATCTGTAAAATTATCTATTGCTCTGTGCAAAGCAATACCGTGCTGAATATTTATTGGGTAATCATATTTTTTTTTGCCTTTCACATAATCGCTAATCATATTGCCCACCAATGTTGGTGTATGATTAAACGATAAATATGCGTGGGCTAAATAATTCATGTAGTTATTTTATTTTTTCTTTTATCCAATCGCTCATGTAAGATAAGGCAACAGGGGCAAAGGTTTCTTCAATTTCGTCGTAAGGTTGTTCTTTTTTGGTGCAGGTTTGAAACAAATGATTTACATTAGGAAACGACTTAATGGTATAGTTTTTATTTTCACTTTTCTTCAATACTTTTTTAATTGCCGAAAGATTTTCTTTACACAAAACTTGTATATCACTTTCGCCATTTATAGCAAGTATTGGGCATTTTACGGATTTTAAATTAATGGCTGGATTATAGTTTAAAAAGTATTGCAACCATGCAAGACCACTTAGGTATTGTTTAGCAAGACCAATAAAATCAGCCACACCAGTAATCTTTAAAATAGCTTGTTGTAAAGAATCATTCACATTCTCCTTCCAAGCGGTGTAAGTAGTTTTCATTTCGTTAACCACCGTATCGTAATTACTTGAATGTAAAAAAGCATCGTTCATTGTATTAACCAAATTATCGGCTATTCGCTTATTGTTTTTACTAATATTGTTTTTTACGAATGCTCTTCGCATTTGGTACTTCCAAATTGCTTCTCCAGTTTGCCCTGGACCAGCTAACAAAATAATAAAACTAACCTTGCTATTTCTTGCTGCCACCATGGGTGCAATCATGCCACCTTCGCTATGACCAATTAAGCCAATTGTAGCAACATCTTTTCTAGTTTGCAAGTAGCTCATGCTTGTTTCTACATCATTTGCAAAATCGGCAGAAGTTAGTTTAGTAAAATTTTTGCCTAAAGTAGTTTTGCCTGCACCCCTATCATCAACACGTAAAACAGCTATACCATTATTGGTTAAATAATCTGCTAGCACTGCATAAGTTTTATGGCCAAACATAGTTCCATCTCTATCTTGTGTGCCACTACCACTAATAATAATTACAGTTGTAAAAGCACCATCGCCTTTTGGCTTGCTAAATGTTGCACCAAATTGTATAGTTTTATCTTCATTTTTATATGCCACACTTTCAACATCATAGTTGTAAGGCGGTTTTGGTGTTTGTGGATGATTTTTTGGTACTTTGGGCTTAGGTATTTCAGTAGGTAATAACCGTTTTAAATTTAAATTTGTATTTGTTTTTCCTTGAAAATAAAACCCAGTTATTTCGTCACTACCATTCCACTTACCTCTATAACCACCAGCAATGGTAGGTATTTCAATCTGTAAACTATCGTTTATGAATGTTGTTTTACCATTACTAATACCAAATGCATTTTGATCGGGACTATCGAAAGTTGAAGTATAACCAGAGCTTGTTTGTGTTATGTTAAACACCAATCTAATTTTTGCATTTCCAGCATCTACTAAACCCATCCAACTACCTTCAATAAATTGAGCATATAATTGGGCAGTTATTAAACTACAAAATAATAATAGATATTTTTTCATGCTACTTAAGATTTAGTTTATTGAAAATAACGATATGAACAACACTTTATTGAACAGTATTAGCAAGTTAAAAACAAAAGTATGTTCAAGTAGTTTAAGTATTTAGACAAATATCGAAATAGTTTAAGATCGACTCGGTATTTTCTCAAAAATCATTTTGTTAATACCACCATTAAAAATTAACTATCTCATTACGGCTTTTATGATTTTCTTAAGATTTCGGCTACAAATCAATCAGGCTCTGTAATGTATAGAATTTTTAACCTTTATTAACCATTGAAATTATACCGTTCATCAAGTTGTGAATGTGTTTAGTTGCACAACATCCCATTCTATATTTTTTAGCTGTAACAAAGAATAGGTTTACATCGTTAAACAAAAAATTAACTAACACAAAAACTCAACAACATGAAAAAGATTTTTTTATCAACAGTAATTTTATGCTCTATTATTACAAGTTCATTTGCTAACGAAAAAAATGAAGTAAGTTTTAGAATTTTAAACAGTTTTAAAAATACGTTTTCGGATGTGCAAGATTTAAATTGGAAAATAACCAACAATTATGTAAAAGCTAGTTTTGTACTTGATAATAAAAAGACAGAAGCCTATTATTCGTACGATGGTAATTTAATGGGAACTAGCAAGCCAATTGCTTTCGATAAATTACCAAAAGCTGCAATTAAAAAAATAACAAAAAAGTTTCCGTTTCCTCCATATACTTTAAAAGAGTGTATTGAAGTTACCAACGCCGAAGGAGAAATTAGCTATTATGTTTCTTTGTTAAATGAAAAGCAAATTGCCATCATATTACAAATTAATAATTATGGACAAATAACCACAGTTCAATAGTGGGTAAAAATATTATTATCTACTTAGTTAAGTGGTAAATACTATTTGAACAAATAATTTTCAATAGTACAAAATTGGCCAAACGGTTGTAGGTCTTTAATTAACTTGGCTAATCTATCTTGTAAAACCTTACCGCAATAGCGTTTTACATAGTTAGGTAAATTATATTCATGTATTTCTGTAAATTCCCAAGGATGAAAATATAGGCATACATACCCATCTTTTTTTAAAGTTTGTAATACCAAATTTTTAAAAACGCTGTAGGGATAATTTTTAAAAGCCAACCAAAATAAAGGCAACCGTAAATTGGGTGTAACCGAAGCTGGTAAACGAAGTATTCCTTCATCAAAATAAACGGTTCTGGGTAATTGGGTATTATTATACCGTCCTGGAATCCATGTTGGGTTAATGGATGAATCGTACGTGTAACCAGCTATTTTTACTTCACTCATTTCAACTTTACGCATTCTAGGCATACGAATTCCCATAACTGATTTACCTGTAATTTCTTCCAACTTTAATTTAGAATTTAATAAATCTTCGTTGGCAAAAGTGGTGTGGTAAAATGTATGAGAAGCAATTTCGTGTTTGGCAGCCATTGCTTTAACAGCATCTGGAAAATGAATTGCAAAATTGGCTGTAGTAAACATGGTTGTTGCAATGTTAAAAGCATCTACAACCGGTAATATTTTATCTAAACCAATTTTGCCAATTTGCATTTGTTGGGCAATATCAATTGGGCAATTATATTCTAAGGGAATATCAAATTCTTCAACATCAAAGCTTAATAAAATATATCTACTCATTACACATTGCTTTCCTTTACAATATAGTGTGGGCGGTTTTTACTTTGCATAAAAAGTTTGCCTAAGTACATGCCAATAATACCTAATATCATTAACTGTAAGCCTCCAAAAAAAGCTATCGTAACTATTACAGATGCCCAACCAGAAATTGCATGGCCAAAATAAAAAGCATACAACGCATAAGGTATATATAATAAGGATAAAATTGAAAAGGTAAACCCTAAATAAATGGCAATACTTAATGGTTTTATGCTAAATGAGGTAATACCACGTAATGCAAATTGCATCATTTTTTTATAGGTGTATTTGCTTTGCCCAAACTTTCTTTCGGCTGGCTCATACTCAATACCAATTTGCTTAAAGCCAATCCATTTTACCAAGCCTCTCCAAAATAAATCCATTTCATTAAAATTCCTGCATATATCAACGGCTCGTTTATCCATTAATCTAAAGTCGGCAGTACCAGCCTCTAAATCAATATCAGAGAGCCTATTCATTAAATTGTAAAACATACTGCTTGTTTTACGTTTCATGGTTGGCATTTCTTGATGATCTTTTCGTATGGTATAAACAATATCATTACCTTGTTCCCATAGTTTAATTAATTCTGGTATTAAAGTTGGGGGATGTTGTAAATCTCCATCTAAGCTAATTACTGCATCGCCATCGCTTAAATCTAACCCTGCTTTTAAAGCATTTTGATGACCAAAATTTCTGGATAATGCTATGTAAAAAATTGAACTATTTTCTTTTGCAATTTCTTTTAGTAAGTCACTCGTTCCATCACTGCTTCCATCATCAACAAAGGTTATTGCATAATCATAAGGTAACGTAATCATTACTTCATTCAATGCATCAACCATTAAAAGCACATTGGCTTTTTCATTACAAACAGGTACTACAATCGAAATTTTTTTACGCATAGTTTTCTTTAGCTAAACTAAAATCTGTTTTAAGTAAATCAAACACCAATAACAACCACACTAAAAAGCAGGGCAATGCTTTTAGAGAATAGGGACGAATAAAATTTAAACGAAGATATTCAGGAAATAAATCTGTTGCGGATAAACTGGTAAATAATAAGGCAAATACAACCACTCCAGTTACAAGTTTGTTCGTTTGATTGTGTAAAATATACCAAATACCTACACCAATCATGGCAATAATGTAAGTTGAACTTTCGGCAGAAGTACTAAAAATAACTACCCCAATTAAAGCCAATGCCAAATAACTTAATTGAAAACCAGTGTATTTAAATTGCTTCCTCCGTAAAAAAGGTAAAAAATAAATAATCGCTGCTGGCACAAGTACCAATATGTTTGATAAATTTTCAATTTTAAAAATTCTTCTAATTATGCCAAATACAGAAATATCTTGCATAAAATTATTGGCTGGTGCATTTGCATTTTTTTCGTTTTTCATAGCCAATTTTTCGAACCAATCTACATAAGATGTAGCAATAAATGAAGGTGAAGTATACAGCATTGGCAAACAAAAAAGTAGTGTTAGCCAAAAAAAGAAAGACCATACAAATAGTAATTTGTGTTTAGAAAAAAAGAAAAACGCCAAGCCCACAATACCATATAACTTAATTAAAAAACCAGCTGCAATGAATAATGTAGCCCAAAAATCTTTCTCTTTCTGCACCAGCGTAAGTGCTAAAATAATAAATCCTGTAAGCATTGGATTGAATTGCACGTTTTGAATAGAAGTCAACATTTCTATTGACCCCACCAGCAAAATTAGCAACTGTTTATTTTTAGATATGGGCAATTGTTGAATTGCAAATAACAAAAAAACAGCATTGGCCATACACCACAAGAAACAACCTATATAAACATTCAACATTGCAAATGGAGCAATTAAAATACTGAACGATGGCCCATAATGATTATTATCCATATATTCTAATGGATACTCATTGTATAAGTTTAGTTGTAACAAGCTATGTTCAAAAACCCCTTTAAAAATAAGAAAATTATTTATGGCATTTGTTCCTCTTAAAACTTCTACTAAAGCACCCACAATTGCCAGTAATAGCCAAAGTAATACAGGCAAAGAAACCTGCCACTTAAAAATTTGAATTTTTCTGTAGAAAACTTGAGTCATGAGGGTTTAAAAAACATAGTAACCTACACAAAATAAAAGATTAAATTAAGATAAACCAACATTTACTGTTTTAAAGGTCTAAAATATTACTTTTGCCATCTTTTATAAAACCATTCAAAATTGAATTATATGAATAGAGGCCCAGTTTCAAATTTTATAGAACACCATTATAGACATTTTAATGCTGCAGCTTTAATGGATGCCGCCAAAGGTTATGTAACACATTTAACAGAAGGTGGAAAAATGATGGTTACATTGGCTGGTGCAATGAGTACGGCAGAATTGGGTATTAGTTTTGCTGAAATGATACGCCAAGGCAAGGTTGATATTATTAGTTGTACTGGTGCTAATTTAGAAGAAGATGTAATGAATTTGGTAGCTCATAGCCATTACAAGAGAGTACCCAATTACAGAGATTTAACGCCACAAGATGAGTGGGATTTGTTAGAAAATCATTATAATCGTGTTACCGATACTTGTATACCAGAAGAAGAAGCCTTTAGGCGTTTACAAAAACATTTGGTGAAACAATGGAAAGATGCAGCTGCTGCTGGTGAAAGATATTTTCCACATGAATTTTTGTACAAAACTGTTTTAAGTGGAGAGTTAGAGCAGTATTATGAAATTGATAAAAAAGATAGTTGGATAGTTGCTGCTGCCGAAAAAAATATTCCCATTGTTTGCCCAGGCTGGGAAGACAGCACAACTGGTAATATTTTTGCTAGTTATGTTATAAAAGGAGAATTGAAGGCCGATTTGGTAAAAAGTGGTATTGAATATATGGTTTGGCTTACAGAATGGTACCGAGCCAATAGTGCTGGAAAAGGCGTTGGTTTTTTTCAAATTGGGGGTGGTATTGCAGGCGATTTTCCAATTTGTGTGGTACCCATGATGTACCAAGATTTGGAGTGGCATGATGTACCTTTTTGGAGTTATTTCTGCCAAATATCTGATTCAACCACTTCTTATGGATCTTATAGTGGGGCAGTACCCAACGAAAAAATTACCTGGGGTAAATTAGACATCAATACACCAAAATTTATTGTAGAAAGTGATGCTACTATTGTTGCACCATTAATTTTTGCATGGATTTTAGGTTGGTAAACCAGAATTATTAAGTTTTGCACGGTTATTGTTATTGAACAATCTGTTTTAATAAACGTTTACATTAAAAATTAAAAAAATTATGAAAAAAATTATCTTATCTGTATTTATGGTAGCTACCATTTTTGCAGCACAGGCACAAACTAAAGTTACAAAAACTGCAATTACTGGTAAATGGGGTTTAGCCGTAATGAATATGGAAGGAATGATATATTATGATGTAGAGAAAGATTCATTAGCCTTAGGCTCCAAAATGTTAGAGCAATTGGCAAGTATGGGGCAAGATAGTGCTGCAGCTGTAGAAATGATGAAGGGTCAATTGGGAGCTGTTAAAGAAATGAGCTTTGAATTTAATGAAGATGGAAGTTATAGCATGGAAGGTGCAAACCCAGGTGGTGGCGTAGAAATTGGTACGTATAACGTTGATGAAGCTACCGAAACCCTAACTACAACTGCCAAAAAATCTGGTGAAAAGCAAGAAATAAAAGCTTCTTTTAAAGATGGTAAGTTAATTTTTAATATGCCAGGTGGTAGCCAACCAGGTGCACCAAATGTTATTATGCACCTTAGAAAAGCAAAAATATAATTGATAAATCATACCCATAAAAAAACTCAGCTTTTTAAGTTGAGTTTTTTTATGGGTATGTAATTTTTTAGACCAATGTGTTATCTGTAGTAGCCCAAATAAATTGGCTTAATCTGCTATCCAATAAGCATTATCATAGAAAATTTTTTAATCTTAACTAAGATAGTATTACTGTTTCCAAGTTCTGCCTCTTCTTGCAAAAACACCATGACCTCTGCTTGGTGGTGGTGCTGCTGATTGTGCAGTTGGTGCAAAATTTGCATACGTCATTTTAAATGGATGCTCTTCTACCAACGGAATATTTAAACCAATCAATTTAGTAATATCTCTTAAAAATGGTCTTTCTTCTGCATCGCAAAAAGAAATAGCAATACCACTTGCACCTGCACGTCCTGTTCGGCCAATACGATGTACATAAGTTTCTGGTATATTGGGTAAATCGTAATTTATTACATGTGTTAAATCATCTACATCAATTCCTCTGGCAGCAATATCGGTGGCTACCAATACACGAATTTTGCCTTCTTTAAAATTTGCTAATGCCCTTTGCCTAGCATTCTGAGATTTATTACCATGTATGGCTTCGGCCATAATATTATTTTTGTATAAATCTTTACAAACCTTATCTGCACCATGTTTGGTGGTTGTAAAAACCAATACCCTTTCTATAGCTGTATCTTTTAATAAATGGGTTAGCAAAAATCTTTTATTGGCTTTTTCTACAAAATACAATTGTTGGCTAATTTTTTCTACAGTAGATGAAACAGGCGTTACTTCTACTTTTATGGGTTCGGTTAAAATAGAATTGGCCAATCCTGCGATTTCTTTTGGCATGGTTGCCGAGAAGAATAAAGTTTGACGGTTAACTGGAATTTTAGTAATAATTTTTCGAACATCATTAATAAAACCCATGTCTAACATTCTGTCGGCTTCATCTAATACAAACATTTGTAAATGTTGTAAACTTACAAAACGTTGTTGCATTAAATCTAACAAACGGCCAGGCGTAGCAATTAAAATATCTACCCCTCTTCTTAAAGCATTTACTTGACTATGTTGAGAAACGCCTCCAAATATTACTGTATGAGAAATATTGGTGTGTTTGCCATAAGCTGCAAAGCTTTCATCAATTTGTATTGCTAACTCACGTGTTGGGGTTAGTATTAATACTTTTATATGTTGATGATAGGCAGCTTCTTCTTTTCTTTTTTGTAAAAATAAATTTTGTAAAATAGGTATTGCAAATGCTGCAGTTTTACCTGTACCTGTTTGTGCACAACCTAGTACATCTTTTCCACGTAATATTAATGGAATTGCTTGTTGCTGAATGGGTGTAGGTGTGGTGTAACCTTCTTGCTCTAATGCTTTAGCAATAGGTTCAATTAAATGTAAATCCTTAAATAACACAGTATAACTTGTTTTAAAATGATATTAGCCGACTATCTTGTAATGATAGGGCCAACGTTAAAAATATATGCTCTGCAACCTATGACTTGACGAGCTTTTTAACGGAAGGAAAAGTTATCCAGTCTTCTAAGAAGGAGTATATGAACTTTGTGAAGTTAGGTTTTTAAATTTAATTCTCCATTAAAGTTTACAGATTATGCCGATATGAAGTTTAATTTAAAGCAAAAATTTTTTACATCATACTAATTGGATAGCTGGTTAGACCAATTTATTGCTGCAAATACAGATATCACATAGTTATTAAAAAGCTGCCACTTTCTATTTTCATTGAAAAGGCAGCTCAATAACAAAAAAAATTAATTAATCATGCACCACTAATAATGGTACATGGCTATGAAAGGCCAACATTTTTGTATGACTTTTTGAGAACAAGCTTTCAAATAAGCCATGCTTTTTGGGAATAATAATTAAAATATCCGTTTCGTTGGCATCTACAAAATCGTTTACCCCATTAATAAAATTTGCATTTTGCACAAAACAATATTGTGGTTTGTAATCGGCAAATAATGTATTCATTTCAACACTTTCAAATTCAGTACCCGAATAATTTGCAGTTGTTTCATCGGCTTCTACATGCAGTATTTTTAAATGGGTTTTGGTTGCTTCTAAAAAAGAAGAAATCGTTTCTATGGGTGTTATCTCGGCAATTTCTAGTAAGCTAGATACAAAAACAGCGTTCCTAATAGGTTTAAATAAAGCTTTTGGTGGAACAATAAGTACCGGAATTTTGGTATGCTTTGCAACATCTATGGTGTTACTTCCAATTAATACCTCCTCAATTGCACTACCTCCTGTAATACCCATTACAATTAATTTAGCATCGTTTTCGGCAGCAGCTTCTATAACTCCTGAAATTACTGTATTATAACTATTTTGTATTTTAATTTCAAAAGGTAAATAAACGAAATAATCATTTAGTTTATTTCTCATGTCTTCTAATGCATTGGTGCTGGCTAGCTTTACATCATCTACGTTTGTAATAATGGGGATTGCTAAACCACCATCTGCAATAGTTGGTAAAGCAAAAGCATGATACAAAATTACTTGTGTAGCTTGTACTTGTTTAGCCAATTGTATGGCATAAACAGCAGCATTGTACGCTGTATCTGAAAAATCTACTGAAATGATAATTGTTTTCATACTAATTTATTTATACCACAAATTTCTTTGGCAGCTAGTACTAAAAAAATGACTGATATCAATAAATAATATGACAGTAAGCAGGTTTGAAAAATAATTTAAAATTATAAAAACTTATGTAGATGTATAGAAGTGAGAATTATAGAAAATATTGAAGAGTAGGATTTATAGACAGTGGGTAACACCGTCGAAGAAAAATGTACAATTGTAATTTTAATTACATGCTTTATCTGCACAGCAGCTACTAGCAAAAGCCTCTGGTTTAGCTTTAAAAGCAAAGCCCATACCCAAAATATACCCCATCGCTTCTTTTAAAGCATCGTTGCTTTTAAAACTTGGATTGGTATTAATATCTGCATGTACTTCCATATCAACACCAAACTCAATAAACAAATCACATAGCTCATAAGCAATTTCAATGCTTTTGGCTACCTCTACCAACATTCTTTCTTTAATGTGGTAACGTTGTTTTGTTTTTTCGTTATGAATGTACATAAAGCCACCATTGTGTTCTCTTAAAAAAACAATGACTGTAGCAAATTCGGTATCGCTGCCCTTTACTTGGCTATCGGTACCAATGCAAACTTTTAGGCGTGTGCCTTTTTCTGTTTCCTTTTTAATTGCTTCGGCTACTGCCTCTTTAATTGGCAGATTAATAGATTCTCCATTAAACTTTCTCCAACGCATATGTATAGGTTTTGTGTAAGTTAAACCTAAAACAGTATTGCATTGATTAATTTATTATTAACAGTGTTGATAAGCCATACGATGGCTGCTGTTCGAGAATAATAAAAACAAAAAAGGCCTCGAAAATTAATTCAAGGCCTGATACTTTTTAAACAAAGGGTACTATTGTAAAACCAGTAAAAACACTATTTACTTTATATACTATTTTTTACTTTCAATACTTCTTTTCTTCCTCTTTTCTCTCAACTTCCTTGCCCCATAGCCAACACCTGCTGCTACTAAAAGCGATAGACCTCCGTCAATAGGTACATCTTCAATTACCTCTCCAAAACCATCTTGGGCAATGCCTAAAGTGGGTAGTAAGAATAGTACAAAAAGCAATAAAATGCTGTTTAGTACTTTGGTGTTATTCTGTTTCATATTATGAGTTTAAAGTTTAAGGTTTAGGGTTTAGGGTTTATAGTTTAATAGTTTAGAAGTTTAAATGTTCAACTCTTAAACTTGTTGAACATTCAAACTTTTAAACTTTTTTTACTGCTTCACTAATTTTTCAACTGCTCTATTGCCTTTGCTATCGGTAGTTTCTACTACATAATTGCCTTGAGCTAATTTACTAATGTTTATTGCTTGTACACCACCTGCTAATTGGTTTTGATACACTTGCTTGCCTATTACATCTGTAATTCGTAGGGTGTATTTACCTTCTGTTATTGGTAACTCAATTGTTAGGTTTTTGTTAGCTGGGTTAGGGTACATTTTTATACCTGTTATGGTTGTAACTACTGGTACAATGGCTTTGTTAAATACCAATACAAAACGATTGGTTTGGGTAGCTGCATTTGCTTTATCTACACTAAAATTATACACTGGATTTGCTTTTACCTCGGTGGTTGTATTGGTGTATTTATCCAACAAATAAATATTGGCTGTTGTAAACTTGTCATGTTCACTAAAGTTGAAGTTGTAATTGCCTGTTTCGCTTACATTAAAATCTAGGGCTACACTATCACTTTGTACATTTTGCAAACTGCGTGTTTGTATTGATGTTAAGCTGCCTGCTTTTATGCTGCCTAAATAGCTTTCACTGCTAGATAGTAAAGTGGCATCTAAATCGCCTAATCTGTTATTACTTAATCCTGCTTCGTTGCTATAACGTATAACCGTTTGGTCAATATCATCTGCATCTTTTTTAAAGGCTATTCTTACAATATCGTTCCAAGTTTGTGCTGTACGAAAAACACCATTTTGTGTACCATTGTATTTATGTGCTTCAGTAAAGTTTAATGTAATATTACTTGCGGCTGTTGCTTGTACAAAAAATGCTTGTCCGTTGGCTATGTATTGGCCATTGGCATTGCTGATACTAGTGGCTGCATTGCTCCATGTGCCTGCATTCCAAGTGCTATACATATTGGCTGGTGTTACATTATTGGGTGCATTTTGTGGATCGTAAATAATATAGCTTGCATTGATTACACTTGAGTTGGTGGTTCTAAATGCAGTAAAGTCTATTTCGCTTGGGTAAGGGTTACCTATTAATACCCAGTTATTGGCCAAGTTGTTATTATAGATATTGCTAAAGCTACCTGCATTTTTACTAGCATTGTTTACTGCTCCTGTTGCACTTAGGGTTACTGCTGTTGGTACTAAACCACCTGCATTGCCATTTAGTAAATTACAACCTATGCTTCTGGCACCACGTACGTTTAATCGATAACCTGTACCTGGTGTTAAAGTAAAGCCTGTGGTACCTGTTGTATTAGCTGTCCAACGGCTGCCACTTGCTGCACTTGCATTATAACTAAATAGGTTAGGTGCATTGGTTGTTGAAGCATCGAAACCGTTGCTATGGGCTGTTAAACTTGGGCATGGTGTACCACCAGTGCCTGCACCAGTTATATGTATTTGTTGTTGCCATGCTGCACTTAGTGCTTGGCTTACAGGGCTGGTTATAAAACTAAACCTACGTGCTGCTTTGGCTGGTATAAATCTTTCTATGGTTACATTGCCTGTGATTGTACCTGCACTATTGTTTATTTTACCAGTATTGGTAGCAGTAGAAGTTAAGGTTAATAAACCTGCTGTGGTTAAAATTGCACCAGTATTTACCGTTAATGCTCCATTAAAGTTGATGGCATTACCACTTATTATGCTATTGGCTGCAATGGTTAAGCCGCCTGTGCCTGCTATGCCATTGCCATTGTTGATAATATTGCCATTTACATTGGCTGTTATGCCTGTGGTGGTTAAAGCAAATGTGTTGTTTATAGTTAGAGATTTGCAAGTGAAACTTTCTGTTGGAACTGTGCTGCTGGCTATTATTGCATCCACTGTACTAGTTGGTGCCCCATTACTCCAAGTAAAGCCATTCCAAATAGTGGAGATGACTGTTAAATTGCTTGTAAAGAGGCCTCTACCGTGTGATGCTATTAAAACTGCATTATCAGAACCACGGAACTTAATCATGTTTGTTCTTACATTTCCCATAATTGAATTATTTGCAGCCCAAGCTGTACTTGTACCCGTAACAGTAATTGCTCCCCATACACCCAGCTCAGTAGCCAACATAATGCCGCCAGCTACTGTGGTTCCTTGTGACAAACCAGCAGGAATAAACATGCCCCAACGCACAGGAACATCTGGAAGGTTTACATTATTATTGTCAAGCGAGATCCAGGTAACACCTAAATCGGTTGACTCATAAACGCTGGCAATACCATAGTTAGACAAAGTAATGAGTATATGGTTGGCATTGCCATTTTCCACATCTATACTGGAAATATACTGACCCGATGTAACTGCGGCAGGCAATGTAATAGCTGTAAATACCGGTGTTGCACTGGATGAACTTGAATAGTACAACAGAGGAATTACTGAAAACGATGAACTGGCTGTTGACATGGCTACCCATACTCTGTCGGGTGTATTGGGGTCAACTTTTACGGCAGAAACAGAACGGCTTGCAGTTGCACCAGTAACTGCAAGGCTATTGCTTACGAGCGTTAAGGTACTAAAGTTGACGGTTACCCTGCGTAAATTTCCAGCTGTACCGCCACAATAATAACGGGCTGTTGTTGATAAAGCAGGTAAGGTACTTGTGGCAGTATCAAAATCGGCCGGGTTAATAAATCTGTCTGTAGCATATGAACCAGGATAAGTAAAACTGGTACCCCCATTGTTTGAAATATTCAACGAAGTGCCGGTATAATTAGTAATCTGCTGTAATGGGTTTTTTTGGTCAATAAAGCAAAAACCGCCGTCGCCGCCAGTAGCCGTGGCAGTGGCATTCATACCAGCAGTAGTAAACCTTTGTGTTCCATTATCTTGTGCACCTGCAAGCATAACATTTGAGCCGACATTTGGGTTGATGGCACCACTGTAAAATTGGGTAACATTATAACCTGTATTTTTTTCGCTAAATGTAGTACCTCCGTCGGCTGTATAAAAAAGGCCACCGTCGGTGGCAATAACAAACTCAGTTGATGAACCAGGGAGGTACACAATATTGTGTACATCGGCATGTACATAAGGCAATGTGGTACAACCTGTATTCCATTGTGTAAGTTGGGTCCATAAAGAGCCTGAGTTAGTAGTTCTCATTACATCAACTCCTCCTGCAAAAACCGTGGCATCATTTGTGGGGTTTACGGACAATATTAAATCGTACCAGGCTTGGTTACGAGAAAAGTCAACTGAGCTGGAAGCTCCCTGGTCGCACCACAATGTACCATTGTCAATAGATGTCCATGAAGTTGCCGGCACATCAGCCTTGTCATCAGTACGTCTGATGCCACCTACAGAACTTCCGGTACCCTGCATCAGTGCATACACTCTGTTGCTATTGGTGGGAGAGCAGGCCAGTTCAATTCTTTGCCAAGTGCCAGAAGGGGTTTTATCCACCCAAGTGCCCGCATTACCTACAGTAGCACCAGCTAGGGACAGCCATATTTTGCCAACACCTGTAGCTTCTGTAGCTGAAGTGGCCCAAATATCGCCAGATGGAGAAATTTCAAGGTCGTTAATTCTGAAGTCGGTAGCATTGGTACAAGCACCACTAGTGTAGGTGCCAATTACTCTGGCCCAGCTAGTGCCGCCATTTGATGACCTCATTAGGCCGCCAGAATTACATAAAATGGCACTGCGGCAAGCAGCATATACATCACGAGTGGTATTATTGTACACTACAATATCCTGAACAAAAGAAAAGTCATTTGCATTTGTTCCGCCAGTGGTAGTTGAAGCAATTAAAGTCCAGTTAAGACCGGCATCAGTACTTTTATAAACGCCCAAACCCCTTACAGCATCAAAGTTATCAAAGCCTTCGCCAGTGCCTGCATATAATGTTGCAGGTACTACTGGATCTTGTGCAATACAAGTTATGGCAAGATTTTGGCTAATACTAGCAATTTGAGTCCAAGTTATTGGGGTGCCAGTTTTAAAATTGGTGGTTCTCCATAATCCGCCACTTACCGAACCTGCAAAGGCAGTATTTCCGGTCGCATCACTTTGGTCAAACAGAAATGCCCTAGTTCTACCACCCACATTATTTGGACCTCTTTCTGTCCACGATAGGTTTGCAACGCTCGAAGACCTAATCATATCCATCCTTGACATGATTTGCTTGGCTTTTTCTTCGCCTTCAATTAATCGACCTGTTGGTACATAACCAATACTTGGGTCAACTGCCATTAAAAACTCTTGCCTTGTTCTTTCAATAAGCTCTTCCTGTTTGTCCGCCCTCTTTTTAACCTTAGAAATAGGAATTTCATTAGGCTGTACCTTACTATTTTTGGCATTAGTTATCTTTGTAATATCAGTTTTATTATCCTTTTTGTTCTCCTTTTTGTCTTCCTCTTTGTTCTCCCCAAAAAGAGCAATTTCATTGTGCTGTTTCTTGCTAGTTGCCTTGTAAAAATTAGTAAAATAATAAACCAACGCGGTGAGTATAGCAATAGCTATTAATGTAAATAATGATTTTTTCATTTTAGTTTTGGTTAATTTCATTTTAAAAATTGAAGTTAATTAAATTTACTTGATTAAAATTTCAAGTGGGCTGAAATGCCAAAAGTGGGCTGAAATGTAAAAAAAATTAAACCTAGGGCGATTATTGTACCAAAGAAACTTTTGTAATAATGGGAACCTTAGCAATTGGCCCATCTTGATATTCTGGTTGCATAACAAACTCATAAGTTAATTGAAACCATTTGCCTTGTAATTTTTTATTAGCCGACCAACCCTGATTGCTTTCATCTGCTTTACTAGCGGGTAACTCCATCGCAAATTGAAATTTTTCATCAGTACACTTGGCAAAGTCCCATATTTTATTATTCTTGTCTTTAAAAGTAAAATGAGAGGCGTCTCCTAAACTAAAGTCAACAAACATAGCAATAATCATAAGCTCTTTTTTTGAAGAAGAGTCGGATGTTGGTTTTGCGGTTACTGGCTTATTTGAAGAATCAATTGAAGCAACAACTATCGTATCTTTTGTTTCTTTTTCTTTTGGGGTATTGTTGTTGCAGCTAGTTGTAATACAGATTATGAATAAGGGAATAGCTATACATTTAATTTTTTTCATAAAGTAGTTTTATAATTGAATAGTGAAGCTAATTGAATTCTATTTCTTAAAACCAATTCTTTCCCTGTTATCCCATTTTGTTTGGGCAGCTTTTTCATCCAAGAGGTTTTCCAGAGCATCGTAAATTTCATTTAGCTGCCCATCATGCTGACCAAGCTTTTCCTTTATTTCTTGTAACTGCTGTTTGAAATCTATTTGCATGAGCGTAAGTTTTCTTATTTCCACAAAAGCCCTCATGATGGCAATGTTCATGTTAATGGCTTTATCTGAATTGAGAACCCCACTTAGCATGGCAACACCTTGTTCGGTGAAGGCGTAGGGTAAATGCCTGTTTCCTCCCCAACTTGAAATCACAATTTGTGATTTCAAGTTGGGGTCTTTGGTTGTTATCACAATTTGTGGCTGAACAATTTGCCATTCAAGTGCTGATAATTGAAACATAAAATCTTCAGGGAAGCGTTTAATATTACGCTTTACAGCTTGGTTAAGCACTCGTTTTTCCACTTCATAAAGGGCAGCTAAATCAAAGTCCAACATTACCCTTTCTCCCCTTACTTCATAAATTCTATTTTGTATGCTTTTAATGATTTGCATATAGCAATTGTTTTAAAACCAATTATACAAAATAATCAGGAGGAAAAGAAATTTCTTAACTGTTTATGAATTGAGAACTTGAGGTTGCAGATTGTGGCCTCAAGTTTTTGTTGAAGATGAACAAATACATTACCGCAATTTTGACTTAAGTATAATTCGGAATTATCACTTCGTTATTATCAATAAGAATAGCAATATATTTCGACAAGTTCAAAATGATATGTTACTGTTTCTTTGCCCAAGCATCCATTTTTTGTTCAATCACCTCTAATGGCATACAACCGTCTTTCAAAAACTCATCGTGAAATTTGCCTAGTTTAAATTTAGCACCTAATTGCTTAGCATATTTTTCTCGCAGCTCTTTAATTTTTAATGCCCCTGTTTTATAACTCAATGCCTGTGCAGGTATGGCCATGTATCTTTCAATTTCGGCAGTAGCACCTTCCAAACTAATAGCTTCGTTTTCTAACATGTATGCAATGGCTTGCTCACGTGTCATTTTACCTGTATGCATGGCTACATCCACCACCAAACGAATGGCTCTGTGCATTTCATCGCCTAATGCACCCATGTATTGATAAGGATCTGTGTAACAACCCAACTCTTTGCCCAAACTTTCGCAATACAACGCCCAGCCTTCACCATAAGCACCATACCAACTAAACCTTCTAAAGCCAGGTAGTTGATCGTTTTCTTGCTGCAAAGAAATTTGATAATGGTGCCCTGGAATGGCTTCGTGTAAAAACAAGCTTTCCATGCCACTGGTAGTATTAAATTTTGTAGCATCTAAAATAGGCACATAAAAAATACCAGGGCGTTTTCCATCGGCACTTCCTTGGTTGTATTCTGCACTTGCACTAGCCGCTCTAAAAGCTTCTGTTTGCCTAATTTCAAAAGCAGTTTTTGGTGTACGGCCAAACATATCTTTTAACTTGGGGTCAATTTTTTTTTGAATTGAAGCAAATGCTGCCAACACTTCAGCTGGTGTTTTATAGGGCATAAATTGTTGATCATTCTTCATAAATTCAAAGAATGCTTTGAGGTTGCCATTAAATTTTACCTCTGCTTTTACATGTTCCATTTCAGTAAGGATACGTTTTACTTCGCCTAAACCAGTATTGTAAATTTCGGTGGTCGTTTTGTTGGTGGTTGTCCAGTAGCGTACTTGATAGTTGTAAAACTTATCGCCATTGGGTAAAACATTTACACCTGTTGTAGATCTGGCTTTGGGCAAATATTCGTTCTTTAAAAAATCGGCTAATTTTTTATAAGATGGAACAATTACTTGAGTAATTAGATTTATATATTTGGGCGTAAGGTTATCTTCTTCTAATTTAAAGGGCATTTTTGTTAAAGGTTGATAAAACAAACTTTGCTTGGCATCGGCAACAACCATAGCTTCCATTTGAGGAATCATTTTGGCTACAAGCGTTGCTGGCAATACATAATTTGCGGTTATTCCTTTTCTAAAATATACAATTGCACTATCGGCCCAAGCACCAAAAACTGTTGCCCTTGCTAACCAATCGTTATAATCTTTTACTGTTTTAAAAGGTTGGTTACCATCGCCACTACCCAATTGCCCCATGGTTAGTGGTAAACCCCAAAATTGTTGAAATGGTATATAGTTATCTTTAAAGGATAGCCCTTCTATGCTCATTTCCATTTCTCTTTTAAAAATATCGTAACTTATTTTGTCGTTGGCATTCAAATATTCTCTATCAAATACTTTTACATAGGTTAAATTTTTGCTGTAAAACTCTTTTAACTTGGCTCTGTAGCTATCTGTAAAATCAACGTACATTTTGTCGTTTAAAATACTATCGCCATTTTGGGTTGATTCTAAAGGAAACAGCTCTAACCTTTCTTTATAATAGTTGCTAAATAAAGTGGCAAGCTCTTTGTTGTCTTCCCCAGTTGGATTGGTGTTGCTTAGTTTACAACTAACACTAATAGCAATAATGAATAGATAAAAAATAATTTGTTTCATATGATTTCGTTGAATATAAAAATTGAAAGTAGCATTAATTTTTTAAGCTGAGGGTATTTTCACAAAAAGCAACCAAGTTAACTAGTGAGTTTCTATGCTTCGGCTTTTTATGTCTGATTAACTGTGATAATTTTTTTCGATAAGAGCTATGATAAGAGAAAACTCTTTTTGCCGATATTTTAAACAACTAGATGTGCAAAATTGGAAAATATTAATATTCATAAAACCCTTTAC
>JANOZK010000035.1:0-32361 GCA_031429335.1 Chitinophagaceae bacterium | reverse complement strand
TTTTTGGTAGATATAGAGAATGGACAAAAAACTGGCTATTTTTTAGACCAACAAGATAATAGAAGAGCCATACAACATATTGTAAAAGGTGCCGATGTTTTAGGAGCTTTTACGTATACAGGAACATTCGAAATTCATGCTGCCCATTATGGTGCTAAATCGGTTTTGGGATTAGACATTAGTGCCAATGCGGTAGAACTTGCCAATAAAAATGCTGTCTTAAATAAATTAGATAAAATAGCAAAGTTCGAAACTATAAACGCCTTTGATGTTTTAAAAAATTGGGTAAAAGAAGGTCGACAATATGATGTGGTAATGCTTGATCCACCTGCATTTACTAAAAGCAGAGAAACCATCGACAAAGCAATTACTGGCTATAAAGAAATTAATTTACGTGGCATGAAGTTGGTAAAAAATGGGGGCTTTTTAGTAACAAGTAGTTGTACTAATTTGGTTCATCCAGAGCTGTTTTTGCATACGATAGAAATGGCTGCCAAAGATGCCAGAAAAAAAATTAAGCAAGTTGTTTTTAACGCCCAAGCTGCCGATCATCCAATTGTTTGGGGCATGGAAAACACCAACTATTTAAAGTTTTTAATTGTACAGGTTTGCGATAAATAACTAAGAATCTTACTTTTTAAACGCATTGAAAAAAGTGTACTCTAACTTTACAATAAAGCCATTGGGTGCTGTTCTTAGCATGTTTGTATATAGCTGATAGCGGTAACCAAAATCTACCCTAGCTTGGCTTTTAATAATAAATTGTGCTGCTGGTGCAAAGTCTAAATAAGATTTTCCGTTGTTTAATCGTTGTCCCAGTAGTTCTATCATTAAATTAAAATTGGTTTGATCATAACTTTTATACTCTTTGGGCAATAATAATTTGCCAAACGATAAAGTGTAGTTAACAGCACTGTTGCTATAGCCAGTTGGTATTTTATTTACAGCAGTATTATTACTTGCTTTTTCATAACTTACAGATGCGCTTATAGCTACTTTGTGTATTAATTGTGTGGCAATTAAACCCAACTCGTACCCGCTATTGTGCCCCATTGTTTCTAACTCTTCTTGGTGTATATCGCTATTGTTTTTGCTTAGCCTTAAATAACTGGCCATTCTAAAATGACTATGTACATCGTCGTTACTTAAAAAACGATATTTAGCATATAAACTACCCCCTTCGGTAATTAATTTGCTATTTCTAGTACTTATAAAACCTTGAGCATGTATCATTAATTTGTTGTTAATACCATACATCAATTCGGGCATTAAATGATAATTAATACCAGAGCCATCTAGCTCATTCATCATAGAATGCATTGTTCTAATTCCTAAGGATTTCGCAGGCATATTACTTGCCGGTTCTGTTAATACAAAAAGTTCTTGGGCATGAACTATTTGGGCAAAAAATAGCAATACAACTAGTGAAATTAATTTTCTCATAAATATTTTTTTATAGCGGTTTCTAAATCTTTAGCTTCTAAATCTGCTGCAACAATTTTTCCATTTTTATCCAAAATAAATGTAAAAGGTAAATAGCCAATACGCCACTTTGTAGACGTAGCCATATTTTCATCGAATACTTGTAACCAAGTCATTTTATCGGCTTTAATGCCCCGTTTCCAAGCGTTTTGTGTATAGTCGCAAGAAATGCTATAAATTTCTAACCCCTTTTCTTTGTAACTAGCATACAATTTTCTTAATGTTTTATTTGCTACTCTACACGGGCCACACCAAGTAGCCCAAAAATCTATAATTACTACCTTACCTTTTAAAGATGAAATGGTAACTAGATTTCCGTCAACATCTTTTAAACTTATTTCTGGGCATTGTATGCCAATGGGTGGTTGTGCTATTGAAATAGTGGCGAACAAAATAGATACAAAAACCCAAAAAAACTTAACCTTCATACCAATCAATTAAAGTGTAACGTGATAAATTCTAACTTTTTCTTCTACCCCTTTTTTATTGGTGCAACAACTTTCCATTACGCCTGTTTCATAACATTTCATGGTAGTGTAACTACTAAATTTTTTGTACTCTTTTGCTGTAACAAAATTTTTATCTACTACAGTAATTTTTTTATCCCCGTCAATAGTTTGTGCTTGAACGTTTAAAAAATGTAGGGTTTTACCAGCAATATCAATATGTGCATCGTTTTTAATACTTGTGTTGCTAAAATGAACAATGGCACTAAAAGATGCTATAGAAAATCCAGCTCCAGTAACAGCTTTTTTTAAAGCATCAAAATCAATTGTTTCATTTTCTTTAAATGAAACTATAAAAGAAGCATTTTTAATATCCGATTGTACATCTTTTACAAAACTTACTGCATTCAAGGCTTTAAAAATAGATTTACTGCACATACTGCATGTTAGACCACTTGCTTGTATGGTTGCTTGTTTTATTTGTGCAGTTAGCTGGGTAGAAACTATTAAAAAAACTCCTAACAAAATATTTTTCATGTATAAATTTTAAAATAAGTAGTTGGCCAAAAAAAGTAAAGCCAACTACTTATAAATGGTGTAGAAAAATTATTTACTGCAACATGTATTACCTGCTTTGCAACAAGTAGAAGCGGCTGCCTCTTTTGTTTTGCAGCAACTCATGTCTTCTTTTTTGCAACAATCTTTGGTACAAGTTTGATCTTTTTTACAACAGCTAGAAGCAGTAGTTTTTTTATCTTCTTTTACTTCTGCAGCCTTTCTATCGTATTGGCAACAGCCATGTAAATTATTATAGACTTCGTCGGGTGCTGTTTCATTTTGAGTATCGTAACCAGAGGCAGCTACTTTTTTCTCAATTTTGCTGGAATTGGTTTTTGAATCGGTAAATTTTACGGTTAAAATTTTTGCTTCCTCGTTCCACAAAGCATAATTTGCTCCAGCAGCTTTTGCAGCTTTTTCAATGGTGGTTTTACACATACCGCAATTGCCCCAAACTTTTATTTTTTCGGTTTTAACTACTGGTTGTTGTTTTGCTTGTGCAAAAGAAAATACTGATAAAAATAAGAACGAAATTAAAAATGATACTTGCGTTTTCATGATAAATTAATTTAAAAAATGTTTAATTAGTAACCCGTTTAGGCTATACTAATCATTAATAAAAAATTTTATAGTAGTATATATCAAGTAAGCGGAGTACTTGATATAAAAAAAATTGAATGGTAAATTATTAATAAAAATAACTACGAATTAATTGAATATTAAATTCTGAAAACGCAGTTGCTAATATAAATTGCCTGATTAGGAATAATGGGTGGAGAATGATTATTGAATAACTCAATTTTATTAAGCGACTGTATAGGTGTGTTGTTAATGTAAAACGAATGGTTTACAATTGCAACAGGTGCTTCGCAAATAAATGAGGCTAACGAAGCTTTATGGTTATCTTCTAACTTAACCAATTTATGCTCGGTTTTACAACAGCCTTTACTTTCTTTTTTGCCACAACCACAAAGGTTTTTGGCCAATAAATCAACTTTTACCGAACTTATTTTGCCCATGCAATAATGCACGTTGAATACAATACCACTTGTCATGGTAAAGTAAATGATGGCCAATATCGCTACGGTAATTTTTTTCATTACCGTACAAAAGTAAGACAAAATTGATTAAATAAAAATGTTAAATTTCTCTGTGAAGCTTATTTCAACTTTACTTGTTCATTCAATTTCGTTAAAATCATTTCTTCAATTGTTTCTGAATCCCACTTGCTTTCAATATCGGTTAACTGCATAATTGATTGCATAATCATCTCTTGATTTTGGCCACGTTGTAAAGCTTCGCTATAACGAATATGTGGACTAAATGTAACCTGGCTGTAAGCTGGAATCCATTGTTCAGGATATTTACTGTGCAATTGAGCTTCTATTTTTTTCTGTAACAAAAATTTTGGGTCTGCAGTTCTATCCCTCATCTCTGTAAAATTATTTACTGCTAAATCTGCAATAGCATCGGCATCGGGTTTGCGTAAAATTTGATACTCATTTAAAATTTCCTCCCAATTATCTGCTCCATTTTTTTCAATCAGTTCATCTAGTATTCGGCAATCTTCAAAACCACAATTCATGCCTTGTCCAAAAAAAGGAACAATGGCATGGGCAGCATCTCCAATGAGTGCAAACTTATCTTCTCTTACCCAAGGAAAACATTTGATAGTTACCAATGAAGATGTTGGATTGTGAAAAAATTCGTTCACATAATCTGGCATTAAAGGCACTGCATCGGGGAAAGTTTTTTCAAAAAAAGCTGCCGCCTTTTCTTCGGTATCTAAATTAGCAAAAGAGTTTTTTCCTTCAAATGGGAAGAACAAAGTACAAGTAAATGTTTTGTCTAAATTGGGCAAGGCAATCATCATATAATCCTTACGTGGCCATATATGCAGGGCATTTATTTCTAAAGCAAAGTCTCCAGATGGGGTTGGCGGAATCGTTAACTCTTTGTAACCACAATCTATATAAAATTGGTTGTAATCGAATTTAGTATGTTGCAATTGATGCTGCAAACGACCAGCAGAAAAAGCTCCATCGGAAGCGAAGAGGAGTTGAAAGTTTAAGGTTTGAAGTTTAAGGTTGTTGTCTTCAAAACTTACTTCATTTTTCTTCCAATCGATTGCTGTACATTTTTGATTAAAGTTTATATCAATACCCATTTGTTCGGCTAAATCCATCAACTTCATGTTTAAAGTTGCTCTTGAAACCGAGTTGATAAATTGCCCTTCTTTACCGTAGGGTTGATAAGCATGGCTTCCATCGACATTATGTATAAAACGCCCATTCATGGGTATGCAAATTTTCTTTATTTCATCTGCTAAACTAATTTTTTCTAATGCCAATAACCCTCTATCGCTTAGTGCTAAATTAATTGAACGCCCTGCACTCATTTGTTCTTTACGCATATCATTTCTGCGTTCATAAATAGTTACTTTATGGCCTCGTTTGGCTAAGTAAATGCTTAATAAAGATCCTACTAAGCCTGCACCAATTATTGTAATTTCTTTTTTCATTGATTTATTTTTCTTTGATCGTTTCTTGTTTGTCGTTACTTGTTTGTCGTTGCTCGTTGATTGTTTCTAATTGATCATTCCTTATTTTTTTTTGCTCGCTGTAAACACATAAATTAAACTAGTAATACTGATAGGGCTTAATTGTGAACTAACGAGAAACGATAAACCAGAAACGTTTCTTATACCGCTAGTGTTTTTGAAATAATTAACCCAAATTTATAAATATCCTCAAAAGAATTATATAAAGGCACCGGAGCAATACGAATTACGTTCGGTTCTCTCCAATCGGCAATTACACCTTGCTTCATCAATTCATCAAAAATTTTCTTTCCATCTTTTAGCATCAGTATAGATACCTGACAACCTCTTTCATCGCTATTTCTTGGCGAAATAATTTCTATGGTGTGTTCTGTTTGTAATGCATTAATTTCATCTATAATAAAAAACAAATAATTGCTTAATTGTTTAGCTTTTGTAACCAACCTACCAAAACCAGCTTCTTCAAAAATATCCAAAGAGGCTTTATGAGCTGCCATTAATAATACAGGAGCATTGCTTAATTGCCATCCTTCGGCTGTAGGAATTGGAATAAACCCTTTTTCCATTTTAAATCTTGATGCTTTTGTGTAACCCCACCAACCTGCAAAACGATGTAAACTTTCGTTGGCAATATGTTGTTCGTGAATAAAAACACCTGCAACACCACCTGGACTAGAATTTAAATATTTATAAGAGCACCAACATGCAAAATCAACATCCCATTCATGTAATTTTAAGGGAACATTACCAACTGCATGAGCCAAATCAAATCCACAAATTGCTCCAACATTGTGTGCAGCTTTTGTAATTGCCTCCATGTTAAACAACTGACCAGTATAATAGTTTACACCACCAAAAATTATCAATGCGATACTATCGTTATGCTGATGAATTGTAGCTAGAATATCTTCTAATGCTATAGTATGCTGCCCTTCTTTGGGAGCAACTTCAATCACTGCATCTTCATAGTTGTAACCATGAAATTTGACCTGACTTTCTATAGCATATTGATCAGACGGAAATGCTTTTGCTTCACAAATAATTTTAAACCGTTGAGGCGTTGGCTTGTAAAAACTCACCATCAACAAATGAATATTTACTGTTAATTGATTCATTACCACTAACTCTTCTTCCTTAGCACCTACAATGGGTGAAATTAATTTTGGAAAAATTTCATGGTAACTCAACCACGGATTTTTTGCATTAAAATGGCCTTCAACACCATATTTTGCCCAATCATTTAATTCTTGTTGAATATAGGCTGCTGTTGATTTTGGCTGCAAGCCTAGAGAGTTTCCTGTAAAATAAATGGAGTCTTTTCCTTCATGTTGTGGAATGAAAAATTTTGAACGGAATTCTTTTAAAGAATCTTGTTGGTCTAAGCTTTTGGCGAAGTGGCTTGTATTTTCGTAGTTCATCTTCTCGTTGTTTGGTGTTTGGTGTTTGAGGTTATTTTGTTTTTTTGTTGGGTGGCTGCTTAAAATAACAATCTAACAAAATAACCAGCCGCAAACACCAAACAATTTTTATTCAATTACTGCAATAACTTTTAATTCTATAGCAATAGGCGTTGGCAAACTTTTTACTTCAATTGTTGTTCTACATGCTTGAAGATCTGTAAAATATTCTGCATAAATTTTATTGTATGCTGTAAAATCTATTTTCATATTCGTTAAGAAAACGGTCACATCAATTATGTTGTTCCATTCGGCACCACTAGCTTCTAACACTGCTTTTACATTAGCCATTACTTGATGTGTTTCTGCTACAATATCATATTTCAAAATGTTGCCTAATTCATCTAATTCTAAACCAGGAATTTTATTGTCAACAGCACTCCGAGAACCTATACCAGATAAAAACAAAAAATTTCCTACTCGTCTTGCATGTGGGTAAGCTCCAAGAGGTTTTGCGGCGGATTTGGTGTTTATGAGATTGTTTGGCGTTTGGAGTTTGGGGTTGTTTGTTGTATTGTTTTTTGTTAGATTGTTATTTGCTTGTTGGATACTTGGTTTTAATTCTGTTCTGTTTAAAAATTTTTGCCCTTTTATTTCTGCTTCGTTTAAATGCCTCATCAATGCTCCAATTTTATTGCCAACTAAAAGTATTAGAGCACCTATTTTATCAAACACCGTTTTATCAATATATTTTCTATCTAAACATCTAACCAACTGTGATTGTAATTCACTTGAAGATGCTTTTGAAATACTTAAAAAGTGAATAAATTCATTTCGGCCACCTCTTCCAAAACCTTCTGCAATATTATCCATAACTGATCCAGCACATCTATTCATTTGATCTTTCAACGAAAAATCTTTAGCCAATAAAGCATCCTTTGAAATAATAAATATTTCATTTTCTAATTGTCTCGACAATTGCCATATTTCTAAATCTTGAAATTTTTGTATAGTAGCCATATCATTCGATTAAGTAAAACAAAATAACAAAAAACACCCAACACCAAACTCCAAACAATTCTATTTTAAATTTCTACACAAACATTCTTCACCTCAGTAAAAAACTTTAAAGCATCCCAACCACCCTCTCTTCCAACGCCACTATTTTTAACACCCCCAAATGGAGTTCTTAAATCACGAAGCAACCAGCAATTTATCCAAACAATTCCAGCTTCCACTTTTAGGGCAATTGAATTAGCTTTTGAAACATCTTGGGTCCAAATAGTTGCTGTTAAACCATAGTTGGTTGCATTAGCCAATTGTAAAGCTTCATCTTCCGTTTTAAATGATTGTAGGGTAACAACGGGGCCAAAAATTTCCTCTTGATTGGTTGTACAATTAGAACCTAAACCCTCAATAACAGTAGGTTCTATGAAATAACCATTAGAACATCGTCCTGCAACTTGTATTGCATTTCCTCCACATAAAATTTTACCACCCTCCTGTTTTGCATGTTCTATACATGCCATTATTTTATTAAAATGTACTTTGCTAACAATTGAACCCTGCTTCGAAGCATCATCGAATGGATCACCAACGGTAAGGGCTTTTACTTTATTAATAAATTCGGCTTTAAATTTTTCATAAATACTATCTTCAATTAAAATTCGGCTACTGCACAAACATATTTGACCTTGGTTGGTAAAAGATGAACGAACGGTTTCCCTTATCATTTTTTCCCAGTTACAATCTGAAAAAATAATTGCTGGATTTTTGCCACCTAATTCGAGTGATAGCTTTTTAAACATTGATGCAGCAATGGCTGCAATTCTTTCGCCAGCTTTTGTACTACCTGTAAATGATATGGCTTTTATAGCTTTATTTTTTACAATTGCCTCTCCACAATTAGTGCCATTGCCATGTACAATATTTAGTACACCATTTGGTAACCCAGCTTCTTTGCAAATAATGGCTAATAAATAGGCTGTAACTGGTGTAACCTCACTTGGTTTTGCAATTACACAATTGCCTGCAGCAAGGGCTGGTGCAATTTTCCAAGTGAATAAATACAAAGGCAAATTCCAGGGAGATATACAACCAACTACACCAATTGGTTGGCGAATGGTATAGTTAATGGCTTTATTTTCCATCGTATGACTTTCGCTTGCAAAGTGCATGATGGCGGTTGCAAAAAAACGAAAGTTAGAAGATGCTCTCGGAATATCCATTCTTTTGCAAAGCCAAAGTGGTTTTCCATTATCTGTACATTCTGCCAATGCCAGTGCCTCGATATTTTCATCAATTAAATCGGCAATTTTATTGAGTATTTTAAAACGTTCTTCAATTGGTGTAACACTCCAATTTGTAAAGGCCTGCTGTGCTGCAAGTACTGCTGCATCTACATCTTCACTAGTACTATCAGGAATATGGGTAAAAACTTCATCGGTTGCTGGATTTACGCAATCCATGTATAAATTATTATTGGGAGCAACAAATACTCCCCCAATGAAGTTTTGTATATGATCTGGAATTGATAGGTTCATTGTTTTATTAGTTCATTGGTTAAATAGTTGATTGGTTAATTAGTATCGAAGCGAAATAATAATAATTTTCATGCTAAGAGTTAATTAAATAGTAATTTAATTTATTGGATTAAACTTGGGTGATTTTGATACAAACTTTATAAAGGCATTCAATTTTAGCAATAAGGTTTCTGCTTCTTTCAATAACTCTTTACAAAGGGATTCTCCAATAATTTTTCTTCTTAAACATTTAGACAACCATGACTTTGTTTCTTGCAAAGAGCCCCTTGAATAAAAATAAAATTGCTTACTTTCTTTATAATAAAATCTGCCATAACCTTCTGCTATATTAGCTGCGATAGAATCACATGCTCTTGTTAGTTGCTTACCAATTGTATCCTTTTTAAAATAATCCCATTCAGTAACAATTGTCCAAATTTTATCTGAAAACAATTCAGCTAAATTATATACCTCCAATTTTTCTAAAGTATATTCCATAAAATCTAATTTATTTTTATAGCTTACTTTCTAGTTCAAAATCCTTCTATAGTCAAACAATGAACCAATTAACTATTTAACCAATAAACCAATTAACTACATACTACCTGTTCTTCCACCATCTACAGGAATGTTCACTCCATTTATATAAGATGCAGCTGGCGATGCTAAAAATGCCACAACATTGCCCAACTCATTTGGTTCGGCAAAACGTTTCATAGGAATTTCTTTTTTCATCTCCTCTTCTACCAAATCGATAGATACCTCTTTTTTGCCTGCATTATTTTCTATAATACTTTTTAAACGACCTGTAGAAGTAGCTCCTGGCAAAACATTATTTACCGTAATATTAAATTGACCCAACTCGTTTGCCATAGTTTTGCTCCAACTCGCAACTGCACCTCGAATTGTATTAGATACTCCTAAATTGGGCAAAGGAATTTTAACTGATGTAGAAATTACATTTATAATTCTACCGTAACCTGCTGCTTTCATACATGGTACAACAGCTTTGGTTAAAATGTGGTTGCAAATTAGATGGCGATTAAATGTATTAATGAAATCTTCTTCGTTGGCTGTAGCTATTGAACCAGCATTGGGTCCTCCAGAATTATTAACTAAAATATGTACGACATTATGTTGTACAAACTCATTGATTACGGTTCTTACAGCATCTGGCTTATCAAAATCGGCTACTAAAAAGCCATGCTTTTGGTTATACTTACTACTTAATTTTAAGATGGCTTCTTTTAATGCAATTTCATTTCTGGCCATTAAAATACAAGTTGCACCAAGATTGGCCAACTCGATTGCCGATGCCAAACCAATACCTTGACTACTTCCACAAATAATTGCTAATTTATTTTCGAGAGAAAGGTTCATATTTGTAAACAGTTGTTAGTTTTACGAAAGTAAAGATTTTTTACCACCAAGCCACAAAGACTAGAGTAGGAAAAGTTGAAAGACGTTTAGAACCTTGAAGTGAGTGACACAACGAAAGATAAATAGTAGTACAACTGCTGGTAAAAAAACTTTAATAATACATTTTATTGATTTACTAATTTTCAAATAAACTTTAAAATTATGCCAGTTCTTGCACCCTTTAATTTAAAAAAATGGATTGACGAAAACCGTAATTTGCTAAAACCACCTGTTGGTAATAAATGTGTATATGTTGATGCACAAAATTTTATTGTAATGATTGTTGGTGGGCCAAACGCCAGAAAAGATTATCATTTTAATGAAACAGAAGAATTATACTTTCAAATCGAAGGTGATATTGTTGTAAAAATTATTGATGATGGCGTTTTTAGGGATATAGAAATTAAAGAAGGCGAAATGTTTTTATTGCCTCCACGAACGCCACACTCACCACAACGAGGACCAAATACCGTTGGTTTAGTAATTGAGAAAAACCGTGAAACAGAAGATGATGGTTTTATTTGGTTTTGTGAAAAATGTGGCAATAAGTTGTATGAAGAAACTTTGCATGTTGATGACATTGTACAACAATTACCACCAGTTATGAATAGGTTTTGGGAAGATACTTTAAAACGTACTTGTAATAAATGTGGCAGTTTAATGGAGCCACCGTTAAAAAAATAATACATATTGTTAGATGTTTTGGGTTGGGTGTTTTCTGTTTTATGGTTGGCATATCAACGGTAAAAAACAAAACAAATAAACAGCAACTCTGAACCATAAACTCCAAACAATTCTTCCATGAAAATTGATATACATACCCATATAATGCCCCCTATAATGCCCAATTGGGCTAAGAAATTTGGCTATGGCGATTTTATACATTTAGAACATCGAAATTGTCAAGCATGCATGATGAAGGGAGATACTCTTTTTCGTGTGGTAGAAGATAATTGTTTTGATGTTGATTTACGATTGCAAGAAATGGAAGCAACTGCAGTTACCATGCAGGTTTTAAGCACCATACCAGTTTTATTTAATTATTGGGCAAATCCAGCAGATGGGTATGAAACCTCACGTTTTTTTAACGATCATATTGCAGATAGTGTTACCAAATATCCAAAACGATTTATTGGTATTGGCACCGTTCCTTTACAAAATATTGATTTAGCCATTAAAGAAATGGAACGATGTGTTACCGAACTGAAAATGCCTGGCTTAGAAATTGGTAGCAACATAAATGGTAAAAATTTAAGCGATAAAAGTTTTTTCCCGTTTTATGAAGCTGCAGAAAAAATGGGCTGTGCTCTATTTGTACATCCTTGGGAAATGATGGGCGAAGATAAAATGCAACAGTATTGGTTGCCTTGGTTGGTAGGTATGCCAGCCGAAACAAGCAGAGCTATTTGTAGTATGATTTTTGGGGGGGTGTTTGAGCAATTTCCAAAACTTCGTGTAGCTTTTGCACATGGTGGTGGCAGTTTTCCTTTTACCATTGGTCGTATAGAACATGGTTTTAATGTAAGGCCAGATTTGGTTGCTGTTGACAATGCCATTAACCCAAGAAATTACTTAAATAGTTTTTGGCTAGATAGTTTGGTGCATGATGAAAATGCCTTGCATTATATCTTAAATTTAATGGGCAATGATAAAATTTGTATGGGCAGCGATTACCCATTTCCGTTGGGTGAACAACACCCTGGAGAGTTAATTGAAAAAAGTAATTTATTGATAGAAATTAAAGATAAATTATTGTATAAAAATGCAATTGACTGGTTGGGTATATAGTTTATATTATCAGCTAAAAACAACTCTAATCTTCTGTAGTGTAGTTTTAAATCCTACTTACTGCATGGCACACATGAGATTTAGTTACTCGACTATTTTTTTCTTCCAAATAAATATCTCCATAAAATTTTAGTCAACATTTTTACTTAGAACACTGCATAAAGTGTTTCAAAAAAAAATTTGGCAACTCAAATTGTATAAAAACCATACAAAACCATCTTCTTTAAGCAATCTTAACCATTTTTTATGTACAAACGTGCATAGCTGCATCTAAGTTGGTGTAATTTTCAACATTGTAAAATTGAGCCACATAAAAAATTAATTTTGTATGAACAATTCTTTGGCAATGGATACACATTTTGAACGCAATAAAAATATTCAAGCAACAACCGTTACTACGCTAGTTTGTGGAGGCATTTTTTTATTGTTCTTTTTTTTGCAATGGCAATTGCCACAAATAGAAAAGCCATTACTTACAGAAGGTATCGAAGTAAACATTGGCACCGATGATGTGGGTAGTGGCGATGTACAACCTTTGGTTCAAGGCGACCCAGCCCCAGAGTCTACACCAGACAATAATGCAAATTCACCTTCTGGTAGCGGCACACCACCAACTACCGAAGAGAAAACTGATGAGAAAGACCCAGATGCTACACCAGTTAACCCTCCAAAAACAAATACCAAACCCATTACAACGCCAAACCCAAACCCAGTTAAACCTAAGGCTGTAATCAATCCTAATCCTCCGACTCCTAAACCAAAAGCCACTTTCGATAAAAAGTATACTGGTGGTAAAGGCCCTGGTGGCAATAATAAAGATGGATTTAATGATAAAAAAAGTGAAGGAAACGACAAATCTGGCACAGGCGATAAGGGCAAACCTTGGGGCTCAATTGATGGCACTGTTTACACTGGCCCAGGTGGCACTAAAGTTATTGGTTTAGGTAAAAGAAAAATTACCAGTTTCCCCTCTTTTCAAGACGATTTTAATGAGGATGCAAAAGTTGCTGTAAATATTGTGGTTGATAAAAATGGTAATGTTATTTCGGCAACTGTAAACCCGGTTGGCACTTCTACAGCCAATAAAACTACTAGGGCAGTTGCTTTAAAACGTGCCAAAGAAATAAAATTTGCAACAAGTACCGAAGAACAAAGAGGTACAATAATTTTGGATATGAGAGTTAGAGGATAAGCTTGCATCTTTGCATATCAGATGAATTACGAAGAAACTTTACATTTTTTATTTACGAGATTACCTATGTTTAGTCGTATTGGTGCAGCTGCCTATAAAGCAGATCTAACCAATACCATTACGCTTTGTAATGCAACAAATAATCCTCAAAACAATTTTAAAACTATTCATATTGCTGGCACCAATGGCAAAGGATCTACTAGCCATATGTTGGCGGCTATTTTGCAAACTGCTGGTTATAAAACCGGTTTATATACATCTCCACATTTAGTTGACTTTAGAGAACGTATTAAAGTAAACGGACAAATGTGTAGCGAAGAATTTGTAGTAAACTTTACCAAAAAAATAGAACCAACTATTGAAGCCATCAACCCCTCATTTTTTGAGATTACGGTTGCAATGGCATTTGATTATTTTGAAGAGCAAAAAGTTGATATTGCAATTATTGAAACTGGCTTGGGTGGCCGCTTAGATAGCACCAACATTATTACGCCTATTTTAAGTATCATTACCAATATTGGTTACGATCATATGAATTTATTGGGCAATACTTTAGATAAAATTGCTTTCGAAAAAGCTGGGATTATAAAAAAAAATATTCCTGTTATTATAGGAGAAGTAATTAATGAAACAAAATTTGTTTTTGAAACCAAAGCTAATGAAGTTGTAGCCCCAATTGTTTATGCTACACAACAAAATTTGGTTACCAATTGGCAGTACCAACATCATTTGTTACAAGTAACAGTAGAAAATAATCAAACAAAAAAACAATATGATTATAGCTTAGATCTAAATGGAATTTATCAAACAAAAAACTTGATTACAGTTTTGGCTGCTGTAGATTATTTACAAAAAAATAGTTGGCACATAACACAACAACATATTGAGCAAGCATTAAAACAAGTAAAACAGCTAACAGGTTTGCATGGTCGGTGGGAAGTGCTACAAAATAATCCAACAATCATTGCCGATGTAGCACATAATGCAGATGGTATTAAACAAATTATTCAACAACTTGAAATAACGAATTATAACCATTTGCATATTGTTATTGGCATGGTAAAAGATAAAGATGTGGAAGCCGTTATAAAACTATTACCCAAATTAGCTACCTACTATTTTACCCAAGCCAAAATTGAAAGAGCTATGGATGCAACAGATTTACAAAGAATTTCTGCCAACTACGGTCTCAATGGCGAAACTTATGTAGATGTAAATATTGCAATTGCGGCAGCTCAAAAAAATGCCCATAAAAATGATTTAATATTAATTTGCGGAAGCATATTTTTGATTGGAGAAGTGAGGGTATAGGAATTAGAATTTTTGATGTATGATTTATGAAGTATGATTTATGATAAACTACTTAGAAAATCAACTAGTTAACAAATAACTACATAACTCGTAACCATATAACTTGTAACTAAATAACTCGTAACTAAAATAACCTGTAACTAAAAAATGAATGTACAAATTGAAGATAGCTGGAAAGAGGCATTGAAAGAAGAATTCGAAAAAGACTACTTCGCCCAAATAGCTCTTCATTTACAAACAGAAAAAGCTACAAAAACGGTGATTTATCCCCCAGGTTCATTAATTTTCAATGCCTTTAATTATACCCATTTTAATACAGTTAAAGTGGTAATTTTAGGACAGGATCCATACCACAATCCACAACAGGCAATGGGTTTAAGCTTTAGTGTGCCCAATGGAGTAAAGCCACCACCCTCTTTAGCCAATATCTTTAAAGAATTAAAAAATGATATTGGTATGGCAATTCCAACAACTGGTAATTTAGAAAGCTGGGCAAAACAAGGTGTTTTGTTATTAAATGCCGTTTTAACAGTACGTGCCAATGAGCCTGCAAGCCATGGAAAAATTGGGTGGATCAGTTTTACAGATGCAGTAATAAAAAAATTATCTGAAGAAAAGAAAGGAATTGTATTTATTTTGTGGGGTAAGTTTGCTCAAGAAAAACAATTGTTAATTGATGAGTTGAAACATTTTATATTAACAGCTGCTCATCCATCGCCACTTTCTGCACACAATGGTTTTTGGGGTTGCAAACATTTTAGCAGAACCAATGAATTATTGGTTAAACAAGGTTTGGCACCTATTGATTGGAAAATTTAAATGTATAGTATGAAGACACCAAAAAGAGACTCCATTTTTATTGCCATTTTTGCTCGTATTTGGGCATTATGGGGAATGATAAGTTTTGTGGCAACGTTCTTAATCATTTTTATACCAACAATGATTACTTATTTAATACCCAACCCAAAAGGACAAGCAATTTTTATTAACTTATCTAGAATTTGGATTAATGTTTGGTTAACCCTAGTTGGTTGTTCGTTTACTGTTAAGGGCAAAGAAAATGTACCTAAAGGCGAAACATTTATTTTTACTTGTAACCATAATACACTTTTAGATGTTCCAATTACCTGCCCCTATATTCCAGGAGCTAATAGAACGATAGCCAAAAAAAGTTTCACCAAAATACCATTATTTGGTTGGTTTTATGCAAAGGGATCTGTGCTAATTGATAGAAACAGCGATGCCAGCAGAAGAAAAAGTTACGAGGATATGAAAGCAACCTTAGCAGAAAAAATGCACATGTGTATTTACCCAGAAGGCACTAGAAATAGAACCAATTTGCCTATAAAAAAATTTTACGATGGTGCTTTTAAATTGGCTGTAAATACAAAAACTGCTATAGTGCCTACACTATTATTTAATACCAAAAAAGCAATGCCAAATAATAAAGTATTTTATTTTTTGCCCCATAAATTATCCATACATTTTTTACCACCTGTAAGTGTCCAAGGTTTAAATTCGGATGAGTTAAAAGATAAAGTTTTTTCCATAATGACTAATTATTACACCGCCAATCAATAAAAAACAAATTCAACTTACTTTAAACTAAACTTCAAGTTTACTGTTTTACTTTCAATCATAGTATTAAAATCTACTAACACAAAAATTATTTTAAATGAAAAAAATTGCTAGCCTTAGTTTCTTATTTGTTGCATTGTTATTTAGTGCATGTTCAAATGCCCAAGACAAAAGCAAACGACCTAGTCCACCAGCAGTTGTAAAACAAACACTTGCAAGTGGAACAATTATTAGTATAGATTATAGCCAGCCGAGTATAAAAGGAAGAACGATTGGTAAAGATATAGAACCAAAAGAAGGTGAAGTTTGGCGTACAGGTGCTAATGAAGCCACTGTATTTGAAGTAAGTAATGCAGTAAAAATAAATGGCAAAGATTTGGCTGCAGGAAAATACGGCCTATTTTCTATTTCTGGTAAAGATACCTGGACCATTATTTTCAACAAAACTTGGAAACAATGGGGTGCTTCTAGTTATAACCAAGTTGCAGACGCATTACGAATTGATGCAGTAGTTACACAAGAAACAACTTTTGCAGAAAAAATGACTTTTACCATTGATGATAAAGGAGTAGTAAATTTATTTTGGGGAAATAATAAGGCAACCTTTATGGTTGAATAAATAATCGAATTTTTTTGTTAATAAAAGCTACCGAGTGTAGCTTTTATTGTTTCTAGGCTAACCTCCCGGTATCTTCTACTGTATTGCAGTATGTTTTAGCAAGGAATCATGCAGATTAAATTTACCCATATTCCTTTGCCCAACATACCTAGAATATTCGGGGCAAGTAAGCCAACAAAGAGAATGTTGGATAAGTTTCTATTGGGTGATATTGCTGGTAAACTAAAACTAAATTACTACACCCGATTGAAGTGTAAAGCCCTGCATTGAAACCCCAAAACTGGCTACAAGCCCTTTTGGTGGTTGAAAATGGAGGCTTGCAACGTATAGCGGGACTGACGTTTATTAAAAAACAGAAACACTTTGTACAATTTTTTTTTACTAATAGCTAAATAAATGAAGGCTTATGTTTATTTTACAACTCTTAAAATTTAGTTTATGCAGTTTAAAGTAGTAGTGAAGCAAAAGTTTAAGTTGCTGTTTTTTGTTTGTAGCATTTTTCTTTGCACAAAAGTCCATGCCCAACCTAGCTTTATTAAAGATAGTTTGGAGCAATATATACAACAGGGCTTAAAGGATTGGCAAATACCGGGTTTAAGTATTGTGATTATTAAAGATGGCAAAGTAGTGACCATGAAAGGTTATGGAGTAAGGGATATTAATGAACCAACATCGGTGGTTGATGAAAATACGTTGTTTATGATTGCTAGTAATTCTAAATTATTTACTGGCACTGCATTGGCACAGTTGGAGGTGAATAAAAAATTATCGTTAAATGATAAGATTACGAAATACTTTTTAGACTTTGAATTATACGACAGAAATAGTACCGATTTAGTTACCATAAAAGATATGCTAAGCCATAGAATTGGCACTAAAACTTTTCAAGGAGATTTTACTTTTTTCGATGGCAATTTAAGCCGTAGCCAAATAATGTATAAAATGCGTTATTTAAAACCAATTGCCCAGTTTAGGCAAGATTATGGTTACTGCAATAGTTGCTTTTTAACTGCTGGCGAAATTATACCCTTGGTTAGTGGTAAACCTTGGGAAGTATATGTGTACGATAGTATTTTTGCTCCTTTAGAAATGACGCAAACCTTAGCATTAAGTAAGGGAATAAATTTTGTGAAAAATTCTGCAAAAGCTTATACCACTTCGTTTACAGGAAAATTAAATAAAGTACCTTACGATGTTTGGGATAACCTAGCTCCTGCTGCTAGTATAGTAAGTAATGTAAAAGATTTAAGCAATTGGTTGCAAATGCATTTGAACAATGGTAAATACAATGGTAAACAAATTATACCATCTGCTGCTGTACTTAAAACAAGAGACATTAATATAATGACGAGTAGCCGAAAATCGGCCCTTTACCCCATAAATTTTAGGGGTTATGGACTGGGTGTTTTTGCTGCCGATTACAATGGCAAACAAATATATTGGCATACAGGTGGTGCAAGTGGAATGGTAAGCAATGTATGTTTTGTACCAGAAGAAAATTTGGGTATTGCCATTTTAACCAATAACGATAACCAAAACTTTTTTGAGGCTTTGCGTTACCAAGTTTTAGATGCTTATTTAAATGTAACTTACGTAAACAGAAGCCAGCAACAATTAATTGGGTTTAATGAAGGTGAAAAAGCAAGCATTAACGAAGTAAAAGCTTTGCAAGCCAGAATGAAAGATGAAAAACCAAATTTAGCTTTAGACAGCTATATTGGAGAGTACAATAATGGTTTATATGGTAAAATAATTATTGATAAAAAAGAAAACTATTTAACCATAAATTTTAAAGGGCATGATAACCTAACTGCAATAGTTAAATATTTAGACAACGATACTTGGATGATTGAATACAATAATATTTTATTTGGTATTTATCCATTAAAATTTAAAATAATTAATAACGAAGTGGTAAGTGTTGATATTAAAGTAAATGATTTTGTTGAATACGATGCCTATACCTTTATAAAAAAATAATTACACCCAATAACTAATAATAGCATGAAATATTTTTTTATTGTACTAGTTTTTATATCAGTTGCTGCTAGTGCCCAAAATACACCTACTAGTTTAGATAACAAAGTAGCTTTAGTAAAACAAAAAGTAATTGATTGGCGAAGAAATTTTCATGAAAACCCAGAATTGAGTAATAGAGAATTTAATACCAGCAAAAAAGTAGCAGAACATTTAAAAAGTTTAGGCATTGAAGTTAAATTAATGGCAAAGACAGGTGTGGTAGGCATTTTAAGGGGTGACAAACCAGGGCCAGTTGTTGCATTGAGGGCCGATATGGATGCTTTGCCTGTAATTGAGAGAAATAATTTGCCTTATAAATCGACCGTTACAACAGAATATGGTGGACAAAAAGTGGGTGTTATGCATGCATGTGGGCATGATGCACATACTGCCATGTTAATGGGTGCAGCAGAAGTATTAAGTGCTTTAAAAGCCGATGTGCCGGGTACGGTTGTTTTTCTTTTTCAACCAGCCGAAGAGGGTGCACCAGAAGGTGAAGAAGGTGGAGCCTATTTAATGGTTAAAGAAGGTGCTTTAGATAACCCAAAAGTTGAAGTTGCATTTGGTATGCACATAGAAAGCAACATTCCTGCTGGTGATATACAATATAAAACTGGTGCATTTATGGCTAGTGCCGATTTATTTAAAATAAAGGTAAAAGGCAAAAGCAGCCATGGTTCTCAACCATGGTTGGGTGTAGATCCAATTTATGTTTCGGCACAAATAATTAATGCATTACAAGGCATTGTTAGTAGAGAAAGTGATTTAACAAAAGCCCCTGTAGTAATTACAGTTGGTGCCATACATAGTGGAGTTAGGTTTAATATTATACCAGAAGAAGCCGAAATGCTAGGCACCATTAGAAACTTAGACAAAGACATTAGAAAAAAAGTTTTAGAAGAAGTAAAATCAATTGCAGAAGGCATCGCAACAACCCATCATGCAGTTGCAGAAGTGAGCATTCAAAACAAAACCTTGGTTACTTACAATACACCCGAGTTGGTGCAAAAAATGATACCATCATTAGAAAAAGCAGCTGGAAAAAATAATGTTAGAGAAATGAATTGGGTTACTGGTGCAGAAGATTTTTCGTTCTTTGGAGAGAAAATTCCATCCTTCTTTTTTTATTTTGGTGGCATGAAAATTGGTAATGACCCAAAGAATGCTCCACCACACCATACACCAGATTTTTTGATAGATGATAGTAAACTTGACGTAGGGGTTAAAACATTTTGTCAATTGGTTTTTGATTATGCAAAAGTGAAGTAGTTGAGAGGAGGAAGGTTTAGGGTTGAGGGTTTAGGGTTTAAGGTTGCTCAGTGTAACTTCACTTTAACTCCTTTAACGCTGTGGTTAATCGCTTATCTTTCCTCTAAAATTTTTTCGGCAATGGCTAAATCAACTGGTCGGGTTACTTTTATGTTATTGTAATTACCGTCTACCAAAAAAATGGGGGTACCAAAAGCTTCTACAACTGTTGCCTCGTCGGTAAATGTTTCTTTATATAGTTGCTCAAAAGCTGGTTTTATGATACTGCTTTTAAAAGTTTGTGGTGTTTGCATAATACAAACTTTCGTTCTATCTGCCACAGCTGTTAACTCATTACCCAAATTAATTCTAATGCTTTCTGTAGCAGTAACAGCAGGTATTGCCGATCCTTTTATTAAAGTTTGTTCAAAACAACGTTGTATTAAACTGGTATCTACCAAACATCTTACACCATCATGAACAAATACAACTGCTTCATCGTTTACTAACCTTAACCCATTTTGTACACTTTGGTATCTAGTGGCACCACCTTGCGTAATGGTAATTCTGTAATTGGCTGTTAGCGTTTCAACGATAGCTTCTCCCCTTTCAATATGTTCTTCTGGCAAAACCAATACAATATGCATATCATCATAAGCATTTAAAAATGCTTCTAAAGTATATTGTAGCAAAGGCTTTCCTTTTATTAATAAAAATTGTTTCGGTATAAATGTTCCCATTCTTAAACCACTACCACCAGCTACAATAACAGCAACTTTATTCATACTTTATTCTATTTAATCAATTAAAAGTTGAACCAAATTAAAGATAAATTAGTTAGATAAATTGAAAATAAAAATTGCAATTCAATTTATCACAAAATCAGCTATGCTATTCATTGCATTTTTGATGTTTAAAAAATTATTACACCGATATTTGTAAGCAATAACAATACTACAAAATATTAGTCAGCTAACATCCATATTACAATCGCCAATAGAATACTTAAAAGGTGTTGGACCATTACGAGCAGATTTATTAAAAAAGGAATTAAGTATTTATACTTTTAATGACTTACTCAACTTTTTCCCGTTTAGACATATTGATAAAACCAAAATAAACACTATTGCTGAAATTAATTTTCAGACAGAATTTGTACAAATTGTGGGCAAATTAGAAGGCATGCAAATTTTTGGAGAAGGCAGAAGCAAACGTTTGGTGGCCTACTTAAAAGATAAAACAGGTGTAGTAGAATTGGTTTGGTTTCAAGGAATTAATTGGGTAACAAAAAACTTTAATGAAGGTAGCTATTATTTGGTATTTGGCAAAACAGGTTTTTTTAGTGGAAAGCCACAAATCGTACACCCAGAAATCGAATTGTTTTTACCATCCAATGCAGAGGGTAAATCCTATTTAGAGCCAGTTTATCCATCAACAGAAAAATTAAAAGCAAGGGCTTTAAATGGCCGACAAATTGCTAAACTTACCCAAACTTTACTTCCATTAATTCATGCTAAAGATATTCAAGAAAATATACCTACCCATGTATTAGAAAAACTACAATTGATGGATAGGTTCGATGCTTATCAAAATATTCATTTTCCAAAAAACCAAGCTGCATACGAACAAGCGGTTCATCGTTTAAAATTCGAAGAGTTTTTTATTGCCCAAGTACGATTAAACTTGGTTCGTTTGCAAAGACATAAAGCCCATAGAGGACTTTTATTCGAAAAAGTAGGCGATCATTTTAATAATTTTTACAACCATCATTTACCATTTACTTTAACCAATGCACAAAAAAGGGTATTAAAAGAAATACGTCAAGATACTGGTAAAGGCCATCAAATGAATCGTTTATTACAAGGCGATGTTGGTAGTGGTAAAACCATAGTTGCATTATTATGCATGTTATTGGCAGCAGACAATGGCTTTCAAAGTTGTTTAATGGCACCCACCGAAATATTGGCCCAACAACACTATCAATCTTTAAACAGTTTACTAGAAAAAACTGGATTAACGATTGCTTTAATTACGGGCAGTACAAAAGCAAAAGAAAGAAAAAAAATTTTGGCTGGTTTACTAGATGGATCTATAACATTTATTGTTGGCACACATGCCTTAATTGAAGAGGTGGTACAATTTAAAAATTTGGGCTTTGTTGTAGTAGATGAGCAACATAGATTTGGTGTTGCACAACGGGCAGCGTTATGGAAAAAATCTAACATTCCACCTCATGTTTTAGTAATGACGGCAACACCCATTCCAAGAACTTTAGCTATGACTGCTTATGGTGATTTAGATTATAGTGTTATGGATGAATTACCACCAGGCCGACAAGAAATAAAAACTGTACATAAAAATGAAATGCAGCGGATGCAAGTGATGGAATTTATTAGAGCCGAAATTGCAAAAGGAAGGCAAGCCTACATTATTTATCCATTAATTGAAGAAAGTGAAAAAGTAAATTATGAAGATTTAACCCAAGGCTATGAACAAACAAAAAGCTATTTTCCAGAACCAAAATATTCAATAAGCATGTTACATGGAAGAATGCCTACCCTCCAAAAAGAAGTTAACATGAAAAGGTTTGTTTCTGGCGAAACACAAATTATGGTAAGTACCACCGTTATTGAAGTGGGTGTAAATGTGCCCAATGCTAGTGTTATGGTAATTGAAAGTGCAGAAAAGTTTGGGTTATCGCAACTTCACCAGTTAAGAGGTAGGGTTGGTAGAGGATCGGAAAAAAGTTTTTGTATATTATTAACAAGTAGCAAAGTAAGCGTTGTTGCCAAAGAACGTATCAATATAATGTGCAACACCACCAATGGTTTTATAATAGCAGAAAAAGACCTAGAGTTACGTGGGCCTGGAGATATTGAAGGTACTAGACAAAGTGGTGCATTAAACTTTAAATTGGCGTCAATTGTTGATGATAAAGATTTACTTGAAATTGCCAAATATGAAGCAGAAAAAATTTTAGAAATTGATATTGAATTAAATTTGGCAAGTAATTTGTCGTTAAAACAATATTTACAAGCACAAAAAGGAAAATCGGGTTGGAGTAAAATTTCTTAATACGTAAAATATAAAAGTACTTTTTAAAACTAAAACACATTTTTACAGGTACATTTAAAGAGTAATTAACGATTAAAAGCAAATACATTGAAAGGAACTAGTTACATAGCATTATTATTCGTACTTTTTTTTACAAGCAATAGCCACGCCCAATCTTATTTAGAGTTTGTAGAAAATAAAGGACAATGGGACGATAAAACCACTTTTAAGGGTACCACTTCTAACGGAGCTTTTGCTTTACAAAAAACAGGTTACCGCTTTTTGCAAAGTAATAATGAAGATTTACATCAATTGTCCGAAGCATTTCATGCACATTCACATTCAAAAACCGAAAAGAAAAATGTTAAAAATGGAACTGAGCCTTTGGTAAATGTTCGTTCGCATGTTTACGAAGTAAAATATTTAAATGCAAACCCCAACCCCGAAATAGTAGCAGAAAAACCATTAAATACATACAACAATTACTTCTTAGATAATAATCCAGCTAAATGGGCTAGTAATTGTAAAATATTTACAGCAATTACTTATAAAAATATTTATCCAAATATTGACGTAAGATACTATACTGATAAAAATAAACTTAAATACGATTTTATAGTTAATCCAGGTGGCGATGCATCTAAAATTGTATTGTATTTTGATGGGGTAGATAATATTAAAACTAAAAACGGAGATTTAGTCATTAAAACATCGGTAGACGAGGTAAAAGAAATGGCACCTTATACCTATCAATTAACCAAAACAGGTAAAAAAGAGGTTGCTTGCAACTTTGAGGTAAAGGGAAATATTGTAACTTTTAAATTAGATAATTCAATTTCAAAAACAGAAACATTAGTAATAGATCCTACCCTAATTTTTGCAACATTCACTGGCAGTACAGCCGATAATTGGGGTTATTCTGCAACATATGATGGCTTAGGTAATTATTATGCAGGAGGCATCGTTTTTGGTGCTGGGTTTCCAGTAATGAATGGTGCCTTTCAAACAACTTACCAAGGTGGCCCCAATACAGGTGAAGGTGGAGGTTTTGATATCGCTATCATGAAATTTAATTCAAATGGAAGCAATAGATTATATGCAACCTATTTAGGTGGCAGCAATGGTAATGAACAACCACATAGTTTAATTGTAGACAACCAAGGTAATTTGGTAGTTGCAGGTAGAACAAATTCTACAAACTACCCTACAACCCAGCCAAATTATGGTGCAGGTGGAGATTGGGATATTATTTTAACCAAATTAAATGCCACAGGAACTGCATTAGTTGCCAGCAGAAGATTTGGGGGCTCTGCAGCCGATGGGGTGAATATAAGACCAAAATACCAAACACCAAATGGCACTGAAACACTTAGAAGAAACTATGGAGATGATGCAAGAAGTGAAGTAATTTTAGACGATGTTGGCAATATATTATTAGCCAGTTGTACACAAAGCAATACAGGTGGTGGCACTTTTCCAGTTACGCCTGGTGCAGCACAAACAACTCCTAGTGCTGCATCGAATGGAAGATACCAAGATGGGGTAGTCATTAAAACTTCACCAGATTTAAGCAATATTATTTTTAGCACTTTATTTGGAGGTAATGGTGATGATGCTGCGTTTGTTTTGGCTATTAACCCAAGTAATAATAACATATATGTGGCTGGTGGTACTACCAGTACCAATTTACCAGGTAATTTAAGTGGCTCAATTTTTCCAACTAACCAGGGTGGCCCAGCTAATGTTGATGGTTTTGTGACTGTGCTAAGTAACGACGGAAGTCAATTTTTACAAACAACCTATATTGGAACAAATGGTGCAGATATGGTTTTTGGCATTCAATTCGACCGATTTAATTTTCCATACATCATGGGCACTTCTACTGGTAGTTGGCCTATAGAAAATGCACCATACAGCCAAGCAAATGGCAAACAGTTTATAGCAAAATTAAAACAAGATTTATCTGGCTGGGAATTTTCAACGGCTTTTGGAACATCTAATGGACCCAATATTTCTCCCTTTGCCTTTTTGGTAGATAGATGTAGTAATATTTACGTTTCTGGTTGGGGTGGCGGAATTAATGAAACAGAATATGCAACTGGTAATACATTTGGTTTGCCAGTAACTGCTGATGCGATAAAAGGAACCACTGATGGACAAGACATGTATTTTATTGTAGTAGAAAAAAATGCACAAAGTTTATTGTATGGTTCATTTTTTGGACAAAATGGAGGTCAAATTGGAGAACATGTAGATGGCGGCACGAGTAGATTCGACAGAAATGGGGTCATCTATCAATCCATCTGTGCAAATTGTTATGGTGGTGCAGCTTTTCCTACAACACCTGGCGTTTGGTCGCCAACCAATGGTACATCTGCCAGTGGTAGCCCAAAATGCAATCTAGCTGCTATCAAAATTGCTTTTAATTATGCAGGCGTTGGAAGTGCTGTACAATCATCTATTGATGGCATAAGAGATACATCAGGTTGTGTGCCTTTAACCGTTACTTTTAGAGATACATTGGCACAAGGAACAAGATATATATGGCGTTTTGGTGATGGTTCACTAGATGATACAACAACTATACCTACTAATTCGCATACCTATAATTTTGTGGGCAATTATCCAGTTCGGTTAATTACCATCGATTCATCTACTTGTAATATTTCTGATACTTCTTACACTACTTTACGGGTTAGAAACGATGATGCAATTTTAGGGTTCACCCCAGTAAAATTATTGCCCTGCCAAGATTTAAAATACAATTTTATCAATCAATCTGTACCGCCTGGTGCCAAACCTTTTAAACCAAATAGTTTTAGATGGGATTTTGGCGACAACTCTCCAACTGTTATTACTGGCAACCAAACCGTAAGTCACAGCTATGCCAATGCAGGAAATTATACAGTTAGGTTAATACTAATTGATACCAATTATTGTAATGAACCAGATACTTTTTCTGTTCCATTACGTGTGGCTCCTTTGGTAAAAGCAAGAATTGAAACTTCATCATTTGGTTGTGTGCCTTACACAGCAGTTTTTACTAATAATTCACTGGCAGGTACAGATTTTATTTGGGATTTTGGTGACGGTAGTCCAACATCAACTGCAATAAATCCAACGCATATTTATAACGCAGCGGGTCCTTACACCATTAAATTAATTGCAATAGATACCAGCACTTGTAATAAAATAGATAGTGCCTTTGTTACACTAACGGTAAGCCCTAATCCAACATCGAGTTTTACGTATAATCCTGCACCACCAGAGGCAAATACAGCAGTTAATTTTGTAAATACATCAAGCGGTGGTTCCTCCTACAAATGGACTTTTGGCGATGGAGATAGTTTGATAACTACTAACTACAATGCTTCTGTAAGGCATATTTATAACGCAACACGGCCATTTGATGCCTGTTTAATAGTTAGTAATACGTTTAACTGTAGAGATACATCTTGCCAACCCATTCAAGCGGTAGTAATACCATTAGCAAATGTACCCAATGCGTTTACGCCAAATGGTGACGGGAAAAATGATATCATTTATGTACAAGGCTATGGGGTTGAAAAAATGACTTGGCGAATTTTTAATAGATGGGGTACTTTAATATTTACCTCTATAAGTGTGGGACGTGGTTGGGATGGAACATTTAAAGGCACTATTCAACCACAAGAAGTATATAATTATGTTCTAGATATAGAGTTTAGCGATGGAACAAAATTTTCAAAAAAGGGAGACATAACGCTATTAAAATAATGTGTTTGTTATAAAATAATTGATGGTATAATTAAATAATAAATGATTAAAAATTTTAAAATAATATGTTTATTTTTTGCTGGAATTATATGTAATAATTCGCAGGCACAAGATTTACATTTTTCTCAATACTTTAATGCCCCTCTATTGGTTAATCCTGCAAATACTGGATTTAACCCAGCGTTTGATTACAGGTTAGGAGCAAACTACAGAAACCAGTGGGCAAATGTTAGTAATTTTCCATACAAAACTATGAGCGTTTGGGCCGATGCTCAATTATTTAATGATCGTTTCGAAAATGGATGGATGGGTGTTGGTGGGGCTTTGTTACAAGATGTTGCTGGCTCGGCAAATTTAACCTCTACCAAAGCCTATGGATCGGTAGCCTACCACCAGTTATTAGGCTTAAAGAGTTTATTAAGCGGAGGCTTTAATCTTGGATTCACCCAAAAAAGAATAGATCCAACAAAACTAAATTTTAACTCTCAATGGAATGGAAAATTTTTCGATGTAAATATTCCCTCGGGAGAACCATTAACATTTAACTCGGTAACCTATTTTACTTTACAAGCAGGTATCAATTATACCAACTTTTTTAGCGATAATTTATACTTTAATTTGGGTTTAAGTATGGCAAATATTAACAGACCCAATGAAACATTTTTTTCTGTTAAAACTGCAGATAATCGAGTAGATACAAGATATACAGCGTTTGCTAATGCAAGTATTAAATTGCAAGATGTTTGGATATTAAACCCAAATATTTATGTAAGTAAAGTAGGCACTGCTACCGAAATTGTGTTTGGTGGAATGTTACAAAGAGATTTAAGTGCAGAAAGAAATGGAAGCCTTCAACTATTAGCTGGTGCTTATTACAGAGTTGGAGATGCGGTTATACCCAATATTGGATTTGATGTAAAAAATGTAAAAATTACCTTTAATTATGATGCTACATTTTCTACTTTAAAAACTTATAACCAAAGTAACGGTGCCTTCGAAATATCAATTATAAAAAGCGGCTTATACAAAGGCAAAGAAAAGAGTCTTAAATGTCCCCCAACTGTTAGATTTTAGGTCTACTGATTTTTTAACTTCATTTTTGTGCGTAATCTATTCCATTTGATATTAAACTTCAACCATCATTTCTCTGCATTTTTATTGCTCAATGTATAAACCATTTTAGTTAATTGTAGCAGAATGGTTAAGTTTCTATAAAGTTTATGATTTATTAGTTGATTTCCCCGAAATTTGCCCAACTTAAAAGTAAATATTTATACTATAGTTATGTATTAAGTAAAATGTTGTAGCACTAAATACATAGCAAAAATTAGTACACTTTTTTTACCCTACCTAATTAATATTTTTAGAAAAAAAGAATTATGATTGATATTAAAGTTCCAACAGTTGGTGAATCGATAACAGAAGTTACATTATTAAAGTGGACGAAAAAAGATGGCTCTTATGTTGATCGTGATGAAGTAATTGCAGAATTAGAAAGTGAAAAAGCAACATTTGAGGTAAATGCAGAACAAGCTGGTATTTTGAAGCATGGAGCTACCGAAGGCGATACAATAATTATTGGAACTGTATTAGCACAAATAGATGAAACTGCTACAAAACCAGCAGAAGAAGCAAAACCAGAACCAGAAGCTGCTAAAGCCAAAATAGAAGTGCCAACTACCACTGCACCTGTAACAGCTGTTGCAAATGATGTAAAAGCTACACCAGTTGCCAGTGCAATTATTGCTGATAAAAAAGTTGATGTAAAAGCAATTGAAGCTAGTGGTGCTGGTGGTAAAATTATGAAGCAGGATGTTTTACATGCTTTAAATAACCCTGGTAAAAAATCTTTTGGCAGCAATGCATTATTTACCAGAAATGTACGCAACGAAAAAATGAGCAATTTGCGTAAAACCATTTCTAGAAGATTGGTTGAAGCAAAAAATACCACTGCTATGTTAACCACATTTAATGAGGTTGATATGGGTGCAATCATGGAAATTAGAACCAAGCATAAAGATAAATTTAAAGAGTTACATGGTGTAAACCTTGGGTTTATGAGCTTTTTTGCAAAAGCTTGTGCTATTGCATTGAGTGAGTGGCCAACGGTTAATGCTTATATTGATGGAGACGAATTGGTATATCATGACTACGCAGATATTTCTATTGCCGTTAGCACACCTAGAGGTTTAACTGTACCTGTAATTAGAAACGTAGAAAGTTTAAGCATGGCCGATGTTGAAAAAGCTGTTGTTGTTTTAGCAGGTAAAGCCAGAGATAGTAAATTAACTACAGATGATTTAACTGGTGGAACTTTCACCATTACCAATGGAGGTGTATTTGGTAGTTTAATGAGTACTCCAATTATTAATATACCACAAAGTGCAATTTTAGGCATGCACAAAATTCAAGAACGCCCAATGGCCATTAATGGTAAGGTTGAAGTTAGACCCATGATGTACTTAGCTTTAAGCTACGACCACAGAATTATTGATGGAAGAGAAAGTGTTAGTTTTTTGGTAAGGGTAAAAGAATTATTAGAAAACCCAGCTTTACTTTTAATGGGTAAAGACCCTGTTAAAACTTTATTAGAACTATAAAAAAACAGAAATATATTAGACAAAAAAATGGAGGCAAATGCCTCCATTTTTTTATAGTACACTAAAAATTTATTCTACGATTATTTTTGTTGTATAATGATAATTTTCACCAGAAATAATTAACTGATAAATACCTGACACAACTAGCCTGTCCATTTTAAATGATTTTGTGGCAGAACCTCCAGGATGTAGATATTTTTCTGCAAAAATGGTTTGTCCATTTAAATTAATCAATTGCAAATTATAATTTCCTTGTTTCAAATTATTCAATTGCAGGTTTACTATTTTATTATTAATTGGGTTTGGAAATACAATGATAGTTGTTGGCAATTCAATTGGTTCTAATTGCTTAGTTAACGGTACTGCTTGCTTAGGTTTAAATACAATACTAAATCTATTTTCAAGTGAAGTTTCTTTTTCATTTTTTTCAAATAAATAAGTTGTTTCACCAAACATGTTCAACTTTATTTGCTCATTTTTAAAATGGTCGTTTAAATAAGCCTGTAAAGTATTGGAAACAAAATGCTGCAGGTTAATATTAAGATGATAGGCTTTTTTAACTTTCACATCAGTTAAATATAAATTAATTTCATCATTAATAGTTGGTGCTTGCCTTCCTTCAATGGCTAATTGCTTTTTGTTACTGGTTATTGAAATATTTTCTTCGAAGTTTTCAAATTTATAAGAGTCTTCCACACCAATTGTATTGCTGTAATCTTCTCCATATGTAACAGCCACACCATCAATCACTTCAAAGTTTGCATCAATTTGCTTTTTCAAATCAACATAAATGGTAGATTTTATTGTAGCGTTTGAGTTAGCTCTGAACGTAGTTGTTAAATTACTGGTATTTGCATTTTTATGTGTTTCTTTAAAAGTAAGTGTTGGATTGGTTGAGGTATTTTGTACAAAAATTGCTTGCCCTGGTTGAATATACTTATTAATACTCGACGTTAATGGAGCACTAATGCCAGTTACTTGGTTGTAAGTTGCATAGGCACCAGAGGTACTTAAATTTGGATCCCATAAAGTATAAGTAGAAGATAGATTTGAGGTGGATGGATCAGTAAACAACAAATCCCAATCAACTGCTGATTGATATGGATTACCAATCATGGTGTAGCCTGTTGCATTTCCAAAATTTAAACGAATGCCTGTATTGGTGGCCCCATTTGCAGTTACACCACTTGTGTTAAATACAACATCGCCAGTTACTAGTTTTCCGGATGATCTTAAAATGGCTGCTGCATTCATGGTAGATGGTGTTGGCGATTGAAATAAATCGACCAATCGATTCCCTCTTATTAAAACCCTATATCCTTTAAATGCAGATAAAGTATCATTGGTTTGATTGGTGCTATTAGCTGTTATCCAAGCAGAGTTTCCTGTACCTAAATGTATATCGTTGGTAAATAAAGTTTTGCTACCTGAGGTAGTTATATCAAAACCAGTTGCACCGTTAACACCCGGCAAAGCACCTGCAAAACCAGTTATATGCGTACCAAAATAAACACCACCTAGGAGCCCATTGGTACCAGCCTCTTGCCAATTATCAAATATTTTTCCAGTGCCAGAATTTATTGCTGGTGCAATATCTCTGTAAGCCCTTCTTCCGGTTCCTCCAGTTTGTGGTATAAATCGCTCAACAATAAAAGCAGATCCAGAATTGTAAGTAATACCACCAGAAACACCAACTGGTGCAACCATAGCTGTATTGGTAATAGATGAGGACTTAAGTGTAAACAAATAACTATTTGGTAAAATCAGCTGACCAGCAGTAATTGTTAGCAAACCTGTAAGAGAAAAATTTTGATTGTTTAGCGTTAAACTATTGGTTCTAATCATTGAAAAATTAGCAAATGATGGTGCACTCGACGTGAATGTGTTGTTAGGAATTACAAAAGCATTACCTCCAATATTTCCAGAAGTACCAAAAATTAAATTAGAGGTAACAATTAAGTTGATGGTTCCCGCTGTTCTTATTATTGGCGTATTTCCAGAATGAAAAGTAATGGTATGGGCTCCAACATTTAATGGACCATTGGTTAGTGATAAGCTGGATGTTATTGTAGGCGATCCGCTTAAACTAAATCCTGTTGCATTATTCAACTCAAGATTCGTAATAGTTGCACCAGAGATAGTGGTGGATGCGGTGGTCATTAAAACCAATCCAGCACCTGTAACAGTTGCTGTACCACTAATATTTCCACTTACATTAATATTTCGGCCTGCATTATTTAAAGTACCTTCTATTAAATTTAAGCTTCCAGATAAAGTTAACCCTTGCGTTGAATTTAGCTTAAGTTCATGGGTTCTGTTTATGGTGAAGTTGGCGAAACTTGGAGGTGTTGCTGTAAAAAATCCATTTGGAATTGTAAATGCTGCTCCACCCGTATTACCTATAGTTCCAAAAATAATATTTGCAGCTCCACCTACTGTTAAAGTTCCTGAAACTCTCGAAAAAGGAATGTCTGTATTTTGCAACGTAAGTGTATTATTTGCAATATTAAAAACGCCACTCGTTAAAGCTAAAGTGCCATTTAGTACCAATGATTGATTTCCTAGCGTTAATGCATTTGTTCTATTTACTGTAAGGCTATTAATTGATGGTGTTGCTGTAAATGTACTGGCTGGTATGGTAAACGCATTGCCTCCTTCGTTACCTGTTGTACCAAATATTAAATTTGCTGTTGTGCCTAAAGTTAATGTACCTGTTGTTCTTGCTATTGGTGTATTGCCATTTTGAAAAGTAAGGGTTGTATTCAATACATTCAATACGCCTGTTGTTAAGGTTAAAGTACCATTGATCGTA
>JANOZK010000034.1:0-7653 GCA_031429335.1 Chitinophagaceae bacterium | reverse complement strand
TGTATCTAATTCGGTTTGTAAATCATCTAAAAAAAGTGGTTTAATCAGCTTTAAAATATTTTTTTCGCTGGTATAATGTGCTCCTAAATTTCTTCTTGCTTTTTCATCCATCACACTTTGAAATAAACTACCAAAAATGGCTGGCGAAATTTTGCCCCAATCTAAACGGCAGCTTTGCAATAAAATTTCCCTCATTTCGCTGTCGTAACTTGCCATAGGCAAACCTTCTTCAAATAACTTTCCATTTACATACGGAAAGGCGTTTAAAGCTTCATCAATATTCTTTAATCGTTTATCATCGGGTGTATTCAGTATTTGAAATATCTGTGAAATATGGGCTGCTAAATCGCTTCCATCTTCATTTGTTTTTAATTCTATGTAGTCGTAAAAAATACCACGTTCAAAAATGCTGGTATCATCGGCAAACAAACAAAATAGCAAGCGTACCAAATAAAGTTCCAATTGGTGTCCATCGTAACCAATGGCTTTAAGTTTATCATGCAGCTTACCCATTAACTCGGCTGCTTTTATGTTTACTGGGTCTTGCTCTTTGTAGGTTCTTTTTTCGTACCCAGCAATGGGTGCAAATAATTGCACATTTTTAATGAGTTCCTTTAAAGTAAATTTTGTTTCTGTTCCGTTTTCATCGTACACCTGGAAACGTTCAAAATCGGAAACGATAATTAATTTAGGGAGTTCATGTTCTTTTAATCCGTGGCAATAATCTTTAGCTTGTGTATATGCCTTGTCTAAATCCTTACCCTTGCTTTTCATTTCAACTAAAATCGTTCCTTTCCAAAGCAAGTCTATATAACCATCGGCTTCATTTAGCTTTTTAACCTTGTGTTCAAATGTGGCAACCCTGCGTCTGGTAATTCCAAACACATTGAGAAATTCAATTAAAAATTCTTTTGCTTCTGCTTCTTCACTTTCGGTGTTTTCCCATTCTTTGCTAAAGGCGGTTGCTCTTGTTTTAATCTCGTTCCAGCTTAAAGGCATACTTCTATAAAATTGTTCCGAAAATTAGGCATTGTATATCAAATAAAGTAAAATATTATATAATAATTTTATACCGAAGTGAAATACAAAATAATCAAATCTGTTTTATGTCGGTATAATACCATCTAAGATTTCAACACAGTCCTCTGGCCTGTTTATAAAATCAAGATGGTATTACTTCATAGTTTGCTTATCAAATACAATTCATCTCATTTATCCTCTTTAGGCAATAATTTACCCTTCAATTCTTTTTCTATTCAATTTTTCTTTTTATTTCCTTAGACAACTCTATTTTGTTGGATTTTCATCCCCCCGGGACCTCAAAAAAAATCCTTGCACTATAAATGCAAGGATTTTTTATTTATGAACTTGAATAAAATTATAAAGTTTTCAAAACTTCGTTCATGCTTCTTACAGCATCGGCACTTTTGGCAAATGCAGCCTGCTCATCAGCATTTAGTTTAAAATCGATGATTTTTTCCCAACCATTTTTACCAATTATTACTGGAACACCCAAACAAATATCGGTTTGGCCGTATTCGCCTTCTAAAGCAACGCAACAAGTAAATAGTTTTTTCTCATCTCTTACAATTGCTTCTACCAAAGCAGCACCAGCAGCACCAGGAGCATACCAAGCACTTGTGCCCAATAATGCTGTAAGTGTTGCACCCCCAACCATGGTATCTTTTACAATTTGTGCTTGTTCATCGGCATTTAAAAAATCGGTAACTGGGGCACTGTTCCAAGTTGCTTTACTAATTAAAGGAATCATAGTTGTATCTCCATGTCCACCCACCACTACTGCATTTAAATCGCTTGGGCTGCAACCCAATTTTGTACTTAACTGATATTTAAAACGGCTACTATCTAAAATACCGCCCATTCCAATAATTTGATTTTTTGGTAAACCAGTTGAGGTTAAAGCTAAGTAGGTCATCGTATCCATTGGGTTACTAATAACAACAATGATGGCGTTTGGTGAATACTTTAAAATATTTTCGCATACTCCTTTAACAATACTTGCATTGGTACCAATTAATTCTTCACGTGTCATACCTGGCTTACGAGGTATACCAGAAGTAATAACTACAACATTACTATTAGCAGTTTTGCTATAATCGTTGGTGCTACCAGAAATTTTTGTATCAAAACCTAATAAGGTTGCAGTTTGCATCATATCCTGAGCTTTACCTTCTGCAAAACCCTCTTTAATATCTAATAAAACCAACTCGCTTGCTAATTCTTTTCTAGCAATGTTATCGGCACAAGTTGCCCCAACTGCACCTGCACCTACTACTGTAATTTTCATAATAAAACTGTTTTATGTATGTATTTAATAATTTTTCGACACAAATGTAAGCCTTGAATTGTAGGCAATAGCAAAATTTTTTATGCTTCTGATAAGAATCATTTGTTGAAATAATTTGAACTATAAAATCTGATATTTAACAGTTTTTTATTTGGATTAATTGCCCATTTATGGTAAAGGAAATTAACTTTTTTTGTTAATTAATTACCTTACTAACCACAATACCTTGATTTGTTTCAACTTTAACTAGTAAGAGTCCTTTGGGGAAAATAGTAGCATCGACTGTAATAAAACCTGTTGCTTTGATAAATTTGTTGAGCAGTAATTTACCAGTAACATCACTAATTGAAATATGGTTAATATTTGTTGAACTATTAATGTTGATCGAATTAGAGGATTTGTAAATTTTTATGCTAGTAGTTGCAACATCATTTTTTAAACTGATAATAGGAGAATAGGTTTTGCTACCATCTACACTTTTTATACATAATCTATAAAAAACAGTTGAGCTATTGTTGCTAGATTGTTTTAGTACATAATTGTTGGTTCCATTAATTGCATATAAACTATCTATTGTATTAAAAGAAACATTATTTGTACTTCGTTCTACTATAAAAAGGTCGCCATTGGATTGCCCATTAACAGACCAATTTAGAATATGTTCTCCATTGTTATTTTTTGCTGAGAAGCTCAATAATTTTATTGGTAGCGGATTACTAGCAGTTATTTTATACAGTGTTCCATTATTTAAACCCAATGCAAATAAAGTACCATCGATTGCTTCGCCAAAACCAGAAATATTTGCTGGGGCAATGGTATTGGATTGATACGTTAGCCAACCACCCACTCCATTTGATTTAATTAGCCAATTTATTTTTGTTACATAGTCTGTTACTAAATAATACCCCTGTAAAAATGGATACTCTGTACCTCTATATACATAGCCACCTGTTATGGAGTAACCACCTGTTGTAGTGTTATGAGGGTAAACAAAAATAGGGCTCACATAATTGGTTACTGGGCCACAACCAGTTGTATTATAAGCAGCTAAACCTTCGTAACAACGCCACCCAAAATTTAAATTGTTTAAACTACTGGCTGTATTAAAATGTACTTCTTCCCACAAATTTTGACCAACATCGGCAATCCACATATCGCCGGTTTGCCTATCAAAACTCCAACGCCAAGGGTTGCGTAAACCAACAGAAAAAATTTCTTTTTTGTTCACTGCATCATTGGCATAAGGGTTACTAGGTGGAATGGTATAATAAGGAGGAGTTGTAAAACTATTTACATCTATACGCAACATTTTACCCAATAAGGATGTGGTGTTTTGTGCCAAATTGTTTGGATCTCCACCACTACCCCCATCACCTGTACCAAAATATAAAAAACCATCTGTACCAAAGTTTAGCTTACCACCATTGTGGTTGGTAAAGGGTTTTGGAATACTCAATAATACAACACCACTTGTTTCGTCTGCTTCGTTGGCATTGTTAAGTTTAGTTTGATATCTAGCAATATTTATATTTCCGTTTGCACTATTGTAATAAACATAAAAATACCTATTGCTTGAATAATTTGGGTGAAAAGCTACACTCAATAAACCCATTTCTCCGTTAAAATTGGTGATTGAAGAAATGTTTAAAAAAGGGGTTGCAAGAATAGAGGTTCCATTCCAAATTTTTATGGTGCCGCCTTGTTCAACAATAAACAATCGGCTATCGCCTGCATTGATCACATCTACTGGCGAAGAAAACCCAGAAGCTACTTGTTGGTAGCCAATGATGGGTTGAGATTGAACAACGAAATAATTAAAAGTGCAAAATAAAAGTAGATAAATATTTTTCATATCCTAATTATTACAATAATTTACTATAATTGTTTTAATAAATCCAAAACCGAAAACCCGTGCTGGTAGCCTTTTATTAAATTACCTCTCTTGTTATATACTGCTACAAAAGGTGTAAACTCAATCTTATAAAAAGATGGCAAAAACGATTGAATATCTTTACCAATAACCAGGTTTTTAATGTTTGGTAAATGATAGGTTTCTGCAAAAGCTTTTATTTCTGGAATAGGCCTTGATGAAACCAATACAAAAAATGCTTTTTTAACCAATTGCATACTATCGGTTAAATCTTTAATTTGAATTTGACAGTGGCCACAATCGGGATTAAAATAAAAAATAACAATAGGAGTCTTCTTTGGTAAACTTTCTTTCGAATAGGTACTACTATCTAAAAGCAATACTTTAAAAGGAGGTACAATGGGAACTTGTAAATATGGAGCCAAAATATCTTTTGCCTGAGCATGTAGTAAGGTTGTAAACAAAACTAAAGCTAGCAAAAGAATTATTTTTTTCATTATTCAAATGTAGGCAATATTAATTTTTACTCAGCTTTATCAACTTATACCGAAGTGATATCTGTAGAAGACCAAATAAATTGGTCTAAATAGCTATCCAAGCGGTATTATACTTGAAAATTTTGGTCTAAATTAAAATTCATATTGGTATTAAAAACAAACTTAAAAAAAGCCTCAAATTATTAGTTTGAGGCTATACAATTTAGTGAATAGTAATAGGTAGTTGATCTATGAAGCCCTTATCGTTTCTTAAAATTAGGTAATATATTCCTCCAGATAATTGATTACTTATGGAAATAGTGCCATTGCCGGTAATTTGCAAAACACCTTGTTGAACAATTCTTGCAGTAGCATCCACTAAAGAATAGTTTAACTTGAGAATGTCTAAATTATTCGAATAAATATTAATATTATCTCCTTTACGAACCATTGTTGGAAAAACTTTGATACCAGTTTTTTTACCAGCAGAAATGCTTAGTGTGTTACTGAAACTAAATTTTCCATCTTGGTCTACCATTTTTATTCGATAAAACAATTGATTGTTTAATCCATTAATATCATCGTTAAATGAATAATTATTTCTAGTTTTATTTTCTGCTATTACTTTTTTTATAGGTGTAAAATTAAAATTATTGATGGCTCTCTCTATATCAAAATGACTAACATTAATTTCATTTTCTGTTTGCCAGTTTACAAGGAGTGATTGGTTGGTGTTTTTAGTTAGCGAAAAATTTACTAACCTTAACGGCAAGGTAGTAAATGAGGCTGTGTTGCTAGTTGTACTCTCATTTTGAAGCCTATCTAATGTTGTTACAACATAATAATACAGAGTGCCTTGCTGTACTGTATTGTCTCTAAAACCAGTTGTATCGTTCCAAGTTACACCCAATAAATTATTGGCATTGGTAATATCAACTACTGCATTGGTTGAACGATAGATAGCAATTCGTTTTACTTTATCCATTTCGTTAACTGCTGGCGTTGGATTGGTCCAGGTTAAATCAACAAAACCTAAAGTAGATTGATTTACAGTAAGTGATGTTGGGGCTGCAGGTGGTGTACTTTCAATCCAACTCATAACTGGTAACAATGCAGGTTTATTAAAAAAGAACTGCGTTAAACTATCCCTAAAGCCAAGTGGATTATTACGCAAACTTGTTGTATTATAAACTACATGACCACTAATATTTGCATGTTGTCTATTTAAGCGAATTTGATTTGGGAACTCTCGATTATTCGTTCCAAAATTTCCTTGTGCATTATCGCCAACTTTATAACCAGCCATACCAATATACATATGTCTGCTAAAGGCATTATTGTTCCACCAAGGAATTAGATTGTTATAATCCGATCCGGTTTGACCCATCCACCAATATACTTGTGGCATTAAATAATCTACCCAACCTTGTTGTTGCCACAAACGGCTATTACAAAACAAGTCTTTGTAATGCTGAGTAGCACCAGAACTGGTGTTGCTACCAAATGTATTAATTGATGGTGATGCTGCGTAAGTAAGCCAAATACCAGACGGAGAAATACCGAATTTAACCCAAGGTTTTACACTGTGAATACTATCGTTTAATCTACGAATTAATGTGTCTACATTAGATCGTCGCCACTCTGCTTTGGTTGCAATCCCTCTTCCATTAGCTGCAAAAGTTGCATCATCGTTATAGGTTGTTAATGCTGGATTTGGGTAAAAATAATCATCGAAATGTATTCCGTCAACATCGTATCTTCTAACAACATCCATTACTACGCTAATTACATAATCCCATACTTGGGGTAAACCTGGATTTAGTATTTTCTGCGTTGTTGTACCAGTAACACCATCTAATATCCAAGTAGGCTGAGAATTAATAATGTGTGTGGGATGCAAAGCATTTAAATTGGTTGTAGTTGCACTTGCCAATGCCCTGTAAGGATTAAACCAAGCATGAAATTCCATACCACGTTTACGAGTTTCTGTAATCATAAACTCAAGTGGATCGTAATATGGGTTTGGAGCAACACCTTGTGTTCCTGTTAAATCTCTACTCCAAGGCTCTATTGAACTTGGGTACATTGCATCGCATTGGCTTCTAATTTGCACAAAAACTGCATTCATACCAGTTGCCTTATGCTCATCCATTCTTTGAATATAGGTGCTTTGCTCTTGAGCAGTGGTAGCACCATTGGCAGGCCAATCTATGTTTGCATATGTTGCCAACCATGCTGCCCTCATTTCTCTTTTGGGTGGATTTTGTGCAAGAACAATAAAGCTCAAGAATAAAAATGCACTTCCAAATAGTAATTTCTTTTTCATTAAACTAGATATTATAAAGTAAAATTTCAAACTATTGCAATTGCAATAGTAATTGAATGAAACGGTAATAGTTGTTAGCTATAGCGACCAGTGATAATTTGTTATTGTTGATTAAAGGAAATAGCATCTCGAAACTTAGGAAGAAATAAAAATAGTTTAATTTATTTTTCTTTTTTGCCTTAACTTTTCTGCACCATAGCCTACACCTGCCGCTACTAATAACGATAAACCACCATTAATAGGAACATCTTCTACATCATCGCCAAAACCCGGTTGGGCATGTAAAAGAGCTGGCACTAATAAAAGCACAATTGGTATTAAAAAAAATATAACCTTAGTTGACAATAATTTTTTTTTCATTTTTTAAAGTTTTACTTCAACATTTTTAAAATAAAATAGAATTGACGAAATTGAACCTTGAAACTTTTGAGTTTTACTTTTACAGGATTACCAATTTTTCTGTTTTGGTTTCATTACCATTAGTTAAAAGAACATAATAAATGCCTTTGCTTAGGTCGTTTACATTAACCCTTATTAACCCATTTAATACATTGCCTGTTGCAATTGTCTTTACAATTTTACCCTCTGCATTTACAAAAGCAATTTGGGCATTTGCTTGCTCTGCGTTTGTAAAACTAACAGTTACTATAACTTTTGCTGGGTTGGGACTTAA
>JANOZK010000033.1:0-19583 GCA_031429335.1 Chitinophagaceae bacterium | reverse complement strand
CGATTGTGTTTTGTGTATCGCTATTTCAGGACGGGACATCTATCTAATTAAAAAGCCCTCGAAAAATTTCGAGGGCTTTTTAATATATTTCAAGAAATTAATGGTATTACTCACCAATAACTTCAAAATCAATTTCGGTAACGTTACTTCCACCAAAATCAATTGTAGCCTTGTAGCTGCCTAATTCTTTTACTTCATCGGTAATAGAAATACGCTTACGATCAATTTCATATCCTTTTTGATCTCTAATGGCACGAGCAATTTGTAAAGATGTTACACTACCAAATATTTTACCACTAGTTCCAGTTTTAGCAGAAACTTTAACCGGAGCAGCTTTTAACACTTCAATTACCTTGGTTATTTCGGCTAATAATGAAGCTTCTTTTTTAGTAGCAACCTTTAAACGCTCTTGTAGTTGCTTTAAATTTGATGGACTTGCTTCGATAGCAAATTTTTGTGGTATTAAAAAGTTACGAGCGTAACCGTTTTTTACTTTAACTAGTTCATTCTTTCCACCTAAATTGTCAACGTCTTGTATTAATATAATTTCCATTTTTTTGTTTTTTAGTTCCCAAGAGCCCAATCAAATAATTATTTTTTTGATAGACTGTCTCCGCCAATTGGCAGATTAGGGATGGTTACTAATTGGTTACTGTAATAAAACAGTAAATTGTTTATTTAAATAAATCTGTTACAAACGGTAACAAAGCCATTTGACGAGCTTTTTTAACTGCATCGCTAACTTTACGCTGGTATTTTAAAGAGTTACCACTTAACCGGCGAGGCAACATTTTACCTTGCTCATTTACAAACTTCTTCAAAAAGTCAACATCTTTATAGTCAACATACTTAATGCCGTATTTTTTAAAACGACAAAACTTCTTTTTAGGCTTCTCCTGCTTAATGGCAGTAAGGTATTTAATTTCGTTCTTTGCCATGTTATGCCTCCGATTTTTTATGGTGAGTAAATCCTAAGCCACTTTTTTTAACAGCGTTGTACTCCACTGCAAATTTGTCTAGCTTTGTCATCATGTGTCTCATAACTTGCTCATCACGTAATAATTGAATTTTCAATTTTTCGTTAAATGATGAATCAGCTGTGTACTCAAACACCCAGTAAATGCCTGTTGTTTTTTTCTGAATAGGGTAAGCTAAAGATTTTAGACCCCAAGGATTGGTATGTACAATTGTACCACCATGTTCGGTAACTAAATCAGCGTATTTCTTTTGAGCAGATTTAAAATCATCCTCAGAAAGAACCGGAGTGAAGATTACCATCAATTCGTAATTGTTCATTACTCTTGTTTTTTTGTGATTAAATTGGTTTTACCCATTGGACAATTCCGAAAGCTATCGGAAAAGATTCTGCCAAAACAGAATTGGGGCTGCAAAAGTAGGAGTTTTAAACCTAAATAAACAAAAAATATTAATCGATAATTGGTTCTATACTTTCTAGCTTCAAATTTGTTAAACAATGAAGTATTTTTAAGATTTAAGAAAACCCATATTTTGCTTACTTTATTTCATTCAGTTGAACTAAATTGCTCTAGGGTCAGCATTTTTATACTAACTGAAATTAAATAAATACACTAAAAGTGGACATAGAAAAAGAACTATTAAGTAAATATTCAATGGGTAAAATAAAAGCCATTGCAACATATGCTTGTACCAATAAAATGGGGTTGGCTCAATTAATGGACTATTTTATAGGCAATAATCAACGTTTAGCACAGATGGCATCTTGGTGTGTAAGCCATACAGTTGATATTGATAAATCCGTTGTTTTACCGTATGTACCTCAATTGATTGATATTATACACCAAGATAACAAACATGATGCAGTTATAAGAAACGCCATAAGAATTTTTCAGTTCATCGAAATTCCTGAAACCTATCAAGGCAAACTGATGAACAAATGTTTTGAATTTGTTGAAAGCCCAACAACACCAGCAGCATTTAAAGCATATGCTTTAACCCTTTTATTTAACCTAAGCAAAATTTATCCTGATATTAAACCAGAGCTTAAAACAATAATTGAAACTTTATTACCAAACGAAACTGCAGCTTTTAAAAGTAGAGGTAAGAAAATATTGAAAGAACTGAATAAAAAATGATTTTCTACTTTTTGATTAGAACGAATAGTAACCTTTTTATAAGCAGCCTTCTTAAACAAAAAATTTAAAATAACAACAGTATTTTAATAATGGTTGCCTAATTACTTACGTATGTTTGTATCTATTAATTTGAACAAATGAAAAAATATTTCTTTTTAGTACTGGTGAGTTTTTGTTTAACCAACTTATTTGCACAACAAAAAGCCTATAAAATTTCGATTATTGCCTTTTATAACTTAGAAAATTTTTATGACACAATTGATAACCCCATTGTAAACGATAATGAATTTACCCCAAAGGGCGAAAGAAATTACAATGGTGGTATTTACTGGGATAAGGTAAATAATTTGGCAACCGTACTTTCAAAATTGGGCTCCGATGAAAAACCAGAAAGTCAAAGCCCCGATGGACCCGCAATAATTGGGGTTGCCGAAATTGAAAATGATACCGTACTCAACGATTTGGTAAATCATCCGCTATTAAAAAAAAGAGGTTATAAAATTGTTCACTTCGATAGTAAAGATTTAAGAGGTGTAGACGTTGCCTTATTATACAACCCCAAATACTTTAAACCCGAAGATAGTAAGGCACTATTTGTTCAATTGCCAGGAGGTTCTAAAGATTCTTATTTTACAAGAGATATACTTTGGGTAAAAGGTAAATTAGATGGAGAAACGATTCATATTTACGTTAACCATTGGCCCAGCCGTTTAGGTGGCGAAGAAAGAAGTGCCCCTGCACGTGCCGCAGCAGCTGGTGTTTGCAAAAAACATATTGATAGCATTAACCTTGCCGATGGCGAACAAAAATCTATTGTTATGGGCGATTTAAACGATGACCCCATAAGCCCAAGTTTAACTGAAGTATTAAAAACAAGAGGTAAAATAAAAGATGTTAAAGCTGGTGGTATTTTTAACCCATGGGTGGATATGTATAAAAAAGGTTATGGCACATTGGCTTATCAAGATGCATGGGGATTATTCGATCAAATTGTAATTTCTTACCCTTGGTTAAATAAAGAACAAAAAGGATTTTTCTTTTACAAGCAAGTAATATTTAACAGAGAATTTATGACCGAAAATAAAGGTCGTTATAAGGGTTACCCAATGCGTACTTGGGATGGTAATACTTACAGAAGTGGCTACAGCGATCATTTTCCAACATACTTGGTTATGTTAAAGGAAACAAATTAAGAGAGATTACATGCTATTTAGCCACAAATTTCGGAAGGCATGATTTTTATCGTAATCTTTGGCTTGCTTTTCTATGTTAAAAGCTCTATTACCTCTTGGATCATTGCCCACACCAGCTAAATATGCCCAATTGCACCAATTGCTGCAAACATCATAGTCTGTTAATTGCTGTTCAAAAAAAGCAGCACCATAACGCCAATCTAATTTTAAATCATTACATAAATAGCTGGCTACATTTTGCCTACCCCGATTGCTCATAAAACCAGTGGCGTTTAACTCAACCATATTTGCATCGATAAATTGATTACCGGTTTTTCCGTTTTTCCAAGTATTGAATAGTATTTTGTTGTGTCTATTAATTATTGTTGTTTTTCGAATACCCCCTTTTAGAAAAAAATGTGACTGGTACTTTTGCATCATTAGCCTAAAATACTCTCTCCACAATAACTCAAAAAATAACCAATAGGTAGATTCATTTGCTAAAAATTGAGCTTCGTACTTTTTTAATTGATGATAAATTGTTTTTGGCGAAATACAGCCTAAAGACAACCAGGCAGAAAATTTAGAAGAATAATTTTCACCAATCATTTGATTTCTGGTTTCTTTATAGGTCGAAATTGCATCGGTTTCAAAAAAATAAGTATTTAATCGTTTATGTGCAGCAGTTTCGCCACCTGTAAACATTATTGCAGCCCTACAATCAATTGTTGTTTCCTTTATGCTTAACTGAAAATAGGATGGAAAAACTATTGCATCAATAACAGGAGATTTAATGCAAGTTGGATTTGCAAAAGTTTTTTTAACTGTTGATTCTCTTTCTACTGTTTTTCTAAAATTAGTAAAAATATCAGGGATGTTTTCTATACTAAATGGTAAGTCGTTTAAATGATATAAACCATTTATTTGATAAGTATGTAACTTACAATCAATTTTGTGTAATTCATCCACCACAAGTTGTTGAGCTTGCAATTCTTCAGGTGCAATTTCATGCTCACAAAAAATTGCCTGTGCTCCATATTTTTGTGCAATCTTCGAAAGCTCGGTGGCTGAATTGCCATTTACAACCAATAAGCCAGAGCCGAAGGTTCTTAAATTTTCGTCTAGGTTGATGATAGACTCTCTCAGGAATTTAGCTCTAAAACTGCCCATTTTTTTTGTGCCAAAAGGTGTAGGTTTATCATCATTATCATTAAAGCAATACACAGGAATTATTAAATCGCTTTGCTCGATAGCTGCAACCAATGCTTCATTGTCATGTAAACGCAAATTAGTTTTAAACCAAACAATAGAAGTTTTCAATTATAACTCATTTATATGTGTTAAATAATAATTGGCTTGTAGCAATAATTCTTCCTTTGCATTTGGCTGCATTTTATTCCACACATTATACATCATGCCAATTCGTGAATTTTTGGCTAATTTACGCTCATGTGTGTTATAAAAGTTCCAATATAAACTATTGAAAGGACAAGCTTTTTCACCTGTTTTTTTACTTTTATCATAGTAGCAACCATTGCAATAGGAACTCATTTTATTAATGTAGGTTGCCGAACTTACATAAGGTTTTGTACCAACAATTCCGCCATCTGCAAATTGACTCATACCCCTTGTATTGGTAATTTCTACCCATTCAAAAGCATCTATATAAATGCCTAAATACCAAGCATCGATTTCATCAGGATCTACACCAGCTAATAATGCAAAATTACCTGTGATCATTAATCGTTGTATATGATGGGCATAAGCATATTCAAGGGATTGAGTAATGGCATCTTTTAAGCAGTTCATTTTTGTTTCGCCTGTCCAAAACCAAGTGGGTAACTTTTGGGTATGCTCAAAATAATTAAGTGTTGCATATTCGGGCATTTTTAACCAATAAATTCCCCGCATATATTCACGCCAACCAATTATTTGACGAACAAACCCTTCTAATTGATTGTACTCAATTTCGTTTGGCCTTAAGTAATATGCCTCAATGGCTTTATTAACTACTTCATGTGGCGATAGCAGTTTAATGTTCATAGAAAAAGATAAACGAGAATGGTACAACGACCATTCGTTTGGAGCCATTGCATCTTGAAAAGTACCAAACAATGGTAAGCAGTTTTCAACAAAATAATTCAGTAATTGTAAAGATTGAGTTCGGTTAATGGGCCATAAAAAATGTTTGGAATTTACTGTACCAATAGTTTTAATAGTTGATTTTTTTATTTCTGCCTCAATTAAACTTACATCGTTGTTAAATAAAAGCGGCTGTACTGTTTTATAATTTTTTGGTAGTTTTTGGCGGTTGTCTTCATCAAAATTCCACTTATTATGTAATGGATTAGTATTGCTTTGCATCAATACATTATGCTTTTTACGCATGTTCCTATAAAACGTTTCCATTAAATAAGTTTTTTTACCCTCAAAAATATTTGCCAATTCATTTCGTGTGCTGTAAAAATGTTCTGTATCAGACACTTTGGTGGTTATTTTAAGTGTTGCTGAATATGCTTTTAAATATTCATCAACCCTATACTCATCTGGTAATTGATATTGAAATTGAGTAAAATTATTTTTAAGAATTATTGCATTGCAGTTTTTATCGAAGTTTTGTAAGTTATTGGTATCGTTTAATTTAATGTATATCACTTTGTGCCCCAAACTTTGTAAGTGGCTAGAAAAATCTTGCATTGCTGCAAAAATGCCCAAAACTTTTTGTACATGGTGTTGAGCGTAATCGGTTTCGGTTCGTATTTCCATTAATAAATAAATTATATCCTCGTCAACCTGCTTAAACCACGAGTGATTTATGTTGAGCTGATCACCTAATATTAAACGCAATGTTTTTATTTTATCTATCGCCATACTTTTTATTTATTTTGCTGTATTATAAAAGCAAAGTTTTTTTAGAAGCTCTTTCTTCTCCAATCAACACTTATATCCGATCCTTCTGCTATCATTACTGAATTGGGTTGTGTGGAATCTAACACTGTAAAATTTTTACCATAAAATTCGGAAAAATTGCACCTAATGTTAAAACTGTGAATGCGATTAATTAACCAACTTGGATGGTTAATTTTATACTCGATACTTTCTAGATTATTAACTTTTGTGTAACCCCAATAATGCTCAAAAATAAATGCCTCAAGGCTACCAGGGTTCATCGGGTATTTAGCAGTAGAAGCATTTACTTCTATCGTATTCCAATTATTATTTACCTTCCAAAAGTATTTAACCTCTTTATTATCTTGGCTAATCAGCCACTTGTGCTTTGTTGGTATTGCCACATAATGCTCCTTATATAATTTATTGGCTATCCATGCTACTGTTTTGTTTGGTACAGTTTCATTTATAAAAACAACACCCCGTTTTATAGAATTACCTTCTTTTCGAACAACGTAAAACGTAAATTTATTTCTTCAAAAGTTCCCAAAAAAGGAATAGGAATTTTAAAAATAGAACTGTCCTTAAACAAAAATCCAACTAAACTCACATAAGTTTTTCCATTAAAATAATCCAGTTCCACTCCTTTAGGCAAATAGGGCAACAGAAGCGAAGGTTCAATTTCGTAGTTAGCCATTATAAGATTTTGCCATTTGGCTGTTAAAAAGGTTTTCATAGGAATGATGTTTCTTGCACATTATTTTTAAGTGATACATGCGATTTTGGATTATTGACATGCTTTTTTAAAATTCGTTGTGCTTCTAATTTAACAAAAGCTTCTTTTTTAAAACCCCAAACAATATCACTTGCTTTCTTTCTTGTTTCGTCAACGTTTACTATGGGTTGTGGATAATGTATGCTTAATTCGCAACCATACATTTTTTGTTCTATTACAGATAATTTATAGGGTTCATGTATCAAATTAGTTGGTATATCTTTAAGTTCCGGTACCCATTGTTTGATAAAAAGGGCGTCAGCATCATGATCCTCCGAGTTTTTAATTGGATTGTATATTCTAATAGTATTAATTCCTGTGGTACCGCTTTGCATTTGCAGTTGTGGGTAATGAATGCCTGGTTCGTAATCTAAAAACTGCCTAGCTAAAAAATGTAATTCACGCCAATCTTGCCAAAGATTAAATACAAAAAAAGAAACCACCATGGCTCGCATTCGAAAATTAATATATCCAGTAGCAATCAAACAACGCATACAGGCATCAATAATAGGAACGCCAGTTTGCCCATTTTGCCAAGCATTTATAAATACTTCATTTCTTGGTTTTACGATTGCATCATAACCCCTATTCACATTATGAAACTCATATTGGCATTCACTTTCGAACTTTTGTATAAAATGGCAATGCCAATGCAAACGAGAAATAAAATTTGACAATGCTCTTTTATTTTGGGCTTCTGCATAGTTTTGTTTGGTATACTGATAAACCATACGCATACTAATATTGCCATAAGCAAGGTAAGGTGATATTCTACTACAGCTTGTTCTGCTTAATAATGGTTTACTTATATGTTTACTATAATTTGTATGCCTATTTTTAATAAAACTATTCAAATATTGCCAAGCCCAATATTCGCCACCTTGTTGAAAATTTTTATTTCGTGAAGTTATTTTTGTATCCAAATCATTGCCTTTAATTTGTTGGAATAAATCATCGGATAACTCAGCACTTTTTAATTGATTTAAATTTTTAGACACTGTTGCTGCTAACATTTTACTTTCCCATAGCTCTTGCCAGTGTTTTCTGTTTTTTAAATTTCTTATAATACCATTTGTTTGATACTCTTTCCAAATAATATTATTGCTTGAAAATAGCTGTTGCATGTTTTTATCCCTTTTGTAGGTTAATCCATTGCCAATTTCTTGCGACGAATAAATAGTATCTATTGAAAAATGAGCGATGAGGTTTTCGAAAATAAATTGTGCTTCTGAATGAAAAATATAGACTTTAGCATTTGCCTCAACTAATGTTTGATTCATTTCTGTTAATGATTCAAATACAAAACGCCAATGCCTAACATCGCTATCGGCGTAAGCCATAATTGTTGGTTCAAAAATATACACCAATAGCAATGGAATATTTGATTGTTGAGCAAAGTGTAGTGGCTCATGATCATGTAAACGTAAATCACGTTTAAACCAAACAATATTTATTTTTTGCTTTAACATGCTAGTAAATGAGTTAACTATACTAACATTTACTTGAGGTATTTGTTTATCATGTTTAGCTTTTAGGGCTGGGTTGATTGTAATTTATAAAGTAAATGCAACAATTAGAATAATTTGCTGTATTTGCTATGTTAAAATCAAAAAAAATCCGATTCAAATTCAGAATCGGATTTTTTTAAAGCTTATATTTTTATTTCTTTCTAAAAAATATTCGAATGGGCACCCCAGTAAAATTAAAATGCTCACGTAGTTTATTTTCTAAATAGTTTCTATAAGGCATCTTAATGTCATCGGGGAAATTAGTAAAAAATGCAAACGATGGTACATGGGTTGGCAATTGGGTAACGTATTTAATTTTTACAATATGCCCACGAACAACAGGTGCCCTGTAACCTTCAATAAGTTTCAACATAACATCGTTTAATTTAGAAGTAGCAATATGTTGCTTTTTACTATCATAAACTTCTAATCCAATTTCCATGGCTTTTAAAATTCTTGTTTTTTCTTTGGCAGAAATAAACAAAATTGGCACATCGGTAAATGGAGCAATTTTTTCTTTCAATCGTTTTTCATAATCACGAGCCGTATTGGTTTCTTTTTCAACTACATCCCACTTATTTACCAATATAACAACACCTTTTCCTTTTCGAGTTGCTAAACTAAATATAGTTACATCTTGAGCAGTAATTCCTTTTTCTGCATCAATTACCAAAAAGCATACATCGGCTTCGTCCATTGCCCTTATAGCTCGTATAATTGAGTAAAACTCTAAGTCTTCTTTTTCTTTATTTTTCTTTCTAATACCAGCCGTATCAATTAAAATAAACTCTTTATTAAACATGTTGTAGTGGGTATGTATCGAGTCTCTAGTAGTTCCCGAAATATCGCTTACAATTGTTCTTTCTTTGCCAATTAGTGCATTTAATAAAGATGATTTTCCAACATTTGGCTGCCCGATTATAGCAAATTTTGGCAATTGATTTTCCGCAGATGCTTCTTCAGAATCTTCTTTTGTAATAGGTGCAACTAAGGCATCTAATAACTCACCAGTACCAGTACCACTAATACTACTAACGGTATAAATTGTATCAAATCCAAGGCTATAAAATTCACTAGCCTCAAATTCTCTATCGCCATTATCTACTTTATTTACAGTTAAGTAAACAGGTTTGTTGCTACGCCTTAATACATGAGCCATTGCGTCATCTAAATCAGTAATACCAGTAGCAACATCCACCATAAAAATTATAGCATCGGCTTCTTCAATAGCAATTTTAACTTGCTTTCTTATTTCAGTTTCAAAAATATCAGCACTATCTGGCACAAAACCACCAGTATCAATTACATTAAAGCTTTTACCGCACCACTCACTAACGCCATATTGCCTATCTCTCGTAACACCACTAATATCATCAACAATAGCTTTACGCTCTTCTAACAAACGATTAAAAAAGGTGCTTTTACCTACGTTGGGTCGTCCAACAATTGCAACTGTATAACTCATACATCCAATCCCCAATAAGAGGAAAAATTTAAATTTAAAAAAATGTGTACTTAGCTGTAGATATGCTTTTCAGCACCTGTTGCGTCGCACACTTGTACTATATATTTTCAATTATATTCTTATGGTTTTATTAATTTAATTAGTTTATAATTAACAATTAACCAAAAGTTTAATAGGTTTAAAATAAGCCAACCTTAAACCCAAAACCTTTAACCTTCAACCTTTAACCTCAATACCCATACTCCCTCAACTGCATCTCATTATCTCTCCACTTAGGTTTCACTTTAATAAACAACTCTAAAAATACTTTACCCCCAATAAATTGTTCTATGTCTTGCCTTGCTAAAGTACCAACTTGCCTCACCATTTTTCCACCTTCACCAATTAAAATAACTTTTTGGGTTTCACGCTGTACAATAATATCGGCTTGTATTTTAATTAAGGAGGTTTTTTCTTTATACTCATTAATAATTACAGCAACATGGTAAGGTATTTCATCTTCAAATAACTGATATACTTTTTCTCTAATAATTTCACTTACAAAAAATTTAGTAGGTAAATCACTTAAGTCATCTTCGTTATAAAAGGGAACACCTTCTGGTAACAATTCAATAATTGCATTGATTAATTTGCTTATATGGTGTTTCTCTAAGGCAGATACTTTAATTATTTTTTTTACATAAGGCTTAACTTCAAAAAAAGCAGCAGCTTCTGCAATTCGGCCATTTTTTGCTTCATCAATTTTATTTAAAATTAATAAGCAAGGTACCTTTAATTTTAATTGTTGAAATATGAAATCGTTTTCTTCAAAATTATCATTTACATCAACAATTAGTAAAGCAACATCAGCATCTTCTAATGCACTTTTTACGGCTGCCATCATTTTTTCGTGCAGCTTGTATTTAGTTTCAATAATACCAGGTGTATCAGAAAAAACAATTTGGTACTCGTTTGGCTTGGTCAAAAATCCTTTTATTCTGTGCCTTGTGGTTTGTACCTTAGGCGATACAATAGCCATCTTCTCTCCCATTAAGGCATTTAGTAATGTACTTTTTCCTGCGTTAGGCTTACCAAAAATATTTACAAAACCAGATTTCATTGTACAAAAGTATTATTCCACAAAACAATAAAGGCATATAGCACCATAGTTTTATTTTAACTACCAGTCTATATGCCTTTGAGTTAAAAAACAAAAGCCTCAAAAGAGGCTCTGTTAATTTGGTTGCGAGGATAGGGTTCGAACCTATGACCTTCGGGTTATGAGCCCGACGAGCTACCGCTGCTCTACCTCGCGATGTATTGGATTGCAAATGTAGGCTTATGAAGTTACTTATCAAAACTTATTTTACTTGAACCAATAATTTAGGGAAAAGCAGCAATAATTTTAGCTCTGTTTTACAGAAGAAGCTCCACTAGAACTTACTTCTTTTACAGAAGGTTCGCCTTTATAACGTAAACTGCTAGCACCACTAGCTTCGGCACGTAATTCTTTGGAGGTTGTTATAGATACACTACTTGCTCCAGATGCCTCTACTTTACAAACTTCTATCAAAAAATCGAAAGCCTTTAAAACACTTGCACCACTTACATCTATTGTTGCAGTATTAGCTTTTCCCTTAAGCGTTACAGACGATGCACCACTCAAATCAAATCGAATAGTTGTTGCATTTATTTCTCCACTTAGAACACTTGCACCACTTACATCAATTTTAATAGTACTGCATCTAAAAGCATCTAACAATTTAACAACACATGCACCACTACTGGTAATACTCTCTAAATTTTTAATGGTTACATAAGCTTTAATGCTTTTATTTTTCCAGTTCCAGCCATTCCAAGCTCCTTTTTCAATATAAATTTTTAGTATCCCGTTTTTTACCTCGGTTACAATTTTCTCCATATCTTTTTTATCTTCTGTGCTAACAGCTACAGCATCAGTATTTCCTTGAGATAAATATAAAGCAATACCACCAGATACCTGAACTCCTGTAAAATTACCTACCGATCTTACTTCGGCATTGGGATCGTTTACCACATTTTTAGTTTCTTGTGCTTGGCTACTTAATGTACACAATAAGGCAAAAGCCATTAATATTTTTTTCATACTTTATTTTTTAAGTTTTTGATGATTTAGCAGTTTAACGACAAACTTCAAATAAGGTTACACTTATTTTAAAATAAATTTATGCTACATTTGTCACGAAATTTTTCCTCGGGGTGCTTGAGTTGTTGTTTTGGGCCCTAACAACAATATTAGGCTGAGATTAAACCCGTTGAACCTGAACAGGGTAATTCCTGCGAAGGGAAGGTGGCTTCTTTTATAGGTGTATAGTCCTCTTTCTGTAGCGTTATTCCTGTTCCCATTTATTCATTAAAAAAATAAAAAACAATGAAAAAATTGTTGGGAACAATGGCATTTGCACTATTTATTCAAATGTCATTTGCACAAAAAAATGTAGTAGGCATAGTAGTTGATGAACAAAGTAACTCCCCTATTGATGCAGCTTTAGTAAAAATTGGTAATCAAAAAGTACTTACCAACGAGTTAGGTAATTTTAATTTCCTAAAAATTACAGAGCAACAATTTAGTATAGAAGTAACTAGCCTTGGTTACGAAAACTTTATTGGAATTTTTTCCTTGGCAAGCACATCAAAAAAATTGATCATTCAATTAAAAAGAAAAGATTTAAACCTACAATCATTAGAAGTAAAAGCCACAAGAGCCAATACCAAAGCACCTTTTACTAAAACCAATTTGTTAAAAGATGAAATTGCAAAAGTAAATTTAGGACAAGATTTGCCCATGATTTTAAATCAAACGCCATCGGTAGTAACAAATTCTGATGCAGGTAATGGTGTTGGTTATACAGGCATCAAAATTAGAGGTACAGACGCTACAAGAATTAATGTAACCTTAAATGGTGTTCCCTACAATGATGCAGAAAGCCAAGGAACATTCTTTGTTAATTTGCCCGACTTTGCATCGAGTGCAAGTTCTATACAAATACAACGGGGTGTTGGCACATCAACCAATGGCACTGGTGCATTTGGAGCAACTGTAAATGTTAGTACCAATGAGTTTAACGAAATCCATTACGCTGAATTAAATAACAGTGTAGGATCGTTTAACACCTTTAAAAATACGTTAAAAGTGGGTACCGGTTTAATAAACAAACATTTTACATTAGATGCTCGTTTAAGTAAAATAACCAGCGATGGATATATTGATAGGGCCACTTCTAACTTACAAGCCTTTTATATATCGGGTGCATACTTCAATAAAAAATCTTCGCTTCGATTAAATATATTTTCAGGTAATGAAAAAACCTACCAAGCTTGGAATGGTGTTTCGGAGGCTTTATTAGCAACCAACCGAACCTTTAATATTTCAGGTTCAGAAAAACCTGGAGAACCGTATAACAATGAAACAGACAATTACAGACAAACACATTATCAATTATTTTTTAATCATCAAATTAATAATTATTGGAGTTTTAGTGCTGTAAGTTTTTTAACAAGAGGAATTGGTTATTATGAAAATTATAGAGCTAAACAAAAATTGGTGAACTATGGCTTGCCCAATGTAGTCATTGGTGCTACTACCATTGCTGAAACTGATTTGGTAAGACAACTTTGGTTGGATAATTATTTTTATGGTCAAAACTATACGGCAGAATATAAAAAAAATAAAGACTTAATTACAATTGGTATTGGTTGGAGTAAATATGATGGCAAACATTATGGCAGAATACCATGGGCCACAGTGGGCATTAATAAAGACCATCAGTTTTACAATTTAACTGCTCATAAAAACGACATCAATATTTTTACAAAATGGCAACATCAACTTACCAAACAACTCTCGTTTTTTGTAGATGCTCAATTTAGACATGTAGCACACAATATGGATGGATTTAGAAACAACCCAACATTAAAAGTGAATAGAAATTTTAATTTTATTAATCCAAAAATTGGCTTTAGCTATATAAAAAATGGCTGGCAAACTTATTTCAGTTATGCCAAAGCAAGTAAAGAACCTAACAGAGACGATTTTGAAGCTGGCACTGCGGTTCAACCCAAGGCAGAAACCTTACATAATTTTGAACTAGGTATTGAAAAAAGAACCAATAAATACCACTTTGCTGCAACCATGTATTATATGTTGTACAAAGATCAGTTGGTACTTACTGGTAAAATAAATGACGTAGGTGCATATAACAGAACAAATGTTGCCAATAGCTATCGTTTAGGCATGGAGTTACAAGGGGGTTATGTTTTTACCAATTGGCTAAATGCACAAGCCAATTTTACACTTAGCCAAAATAAAATAAAGGCTTATACCGAATATGCCGACGATTATGATAATGGTGGCCAAATTACCATCAATCATAACAATACAAACATTGCCCTATCGCCTAACATTATTGGTGGATTAACCATTAATATTTTACCAATAAAAAATCTAGAGCTCAGCTTATTAGGTAAATATGTAGGCAAACAATATTTAGATAATGCCCAAAATGAGGGAAGAATTTTATCTAATTTTTATACGCAAGATTTGAGAATAATTTATACCATAAAAAATAAAATTTTTAAAGAATGGACTATTATTGCTCAAGCAAATAACGTGTTTAACAGAATGTACCAACCCAATGGTTATACTTATAGTTATGTAGCTGGCGGCTCATTAAACACAGAAAATTTTTTCTTCCCAATGGCTGGCACCAATTTTATGTTGGGTGTTAACTTAAAAATGTAATACCATCTTTATTAAATAAATAGCCCTTCAAAATTTGAAGGGCTATTTATTACAAGTTTTTAGCTTCTATTTTTTCTTTAGCCCAATTTAGTGCAATGGTTAATTGTTCCTCTCTTGTTAAATTGCTATTATCTAAAACAACTGCATCATTAGCCTGCCTTAGTGGGCTAAATTCTCTGTTGCTATCCATATAATCTCTCATTTCTAGGTTTTGTTGAATTTCTTCGATTGTTATTGCTGGGTTTTTATCGAATAATTCTTTATACCTTCTTCCAACACGAATGGCAACATCTGCGGTAACAAAAATCTTCAACGCCGCATTTGGAAATACAGTGGTACCAATATCTCTACCATCCATTACAATGCCTTTTTTCTCCCCCATTTGTTGTTGTTGGGCAACAGCGAATTCACGTACTTCTTTCAAGGCACTTACTTCACTTACACTTTCACTAACCAACATATCTCTAATAAAAGATTCTACGTTTTCGTCGTTTAAAAAAATATCGCTTGTTCCGTTAATATGGTTGTATTCGAAATCTAAAGTAATATTCTTCAATGCCATAGTTACTTCGTTGCTAATATTCCAATTGGTATGATTTCTTAAAAAGTATAAAGTTATTGCTCTATACATGGCTCCACTATCTACAAAAACATAGTTTAACTCTTTTGCCAATTGTTTTGCAAGGGTACTTTTACCACAAGATGAAAAACCGTCTATTGCAATAATTATTTTGTTCATATTGAATTAATTTTCTCACCAAGCAACAAAGAATACAAAGTACACAAAGACTCTAACTAAAATAGTTCCTAGTGCTTTTCGTGCAAAATTCTTTGTGAACTTGGTAACCTTAGTTTCTTTGTGTGAAACAATGAAACTAATATGTGGCTAAAAATGCTTTTACTTTATTTTGAACTGCTTCACTTAATGGAGTAACAGGTAAACGTAAAATATTTTCAATTAAACCTTGCTCGTACATAAATCCTTTTACACCAGCAGGATTATTTTCTACAAACAGTAAGTCGTATGCTTCTAATAAACGGTAATGTAATTTTCTGGCAGCCTCAAAGTTACCTTGTAATCCATATTGAATCATAGCACTAAAATCTTTAGGAAATGCATTTGCAGCAACACTAATTACACCATCCATGCCACAGGCTAGTTGGGGTAAAATGAGTGTATCATCGCCACTTACTACTAAAAAATCATCTTGCCTATCTCTTAAAATTTGCATGGCTTGGTTCATATCATCACTTGCCTCTTTAATACCAGCAATATTAGCTACTTCGTTAGCCAAACGTATAGTTGTAGCTGCTGCTAAATTTCGTCCTGTTCGGCCTGGAACATTGTATAATAAAATTGGTTTTGGACTTGCAGCAGCCAACGATTTGTAATGTTGAAATAGGCCTTCTTGAGAAGGCTTGCTGTAATAAGGAGATGCACTTAAAACTGCCACAGCCTTTTCTAACGGATATTCCTCTAAATCATTTATTAACCCTCGTGTATCATTACCACCAATACCAACTACAACAGGTACACGGCCATTTACTTTTTCGTAAGTAAAATTGATAATATCAAACTTCTCTAGTTTATTAATAGTTGGGGTTTCGCCTGTTGTACCCAATGTAATTAAATAGTTTACGCCACCATCAATTACATAATCAATCACTTTACCTAAGGCATTAAAATCTATTTCATTATTTTTTTTGAAAGGAGTAATTAAGGCAACACCTGTACCACCTAATTGAGAACGTAGAGACATGTTATAATTGATGATTTATGATTTATGATTTATGATTTATGATTTGTAATTTACATCATTTGCTCAATTTTAATCTACCGTTGAAGTGTTCCCTGCTATTTAGCAGGATTAATAACAACGCCACCGAAGCTGAATAAATTACCCAAAGCTGGTTACAAAAAAATGCTTTACTCAATTAGAAATTTCAAATTTGAAATCAGTAATTTTTACACTGCAACTTCATCCCAAAAGCCCATTTTTTCAAATTTAGCAATTCGGTTATTGATTCTTTTTTGAGGTTCAATATTTTTGAACTCTTTTATGGCAGCTATTATAGATTGTTTAAGCCTTTCTGCTGCATCGTCATAGTCCCAATGAGCACCACCTTCTGGTTCCGAAACAATTTCATCAACTAAACCAAAACCCTTCATATCGTTAGCAGTTAAACGTAATTGCTCTGCAGCAGTTTCTTTTTTATCCCAGCTACGCCATAAAATAGATGAACAACTTTCTGGAGAAATTACCGTGTACCAGGTATTTTCCATCATCAACATTTTATCGCCCACTCCAATACCTAATGCACCACCACTTGCACCCTCACCAATGATTACACAAATAATGGGCACTTTTAAACGTACCATTTCGTAAATATTTCTTGCAATCGCTTCGCCTTGCCCTCTTTCTTCAGCTTCTAAACCTGGGAACGCCCCTGGTGTATCAATTAAAGTAACAACTGGCTTATTAAATTTTTCGGCTAATCGCATTAAACGTAGGGCTTTTCTGTAACCTTCAGGATTGGCCATTCCAAAATTTCTTAACTGCCTTGTTTTGGTATTAATCCCCTTTTGCTGGCCAATAAACATTACGGTTTCTCCATTCAATTCTGCAAAACCACCTACCATGGCTTTATCATCCTTTACATTTCTGTCGCCATGAAGTTCTAAAAAACCAGTACTCATTTTTTCGATGTACTTTAGGGTATAGGGCCTATCTGGATGTCGGCTTAGTTGCACTCTTTGCCAAGGCGTTAAACTTTGGGTTATTTCTATTCGTTTTTCTATAATAGATTGTTCTAATTGAACCAATGTGCTGCTATAGTCAATCTTTGGATTTTTTTCAGCCAGTTTTTTGGTTTGATCTATTTGCTCATACAGTTCCTTTATTGGTTGTTCAAACTCTAAGAATTGTCTGTTGGGGTATTTAGGCATACAATTACTTTTTTTGAATTGTAAAAATAATGGTTTGGTGGTTTAGAGCGTAAAAAACAATTTGAAAGATTGTATTCTTATTTCGTATGTTGTTTTTGGGCAACTCATTTATTTGAATTATACCTCAATTTCGGTGATACGAATAAAATCAAATCTTTTAAAACTGAAGTTGAAAACTACCAAAAATGCCAAAATTTTGTGCACTTTGATTTAATACTTCAAATCTTGGATTGGTTATTTTAGGAGTAAAACGCCAAACGGCATCAATTCTAAAAAATTTAAAGATGTTGTCGAAACCTGTACCAATTTCTGTATAAAAATTCCCTTTAAGGGTTCTTAAATGATACCCTCCAAATTCTGTTCTATTCAACTTTCTATTGCTAGTATTTACGTCGCCACACACTGTTTTAAAATTATAAAATTGCCTAATTTTAGACTTTCGCATGAAGGGTAATAAATTCAATACTTTTTTTTCGATATTGTGTTCAAAATTTAGTCCATAATATTTATCACTCACATACTCGAACCTATTCATTAGATTAAATGAATTTTTATTGTAATAAAAAATTTCATTGCCTGGGTGCACTTCTAAAACAATAAAAGGTATATTATCTCCAATAATTTTTCCAGCATATACGGTGTAATTTATTTTGCCCAACTTTGGTAATCGTAAGGTTTGAGTGGTAGAAAAATGAAATTTATGATAGCTGTATTCACTTTGTAAAACATCGGGTAACCCTTTTGCATAATACAATTCCATAATTGGCAAATTAGATCTAATTTTTTTTGCTTTTCTGTGACTCACTATTTTTTTTTCGCCAGGTGTATACCTTAATTTAATTCCAATTTCGGTATTAATGATATCATCGCTTTTAAGGGAAAATATTTTTTTAACAGGCAAAGGTTGAAAAGTTTCAAAATCGGTTCTATTAAAAATCAATTGGGCAGAAAAGTTGTTTTGCCAATCTTTTAATATTGAAAATTTAATTTCTTTTACACCTAAAAATTTTTGCCGAATGCCATCTCTTCGTATAATTTGGCTAAACATATTATCCATAGAGGCATCTTCGTTTATATGCTTATTTTTACCATTATCCAAGTCGTTTAGGTAGGAAGCAAAAAGTGTAATTCCATGTCTATCAAGCAGCCTATAAGTTATATCAAATTTACCTTTTAAACGTTGATCGCCCCAACCATAAGCCAAATAGCCATGCAATCGTATTTTTTTGCTAAAAGCAGAAGTAGTGCCCAAATCAAATCTAGTTCTAATTTTTTCTAATTGGTTACCACTAATCCATCTAAACCAAGGCCCTATTTCTATTTTTCCAAGTTTCTTACGCCCATCTGTAATAAATGCTAGGGTGTTTACATATTTTTTAAAAATGGGCATTTGTTTTAATGTATCAATCATTTTATAAACACTTAACTCATTTTTGCTTAATGTTTCGTGTCTATTTTTAAGCCAATAATCAATATTTTTAGTTAACGCATCTTCCACAAAAGTTACTTCTTCTTTCTTTTTATTTTTGGATAAAACTTCATTAATGCTTGATTGGTTAATTTGAACATTTTTATATTGAGCAACTTTTCTTCCTATAAATGAAATTTTATCTTTTTTAAATGGAGATAAATCTGCTACTATTTTGTCTTTGGCAAAAACCCAACGCTTATCTGGTGTTAGTAAAAACTCTTGAACCACAATTAGCCTGTTTACAAAATTAATATTTGCTGTTGGCGATGTATGCAAGGTAATTTTTTGAATACCCCAAGTTGTGCTGTGTATCCAGCAGTCGCCCAAAAAAGTATTTTCACCTTCTTGCTTTGGGCTAAAGTATAAATGATAATATTTTTCTCCGGCTATTATTTGTGTATCGGCTCCCTTGTAATTGTAAAATTTATCTCCACTAGTGCTCATCGGGTTTATAAACTCTTTTCCAAATAAATTACAGAGATT
>JANOZK010000032.1:0-4382 GCA_031429335.1 Chitinophagaceae bacterium | reverse complement strand
CTGCGGCGAAATATTAACCACATAGTCACAGTAGGCACATAGAAGAAAGTTTGAGTGTTCAACCTATAAACTATTAAACACCCAAACTCTTAATCTTACTTTTATTGCTTCACTAATTTTTCTACTGCTCTATTGCCTTTGGTATCGGTAGTTTCTACTACATAATTTCCTTGGGCTAATTTACTAATGTTTATTGCTTGTACACCACCTGCTAATTGGTTTTGATACACTTGCTTGCCTATTACATCTGTAATTCGTAGGGTGTATTTACCTTCTGTTAACGGTAACTCAATTGTTAAGTTTTTATTAGCTGGGTTAGGGTACATTTTTATACCTGTTATGGTTGCAACTACTGGTGCAATAGCTTTGTTAAATACCAATACAAAACGATTGGTTTGGGTAGCTGCATTTGCCTTATCTACACCAAAACTATACACTGGATTTGCTTTTACCTCTGTCGTGGTATTGGTGTATTTATCCAACAAATAAATATTGGCGGCTGTAAAATTATCGTGTTCGCTAAAGTTAAAGCCGTAGTTGCCTGTTTCGCTTACATTAAAATCTAGGGCTACGCTATCGCTTTGTACTTGTTGTAAACTACGTGTTTGTATAGAGGTTAAATTACCTGCTTTTATGGTACCTAAATAGCTTTCACTACTAGATAGTAAGGATGCATCTAAATTACCCAACCTATTGTTGTTAATGCTTGCTTCGTTGCTATAACGTATAACTGTTTGGTCAATATCAACTGCATCTTTTTTAAAGGCTATTCGTAGAATATCGTTCCAAGTTTGTGCTGTACGGAAAACACCATTTTGTGCACCATTGTATTTATGTGCTTCTGTAAAGTTTAAAGTAATATTACTTGCGGCTGTTGCTTGTACAAAAAATGCTTGTCCGTTGGCAATGTATTGCCCATTGGCATTGCTGATGCTGGTGGCTGCATTGCTCCATGTGCCTGCATTCCAAGTGCTATACATATTAGCTGGTGTTACATTATTGGGTGCATTTTGTGGATCGTAAATAATATAGCTTGCATTAATTACACCACTATTGGTAGTTCTAAATGCAGTAAAGTCTATTTCGCTTGGGTAAGGGTTACCCATTAATACCCAGTTATTGGCTAAGTTATTATTGTAAGTAATATTAAAACTACCAATATTTTTTTGAGCATTGCTGATTACACCTGTTGCACTTAGGGTTACTGCTGTTGGAATTAAACCACCTGCATTACCATTTAGTAAATTACAACCTATGCTTCTTGCACCACGTACATTTAATCGATAACCTGTACCTGGTGTTAAAGTAAAGCCTGTGGTACCTGTGATATTGGCTACCCAACGGCTACCACTTGCATTACTTGCATTATAACTAAATAGATTGGGTGCATTGGTTGTTGACGCATCAAAACCGTTGCTATGGGCTGTTAAAGTTGGACATGGTGTACCACCAGTGCCTGCACCTGTTATATGTATTTGTTGTTGCCATGCTGCACTTAGTGCTTGGCTTACAGGGCTGGTAATAAAACTAAACCTACGTGAGGCTTTAGCTGGTATATAACGCTCAACTGTAATATTGCCTGTGATATAACTGCCTGTACCAGCTGCTATACGTGCAGTGCCTGAAGCACTGCTTTTTAAAGTTAAGAAGCCACCTGTAGTTAATGTACCAGATGTTATAGTCAAAGTTCCTGTTATATTTAAATTTTTATCTAAAGAAACACCTCCTGCCCTGTCAATTTCTAAATCTTTAAAACTAGAAATTGTTGAAGTAGCTCCTGGGAATGTTGAATTCCCTTTAATTACAATTTTGCCATTATTTACAATTATTCCACCACCTGTAAAAGTTCCATTTATTGTTAATATTACTCCATCATTTACTGTTAATGTTCCACTTGTAAGAGTGAGGTTATTTAAAGTTTGATTTGTAACAATTTCCATATTTCCACCATTAATAGTTACATTATTTGTTGAAGGTAAAGTTGTGCCACCTGATTCAAATAATCTTAAGGTACCTGCATTAACAAGAGTTGTACCTGTAAATGTATTAGCACCTCTTAAAGATAGAGTAGCTGAACCAGTTTTTACAATATACCCTGAGCCAGAAATGACTCCATGATGAGCTAAATGTTTACTTCCATCAACAAAAAATACTATTCTATCACTTGCATTACTTACAACTATATTATTATAAACACCGTCTACAGAAGTTAATTGAACACTTGGTTCAATAAAACCTGTATTATAATCAACACCTGTAATAGTAGAAGTGATAGTACCAGTTCCAAAAGCAGAGCCATTATTAAAAGTAACAGTAGGGTTGCCACTACTTGTACCACTCATAGTATACCCCCCAGAAAAAGTATTAATTCCATTTAATGTTATTCTTCTTCCACTAATATCACTTGTTTGATTAATAGCACCAGCTCCTGAAATAATACCACTAAGAATAATTTGACCAGCAGATCCAAAAGGTGTTGGAAAATTAACTGCACCACTAGTTAAAGCAATATTATTTGATAATGTAGCTTCTCCAACAAAACTAGTTGTACTTAATGTAGTACCATTTGCCATTGTAATTGTGCCAGAGCCTAAAGTAGTTGTAGAACTTTCTAAATTAATAGTTCCAGTATTAAAATTTAGACCTCCAGAAAAACTATTTATTCCAGATAAAGAAAGAATACCAGAACCTTCTTTAATTAAAGTTCCACTACCAGCAATAATACCCCCATAATTTAAAGTTTGACTACTAGCTACATTAATCGTACTTGAGGTTGCAGTTGTTAAAGAAATACCTCTATTACTACTCATGGTATAACCAGTAGTAATAGCTAAAGAGCCTCCACCTAAAGTAATTTTACCTGGTGTAGGAGAACCAGGTACTGCTCCTAAATTTTGATCAGCACTTACTGAAACAGTACCTCCATTAATTGTAGTATTACCTGAATATGAATTTGTTCCACCAAGAGTTAGAGTACCCGCAGCAGTATTGTTTACTATTAAATTAGAACTTGTTCCGCTTATAATTCCAGAAAATGTATAAGTTCCAGTATTCCCTAAAGTAATTGTTCTTGTTACAGAATTACCTAAAGAAACATTATTATTAAAAGTTAAATCACCGGTACCTGCAGAGAAATTAACTGCATCACCTAATTGAAAATTTCCTCCAATTGTAATTCCACTTGTATATTTATTACTTAAATCTCTTGTAGCAGAAGAAGAAGGTGTAATGATGCCACCATTAATTGTTAAGGCACCTCCAGATCCCATTGCATTAGATCCTGCTAATATTATTGTTCCATCAGTTAATGTAAACCCTCCTGAAAATGCTCCTCCACTCCATTGAAGCGAACCTGTTCCAGTTTTATTAAACCCAGTTCCTGCAGCAGTTGATATAGAAGCACCACCTAAATTAAATATTTTAGAATTTGCAACATTTATTGATACAAATGTTCCTCCAGTACCAAATGTTCCAGTTGCTGCAGAATGTATATAGCTTTCTAGTGCAATTACTCCGCCAACAGTAATTCCTACACTGCCACTTCCAGTTCCATTTACTGTGCAAAAATTAGCAATATTACCTGCAGTAAAAGCTGAGCTTCCTGAGGTACAAGTTGAAGCCCATTTGCTAGCTGTAAATGCATTAGTTGTAGATGCATCAAAAAATTGATTTGTTTGCCCCCAACCTATATTAAAACAGGTTAAAAACAATCCTAAAAATAAAAAATTCCAATTGAATTTGATTGAATACAATTTCTTCATATACATTTTATTTAAATATTTAATTTTTAATTATGAATATTTAATGAGCCTTAATTCTACATTATTTTAGAGATGATGTGTTTTATGTTTTCAAATTTGTTTTCATCTCCTAAATAGGATAATTAATTAGTTATTTTTCTTACTATTATCTTTAACTTTCTTAATACCATAACCAACACCTGCTGCTACTAAAAGTGATAGACCTCCGTCAACAGGTACATCTTCTATAACTTCTCCAAAGCCATCTTGGGCTATGCTTAAAGTGGGAAGGATGAATAGTATATAAAGTAGGATAAAGTATGTAAGTACTTTGGTGTTATTTTGTTTCATATGATGAGTTTAAAGTTTAGGGTTTAAAGTTTAAAGTTCAATTGTTGCTCTGCGAAACGCTCTGTTCTTTGTGCCTCTGCGGTGAAAAATTTACCACAAAGTGCACAAGGGGTTTACTCAACGTACACAAGTCTTCTTTGCTTCTTTGCTCTGCGGCGAAATATTAACCACATAGTCACAGTAGGCACATAGAAGAAAGTTTGAGTGTTCAACCTATAAACTATTAAACACCCAAACTCTTAATCTTACTTTTATTGCTTCACTAATTTTTCTACTGCTCTATTGCCTTTG
>JANOZK010000031.1:0-15939 GCA_031429335.1 Chitinophagaceae bacterium | reverse complement strand
TCCGGCTTGTCGCATACCACCTCCAAATACTTTTCTTATACGCCTTGCTTTTTTAATAAATGTGTGAGAACCTAATAAGATACTACCTATTGGTGTACCTAGGCCTTTGCTTAAGCAAATTGAAATACTATTAAACATTTCTCCATATTGTAAAGCTGTTTCTTTCTTTGATATTAGTGCATTAAAAAGTCTAGCTCCATCTAAATGCAACTGTAAATTATTTTGTATGCAAATTAATTTTATCGCTTCAATTTCCGCAAAATCATAACAGCTACCTCCTCCACGGTTACCTGTGTTTTCTAAGCTTACCAGTGTGCTTGTTGGTTTATGAACATCATCTGGGTTAATATTTTCTTGCACTTGCTGTGCAGTAATTCTACCTCTATTTCCTTCAATTAATTTTACACTACAACCACTGTTGAAGGCAATTCCACCACCTTCATATTGGTAGATATGACTTAATTTGTCGCAAATAATTTCATCACCTGGTTGCGTATGCACTTTTATAGCAATTTGATTGGTCATTGTTCCACTTGGGCAAAACAATGCTGCTTGCATACCAAACATTTTAGTTGCCATTTGCTCTAAATCATTTACAGTTTGGTCTTCGCCAAAAACATCATCGCCAACCTTTGCATGCATCATGGCATCTAGCATTGCTGAGGTAGGTTTTGTAACAGTATCGCTTCTAAAATCAATGGTTGTTGCCTTCATGAATAAACTGTTCTGCTATTTACCTTTTGGGGTTTGAACTAAAGGATAGTGGTCAATTGTTTCAAAAACATTTCTACTATCTTTTTTTAATTCTGCAATAAATTTTACTAGCGAATCGGTGAAGGGCTGCTTGGCAAACATTCTATCATGTGCCAATAGTACCAAACAATTTGGAGCATAAGTATTTCCTTCGTCTAATTTTTTGGTAATAGCAGCTACTAATTGCATGGCTCCCTGTTTTGGTTTATTGCCTCCAATAAATTCCCACTCTACATCCCAACCAACTAAATGATAACCTAGTGCATCTAATTTTTGTGCAACTGGTAGTGTACTTTTTGGGCCTTTAATTTGGCCATTGTTTGCCCAAGTTGGATTGCCGGGTAAACGAATTATTTTTACTGGAATGTTTAACTCTTGTTCGGCACGTAAAAAATCTTTTACCGCACTATCCGGCTTTGAATAAAAAGTTTGGTATTTATTTTGAAAACCATGACTATAACTATGGTTGGCTAATAAAAATTCGGGATAAGCATTTCGAATCGAATCAACAAAACTCCTTCTTCTATTATCAGTTTGGTGCATACCCACCATAAAAAATGTAGCCTTTACACCCTGATCATGAAATACCCTTTTGCTGATATTACTGCCTGGAGGTTGTGGTGCATCGTCCCAAGTTAAAAATATGTACCGTTTGCTGCTATCGTATTTTATGGGTGTACCTGGGACTGCCTTAGTTAAGGCTGCAGGGGTAGAATCTTTGACATCATTTTTATCTTTACCATTATTACAACTAGTTGTAATAAAAGCTGCACTAGTAGTAGCAATTATTGCTAACTTAATTATAGTTTTCATTTATTTCATTATTTCAGCAAAGATAAAAGCAGGCTTATAGTTATTGATGGTAAAACTTATTCTTGTTGTGTTAATAAAAATTTGATATTTAATCTAGCAATTAAATCCAAGATGTTTGATTAATGATTGTGGTAATATCGGCATTTTTTTTCTTTCAATTAAATAGGTAGATAAACTTGATAAATCTTTATACACGTAATGTTTATTCAAAGCACCTTCTAAATAACCAGAACCACTTGTATTACCAGTTCCAACCCTCATACCAATCATTCTACGAACCATAATTAAGTGTTTATGCCTCCAGCTACTCATTAAATGATCTATTTCTATTAAACTGTCTAAAATTTGGTAAGATGTTTGAAAAACTGGAAAATCTCTATACAGCATAATAAACAATGCCGATTTTAACGCCTTTGGTGAAAAGTTACTTCGTAAAGTAGTTGAATCTTCTTCACTTAATGTTGGATGTTGTTGTTCTAAAAACACATAATCAAAATCCTGTATTTTAGATTGCTCTCTTTCTGTTAGGCCATTATTGTAGATGTCTCTATAATCGCTCCAAAAAGCATGTTGGGTGATGTTATTGTTGTGTGTTGGGGTATAATCGGTCCAAAATTTTTCTTCAAAAAAAGGCATTCTTTCTAACCACTCATTCACCAATTTTAATAAGCTTTTTTCATCTTCGGTGTTATTAATCGTATTATAGTCGGGCTTCGTAAACCCACCTTCATTGGTACGTTTATAATAATCGGCATGATGTCTATTTTGTATTTGTAACCCCATTTTGGCTTCTATTAATCTAAATTGTACACTCTGAAAACCAGAAGATGGAGTAAGTAAATTTCTAAATTCTAAAAAATCGAGTGGAGTCATAGTGTCTAAAATGCTAACCTGCTGATTAAGCAACTCCATAATTTTTATTACTCTTGTAAATCGGTGCCTTACCAAGTTTAAATCTTCACTATTGTCGTTAATTTGTTCTTTTGAAAAAATCGTAGAAATATACTCTAGCTCAAATAAAATTTGTTTAAACCAAAGTTCATAGGCTTGATGAATAACAATAAATAGCATTTCGTCGTGGGCCGGTTCGTTACCCTCTTTAAAACTTACTGGATATTGGCTATCTAAAATTTTATCTAAATGCAAATAAGCACCATAATACATAACGGGAGTTGACATAGCAATTTATTTGTTGCAAAGAAAGGAGTTTATTGATTGAATAAAATGATGTACAGCATTAATTAGGTTACACTAAGCGTATTTTAATCGATTATTTAAAAAACATTACTGGTTAACCATACTCTTTTGTAATGCTTTTAGTAAAAAAAGTTGATTTTTAGCTCTATTCAAATTTTGTTTTGGATAGTTCGTGTGGTAATAAATGTCATTATTAAAATAATCTGAAAGAAAGCGTATTGCTTGCATGTAAATCATCATTTCGCCAGCAAAGAAAAAATGGGATTTTTCGAATTTTGTTAATTCATTTTCCATAAAAGTGTAATAACCATCTTGTATGGCTTGTAGTACATCTTTACGAATAATTATTTTCGAAAAGTCTGTTTCTTCTTCAGATGCAGGGCAAACGTAAGTTCTTATCATATCGCCTACATCGCTTAAAAAATATCCTGGCATAATTGTATCTAAATCAATTATACAAATAGCTTTATTTTCTTGGTTAAATAATACATTGCTAATTTTTGTATCGTGATGGGTAACCCTTATTGTAGCATTTGCTATAAAGTTTTCATAAGTGCTGCTAATACTATATTGTTCCTCAATAAAACGAATTAAATCTTTTGCTTCAATAATTCTTTCAATATTTCCATCAATTAAGGCATTTTTAAATTGTTTAATTCTTAAACTAAGATTATGAAAATTGGGTATAATTAAGTTTAGTTTTGAAGCATCAAACTCTTTTAATAAAAAAGTGAATTGTCCAAATTGTTTTGCAGCTTCAAAGGCTTCATCAGCATTCTTAACAACCGTTTTTGTTTCACTGTTTTGTACATATTCGAACACCCTGAAATAATCTGGACCAATTTTATGTAAACTCAATCCATTGATGGAACAAAGTGGTCCAATGAACAAATAGTTCTTAAAATTTTTTTGAAAATAACTATTTAAAGAAATTAAATTAGCATCAATTGCCTGTGGGTCTTGAAAAATTGTGGTATTTATTTTTTGAACAATGTAAATACTATTTGAAGTTGTTACTTGAAAAGTGTAATTGATTAAACCCGATTTTAGTTGTTTTATACTATAATTCTCCCATCCATATTTATCGGCAATTTCAGCAATGGGGATATTAATCATAGTTTAAAGTTACAAGCTACCAACTAGTTTTCTACCTCTAAAGTAATTGAGTGATTGAAATAAATTGCCATTTCGGATTTTATTTTTAGGGTATCTTTTGGCAACAATCTTCTATAAATAAATAACCTGTGCCTCATGGTGTCGTCTATAATAACACTATCTCTATTAATGGTAGTTTGTTTACTCCAAATTGCATAAATTCTATCTGCTTTTTCCAGGTATTTACTTGCTAGAAAAAACATTTTATACTTAAGGGTATCACTTTTGTTTGCAGCGGTAATTAAAGTTGTTTTGGGTTTTGTATTAGTGTCTGCACTTAAAATAGTAGTATTTTCTTTGGGTACACCGTTTTGTGAAATATTACTAGTTTTATTATTCTTTATAAAATAGTTTATACCCAACCAAGCCCCAGCCATAACCAATAAAAAAATAAATGTTAGCAATAATGTTTTAACTAACTTGCTTTTATCAACATTTATTCTTTTTTTAATCCCACCGTACTCATATTCTTTTTTTGCTGAAGATGTTACAATACCTGAAATATTTTCATTTTTTATTTTACCATAACTAAACTCGTATTGTCCACTATGTAATTTAACAAGTGAGCCTATTCCTTCTATTGTGTAGGGTTTTCCAATGTTTAACCAATCCCTAATTTGCAAGATATAATCTTCTAAATCTGATGATATAAGGGTAATCGGTTTTCGACTTTCTAACTTAATAAATGCAATGAGTTCTTCTGATGTAATTGCTTTTTTATTGCTTTCAAATAAAATACCATCTTCAGGGTAATATTCACGAGTTATTGGTTCTGTTGGAATTACAAAATTTTCATTTAAAGTAAAAGTGCCAATGGCTTTTAAGCTTAGGGTTTTATTAGTTACTAAATAGTTATAGAAATAATTGTCAAATTTCATTTTAATTGGGGATTAAATGCAATTTAAACTTTAAAGCAATTAAAAATAATTTCCATGATAAAGTTCATGTTATCATTTAGTTACTCATCATCCTTAATCATCATCAAATATGCTTTGATAAATCCATCCAATTCTCCATCCATAATGGGCCCAACATTACCTACTTCAAAATCGGTTCTATGGTCTTTAATCATTTTATAAGGATGAAAAACATAACTTCTTATTTGGCTACCCCACTCAATTTTTTTCTTTTTGGCATTGGCAGCATCTTTTAGTTCGTTCCGTTTTTGTAGCTCAATTTCATATAACCTACTCTTTAGCATTTGCATAGCCAATTCCCTATTTCCAATTTGGCTTCTATCTTGTTGGCAAACAACAACAATACCTGTGGGTATATGCGTTAATTGAACTTTGGTTTCAACTTTATTTACATTTTGACCGCCTGCACCACCACTTCGGCTCGTTTCCATTTTTACATCGGCAGGGTTTATTTCAACTGTAATGGTATCATCTACTAATGGATAAACGTTTACACTGGCAAAGCTAGTATGTCTTCTTGCATTACTATCAAATGGCGAAATTCGAACCAATCGGTGAACGCCACTTTCACTTTTTAAAAAGCCATAAGCAAAATCGCCATCAAATTGTAAAGTAGCTGTTTTAATACCTGCACCGTCGCCTTCTTGATAATCTAACTCTAAAACTTTCCATCCTTGTTTTTCTCCATACATTCTGTACATTCTCAACAACATATCGGCCCAATCTTGGCTTTCGGTACCACCGGCACCACTGTTTATTTGTAAAACAGCACTTAACTCATCTTCGGGGTGGTTTAATGTACTTTTAAATTCAGCCTCTTCTATTTGGGCAAACGCATTTTTATAAGCCACCTCAGTTTCTTCTTCTGTAGCATCGCCACTTTTATAAAAGTCGAATAATACGGCAAAATCTTCTACAGCAGTTTCAACACTAGTGTAAAGCTTCATCCAATATTCATTTACTTTAATCTCCTTCATTATCGCAGTAGCTCGGGCAATATCATCCCAAAAGCCTGCAGATAAAGAAATCTGTTTGTCTTGTTCTACTTTAGTTTGTCGGTTAGCGTAGTCAAAGAAACCTCCTCAGAACCACAACACGGTTCCTCATATCAATCAATTTTTCTATTGTCATAAATACAAATGTAAGCTAACAATTTCTATGTAACCAACAGTAGTATTTTATGGCATCGTTTGTTGCCTAGTTTCAAATCCTGCTTATTGCAGGACATTAGTTGAGTTTTGGCACAAAACTCAACTTTTTATGCCTTGTATTTAAGTAACAAAAATGGGGTATATTTGATGTTTACAAAATTTAATTATGGTTGCTACGAATACATCTTTTACCATTCCAGATTTTGCTTTATCGCCACGAGTAGATCAAGTGGGCATTGAAGAAAGGGCCAAACGTTTTACTGCCAGAAGCATAAAAGCCGAAACCAAAGTAAATGGGCTGAAACTTACTTTAAATATGATTGATTTAACTACCTTAGAAGGTAAAGATACCGAGGGTAAAGTAAAGCAATTGTGTTATAAGGCACAACATTTGCACGATGCATATCCAAGCTTACCTACTGTTGCCGCAATTTGTGTTTACCCAAGTATGGTAGCAACAGCAAAAAAAGCTTTGGGCAATAGTGGTGTAAAAGTAGCATCTGTATCCACTGCTTTTCCTAGTGGTCAAGCACCAAAATCGGTAAAAATAGCCGATACAAAATTTGCAGTTGCTAATGGTGCCGATGAAATTGATATGGTAATTTCTAGAGGTAAATTTTTAGAAGGTAATTACAACTTTGTGTTCGATGAAATTGCAGCCATTAAAGAAGCTTGTGGTACTGCACGGTTAAAAGTAATTTTAGAAACAGGAGAATTGGTTACTTACGATAAAGTAAGGAGGGCCAGCGATATTGCCATGTATGCAGGTGCCGATTTTATTAAAACGTCAACAGGTAAAATTTCGCCAGCAGCAACGATGCCAGTTACTTTAGTAATGTTAGAAGCCATTAGAGATTTTTATTTCAAAACAGGCAAAAAAATTGCCATGAAACCTGCTGGTGGCATTAGTAAATCAAAGCTTGCTTTACATTATTTAGTAATGTTACAAGAAACTCTAGGATCGGGATGGATGAATAATCAATGGTTTAGGTTTGGTGCCAGTAGTTTGGCCAACGATGTACTGATGCAATTAGAAAAAGAAAGAACAGGAGTATATCAAAGTGCAAATTATTTTTCAATAGACTAGTTTCACACGAAGCTCACCAAGATTACAAAGTAAAAAAGATCAAAAAAGAAAATTTGTGTGAAATATAAATAGCAATTCAAACAACACTTTGTGGACTTAGCATCCTTCGTTCCTTTGTGTGAAATACTTAAAATATGGCTAAAGCAGCAAAAAAGAATAATACATTGAAACTCGATTTCAAAATGGAGTATGCACCAGCACCAGAAAGTAAAGCTAGTGCTAAGATTGATGCTAAATATGATCTGTTCATTAATGGAAAATTTGAAAAGCCATTAAGCAAAAAATATTTCGATACGATTAACCCAGCTACTGAAGAAAAATTGAGTGAAGTGGCAGAAGCATCTGCTGCGGATGTAGACAAAGCAGTAAAAGCAGCAAGAAATGCTTATGACAAAACATGGAGTAAAATGCCTGCAAAAGAACGTGCAAAATACATGTATCGAATTGCACGAATGATACAAGAACGGGCTAGAGAATTTGCAGTTATTGAAACATTAGATGGCGGTAAACCTATAAGAGAAAGCAGAGATATTGATATACCCTTAGTTGCCAACCACTTTTTTTATTATGCAGGCTGGGCTGATAAATTAGCATACGCCTTTCCAAATAAAAAAATTGCTCCATTGGGTGTTGCTGGGCAAATTATACCATGGAATTTTCCTCTTTTAATGGCCGCCTGGAAAATTGCACCTGCTTTAGCAACTGGAAATACGGTGGTTTTAAAACCTGCAGAAACTACACCGCTTACTGCTCTAAAGTTGGCTGAAATTATTCAAGAAAGTGATCTACCACCGGGAGTTGTCAATATTATTACAGGTGCTGGTGCTACTGGTGCAGCTATTGTTAACCATCCAGATATTAATAAAATTGCTTTTACTGGAAGCACCAATGTTGGCAAAATTATACAACGTGCTGTAGCTGGTTCTAATAAAAAAGTAACCCTAGAGTTAGGTGGTAAAGCTGCCAATATTATTTTCGATGATGCACCAATAGACCAAGCTGTAGAAGGTGTTGTAAATGGCATTTTTTTTAACCAAGGTCATGTTTGCTGTGCTGGGTCAAGATTGTTTGTACAAGAAAGTGTTTACGACATTGTTGTACAGAAATTGAAAGATCGATTGTCTACTTTAATTGTTGGGGACCCTATGGACAAAAACACAGATGTTGGAGCTATTAACTCGAAACAACAAATGAACAATATTCATAAGTACTTAAAAATAGGAGAGCAAGAAGGCTTAGAAAGGTATCAAAATGATTGTATGTTGCCTAAAAAAGGATTTTTTATTCGTCCAACATTGTTTATGAATGTTGCACAGAGTAGTAGATTGGCTCAAGAAGAAATTTTTGGCCCCGTACTTACTATTCAAACGTTTAGAACAGATGACGAAGTAATTGAAAAAGCAAACAATACACCTTTTGGTTTAAGTGCAGGTGTGTGGACAGATAAAGGCTCTAAAATTTTCAACTTGACTACCAAATTAAGAGCAGGTGTAATTTGGGCAAATACCTACAACAAATTCGATCCAACAAGTCCGTTTGGAGGCTATAAAGAAAGTGGTTTTGGGCGTGAAGGTGGTTTGCATGGTTTGGGTGCGTATTTAAAATAGAAGAATTATGCTACCAGCAAGAGAATAACTATTAAACTTTTGTTGCGTCGCACACGTCAATAATTAGTTCTTTATTCAACTTTAATGAACCACAGAGACAAAACACCACAAAGTATCACAACGTTGGGTATAGTTTCAACGCAGCGTCGTTGTGGTTAAAAAAAATAATTTTATGGCAACAACGATTTCAAAAAGATTGGAAGTTTTAAAAACATACAAAATTTACATTGGTGGTCAATTTCCCAGAACCGAAAGTGGAAGGTATTACACCCCAACCAATAAAGCTGGGCAACAATTGGCCAATGTTTGTTTAAGTAGCCGAAAAGATTTTCGTGAAGCTGTCATTGCAGCTCGTGGGGCGTTTGGTGGTTGGAGTGCTAAGCCTGCTTTTAATCGTGGCCAAATATTGTATCGTATAGCTGAAATGCTCGAAGGTAGAAAAGCACAATTTATTGATGAGTTAATGCAGCAAGACTCTACTAAAATACAAGCAGAAACAGAAGTTCACACAGCCATTGATAGATTAATTTATTATGCAGGTTGGTGCGATAAGTTTCAGCAGGTTTTCGGCTCTGTAAATCCAGTTGCCTCCTCACATTTTAATTTTTCTGTACCAGAACCAACAGGTGTTGTAAGTATTATTGCACCTCAAAATAGTTCATTGTTAGGTTTAGTTTCAGTAGTTGCACCAATTATAGCAGGTGGCAATACTTGTATTGTTTTGGCAAGCGAATCAAAACCTTTGTGTGCTGTTACTTTTGCAGAGGTAATAAACTCCAGCGATGTATCGGGTGGTGTTATTAATATTTTAACTGGTAAGCCTAAAGAATTGACAAAATACTTTGCTGATCATATGGATGTAAACGTAATGGTTTATTGCGAAAATGATACTGAAACACATAAACTTATACAAGAAAAAGCCTCCCTAAATGTAAAAAGAGTAATATTGTATAACCATATAAAGTGGAACACCGATGAAGCTGAAACACCATATTTTATTATGGATACCCAAGAAATAAAAACAACTTGGCACCCCATTGAAAATATTGGTGGAGCAAAATCAAGCTACTAAAAACATAATCAATATAAAATGAAACAATTGATTTTTTTTATCTCATTTCTTTCTATAGTAACATTTTGTAATGCCACCGATACGATTATTGTTATAAAAGATGCACGTTTAGATGTGTTAACTGCTAAACAAATAACTATTAATAAGCGAAGTGCAATGCTAACAAGTTCTGGTAATTATAGAGGGTTTCGAATTCAAGTTGTTAGCACATCAAATAGAGAGCAGGCATTTAAAATTAAAACAGATTTAATGATTCGATTTCCACAAGAAAAATCATATGTGATGTTTCAATCGCCTTCGTTTAAAGTTAGGATAGGAAACTTTTTAAAACGAGCCGATGCAGAAAAGTTTAGAAAACAACTAAACAAAATTTTTCCGCAGGGTGTTTTTATTGTTGATGACGCAATTGAATATACCCCACCACCTGACGAAGACCTACCACAATAATTAATGTATGTTAGCACAAAATATTAAAGATTTAGCTAAAGCATATTTTGATGAGTTTCTTGCAATTCGTCATCATTTGCATGCAAATCCAGAATTGAGTTATGTAGAGTTTGAAACAAGCAAGTTTGTTCAATCTAAATTAAGCGACTTTGGTATAAAGTTTACCGTAATGGCTACAACAGGCATTGTTGCTATAATAGAGGGTAACAACCCAACATGTAGAGTAATTGCATTACGAGCCGATATGGATGCCTTGCCAATTACCGAGGAAAATGATGTTGACTATAAATCTACAAAAAAAGGCATCATGCATGCCTGTGGCCACGACGTTCATACCACTTGTTTGCTTGGTGCAGCAAAAATTTTGCAGGCCACTAAAAGCCAGTGGCAAGGGACAATAAAATTTATTTTTCAGCCAGGTGAGGAAAGAAATCCTGGTGGAGCTAGTTTTATGATACGTGATGGAGCTTTAGAAAGTCCTACACCTCAAGGAATAATTGGCATGCACGTTCATCCAGGGTTAGACTTAGGAAAACTAAGTTTTAGAAAAGGAAGAGTGATGGCCAGTGCCGATGAAATTTATATGACTATCAAAAGTAAAGGTGGTCATGCAGCGGCCCCACATTTAACTGCTGATACCATTTTAATTGCCTCTCAATTAATTGTTTCATTGCAACAAATTATTTCAAGAAATAATAATCCTACTTCACCATCAGTATTATCAATTTGTTCTATTCAAGGTGGTCATACCACCAATGTAATACCCAGTGAAGTAAAATTAATGGGCACATTCAGGGCAATGGATGAAACATGGCGTTATAAAGCCCATGAACTAATTACAAAACAAGCAAAAGCAATTGTAGAAGGCATGGGAGCTGAACTTGAATTAAAAATAGACATCGGTTATCCAACAGTTGACAACGACCCCATGTTAACAGAAAAAGCCTGGCAACAAGCCAATATTTTATTTGGTGCAGAAAATATATTAGAAACCGAACTTAGAATGGGTGCCGAAGATTTTGGTTTCTATACCCAAATTATTCCGGGTTGTTTTTTTAGACTTGGTGTAAAAAATGAAGCCCTTGGTATTGTTCATAATGTGCATACACCAAAGTTTAATATAGATGAACGTGCTATAGAAAACGGTATGGCAATGATGGCTTGGTTAGGCAGTAGCGTTGAGTTTTAAAACCTAAAAACACAGCAATTTTTTGGGTTAAAAATAGTGTTTCAAATTCTTCAATTTTTTCTCTCTGTATTTAAATCATCCAATAGATATTATAATACTATTCATCACTGATTTTAATAGTAACATTTCATGGTTTAAATGTGGATAAAAGCCCGTTATTAAGGCATCATTTTCAAGGTTTTTCGAGCATTAAAAAGTATCTTTACACACCAGAAAAAACAATTGAAAAATCTGTGATTTAAGCAATGGAAGAAAATAATAATTTAGAGCCAGAACAAACAAGCGATAACGACCGAATTATTCAGGTGAATATCGAAGAACAAATGAAAACCGCTTACATTGATTACTCAATGAGCGTTATTGTAGGTCGTGCATTACCAGATGTTAGAGATGGATTTAAGCCTGTACACCGCAGGGTTTTATATGCCATGAACGAATTAGGAAATAACTCTAATAAAGCCTATAAAAAAAGTGCAAGAATTGTGGGCGAGGTAATGGGTAAATATCACCCACATGGAGATAGTGCTATTTATGATACATTGGTGCGTATGGCTCAAGAATTTACCATGAGGCATACGATGGTAGATGGGCAGGGTAACTTTGGTACTCAAGATGGAGACCCACCAGCAGCCATGCGTTACACAGAAGTTCGTTTGCAAAAGTTTGCCGAAGCTATGTTAGAAGACATCGAAAAAGATACGGTTGATTTTCAATCCAATTTCGACGATAGCTTAAAAGAACCATCAGTATTACCAACAAGAATTCCTCAATTATTGGTTAATGGTAGTAGTGGTATTGCTGTGGGTATGGCAACCAATATGATGCCTCATAATTTAAGTGAAGTTATCGATGGTTGTATTGCATACATAGAAAATAAAGAAATTACTGCAGAAGAAATTTTACAATTTGTAAAAGCTCCAGATTTTCCAACAGGAGGTGTAATTTTTGGAATGGAAGGCGTAAAACAAGGTATGCTTACTGGTAGAGGTAGGGTAGTGGTTCGTGGAAAATGTAGCATTGAAACCAAAGCCAGTGGACGAGAACAAATTATTATTAATGAAGTTCCTTACCAAGTAAGTTTAGATGGCTTAACCGATAAAATTGGTCAGTTAGTAAACGACAAAACAATCGAAGGCGTTTCTAATGTAAACAACGAAAGTAACAAACGTGAAGGCACCAGAATTGTGGTAGATTTAAAACGTGATGGGGTTGCTAATGTTATCATCAATCAATTATATAAATACACCGAGTTTCAAACTAGCTTTGGTATTAATAATGTAGCTATAAGTAAAGGTCGTCCAAGAATTTTTAATGTACTTGCTCTAATTACCGAGTTTGTTGAGTTTAGGATGGAAGTGGTGATTCGTAGGGCAAAATTTGAATTAAAAAAAGCTGAAGAAAGAGCCCATTTATTAGAAGGTTATTTAAAAGTAATTAACGATAAAGATCATTTAGATCTTGCTATTTCAATAATTCGTGCAAGTGCAACACCCGATGAAGCCAAGAAAAAATTAATTGAAAGAAGTATTGCTGATAATTGGCACTTACCCGAAACTTTGTTTACGCCTGAGGCAAAAGAACATTATGTTCAAGCGGTTGGTTTATCTGAAAAACAAGCCCAAGCCATAATGGAGATGCGTTTACAACGCCTTACTGGTATGGAACGTGAAAAAATTATTGAAGAATTTGATGGTTTGATGAAAACGATCACTTACTTAAAAGCATTATTGGCAAGTGTTGAGTTAAGGTACGAGCTAATTAAAAAAGAATTACTTGAAGTAAAAGAAAAATTTGGTGAGCCTCGTAAAAGTGAAATTCAATATTTAGCTGATGAAGTAAATATGTTGGATTTTATTAAAGAGGAAGATGTGGTAATTACCATTTCTCACCTTGGTTATATAAAACGTACAACAGCAGCAGATTACAGACAACAAAAACGTGGAGGACGTGGGGCTGTTGGTAGTAAAACCAGAGAAGAGGATTATGTAGAACACTTATTTGTTGCAAGCACACATACCACCATGTTATTCTTTACAGAAAAAGGAAGATGTTATTGGTTAAAGGTGTATGAAATACCCGAAGGCGAAAAACAAGGAAAAGGAAGAGCTATACAAAACTTAATGCAGCTTCCACAAGACGATAAAGTAAAAGCCATTATTGATGTAAAGGATTTAGATAAAAAAGAAACCTTAGAAGGCAGGTATATTGTATTGTGTACCAAGAGAGGCATTATTAAGAAAACCGATTTAGAAGACTTTAGCCGCCCACGTTCAAATGGTGTAAATGCAATTACGATAAACGAAGGCGATGAATTGTTAGCAGCAAAATTAACCGATGGAAATTCTGAGATTATGATGGCCGTTAGAAGTGGCCGTGCCATTCGTTTTCCAGAAGAAAAAGTACGCCCAACTGGTAGAGGTGCAATTGGTGTTGCTGGTATTGAAGTAGATGATGAAACCGATGAAGTTGTTGGTATGATTTGTGTAAGTAGAGATGACAAAACAAAAACAGTTTTAGTTGTTAGTGAAAAAGGCTTTGGAAAACGCACACGATTGGTTGATGAAGATGGAGTAGATGTTTATAGAGTTACCAATAGAGGTGGAAAAGGTGTAAAAACTATTAATGTTACCGAAAAAACAGGTAGGTTGGTAGGAATAATGGATGTAACTGAAAAGGAAGATTTAATTATTACTTGTCAATCTGGAATAACTTTAAGAACACCAATTGCAAATATTAAAACAGCTGGTCGTAATACACAAGGAGTAACTTTAATTCGTGTAGATTCTGAAGATGCCATTGCAGCAATATCTAAAATTGAAGAACAAGAAGAAGAAGAGGTAGTTAATTCAGAGGAACAAATTAATGGAGAAAATAGTGCCGCCGAAATAGAAAATACGACAAACTCTATTGAAGAAAAACCAGAAGACAACTCTGATGAAGAAACCACAGACAATAACGAAACCAATAATTAAAATTTCATTTATGAAGAAGTTTTTTATCCTTGCCATTTTTGCCCTAGTAATTAATCTTGTATATGCACAAGATAAAATGTTTTCAAAAGTTAGTACCGTTTTTTTGTTGCAACAAATTGAAGCAAGTAAAACAGAAATTGATAAAGCCATGGCCGACCCAAAAGCCCAAGCTAAAGCAGAAGGTTGGTTGTGGAAATCTAGAATATATGCAGAACTTTATTTTGATGAGAAGTACAAATCAAAATATCCTGGTTGTGGAGATGCTGCTGTAGCAGCCTTCAAAAAATATGAAGGTTTAGAGCCAGATTTCAAGCAATTGGCCGACCCAAGTGTGGCTTGGAGACCGTTGGATTTAATTTATGTTGGTAGTTTTAACGATGGTAGAAAGTTGTTTGAACAAAAGAAGTGGGATTCTGCTTATCAAGCCTTTCTACCAGCCGTTTACATGGGAGAAATAATTGTAAAAAAAGATATCCGTAAAACAGGTGCAAAAATAGATACCATATCGGTTTTATACACAGCATATTCGGCACAAAATGCAAAAAAAGAAGCTGAGGCTACTGCTTTGTACGAAAAGTTTGCTGATTTAAAAATAGTGGGCGACGATTATAAAGATGCTTATGTGTATATTTTGGTGTATGCATCAAACACTAAAAACAAAGAAAAATTTTTTAAATATTTAGCTATTGCAAAAGAAGTTTATCCTAAAGGAGATTGGGATGATTATGAAATTGATTTTTTGAATAAAAATTATAGCATTGCAGAAAAGGGAGAATTGTATGATAAAGAAGATGCCGCTGGTAATTTAACTGCAAGAAAATATTTGTTGTTTGGACAAATGTTTTCGGAAATTGGTAGAGAAGAAAAACATGGTTTAGACAGTATTACCAAAATGAAATATGAGAAAAAAGCAATTGATGCTTTTGTAAAAGCGTATAATAAAGACAATTCTTTAAGCCTAGCAGCCTTCAACGCAGGTGTAATTTATTACAATGATTTTGGTTTAATAGAAGAACGTTACAACAACAACCGTCGAGCTTTACAAGATTTAAATACCAATAAACCACCTGCTGAAAAAGATCCTAAGAAAAAGGCAGCTGCCGATGCTAAATTTAAAGAACAAGTAGATGGTTTAAAGAAAGCAAATGTTGAACTTGATAAACCTCTAATGGAGACCATTGATAACGCCATTGTTTGGTTAGAAAAAGCATACAATGCTCTAAAAAATGAACCAACAAAAGATAGAACTATTAAAAACTGTTTAAATAATTCGGTTAAATGGCTGGCAAATTGTTTTGTGTTTAAAAGAGAAAAAGTTAAAGGAAAAGATACCAAAGCCTTTGATGAATATGATGCTAAATATAAATTATATGACGGTTTATATGATAAGTTTTAAAGGAACACCGTACATCTAATAAAAAATTCCTAGTTGTTTTGCTGTAAGCTCCCCCAAAAATAGTACGTTTTAAAAGTAGACAATATTTGTAACTTTAAAAAACGTAAAAGATGAAAAAAAGCACATTCAGCCCTGCCCAGATTTCAGGCATCCTCAAAGAATTTGACAACGGCAAAACTGCAG
>JANOZK010000030.1:0-31075 GCA_031429335.1 Chitinophagaceae bacterium | reverse complement strand
CCCAATTACAAAACCAATCAACATCATACCCAAAACTTTAGGAATACGACTTACAAAAAATAAATAGGCATATCTAAAAGGAGCATTGGCCATATTAACTTTAACATCGGTAATTAAACTGTGGCTTTGTTTAATAATGGCTTCTTCATTCATATCTTTAGGAATGCCTGCAAAATGGGTTTGCAAATAATTGCTGGCTTCAAATAAAATACCAGCAGGTGCATTTAACCATTGAAACTTCATTTTAAAAAAGTATAAAACAATGGGTAATAAAATAAGAACAGTGCCAATAATTAATAATTTTTCGTTCGACTTTTTTCTAAGTGAAACCAATAAAAAGCCAACCATTGCATAAAATGCAACGATATCGCCAATCCAAATAAATATTAAATGAATACCGCCCAAAAACATCATAAACCATAATCTTCGTTTTATAAATTTTGCAGTACTTGAATCATCGGAATTAGAACGACTCATTTGCAATGCAATACCCCAGCCAAACAATAAACTGAAAATGGAATAAAATTTACCCTCAATAAACATGGCATGCAAAAAGCTAAATTTTTTATCTAATGCAGGATAGATGTAAGCTCCACTTGCTGTGGAAGAATAATAAGAAAAAAATTGAAGGTTGGCTATAAAGATGCCTAAGATGGCGATACCTCTTAAAACATCCATAAATATTTCTCTGTCTTTTAGTTGTACAGGTGCAAGTGTTTGCATAATTGGTAGTTTTGGTAGCTAAATGTAGTACTAATCTTTAAACAAATCTTCGGTTTATTAAACATTCTTTTAATTTTAATAAAACTACTACTGTTGAAGTTTGCCTTGCAAATGGCAAAATTTGAAACACCACCACAACAGATTCATCATGTTATATGGCAGATTAAATAATAATGCCATGCAATTAAATTATTGCATGGCTTTATTAAATTACTGTTTTAAAAATTTATGCTGTTACGCTGGCTTGGCTTAATACTTTTTTAAGAACGGCAACCATTTTTTCTCCTTTGTCTTTAATTTGTTCATCGGTCCAAACTAAACTTATAGCAGTACTAATGCAACGGCTCATTATAGCATCGCTGGCACTAAAATTTTGGGTAGCTAAATTGGTTAATGCTGTTTTTTGCTCTGCACTTATGTTGTTTAAAGTAGTAGCTTGTTGCAAATGTTGCCACTGTTTTATATAATGCCAGTTGTTGCCAAACCAATAAAAATTACCAGCCAATATATTTTGAGCTTTCATCTCTGCAACAAAGGCTTGCATTAATTCTGGTGTTGGTAAAAACCAACTTAAAAAACTACAACTATCAACGCCACCTTCTGGCACTTGCCGAAATGTTATTTCTGGAATTTGCTCTAGATAAGTTTTTAATGCGGCATTATTTTTTTTCTGTAATGTTAAAAAAGTGGGTAATTTTCTAATTTGTGCTAAACCAACGGCAGCATGTAATTCGCTAATTCTAAAGTTGTAGCCAATAAATGGGTGTAAGTCTGCACCTCTATCAACCCCAGTATGGTCGTGTCCATGATCGGTATAACCATCACTTTTAATATAAACATCTCGGCTATTTGTCATAACAACACCACCTTCGGCAGTGGTAATCATTTTTACAAAGTCGAAACTAAAAGTTCCTGCATGGCCAATGGTGCCCAAGTGTTTGCCTTTGTAGGTGCCACCAATACTTTGGCAGGCATCTTCTAACAATATTAAATTATGCTCATTGCAAATTTCTTTTAAAGCATCCATATCTGCCATGCTACCACACATGTGTACTGGCATGATACATTTTGTTTTTGTAGTAATAGCATTTCGAACAGCAGTTGGGTTAAGCGTTAACGTTTCATCAACATCAACCATTACAGGAATTGCACCCACACTTAAAATAGCTTCAAAGCTTGCCACAAATGTAAAGCTTGGCATAATTACCTCATCGCCAACGCCAATATTTAATGCAGCCATTGCTGTTGTTAAAGCTGCTGTGCCACTACTAGTTAATTGTGCATATTGGCAACCAAAGGTTTCGGTTATTGCTTTTTCTAGTTCAAGGCTTTTCCAAATACCTTTTCTTGGGCCATCAAAACCATAACGCATTAAAATGCCTGTTTCTAACACATCATTTACTTCTTTTCTTTCTTCATCGCCCCAAAGTTCAAAGCCTGGCATAATTATAAGTTTATAAGTTTAACAAGTTTATTCGTTCAAATGTTTAAAATGCAAAAGTAAAAGAAAGTTGTTAAGTAGATTTTTTTTGGTTACCAGCGGTTAAAAGGTTGAATGTTTGATGGATTTAAAATTGAGAATTAATTATTGGCATATTGAACAATCAAACATTTGAACATTTGAACACTTAAACTACTTTATTACCCTTAAGGTCTTTTGGTTTTATCTTTGCCACATGAACCCAACTATATTTTATTGTTACGATGCTTACTGTGGCTGGTGTTATGGTTTTAGCCCAGTAATAAAAAAAATTGAAGCCGACTATCATGATAGCATGCACACAGAAGTATTAAGTGGGGGTATGATATTACCAGAAAAACCAGTACATATTGGGGTTACCGCCAATTATATTTTAAATGCTTATAAAACTGTAGAAGAATACAGTGGAATGGAATTTGGTAAAGATTATTTATGGCATATCGAAAACCCCGATTTAAGCGATTGGTATCCCAATAGCGAAAAGCCTGCTATTGCCATGAGTGTGTTTAAAGAGTACTATCCTGAAAGACAAGTGGAGTTTGCAGCAGATGTACAAATTGCTTTACATTTTGAAGGAAGAGATTTAACCGATGATGAATCGTATAAACACCTGTTAGAAAAATATAGTATTCAGCATGAAGCTTTTTATGAAAAACTAAAAAGCGAAGAATACAAAGAGAAAGCCTATTACGAATTTGCGTTGTGTAAACAATTACAAGTAACTGGTTACCCATGTGTATTGTTACAAACCAGCGAAACAAAATTTCATTTATTGGCAAGAGGGTATACCAGTTACGAAAATTTAAAAGAGCGAATTGAGAACGTATTGAAGGAGTTGAGTGAACCACAAAGGCACAAAGTAACAAAGTAACAAAGTAACACAACGAAAAAGAGGAAGCATTTGCTTCCTCTTTTTCGTTGTGAATCGTTTAATCGATCTGGTTTTATTTTATCTTACTCAATCCTTCTAAACAAGAAGCATTGGTTGGCTGATTTAATAGAGCTTTATGAAACAATGTTTTAGCATCGTTATTTTTACCCATGTTTAAATAAGTCCAAGCAAGCATGTGATTTCCATCGAAATCGAACGGATAAAGATTTACAATTTTCTCAAACAATTTGCTAGCTTGCTCATATTTTTTTCTGTTGTACTGAATAATACCTGCCCAATAATTGGCAGTATAATTTTGGGCATCTACTTTTAAAACATCTTCATAAGTCTGCAATACTTTGTCCCAACTTTCTAAAGTGCTTAATGGTTTTACCAATCCCAGTTTTGCTTCTACTGCATACGGTTTTAAAGCAATTGCTTTTTGATAATAGGTTTGAGACTGTGTGTAATTTTTGTTCATGTAATTCAACCAGCCTAAACGCAAGTTAGTTTCGTAACTGTCGGCCTCATACACTTTTGTTATGGTAGCAATTGCTTCACCATATAACTTGCTGTACTCTTGTGTATAGCTGTCTTTAAAAGCTTTTTGTACTACTGCATCGCTTTGTGCAAAAGCGTTAAAACTAAACAGCATTATTGCTGCGGTAACGATTTGTTTTTTTAAAATTTCCATGATAGACCTCCTGTGATTGAATGTTGATTAAATGTGGTTGTTCTTTTATAAAATTGTCTTTGCTCGAAAGTATAGCCCAAATTAATATTGGTTTTTTTGCCTATAAGAAAATGTGTGACTACACCTCCTTTAAAGTTATTAGCATCTATAGCGTTGTATAAATATAGCATATCGTTTTCTGCTAAGTTGGTAAACTTGCCCAATGTTGCATTGGCTTCTAACCAAATATTTTTTATTAATTTAAAACCAATTACTTGCTTAAAGTTGAAACTGTTGGCAGTATTTGGCTTTAACATAAATGTAGAAAAACCATATACATTTAAGTTACCCAAAGGGTAATAGCCTAATTGTAAATTGTATTGATTAAATGAGCTATCATTTACATTGCCTACAATTGCATCGGCTTGAACATCAAAAAAATTACTATTGTATTTAATTCCTGCCAAAAACAAATTATTGTTGAAAACTAAATTATTAAATGGTGTGTATACAAAATGATATCCTGCTTTTAATTGCCATTTGGTATTAAGGTTGATGGTTAGTTTATTGTAATATTCAAACTGATTAATACTTATGTTATTTTTATTGGTAACGCCTACTAATAATTGCTCGTTTAAAGTTTGATTATAGGTTGCAACCGATTGAGTTAAGTATACATTATTACTCAATCTGTTGCCCAAATGTAATCTTGTGTATATGGGATTATCTCTTGTTAACGCATCGGTTTGTTTGTAACTAACTTCTACGCCAATACTTGTTAAAGCAAAAGACTTTATTCTTTCTTGCTCAATTATTTCTTTACTTAAATATTTTATATGTGTGCCTGCCAATTCACTTTTGTTTAAATTGGTTTTCGCTAAGTATAAGTAATAATGAGCAGAACTGTTATAAGAATCGTTTTTTAAAACATGTTCATATTGATTAATGGCTTCACTAAAATTATTCAACATAAAAGCTGCATAGCCCATGCGTAAACGTAATAAAGTAAAATCTTGGCTGGCTTCTACAGCTTCTTTTCCATACACCAATAATTCTTTCCAAGAACCTTTTTCGTATAAGGCATAACTCTTTGTATTTACCTCATCATACGTTAAAGTTGTTTGAGCTATTGTATGAATAGAAAGTAAAATACCAATGAACAATGCGATTATTTTTAATGGGTGCATACTGCTTGTATTGTTTGTTTTTTAGTTTGAATATTGAAAGATTGTATTTGACCATTTTCAATATTCACGATTGCGGTTGATTGTTGTTTGCCTATGCCAAATAGTTCCAGCGTTTGTTTGCTTGTGAAGGATATGCTGCCACTGTTTAATAAGCCATCATTCTGTTTTACTTCACTTTCAAAACGCACACGAATGAAAATATAAAATGGTGCCAGCACATCCTGCAACCATTTGATGGGATTTATAGAAAAAACATTCAGTGGAAAATGGTCTTTAACATTTATTTGTCTTTCTGAACTTAATAACACTTTATAAGCTGCTTCATAAAATGCAAAAAGCAATGTTTTTTTAGAACCGAAATAATTGGTAAAGTAAAATGCTGTTCCATTATTAATAAAATAGGCAAATGCATTTTGTGAGGCACTGTACAAATAGGTTTCATTGTAAATGCTGGTACAAACTTCCCATTCTTCTTCAGCAAAATTTTCAGCATTTACTTTTAAAATAAATCCTGGTTGAAAATTAAATGCCTGTTGTAATTGTACATTACCAACAACATTACTTACAAAACTTCCTTCTGCTGGTGTGCTGTAATTTTTTAGTGCAATTGCATGGTTATCTTTTACTGTAAAATAACTGATAGGATAAGCCAGTGTTTTAGAACCTACATAAGGAGTTGATTGAACCTGAAAATGCAAGTGTGGTTCTGGTGAACGACCAGAATTACCTACATGTGCAACCATCTCTCCTTTCTTTACATAAGCACCTTTCAATACTTTAAAAGAATGCTTTTTAAGATGAGAAAGTTTGGTGTACAAACCTTCTACATGTTTAATAACAATCGTATTTCCCCAGTTTTGTTGTGCATTGTTGCCACCAATTTCATTGTCCTCTATATGGTCTATAATTTCCTCAACGATGCCATCTGCAGGGGAAAGTACAGGTTTGTTGTAACAATAAAAATGTTCAGGCAAATTACCTGGAAAACGATAAGTTTTCATTTCACCATCTAATATCACAAAGTCTAATGCTTTGCTCCAATCTCCTTTGTGGGTCATGGTTCCATCATAACCTTGGCTCACCATCCATTCACCCATAAATGGTAAGGATAGTTGATGATACACATTGTTCATTAATCTTTCTCTACCATTGATGTAACGATATAAATTAGTTTCAGGACTGTAATATTGAACAGGAGTAAGTACCAATTTACTGGGTCTTGTACGCATTTGCAACATGTATAAAAACAAAATCACCGTTACACAAAATGGTAAAGAAAAAATAGGTACACCAACTTTAAATAATAAACTTCCAAGACCAGTTACCAATAAATAAGCTATTGGAACCGAAATAAAAATCCACAAAAAAGAACGTACAGAAGGAATTAAATAAAAGCCACCCAATGCAACAGCTACCAACATAAAATTGGTACCCATATTGTAATAGCTCACATCCATTTGAGTAAAGCCCCCCATTAAATATCCAAAGAAAATGGCAATAGAATAACCAAATAACATGAGCATAAATGCAATTCTTGAATAAATGAGTAAGCCAATAGCCAGCACTATGCCTGATGCAATATTTACCTGAAATAAAATGGCACTCATGCTTCTAAAAAAACCTGCTACAAAATCAGGCATACTCCAATTTTCAATTTTTGTAATTACATTGATCAATCGGTTACCACCTAAAGCATACATTTCGTTGTACCAATAAATATGACGAACTGTTAAACCAATTCCTGTAAAACTTTTTGAAGCAATAATTAATAAGGCAGTGCTAATAATAAACGCCAAAGACAAAGCTGGCAAACCTCTTTTGTTTAAAATTGCATTGAGTGCAGTAGAAATAAATAGTGTAAGCAAAGAGCCTACAACTAGCAATGCTGCAAATGTAATTCCAAATTCAAAATTGGTTCCAAAACCTAAGCCAAATAAAACAACACTATAAGTAAGTAATCCATTTTGTATTTGTTCTTTACCAAAGCCTAGTGCATGTGCTGCAAGTATAGCAATAATAACAGCAGCTAAACCACTTGCACCTGTAAATGGTGTAAAAAAAGAAACCACCAATATTAGTAAAGCAAAAATCTTATTCTTCGAAAAGAACAACATGCCATAACTGTTCAGTATGGCATGTGCAATGTATTTAGTGAATGATATAATATTAGTTGTCTTCAAATTCCATTCTTATTTAACCACAAAGGTCACTAGGTTTTCACTAAGAACACAAAGAGATAGTGAACTTTGTGTATTTGCTTTGTGTACTTAGTGGTAAAATCTACAAGTTAATTTCCTTCAAATAATCTGGCAATACTTCCATTTGCTCAATGTATTCCAATGTTTCAGCCTTTCTAATTAAATGTGTTTCACCTTTTTCATCAATCAAAACCACATTAGGTCTCATTTGTATAAACTGCATCCATTGTGTCATATTATAAGCTCCCACTTTATGTACCACAACATGATCTCCTCTGTTTAATAAAGGCATATTAATACTACTTCTTACCACATCAATGTTCATACACAAAGGACCATACAATACCATATCTTCTGTATGGTGTGTAAAATCTTGAGCAGGACTCATTTTATGCTCGTACCAAAAAGCAGTGAACAAAATATTTACACCAAAATCCATGATGGTGGCTTTACGGCCATCACTTAATCTTTTATTTGCCAATACAGTTCCTAATAAATAACCAGCATCATCAATTAATGCTCTTCCACTTTCAAGAATCAATAAAGGTAGTTCTTCATTACTAAATCCAATAGTGTACAATGCATTGGTAATTGCTTCTGCAAACTCATCTACACTTGGTATCATATCAGCACTTGGCATTAAAGCACCTCGTAAATTATTAGCAGTTGGCAAACCGCCTCCCATATCTAAATATTGAATCAAGGTATTCAATTGTGTTTTTGCATTCCATGCTAAGTCGCCCAATTTTCTTACTGCTACAGCATAAGCTTCAGTGCTTAACATGAAGGTTCCAATATGACAATGCAAACCTGTTAATTGCAATTTTCCAGAAGCAACAATTTTATTCATGGCCGTCCATGCCTGACCATTTTCATAGTTAAAACCAAATCGATCCCACATAGGATAAATGCCAGTATCCATATTTACACGAATGGCAACACGAGGTTTTTTATTCATTTTATCAGCCAAATCAATTAACTGATACAACTCTTCAAAATGATCTATATGAATTAAAGAATCATTATTAATTGCCAACGTTAATTCAGCCTCTGTTTTCTCTGGACCATTAAAAATAATTTTATTGCCTGGCACACCATTGCCCAATGCTTTGTTGTATTCAAAGCCGCTCACTACTTCACCCCAACTTCCTTCCTGATGAAAAATTTTACAAATGGCATTAATGTAATTCGTTTTATAACTCCACGCAAACTGCACTTTTGGATAACGTGTTTTAAATGCACGTACTGCATTTTGATAGGTACGACGAATAGTTTTTTCACTAATCACAAATACGGGCGAACCATATTGTTCAATCATCCCTTTTACAGAAACACCATCAATGTGTTTTACTGCTTCATATTCGGTACGAGTACCATATTTGTTCATTAATCCTGCATTCATTTTTTGAATGCTTGGGCTTTCGTATCTTAATTTTTGCATGGTCTTTATGTTTAATTTTTTTATTGTTGTTACAAACTGTTGTACTACTAATTAACTTTTGTTGCGTCGCACTCTTCAAGGTTCTGTTCTTTACTGAGCAAGTTTTAACCACAAGGAACACTAGGAAAATACCATCAAGGTTCACAAAGCTTAGTGTTCTTAGTGCAACACTTTGTGTGCTTTGTGGTTACAATTCCCCAAAGCCACTGATCTGTTGAAACTCCTTCACATCAGTTATATGATCCCATGAGTAGCGAATGAAAATTTTGCCCACTTCATAAACTGTAAAATGCGGTACGTCGTCTCCTAATGCCATTTTAACTAAAGAAGCAGGTTGATTTTGTCCTGCAGCAGCCGTTAAATAAATCCATGCAGGAAAACGAGGATTAATTTCCATGATATAAGGCACACCTTCTGCAGTACGCATGATTTCTAACTCACATCCGCCTTTCCATTTGGTAGCTTCTACAAAAGTTTTAGCCAATGCAATTAATGTATCATCTTCTAAAGTAATCCCAGCCCAAGCTTTACCTTTATCGGTGATGTATAATTTTTTCATTGGAATAATACTGGTTGCATTTCCTTTTCCATCACCTAAAACAGCAACATTTATTTCGTTACCACTAATAAATTGTTGTACAATAATTGGATAACCCCATTTGGCAGTCAATTTATAAAATGCTTTTTGTGCCTGCTCCATAGTGTAAGCAATAACAGCATCATAATATTTTCCTTTAACAACTAAAGGATAACCCAATAATTCAGCACAAGCATATAATTCTTCAACAGTATAAATTACTTTATCGGCCGGAACTGATAATCCATACTTTAATCCAAATTGATAGAGGTTAATTTTATCTCTTGCATCAAACTGTTCAAATGTTGGTAAAAATGTAGCAATACCCATACTTTTTAATGTTGGAGCTAATTTCATAAAGTTGTACAACTCAGCATCAAAATTTGGAATGAGTACATCAATTTTTTCTTTGTCGTGAATGTATTTAATACGATTCAACAAAGCTTCAGTACCTGCACCTGGATAGGTGATTTGATAGGTTTTATCTACCACATCATGCATATAAATACCAGGTTCTAAAGTTTCGTAAGAAAGACCAATAATGCGTAATGGTTTAGGCAAACCATCTCTCAAAGCTCTTATAACAGCTACACCAGGACCAGGGCTATCAATAGCATTTAAGCCAGTTACAGCCACAGTTAGTGGATGTTTATTTTCACTCATGGTAAAAGGTTTTGGGTAGATTTTTATTTCATGTGTTTGATGCAAAGAAAGCAACGAAAAGTTCTTTAGGATTGTACTTAGTTTTCTAAAACGTTGGCGTATTTCAATTGATTGGCAAAATCGTCCCAATCTTTTTCTAATTGGGCATTGGTAACATCATAACGTTCTAAAATTTGAGCCTTGATAGTAGATACAGGCACACCTTCCTTTAATAAACCCAATATTTCAGCAGCAATAGGATTGGCAGAATAAGAGTCACCTGTAGAAGGATTAAAGATGAAACCAGACTCACTGGTGGCTATATTTTTTTTCAAATGCATAATTGTTTGTTTATTTTTTATCGGACTTTAGTTTTTTGTAATTGTTTAATCATAAGACGAGTCGTCGTAAAAAAACCTTTGTTCGCCGAGCAACAATTTCTATAATTTTTATTACCTTAACAAGCTTATAACAAATAGTAGTTTCTAATTACCAAGGCCTAATTTTAACCCAGATATAATCATCCATTAAAACGCTGTTTTTTAAAACTGCTTTTCTTCTTACTCCTTCTAAATAAAATCCATTTTTTTCTAAAACCCTCATCGAAGCCTTGTTGGTTTCAAAAACTTCAGCATATAACCTTACAATATCATAATAGTAAAAAGTGTATTCCACCATTTGCCTTATTGCTTCAGTGGCAATCCCTAAGCCCCAAAATGGCTCTCCAATCCAATAACTAATTTCTGCACTCATTACATAAATGTCATTGTTCAATATCAATCCAATTCCACCAATAGCTTGACCATCTAAATCAATTGCCAAGTTTACAATTGGCGTTGCACCAATGGTTTTATCTAACCATGCTTGTCCATTTTCTTCGGTATAAGGTTGTGGAAAATAGTCACGCAAATTATTCCACACATTAATATTGTTAGCGTATAAAACTAGGTTGGGTAAATCTTCTTGTGTCCACTGACGAATGGTTACAGCCATATTGAGTAAGTATTTCCTGAACTAAATGTACAGTTAGTGCAGGATAAGACGAAAAATAATTGAAAAACCTTTGAATAGATACTTGTTTTGATAAAAAGTTTATGCTATCGAGTACATTTACAATACATAATTATATATAATGGACAATAATATTCTAACGATTCAAAAATTTTATACAGCTTTTAAGCAGAAAGATTACGCCACTATGAATAGTTGTTATATAGATGATATACCTTTTAACGATCCTGTTTTTGGATTATTAAGAGGTAATGAAACTAAGGCTATGTGGCAAATGTTGTGTACAAGAGCCAAAGATTTTTCGTTACAGTTTAGTAATATTCAAACTGATGATGGAGAATATTATACCTGCGAATGGACGGCTTCTTACCTATTTTCTAAAACCAACAGACGAGTAGTTAACAAATGCAAAGCATACATGCGTATGCAAGATGGTATTATTATGGAGCATTCTGATGGTTTTAATTTTTATCGTTGGTGTAGGCAAGCATTGGGTTTAAAGGGATTAATATTAGGATGGAGTGGTTTTATGCAACAACGGGTTTCTAAAAGTGCTAAAATGGGTTTATATGAGTTTATGCATAAGAATAGTTTGTAAAAAATAATTTAAGTTATAACCAATCATCACTTAAGTGTTGCAATTTCAAAAATAGTTTTCTACTTTACAACCTCAATTAACCAACCTACATATGAAAAAAGCAAACTTGTTACTCATTGGTTTTGCTGTATTTGCTGCCTGCAATACCGAAACTAAAATCGAAACAAAAGCTGAAGTTTCCGAGAAAAAAGAAACTGCTTTTGTACCTGTTGATAGTGCAACAGCACAAAAAAATTGGACGAACTATATGACTCCTGGAGAAATGCATAAAATGATTGCTTCTTGGGATGGAAAATGGAATGCTGAAATTAGCATGTGGATGAGCCCTGATGCACCACCAATGAAAAGTAATGGAATTACTGTAAACAAAATGGTTTTAGGTGGTCGCTATCAAGAAAGTGTTCACAACAGCACCATGATGGGTATGCCTTTTGAAGGACATGGAACAATTGGCTATGATAATGCTAAAAAAGTGATGGAAAGTAGTTGGATAGATAATATGGGAAGTGGTGTTATGAAAATGACTGGTGCATGGGATGCTTCATCAAAATCTGTTACCATGAAAGGCATGTATGTGGACCCATCGAGTGGCAAAGATTGTGAAATGAAAGAGGTTTTTAAGGTGATGGATAATAATACACATGTAATGGAAATGTATGGCCCCAATCCGAAGGATGGAAAGGAAATGAAGATGGTAGAAATTAAGTTTAGCAGAAGTAAATAAATTATGCTCAAATTATAATACAATAGCCTGTGCAATTGCACAGGCTATTGTATTAATGCCAATTGAGCTTCATATTTTGAGTTTTCGGCAAACATTTTTTTGCCATCTTTATAACTCATAAAATCTATACCTGCTTTTTTATTGAGCATAGAAATTTTATACATCATATCCCAATGAAGAACAATTTCTTTCCAAGCAAAAAAGATAGAATGCTTTGGATCGTAAATATGTGTTGGCTCACTACCACTGCCATTGAGTTCTATAATGCTGAAATTTTTTCCTTGCTTTAGCAATTCCAAACTTTCATATTTAATATCCATACGACCATAATAAAAGCCTTCAATACTGTTGCAAATTTTGTTAAAGCTATCTTCTAATTCATCATCTACCCAATGGGTAGTATCTAAAAACAAAGAGCCTCTTGCATGGTTACCAAATTGTAGTAGCACTTCTTTTTCGCCATTGGCTAAAACAATATTCATTCTGGTACTACACAATTGTTCTAAGGCTTCTATTTGTAAAACGTAACGCTTTTCTTGCAACAATAACTCTTTAATTGTGCTGGCTCCATTACCAACTACTTTAATAAATTCTTTTTTTACTATCCCTGTTATTTTCCCTTTTACTTGGTTAGGATAGCGAACATAAAATAAACCAATTTCGTTTTCGAAATGTACAAATGGTTGTATGATAAATGCGAAAGGAAATTTTTGTACAGCATCAATTAATTCAAGTTGGTCTTTAACTTTTGTAACCCCTCGCCCACGCCCACCAATATCTGGTTTTACAATTAACGGGTAATTGAGTTGGTGTTTTTCTAACTCTATTATAATCTTTTGTGGGCTAGTACCTAGTTCAAAAAATAAAGTTATTGGTTGATAGGCTGGGGGAATAATGTCGGCAATTTTTTTCTTAGATTCCATTAAAAACCCACCATTTTCAATAGTTGGATTGGCAGCCGAATAAAAGAAAAAACTTCTTGCTTTGAAACAGTACCAAAAAAAGATAGGATAAATTAAAGCATACACAACATGAAAAGGCCAATATTCCCAGTGTAACAAACGAATAACTAAAGGGTGGTGACTAATTTTTTTGAGCATAAAATATTTAAAACAAATTATTGGGCTCTATTTTATTTTTAAAAGGCTAAGTGTTACAAAAAAAATTACTTGTTTAATGTGGTTTGATATTGAATTGTAGATGGTGCAACACCAAAACTATCGCTAATAGAATATGCATTGGTTTCTTGTAAAGCCACCTTAATTATTGCCATATGATGAATTAAGTGTTCGTTACAATATCCTACTTCTCTGTTAAAACTTGACAATGCAGCTAAATCTGCTTCGTTATTTTTTACATAAATTATTTTATCATCAACATTAATTTCTACCAAAATTTTATGAAAACAAGTAATGGCATATTCCGACGAACTTTCTATTAAAATGTCTCTTTTTCTGTGGCTATAATCCACCTCATTTTCTTGATAGTTATCTAATAAACTTTGGTACATTTCTATCGAGTGTCTAACGTGTTGACCAATTGTTGACTGGTTCAATCGTTCAATTTTTTTGGTATAATCTTCATCACTCATCTGTTGAAGTAGGTTGATTAAATCTGCTATTATTATGGATGTCATACAATTAAATCAATTAATAATTTAGTTAAGTAGGTTAAAAATAGGGCTAAAATGCTTTATAAAGCAAACTATAGCGTGGACTTTAGTTACTATTTACGAATTTTTTTGGTTATGGTTTTAATTCGGCACTACCAAACAAATGGTTATATAGTTGGCAATGAATTAGTGCATATTTAAATTGGGTAAAATCCGTACTAGAGGGTACATCATACAATTGAGAACCATTAATGCTTTTAAGAGCCCCTAGACTGATGAAATTAATGGGCATTATTTCTTTTGATAGATATACTTTTAAGTCTGGCCCATTACTAGCCGATAAACTTTCGAGCAATAGTTGGTAAGCATTATTTTTTTGTAAAATTTTTGCATTACCCATTACATTACCCCAAGGACCGTTCATGAAACTGCCACTAAATTTAATTTTTGCTGTAGTGTCGGCAACCTCATTTAAAACTACGCTTGGTGTAGCGTCTTTTTTACAAGCAGCAAATAAGAGAATAAATAGTAAAATTGATAAAAAGCTTTTCATACAAATAGTGTTTAATTTTTTCTATTTACGAAATGCCTTTTAAATCCTTACAACCAATTTTTTTTTAGAAGCTTTTAACAATAACCTATTTCCGCAAAAAAATTATTTTTTATAGTTTTTTTCATAATAGTTTATCCATTGTTGTACAGTTATTTTAGAGCAAAGCTCACCAATGAGTTTATATGGAATTATATTTAACTTTTTAAATCGAATACAGCTTTTACCCATATCTGGTTTTCCAATATTTAAATTGGTGTACTCGGCTGTAAACCAATTTAATAATTCGGGCACAGCATAAATACCCATGTGATAAAATGAAATATTATTTTTTTGAGAAGCCAAACAAGCAAAAGGCAAAGGATCTTCTGGCTTGCAATGGTAACCACTGGGGTAAATTTTATGTGGAACAACGTAAGCAATCATTCCATAATTCATGCACTCTTCAAAACCCTTGGGCAGGTTTTTATTAATTACTTTTCTAAGTTGTTCAATGGCTGTTTTTCTTTCGGTTTCAAGTGTATTAACATAGCCAGAAACTGTAGTTTCCTTTGATTGCATAAAAGGGGGTGTTTTAAATTTTTATAATTTTAATTTACTTTCTGTTAACCCTTTACTTTTAAAATAATCGAGTAATTCTTTTGAATCCTCACCACCTTTTTGAGCATGATGTAAAAGTGTAAAGCCATGTGGACCTCTTGCATTTAAATATGTTGGAAACGCCTCAATAAAAGATTTTACAATAGCCGTTTTCCCCAACATACTCAATACAAACAAGTTTGTTCTGGCACCATGCTCAATTAAATAGTTGGCAATTTCTTTGTTGCCTACATGGCCTGCACCTTCTAATGCAGTTTCACAATCTCCATTTCCCCAATCCCATGTGGCGTAAATAAGTGTAGGAAACTGCGTTAACAAAGCTTTTGCTTTATCTAAGCTGCTATGGGCTGCAACAACAAATTCTTGCACTTTCTTTAATGGTAGTGGCTCATTTACTGTCTCCTTTTTTTCTTGAGCCATTAAAAAATTGGGTACAGAAAAAGCTGTTGCAGTTATTGTAGAATTCACTAAAAAGTTTCTTCGGTTCATGATTTAATTGTTTTTATAAAGGTTGTTTTTTTAAATAACAAACTAATACCGTTCATCATTTATACCAAAGTGAAATACAAAATAATCCAATCTGTTTTATGTCGGTATAATACCATCTAATATTTAAACATAGTCCCTTGGCCTATTTATAAAATCAAGAGGGTATTATAGTTTTGATTAATCTTTTACTCTCGCAAAATAAAAATTACTTTTTTTAACTGAGACTATTTCTCCATCATCAATAGAAGCATGAATAGAGTCTTGATTTATCAATTTATAAATAATTCTTTTAGGAAAATCGTGTGCAGAATTTTCAAACACAAATTTTTTATTTATTGCAGATGTAAGCTTAAACGCAACTGCTTTTTTTTTGTTTTTGTTGGTAGAGGTTACTGTATAAAATATGCTTTCTTTTAATGTTGTTAAACTTACTGTTTCATAAAATGCAGTATCGTTGGCGTTAATAAAATAGGCCTTACTGGTTAGTTTATTAGGGCTTTCAATTACCCATTTTTCGCCAATTATACCTTCTTTAGTTTCCATTTGCCAAACACCATTTAAAGCTTGTAATTCTAAAAAAGTAGTATTGGGTTTATTGCAAGCAAAAAAAACAGCGAAAATGCAAATAGCTTGTAAACATTTCATACTTTATTGAGTTAAGGTTATACAAGAAAATCATTTTTTTTAATACTACCAAACCATTTAAGAATTTTTATTTATTTGGCCTTACTCTTATCAACTAGCATGGCTACATTTGCATTTCAAATTTTTTACTATGAGTAAAATACAAATTGGATTAGTACAAATGAGTTGCAATGGTAGTAAAGAAGCCAACATGCAAAAAGCAATCGATAAAATAAAAGAAGCTGCTGCCAAAGGGGCACAAATTGTTTGTTTACAAGAACTTTTTACCAGTTTGTATTTCTGCGATGTAGAGGATTACGAAAACTTTAAACTGGCCGAAAGTATTCCTGGAGAATCTTCCAATACTTTAAGTGCCGTTGCAAAAGAGGTAGGTGTTGTAATTATTGCATCTTTATTTGAAAAAAGAACACAAGGTTTATACCATAATACCACTGCAGTAATTGATGCAGATGGTACCTATTTAGGTAAGTATAGAAAAATGCATATACCAGACGATCCGGCTTATTACGAGAAGTTTTATTTTACCCCTGGCGATTTAGGGTACAAAACTTTTATAACAAAATTTGCTAAGATAGGCGTATTAATTTGTTGGGATCAATGGTATCCAGAAGCTGCAAGAATTACATCTTTAATGGGTGCCGAAATTTTATTTTACCCAACAGCTATTGGTTGGGCCACTAATCAAGACGAAGCCACCAATACAGAACAATACAATGCTTGGCAAACTATACAACGCAGCCATGCCGTTGCCAATGGTGTGCATGTAGTAAGCGTAAACAGAGTAGGCGTAGAACAAAATGGTGCCATGCAATTTTGGGGTGGCAGTTTTGTAAGCAACCCATTTGGAACGCTTTTGTACAAAGCATCACATGAAAACGAAGAAACAACCGTAGTAGAAATTGATACACAAAAAACAGATCAATACAGAACCCATTGGCCTTTTTTAAGAGATAGAAGAATTGATAGTTATCAACCCATTACCAAAAGGTTTATTGATGAGGAGTAGAAGAAAGTCCGAAAGAATGAAAAGTCAGGAGCTAGAAAGACGGAGTAGTCTTAAAAGTCGGTAGTCAGAAACACTGAAAGAAAATAATTATATTTTTTGAACATGTGTTTTTAAGGTATTAATTTAGATGTAGTGTTTCATCATTTAAATATTATTTAATTCTATGCCTTTCAAATTTGAGAAGCTAATAGTTTGGCAAAAAGCTTTAAACTTAACAACTGTTGTTCATGAAATAACACAAAAATTTCCTAAGGATGAATTATATGTGTTGACTTCTCAAATGAAAAGAGCTGCTGATTCTGTTGCTTTAAATATTGCCGAAGGTTCTACAGGGCAATCCAATCCAGAATTCAATAATTTTTTAGGCTATTCCTTGCGTTCAAATATTGAAGTTGTTGGGTGCATATTTATTGCTCAAAGGAGAAATCTAATTAAACAAGTTGATTTCGATAACATTTATAAATTGTGTGAAGAAATATTGGTGATGATTGTTTCTTTACGCAAAACATTACAATAGTATTTATCTTATGAAAAATAGTTTTACAAACATTTTTATTCGGTCTTCGGACGCTCAACCTTCTGACTTTCCGACTTCCAGACTTCCAGACTTTCTTTCGCCCAAACAACAAGGCTACTACTTTCCTGCAGAATTTGCAAAGCATGATGCTACTTGGCTTAGCTGGCCTCACAAAGAAGCTTCTTGGCCAGGTAAAATTGATACGATTTATCCTTACTATAGTGAGTTTATAAAATACTTAGCATTAAGTGAACGAGTTTGCATTAATGTAAACAACGAGGCCATGAAGCAATTTGCTTTAGGCCATTTACAAAAAGCAAATGTTGATTTAAATAAAGTAGAGTTTTACATGCACCCTACTAATGATGCTTGGTGCAGAGATCATGGCCCAGCATTTTTATTGCATAAAACAGCACCCAAAAAAGCTATAGTTGATTGGGGTTATAACGCATGGGGTGGTAAATACCCTCCATTTGATTTAGACGATGTAATACCAACTTTAATTGGTAAACACTACAATTTACCAGTATTTAATCCTGGTATTGTAATGGAAGGTGGATCGGTAGAATTTAATGGGGCTGGTGCTTTACTTACATCAACAGCATGTTTGCTAAACCCAAATAGAAACCCACATTTAAACCAACAACAATTAGAGGAATATTTAATGAACTTTTATGGCGTAGAGCAAATTTTGTGGGTAGATGAAGGAATTGTTGGAGATGATACAGATGGTCATATTGATGACACAGTTCGTTTTGTAAATGAAGACACAGTGCTTACTGTAATAGAGGAAAATAAAAACGATGACAACTATGAAATCTTGCAACACAATTTAAAACAGCTGCAACAAATGCGTTTGTTAAACGGTAAACAATTAAATATTGTTGAATTACCTATGCCAGATGCTGTTGAGTTTGAAGATCAACGCTTGCCCGCAGCATATGCTAACTTTTATATTGCCAATAAATATGTAATTGTACCCACATTTAGATGTGGTAAAGACGATAAAGCATTACAAATTATTCAATCGTGTTTTAAAAACAGAGAGGTAATTGGTATAGACTCTACCGAAATTATTTGGGGCTTAGGCAGCTTTCATTGTCTTAGCCAACAAGAGCCAAGTATTATTTTGTAGCAAAGGTTTCGAAAAATTAATTCAAATACTTTGCAACAATGGGCACCCTTCTGCCAACACCAAATGCTTTAGGGCTAATGCGTATAATTGGGCAAAATTGGTTGCGTTTGTACTCGTTATTGTTAACCATTTTTAAAGTTCTATCAACCAAAGCAGCATCAAAGCCTTGATTTTTTATTTCTACAGGGCCTTGTCTTTGTTCAATATATTGATATAATATTTTATCTAAAACTGTATAGTCTGGTAAGCTATCGCTATCTTTTTGCCCAGGGCGTAATTCGGCACTTGGTGGCTTGGTAATAATATGTTGTGGTATAATTTCTTTTTCTCTATTAATATAATTTGCTAAAGCATATACTTGCAATTTGTAACAATCGCCTAAAACACCTAAACCACCAGCCATATCTCCATATAAAGTGCCATAACCGGTAGCCAATTCACTTTTATTGCTTGTGTTTAACAATATATAACCAAACTTATTGGCAATTGCCATTAAAATATTTCCACGACTACGGCTTTGTATATTTTCTTCGGCAATGCCAAAAGGCAAATTATTAAAAATGGGTTGCAGTGTAGTTAAAAAGGTTTCATATACATTGTTAATGCGTACAATATCGTAAGGGTTGTTTAGGTTATTACTTAGTTGTACTGCATCGGTTACACTATGCTCTGTACTGTAGGGCGATGGCATTAAAACAGCCCTCACATTTGCAGCACCCAATGCTTCACAAGCCAATGCTAAAACTACTGCACTATCAATACCTCCACTGCTACCTAAAATGGCTTTGGTAAAACCCATTTTGGTAAAATAATCTTTAATGCCCATTATTAAAGCAGCATGCACTTGTGCAATATTTAATTGTTCGTTTAAGTGTGTAGGGTTTAATTCTTTATCAGGTACACGGCTGGCAGGTTCAAAAATTGTTGCATCAATAGTTCCGTCAAGGTTTAAAACAACACCTTCAATTGCTTCTTCAAAAAGTGGTAGGGATTTTACCAAATTGGCATCTTTATCAAAAATATAGCTGCCGCCATCAAATACAATTTCTGTTTGGCTACCAACAGCATTACAATAAAATAAAGGCAATTTGTATTTTAGTACATTGGCTTTAATAGTAGCTTTTCTATCTTCATCGTGTGTGTAATCAAATGGGCTAGCACTAAGGTTTAGCATTACATCTGGCTTATGTTTCATCAATTCGTCCATTGGGCAAATACGGTACAAAGGGTTATCGCCTAAGTTCCAAATATCTTCACAAATAGTAATGGCTAATTTTTTACCTTTAAATTCAACTGTTTGCCAATTGTACGATGGTTCAAAATAACGATACTCATCAAACACATCGTAAGTAGGTAATAATGTTTTATGAATTTCTGCTTTTATTGCTCCCTCGTATAAAAAAAATGCAGCATTAAATAAATCCTTACCTTCTTTAATAGGGTTACGTGCAGGAGAGCCAATTAAAACACCAATTGTTGTAGCATGTTGTTTAATAACATCAATTGCTGCATAACATTTATTAATAAAATCGCTAAACTCTACAAAATCTCTAGCAGGATAACCACAAACACTCATTTCGCTAAAAACAATTAAATCGCCACCTTGTGCTTTAGCTATTTCGATAGCAGCAATAATTTTAGCTGTATTAAATTCAAAGTTGCCAATATGGTAATTCTGTTGTGCTAAAAAAATTTTCATGTTGCAAATTTCAATAATAAAACCGAATAACAAACAACGAATTTTTCAGCAACCAATTGTAGTATCTCAATTTAGCATTATTGGTGTTATTTTAAATCCTGCTTCTTGCATGGCACTATTTAAGTTTCTTTTCTTTGGTTAGCAAAAAAGTCTATTTTAAATTATACCTTACCCCTACAAACACACGTAAACCTTGTAAAGGTGCATATACATAATTGGGGTCAAAACTTATGGCATATGGGTTATTGGGTGTTGCCAATATTTGCCCAATGGTGTTGTATGTAACTTGCTTATCAAAGGGATCGTTGCTACCTGCAATTAAAAATGGATTGTTGGTTTTAAAGGGGGTCCAGTTTAATAAGTTTTTTATACCACCATACAGTTCAATTTTTTTTAATCCTGTAAAGGTAAATTGAATGTTTTGTATACTCCAAGTTGGCGAATATGGTTGTCTTGGGTCCAATGGCCCCAATAATGGCAAACGCATTGGCCCATAAATATTACCTGTATAATCTACTGCTAAATGTATTTTTCTTATGGTATAACTAATAGCCCAAGTACCTGTAAATTTTTCGGTTAAAATTTGATGTTCTCTAATATTGCCCTCTACAATATCAACATTCATAAAGGTAGCTCCTGCAATAATTTTTAACCCATTATTACAAGCAATGTCAGTATTAAGTGTTACACCTTTGCTTTGGGCAAAGCCATTTAAGTTATTATAAATTATTTTATTGGGATCTGTTTCATAATCGGCAATAATTCTATTACTAAAATGAGTAAACCAAGTACTTACGTCAACATTAATAATTGTGCCTTTATTGGTGTATATTTTTTTTGTAAAATTAAGGTTGGCATTCACGCTTCTTTCTGGTTGAATTTTTTCTATAATTTCTACCGTTCTTGCACCAGTTAATGCTGCATGATCTTCGGTAAAAATATTTACTACCCTAAAGCCCGAACCAGCATTAAAACGAATAATATCGTTGTTTTTAAGTGTCCATTTATAGGCTAATCTTGGTGTAAAAACATTGCCATGAATTTTATTGTAATCGTATCTAATGCCCAATAGCAGTTTATGGTTGTGTTGTAAACTTATTTCGTTCTGAGCAAAAATGCCAGGCAATACTATTTTATCTGGCGAATTTATTTTTAGTAATGCATCTTCTGTAGCCACTGTATTATCATCGTAAAAAGTATAACGTAATGCAGTACCAATTAGTAAATCGTGTTGTTTAATTTTTTTATCCCAAGTTAATTGTGTAAAAGCAATATTTTGTTGTGCATTATAGCTGGTATTGCCATATCGACTGTCTTGCTTGTGGTTGTTGTACGAAAATGATAACATTATTTTTTCCCTGGTAGGCAATTGATAATTTCCCAACAACTCCCAACGGTTTGTATAAATACTTTCTCCATAAATGCTATCCCCACCTCTAAAAGTTTTATTCCAATTTGTTTCGCCTCCCCATCGGTCTTCAGTAAAATATCGGGCAGCTAAACTTAAAACTCGGTTTTGTTTTCTGTTAATATTCCATTTTTGAAAAATAGAAAAACGTTGTTGCAAGGTAATATCTGTAAAGTTGTCTTTATTATTATCAATAATTTTATTAAAATAAAAGGTATTTATACCAGTTAATACTTGTGCTTTTTTCCCAATTTTTTGTCTAAAACCTACATCTAAATTGTGTTCGCTATAAGAAGTGCTCATTACATCAATGCTTAGTTTAGGAGCATTGTTTGCATTTTTAGTAATAATGTTTATTAATCCACCAATTGCTTCGCTACCGTATAATGACGATGCCGGACCTTTTACAATTTCTATACGTTCTACCAAACTATTGGGTATGCCGCTTAAACCATAAACAGTTGATAAGCTACTAACTATAGGCATTCCATCAATTAAAATCATCGTATAAGGGCCTTCTAAACCATTAATATGTATGTCGCCAGTGTTACAAATGTTGCAATTCAATTGTGGTCTAACACCATTCACATTTTGTAAAGCATCGAACACACAACTACTTGGATTTTTTTTGAAAAATGTTGGGGTAAAAATTTCTACGGCAACAGGACTCTCGCTTTTGCGTACTGTTTTTAAAGTACCTGAAACCACCACTTCTTCTAAATTATTAGCTATGGGTTGCAAATAAAATACCAATGAATCGGTTGACGTTATTTCTTTTTTTAAGTTTAGATAACCAACCGAACTAATTAAAACAATTTGTTTTTGTATAGTGAAAGTAAAATTAAAAAGGCCATTACTATCGGTTATGGTTTTTGTGTTGTTAAGTTTAACCACAGCAAATGGTATGGGTTCTTTGTTTTGGGCATCTACAACTTTTGCTTGCTTATTTTGTGCAAGCAACTTAGCAGAAAACAATAATAACAAGCTTAAAATTAGGGGCTTCACAATAAAAATTTAGACAAATCTAAAAATTATTTTCGACAAACAAAATATATTTATTGTTGTTTAATTAAATTCACTTAATCCTAGTATGCTAAAAATTGCAGCAGAAACAGTATTTCCAACTTGTTTTAAAAATTTGAATTAATCTTTAAAGAGGGATTTCAACTTAAAAGGCATTGCATTTTTTGCAGATTATGATGCATTAATGATTACAGTCATCGCTATTTGCATGATTATGCACCCTGCAACTTTTGTAATTAATAAAGTGAGCCAAAATAATAAAAATAACAGCAGGTATTAAGAACAAAAGTTGCTGATTGTGCCAAACCTGTTTAGCAACTAGTAATGAAATGCCAATTGTAAACAATACAAATGGTTTAAAACTATGGTGGTGCTTTTTAAAACCATGATACAATGAGTATGAACCAATTACAAAAGCTAGAGCAATCATAAAAAATTCGAAACGAAGGTTATCAATGATATTTACTCCAAATAGTGGCAAACTAGAAAGCAACAATGGCAACACAGCACAGTGAATTGCACATGCTAAAGAAGTGGTTATACCAAATGCATCCCAGTTTATTTTAAATTTCATAAAGTGCACAAAGATAATAATTGCAATTTTGTTGCAAAAATTTTTCTTTTTGTAAATTTAGCAACCAATCCATCTGTATTTTTGTTGTACTATCATGAATAAGAAACTTTTATATTACCTAGCATTTTTTGGCATTTTAGTCATTCTTTTTTGGGGTGGTTTGTATGCTTTTACAGATACATTTAACCAAAGTAGGTTACAAAAAAGAGCCAACGTACAATCATTTTCTTTTATTAAAGAAGATGGGTCGGTGTTTACAAATGCCGATGTTAAGGGTAAAGTGTATGTTGTGGATTATTTTTTTACAGTTTGTCCAAGTATTTGCCCTAAAATGAACAACAACATGCAAAAAATTTATGAGGAGTTTAAAAACGAATCAAATTTTTTAATTGTATCGCACACCTGCGACCCCAAAAGAGATTCAGCGGCAACACTTAAACGGTATGCCGATTCTTTAAAAATAAATACCAACAAATGGGTTTTTTTAACAGGCAGAAAAGACAGTTTATACAATATGGCAAGGTTTAGTTACGGAATAGATGATCCTAAAAATATTGTAAATAATATTGAAGACGATTTTATGCACTCACAATTTTTTGCTTTGGTTGATAAAAATGGAGTAGTTCGTGGCCAAGTATATGATGGCTTAAAAGAAGATGAAATAGAAAAGCTTAAAAAAGATATTAGGGAATTATTGAGAGAAAAACCGATGGGTCAAAATTTTAGTAACGGAATATTTAATTAAATAATTATGTCTACTACTTCTTTAGATGTTTTAAAACGAAACCAGTTAAGTATTACAGATAGTAGGAAAAAAATATTAGAACTTTTTCAGGTAAATACTGGGGCATTGGCACATGGAGATATTGAAAAAAAAACTGGAGACCTTTTTGACAGGGTTACCATTTACCGTACACTTCAAACCTTTGTTGATAAAGGCATTATACACACTATACCAACTGCCGATAATTCGGTTTTATATGCCTTGTGTAAAGATGAATGTACACAAGGCCATCACCACGATAATCATATACATTTTATTTGCGATAATTGTAATGTTACCTTTTGCTTAGATCATGTTGCATCGCCTCATATAACACTCCCCAAAGGCTTTAAAGAAAAAAGAATCGATGTTGTGGTTAGTGGTATTTGTACCAATTGCAATTAGTTTGCTATATTTTCAATTTAAATTATTTTATGATTTTAGTAACTGGTGCAACAGGTTTAGTGGGCACACATTTAATACAACAATTGGTTACCAATAATCAACCAATAAGAGCGTTGTATAGAACAAACATACCCTTTCAACATGCACTAGTACAATGGTTTAACGCCGACATTTTAGATGTTATAGAATTAGAGGAAGCTTTTAAAGGTATTACACATGTATACCATTGTGCGGCGGTGGTATCATTTAATCCTAATGAAAAAAAAGTATTGTACAAAACCAATATCGAAGGTACAGCAAATGTAGTAAATGCATGCTTAGATGCTAGTATCGATAAGCTATTGTTCGTAAGCTCTGTTGCTGCATTAGGAAGAATAAGAGAAGATAAACCCATTGATGAAAGCATGAACTGGACAGAAGAAACCAGTAATAGTGAATATGGCAAAACTAAATACTTGGCCGAAATGGAAGTTTGGCGTGGTATTGGCGAAGGATTAAATGCGGTAATTGTAAACCCAACCATTATTTTAGGTAGTGGAGATTGGACCAAAGGATCTGCCAAAATTTTTCAAACTGTATACAAAGAGTTTCCTTGGTTTACAGAAGGCACAACAGGTTTTGTTGATGTAGAAGATGTTGCCAAAGCCATGATAACTTTAATGGAAAGTAACATAACGGCTCAACGTTTTATATTAAGTGCCGAAACTACATCGTATAAAAATTTGTTTGTAACTATTGCAAAACAGTTTAATAAAAAACCACCCTATAAAAAAGTTATGCCATTTATTGCTGCAATTGTTTGGCGTTTAGAAGCATTGAAAGGAAGAATAACTGGCAAACAACCTTTTCTTACCAAAGAAACAGCAAGAACCGCCCAAGCAAAAGTTAGTTTTAACAATGATAAATTATTTAAATTTATTCCAGAATTTAAATACCAAAATTTAGAAAAATCTGTCGAAAGAATTTGTAACGAACTAAAAGAAAAATATCGGTTGTAATTTTCTTATCTTGCTAAAAATAAATTTCTGAAAAAAATTACTTCCATATTACTTTGTTGTATTTTGTATTTACCAAATGCCTTAGCTATTTTACTATATTCTAATTGCGAAATAGTAGCTATTGTTGAACAAAAAGAAGATTGTGGTTGTACTTTAACCTCTACACCACCCAATGATGATCCATTAAATGAAGCCGATACACATGCCAAAATTGTAATAAATAGTAACTGGACTTATATTGTTCATCATTTGCCAAACTCATTATCTACCAATCCATTCAATATTAGCTTAGCTTATTCAGCATTTCAATCATCACACAAAGCTAGGTTGTACAGCAGCAATATTTTTCATCCTCCAATTGCATAACTCATTTATCTTTTATTTAAAACCAATTGTTGTTAAAGCAGCAATTGATTATAGTAGGTTTTTTGACCAACTATATATGTGTTTTACAAAACCCAACTTATTTTTTTGTACAGATAAAGTAGTGGTAAATCCTTTAAACCACTAAACCTTTATCTTGGTTCATAAAATTTGTTTGTTGAGTTTCGTACAATACAATGCGTTAGTCTATTTATACATTTAATTAAAAATTAAACAATGAAAAAATTAATCATAATTGTTGCAATATTTTTTGCAGCATGTACTCAACATATAGTTCCAGCATCCACACCAATAGTAAATACAGAAGTTTTTGTTAAACAACAAATGCTTATTGGGCATTGCTCTAAAAGTAGCATGCAACAAGGTATTTATAACGTGTGGTATAATAAAAATTATGCAAGCTATACTGTAGATACAAGCACAGCGTTACAATTGAAATCCCTCTTAAACAATACTATTATTGAAATATTTTTAGGCAGTTGGTGTGGAGATAGTAAAAGAGAGGTACCTCGAATGATGAAGATTTTAGAAACAGCCAATTTCGACACATCAAATGTAAAATTAATTTTTGTAGACAACGATGAGAACCAATACAAGCAGAGTCCTCAACACGAAGAGAAACAAAAATTTATTCATCATGTTCCTACTTTTATTATTTATCAAAACAATAATGAAATAAATAGAATTGTAGAAACCCCTATCGAAAGTTTAGAAAAAGATTTGTTTAAAATTGTATCTGGCAAAGCCTATACTTCTAAATACAAAGCTTTGTTACAATGGCAAAATTTTAAAAAGAAAAACAAAGTATTAAACAACGAAGTGTTACAAAACCTAGCTACAATATATAAACCAATTTGTAAAAACTCAGGCGAGTTTAATGCATTAGGCTATACACTATTAGCTCACAAAAATTATGTACAAGCAATTAATATATTTAAATTGAATACTTTTTTATATCCAGCCGATGCAAATACTTACGACAGCTTGGGCGAAGCTTATTATAAAATGGGCAATAACGAGGAAGCCAAAAAACAATTCGAAAAAGTATTAGAATTGGAGCCTAAAAACACCAATGCAAAAGAAATGTTAGAAAAATTGAATTAGCAATTAATTAAAACAATGCCTTATAAAACTTAAGGCATTGTTTTATTCCATTACTTTTTTCCATAATTCTGGGATACGCTTAATCCAAACCAATTCTCTTCTTTTTGTTGCAGCATCTTCTGCAGGGTATCCAAAATAAGTTTTACCACCTTTTAAAGATGATGGTACACCACTTTGAGCCAAAACAGTTGCATTTGCACCAATCGTTAAGGTTTTATTTACACCCACTTGGCCCCAAAGTGTAACACCATCTTCAATTGTGGTACCACCTGCAATACCAACCTGTGCAGCAAACAAACAGTTTTTACCAATAACTGTGTCATGCCCAATATGTACTATATTATCCATCTTGGTGCCGTTGCCAATAATTGTACTCGATGTAACACCTCTATCAATGGTACAATTTGCACCAATTTCTACATTGTCTTCAATAACAACTTTACCGCAGCTTACCATTTTTTTGTACCAAATGGGTCTGCTCTTTTTGCCATTATAATAAAATGCATCACTTCCAATAACAGTGCCAGCTTGAATAATAACATTATTGCCTATTTCTGTGTAATCTAGTAAACTCACATTGGGGTAAACAATACAGTTTTTACCAATTTTTACGTGATTTCCAATAAATGCATTGGGCATTACTATAGTGCCTTCTCCTATGGTTGCTGTATTACTAATTAGAGTTGTCTGTGATTCGAAAGGTCTAAAATGTTGTACAATTTTTAAATAGGCTTCAAAGGGTTCATCTAACACCAATAGTGTTTTACCTTCCGGAATAATAACATCGGTATTATTAATAATAATAAAGGTTGCTAGGCTGTTTAAGCACTTGTCGTAATATTTCGGATGATCCACAAAACAAATGTCACCCACTTCTACTTTGTGAATTTCGTTAATCCCAATTGCAAAACCATCTTGCTTGCCTAAAATCTTGGCTCCAATTAGTTCTGCTATCCATGTGGCTGCAACGGGTGAGGGAAACTGCATATAAAAATTTGTGCAAAGGTATAGGTACAAAGTAAAGCAAATTACTTCCTTTATTTTCAATAATTATCGAAAATAAAGGAAGTTTAATTATATTTGTACAATAAAGCTTAATACTATGAGTAAGAAAGCATTTGATAAAGCAATTATTTACGACGATAATTGTCCGTTATGTGCAGCTTATACAAGTGCATTTATAAAAGGTGGATTTTTACAAAAACAAAACCGAATTTCGTTTTCAGAGGTTAATCTTCAAGAATTCAAAATTGATTGGGAAAAAGCAAAACACGAAATACCATTAATTGATTTAGCTACTGGAGAAGTAAAGTATGGTGTCGATGCTTTAGCAGACATATTGCAACAGAAAATATTTTTTATAAAACCACTATTGAAAATAAAATTTGTGAATTGGTTTTTTAAAAAGCTGTATCAACTAATTTCTTTCAATAGAAAAATAATAGTTGCATCTACAACAACAAAACAACAAAATTTTGATTGTACTCCCAATTACAGTTTTTTTTGGAGGTGGATTTTAATTGCTTTTTCTTTTATAATAAGTAACATATTTTTAAACTATATTATTCAAGTTTTTGAATTAAATTTTTTACCTAATTATATTTGTATAATTGGTACAAGTTTATTGTTGTTAATGGCTGGCATAAGTGTTTTTTTAAGAAAAAAAGTACTAACCGAAATAGCAGCTCATTTATTAATTACTTTACTAATTACTTCATTTCTTGTGTTTGTGTTGGCTTTTTTTAAAAAACACTTTAATTTATCAGCAATATTTTTTCTTCCAATTTTGCCAATTATTTTTCTGATTGTGGTACAACAAATAGTAAAGCGTTGTAACTACATTATAAAATACTAACTCGACGAAACCCTTTGTTTATAGATATTTCAGTTATTTAAATGAGTTGGTTTTGCATTATGCGACAACTAAAAATTTGTAAAAGGTGTTACTAGATCAACAAAATAAGACGACCGCTATTAACAGTTTAAGGTAAAATGTGAATAAAATTGTTTAATTTTTTTTTTGTTTACGTAAAAACTCTTTTTAATATTGTGATGGGAAATTTATTTCCCTTTACTTACTAACCCATCCATATATAAAGTGTCGCATCTGCGGCACTTTTTAATTTAGCATGTTTCGCTACTTCATACTATACAAACCCTTTAATACTTTATGTCAATTTTCTGCTGAAGGAGACAAGCAAACCCTTGCAAATTATTTTAATGTACCTAAAGATGTTTACCCAGTTGGCCGTTTAGATTTTGATAGCGAAGGTTTATTAATTTTAACGAATGATAAAAAATTAAACCATCGTTTGTTAAACCCATTGTTTAAACACAAACGAGAATATTGGGTACAAGTAGATGGAGAAATTTCTAAAGAAGCAATTGAACAATTGCAAAATGGTGTTGAAATAAATGTTGATGGAAAAATATATATTACTAAACCTTTGAATGCTTCTATTTTTTATGAGGCACCAAAAGTTGAGGAAAGAAATCCACCAATACGAGTTAGAAAAAGCATACCTGCACCCTGGATAAAACTTGTTTTAACTGAAGGGAAAAACAGACAAGTTAGAAAGATGACAGCCAAAGTTGGTTACCCTACTTTACGATTAATAAGATACAGAATTGAAGCTTTAACATTAGGTGAATTGAAACCCGGTGAAATGATGGAAATTACAGGAAAAAGTATGTACAAAAAATTGTTTACTGATTAATGTTGCTGTTTAATTAAGCTTCCACCTTAGCCCTGCATAAAGTTCTCTGCCTCTTGTAGGCCCCCAAACAGATGAAATGTCAAAATAGGCACTAAATGGGTTTTGCCAGCTTATAATTGGCTGGTTTTGCCGATAATTGAAAATGTTTTCGCAACCCATATAAAGCTCCAATTTTTTAAGAATATAGGTAAACTGGGTGTTTATGGTTGAGTAGTTTTCTGAATAATCTGGACGCTGGTACAATAATGGGTTTTGTTTTGTATTGGGTAACCTCTGTTTGCCATACCAATGAAAATTCACATCTACATGAAATTTATTGTTCAACGGTTTGTAGCTAAGTGTGTTGAGTATTTTATGTTGTGCATTAAAAGGCAATACTTCTTTTTTGCCGTTATTAATTCTATAAACATCTAACCAATTATAACCAAGCTTAAACTCGTATCTTTTTAAAAATTTTATAAAAAAATCTGTTTGAAAACCATTGCTTATACTAGTGCCCGTAAAATTTTTAATGTAGGCTTTTGTAGCATCGGTATCATAATCTGGAAAAATTTGATTTTGAAAACTTGTTCTATAAAAATCTATACTTATGTAGCCCGCAATGCTTTTATTTTCAAATTTTTGGGTAAGGTTTATGCCTGTATTTAGGGCTTTTTCTGGTTGTAATGCTTCAACGAAAACAATATCTCTTGAGCTTGCAAGCAAGCTAATGTTTTCGCTAAATAAATTTACCGTACGCCAGCCTGTACCAATATTTGCACGTAAAGTTAGCTTGTTGGTTACATCGTATTTAACCAAAGTTCGTGGCGTTAAATAGTTGCCAAATTGGTTGTGATTATCTAGTCTTAATCCTGTAATCCAAGTTAATTTTCCTTGTAAAAGGGTAACCATATTTTCGACAAACAAGCCAGTTATTTTTTCGTTACGTTTATATTTACCGCTATAATTTCTGTTTATAAAATTGTCGGTAAAAGCTATTTCCTCGTTAAGTAATAAGCTTTTGAAGCTAATACCAGTTTTTAAGCTATGATTTGTATTTGATGTTAGTTCATATTGTAAATTGGCAAATAAATTTTGTTGTTTGGCTATATAATTAAGCGATCCAAAGTATGAATCTTGATTTTGTTGAAACGCAGATGTGTAAAGCGTTAACCTATGAACATCGTTAAAACGATAGTTTGTTTTGGCCCACATTTCGGGTTGATGAATTTGAATGGTATTGCCATAAATGCTACTACTTCCTTTGTGTTGATTTGGGTTAAAAAAGGTTTGGCCCCCAACTCTGTTTTCACTTAAAAAACGAAGTGCTATTTCATTACTC
>JANOZK010000029.1:0-2322 GCA_031429335.1 Chitinophagaceae bacterium | reverse complement strand
TTTTTTTTTTTCTACATTTACAAGCAAATGCACAACAAAAGTTATCCACATATAACATTTTATTGCCAAAGGTTAAACAAGATTATAGTTTGTTTAATATTTATATTTTTTTTCTTAAACAAAACACAAGCTCAACAATTTAATAACTGGCATTTTCCTATTAATAATGGAATTACTTTTAATACAAACCCTCCATCAATTATTACAAACAGTAATATGGGTAATAACTATAGTAGCTGTGCAAGTATTAGTGATAAAAATGGTAATTTGTTGTTTTATTCAAATGGCACGGAGATTTTTAATAGAAACAATAATATTATGCCAAATGGTGCTGGTTTGCTTGGACAAAATTGTGCAATTAATGGATTACTAATTGTGCCATTTATTAATGATACTAGTAAGTACTATGTATTTACAGCTCAAGGTTTAAGTAACTTTACTCCTAACTCACAATCAACTTTACAATATAGCTATAGTATTGTTGATATAAATCAAAACAATGGATTAGGAGATGTAATTAGTAAAAATAATTTTATTCGTTATTTTAGTACAGAAAAAATGGTAGCAATACCCCATGCAAATGGTACTGATATTTGGTGGATTTGCAGAGATTGGACGAATAATTTTTATAGTTATAAAATTAATTGTGCTGGTTTTCAAAATACAAATCCTATTATTAGTACAACAGGTACTAATGTAAATAACGATTTACAACGATTAAATGCTGGGGATATAAAAGCCTCATTAGATGGAAAATTTATTGCTGTAGCTTATGGGAATTATTTTGAAATATATCAATTCAATAAAACGACTGGGCAACTTTTAAACCCTATAAAAATACCAGCAGAATGTTATGGTGTGGAGTTTAGTCCAAATAGCAAATTGTTATATGTAACTTGTTATTTTTATCCAAGAGATGGATATACATCTAGCATCTATCAGTTTGACTTATCTGTTTATGATAGTTCTACAATATATAACAATGCTGTAAAGTTAATTTCAACAACTAATAATCCAATGTCAGGTTTTCTTGGAGGTTTACAACTTGGGCCTGATAGAAAAATATATCATGTTTACTTTAATAATTTTATTGATAGAATTGAGTTTCCAGAAATAAATGGAAATAACTGTACTTTAAATGAAAAAGTCTTAATTACCACCAATTTGGTAGGTCGCCGCCTTCCTTACAGTTTCGTCAACCTCATCACTGCACAAAACGTTCAAATAAATTACACGGTAGCCCCAGATTGCCGTACTGTAACCCTAACTGGTAAAACTTATATTAAAGGCAATAACCTAACCTTTAAATGGAAATTTGGAGATGGAGATAGTACTATGCAAATAGTACCTAGTGGTGGAGATACTACTTATACTACTGTAACCCATTTTTATCCATTGGGTATAGATACGTTTAATGTGCAATTATTTGTAACCAGTGATACTGTTTGTGGGCAAGGTAGTGCAGGTAAAAAAGTAATGGTGAAACCACCCAAGCCTACTGCAAAATTTGGTTATACCTTAACCTGTAACCAGCAACTGGTAACTTTTACAGATAGTAGTTTGCTTAATTTTAATCCATCGCTTACCTATACTTGGCAGTTTTTTAATAAGAACAATGTTTTGTTAGGTAGCTCGATTTTGCAAAACCCAGTATTTACTTTTCCTAACCTAGATACTTTTATTGTAAGGCTTTTTGCTCGTAGTGCTTTGGCATGTGTACAAGCAGATAGCCTAACCAAAACCATTGTGCTAAAAGCCAAGCCCAATGCAGCAGCTACTTATACCAACAATTGTGGTAGCTTAACTGCAAGTTTTACCAACAATAGTGTGGTTGTTGCCGATACCTTAAGCAACTATTATTGGAGCTTTGCCGATGGAGCATTTAGTACCCTTAAAAATCCCAACCATAATTATGCAGCTTTTGGTAGTTATAACGTAAAGTTGGTGGTAACTTCTTCTTTAGGTTGTGTAAGCGATACTGCTTTTGTACCTGTTGTTGTTAAAGCCAAACCAGTAGCCAATTTTATATATAGCAACAATGGCTGTGCAGGTGTACCAGTATTACTACAAGATAGTGCCTATGTAACCAATAGCACCATTACCAACCATTACTGGCAATTACCCAATGGCAATAGCTTTACTACTGTGCATATTAGCCCTGTTTTTAGTACAGGTGGCAGGTATGTTATAAAGTACGTGGTAACATCGGCACTGGGCTGTATAAGCGATACCTTGCCAAAAACAATTTTTATAGAAAGTATTCCAATAGCAGCCATTGCACCTATTACAGCAAATGGAGGTTGCCAAAACCAAGCCATTAAC
>JANOZK010000028.1:0-7409 GCA_031429335.1 Chitinophagaceae bacterium | reverse complement strand
GCCATGATGTATTCAATTGGTTTTTGGACCTTCATTTTTTTGCTAATTTATTTTCAGCTTTCGTGGTTAACTAAATTAATCGAAAAAATTCCGTTTGTAGCCAAGTACAGTTATTATATTCAAAAGCTAGAAGATTTTCATTGGAAAGAATTAACAAAAATTTTGTTACTATCATTTATACGATACGTTGTATTTGTGGCACAATATTTATTACTACTAGAGTTGTTTAACGTACAAGCATCAGTTTGGCAATTGGCTTGGATGGTATGTGTACTTTTTTTAGTATTAGCAGTAGTACCATCTATACCCATTGCAGAGTTGGGTTTAAGAACAGAAGCTAGCCAACAATTGTTTGGTTTAATAAGTGGTAATACTTTGGGTATTGCATTTACGGCCACTATGATTTGGCTAATTAACAGGGTAATACCTGCCATTGCTGGAAGCTTGTTTTTATTAGGCGTTAAATTATTTAAGAAAGAATAATTAATTTTTTGAATCAATATGAAAAAATTTTTCACCCTATTTATTGGTGGTTTTTGTTGGGTAACCCTAACTTCTGGAGATGATTTTTGTAGCATTAGAAATCGAAGTTTTGAAGATGGAGAAAATATTACGTTTAAAATTTTTTACAATGCTTTAGGTATTTATGTAGATGCTGGTACCGCCAATTTTACTGTAACACAAGAACAATTGGGTGCAAAACCAGTTTATCATATAGTTGGTTCTGGAACATCTAACACTAATTACGATTGGATTTTTAAAGTAAGAGATCGTTACGAAAGTTATATTGATACTACCAACCTTCAACCCTTAAAATTTATTAGAAATGTAGATGAAGGAGGTCATAAAATATACGAAAACATAAGTTTTAACCAACAAACTAATTCTGCAATAACAACAAAAGGTATTTTTAAAGTACCTAATTGTGTGCAAGATGTTTTAAGTGCCATATACTATGCAAGAAATATTGATTTTGATAAGTACAAAGTAGAGGATAAAATTCCCTTCACCATGTTTTTAGACAATGAAATTTTTAACCTATACATTAAATATTTAGGAAAAGAGACCATAAAAACTAGATACGGAAAATTTAGAGCCATAAAATTTAAACCTTTACTGGTTAAAGGAACCATTTTTGAAGGTGGCGAAAAAATGACTGTTTGGGTAAGCGACGATGCCAACCATATTCCTCTTAGAATAGAAAGCCCCATTACTATTGGTAGTGTAAAGGTAGATATGATGATGTACAAAAATTTACGCTATCCATTAACTTCAATGATCAGTTATAGATAAAACTACTTTATTTTAGCAACCGATATTACAATTAATATTCAATAATCAATAATTGGTATAATGCTAAAAACTAAACTTTTTATTCTAAGTATTTTTATTGCTGTTTTTTCTTTTGCATCGGTTGATACAGTTTTTATTTTTAGTAATGCTATGCAAAAAAATATTAAAGCAGTAGTAATTAAACCAACATCTTACAAAAAAAAATCTAACACCTATCCTGTTGTTTATCTGTTACATGGTGCATTTGGTGCTGCTACCAATTGGATAAGAAAAGTACCTGCATTGCAAGATATGGCCGATGACAATCAATTAATCATTGTTTGCCCAGATGGCTCTCCAAACAGTTGGTATTTTGATAGCCCAATAGACAGTACTTACAAATATGAAACACATGTAAGTACTGAAGTGCCTGCTTATATTGATGCCAATTATAGAACAATACCCAACCGAAAAAATAGGGCCATCAGCGGTTTAAGCATGGGTGGCCATGGTGCTATGTTTATTGCCTACCGCCATGCTGAAACCTTTGGTGCTTGTGGTAGCATGAGTGGAGCTTTAATGGTTAACTTAATTAAGAAAGGTTATGATATAACAAAACGTTTAGGCGATACAATTGAAAATAAAAAGTATTACAACGATTGGAGTGTATTAAATGTTATTGATAAAAAACCAAGCGATAGCTTAGCTATTATTATTGATTGTGGGTTGCAAGATTTTATTTATGGTATGAGTAAAGAAATACATGAGAAACTCATCAAACTAAAAGTGCCTCACGATTATATTGAACGCCCGGGTAAACACGATTGGCCTTATTGGGCAAATGCAGTGCGTTACCAATTGCTATTTTTTAAAGAACATTTCAAAAAAGTTAATGCAGTCATGTAAATACTTAGTGCACTTTTTTGTTGCTTAAACGCCAAATTGAGTTAAATGATGGTTCAAATGTTTATACAACATATTGTTCCATTCAGTTGTATTTAAAATACCAAAAGAGTGAGATTCTTTGTTGCTAAAATGCGATTCGCCCACGTCAACGGTTTTATTTAAATAACCAATTAATCTTTGTTTTTCCACTTCAAAGTCTTTAGAATCCTTAATAATAAATTGTGGTGCGGTTTGCCCATTTTGTTTATAATCGGTTTCGTTAACCACTTTATTTTTTACCAGTAATTTTAAAATAATCCGTACAAAACCATTTGGTTTTGGGTGTATGTTTTCAAAAATCATTTCATAAGTTACATTACAATGTGCCAGCATTTGTGCAGCACTCATTTTACCCCAATTTGCTTTAGTTGTAGGGTTTAGTTTATTTATTCTTCCAATAACATTGTTGGTAACTTCTGCAGTAAAAATATTTGGTAACGGCATAATTTGGTTTTAATTATCAAACGTCAAAAACAATTAATATAAAATCCCAAATCCTAAATGCCAAAAGCATCCATCATAACTCATCCATCATAAATCATCCCCCCGTTCTACCATCTCTTGTTTTAATTACTTTTTTACCACTATTTTTTTTCTCAAAATTTTGTACTTCTTTTGGTATCTCCTTCTTGGGTTCTTCTTTCTTTACAATTGGGTCAACTGGTTTTTTTTCTTCTCCTGGTAGTTTTACTTTACCCAAAAAATAGGTTTCTGTTTTAACAATACCAGTACTGCCTGGGCGATACCAAGTCCAAGTACCATGCTTTAAACTTTTTCCATCGTTGGGTATAATAACTGGTATATATTTATTTTCATCGTTAATATCTTCTACCATTAAAGTGTCAAAAGCTTTTTCAGGGTTCATGGCTCTCCAACTTTCGTCTCTTTCCAAACCTGCAATTCCAAAGTATTGAGATATGCCATCTAAGTTGCCCCATTTATAATTTTGAATGGCAATAACATCGCCCATGGTATTGTATTTACGCCATATGCCTTCCTTTCTATTGTCTGCAAATTCACCTTCTTCATCATATCCAAGATTACCTCTGATGGGGTCAACATGTATTTTCCATCTGCCTCTTTTTTTATCGTTGGCATCTGTACAATTCAAAGTATCTCCTTTAGAAGTAAGTTTAAAGGTTCTACACTGAGCTTGAGCTTCATAAGTTAATAGGCTCATCATAAAAAAAATAAGTACTCTCATTTTCCTTTAATTTAGTGGCTTAAAATTAATTATAAAGTTTGTGAACAAAATAATAAATCTTTGGTAATTATTTGTTAGTTATGTTCTTCAATTCTTAGTAATAAACTCATTTTAAATTTTAATCAATGTATAAACTACTATTCATCTTCGTTTGTTTTTTTTCTATCAAATCCATGGCACAACCCAAAGCAACAAGTGCTACAGATCGATTACAAAATGAAACTATACGCAAACAATTGCAACAAAAAAGTGTGGCTAACCATGTTGCGTTTAGAAATATAGGGCCAAGCGTTATGAGTGGAAGAGTTGTTGATATTGAAGTGAATGAAAAAGATCCAACCGAATTTTATGTGGCTTATGCTACTGGTGGGTTATGGCATACCACTAATAACGGACAAAGTTTTATTTCAATTTTCGATTCAGCAGATGTAATTGGTATTGGCGATATAGCTGTAAACTGGCAAACCAAAACAATTTGGGTAGGTACTGGCGAAGTAAATAGTAGCCGAAGTTCGTATGCAGGTATTGGCTTGTTCAAAAGTACAAATAATGGAAAAAATTGGAGCTACATTGGCTTACCCGAAAGCCACCATATTGGTAAAATACAATTGCACCCAACCAACAACAATGTAGCTTGGATAGCTGTTTTGGGGCATTTATATTCTGCCAATAAAGAAAGAGGTGTTTATAAAACCACCGATGGTGGAGCAACTTGGAAACAAACATTATTTATAGATGAAAATACAGGTGTGGTTGATGTAGAAATGAATACAAAAAATCCAAATGAATTGTATGCTGCTGCTTGGTATAAAACAAGACGAGCTTGGAACTTTGAAGAAAGTGGTGCAACTAGTGGTATTTATAAAAGTGAAGATGCTGGCGAAACTTGGAAGCTAATTACTAAAGATGGTTCAGGTTTTCCAACAGGGGCTGGTGTTGGGCGGATTGGTTTAGCATTTGCTAGCTCCACATCAAATGTATTGTATGCTGTTGTTGATAACCAAAACAGATTGCCAGATACAGCAACAAAAAAATTAGATTCTACCAAATATATTTTAAAAGATTTTAATAATTTAACTGTAGAATCTTTCGCAGATTTAGACAATAATAAATTAGATACTTTTTTTAAAAAGAATGGTATTCCTAAAAAATATACAGCCACTTCTGTTAAAGAAATGGTTGCTACCAATAAATTAAAGCCTAGTTGTATTTGGGATTATTTGTACGATGCCAACACATCATTATTCGAAACACCCATTATTGGTTGCGAAGTTTATAGAAGTAACGATAACGGCTTAACTTGGAAAAAAACAAATACCAAACAACTAAAATTGTACAATACGTATGGCTATTATTTTGGAAAAGTATTTGTGAGTGCAGCCAACGAAAATAAAGTGGTAATAACTGGTTTTGATATTGAATTAAGTACAGATGGTGGTGTTACATTTAAAAAAATGGATAAGGAAAATGTTCATCCCGATCATCACTTTGCTTGGATAAATCCTTCAAGAGACAATCACATGATTATTGGTAACGACGGAGGTTGTAATATTACTTACGATGATGGTGAACATTGGTTTAAAGCCAATACGCCAGCAGTTGGGCAGTTTTATGCAATTGGTGTAGATATGGCTAAACCTTATAATGTTTATGGTGGCTTGCAAGACAATGGCACTTGGTTTGCAAGTAGTAAAACAAAAGAAAATTACGATTGGTACGATAGTGGCCACAACCCTTACACTGGTATTAATGATGGCGATGGGATGCAAGTGCAAGTTGATTGGAGAGACAATACCACTGTTTACTCTGGTTACCAGTTTGGAAATTATATGAGCAGTAACACTGCTAAAACAGCCAATCGTTCTAGCGAAGATGGAGCAGTGGTTAGAATACATCCTCAAAACGATTTAGGCGAACCATTACTTAGGTATAATTGGCAAACCCCTATTGTATTAAGCAGGCACAATCAAGATGTGTTTTATATGGGCAGTAATAAGTTTCATAGATCTTTGCAAAAGGGAGCATCAATGGAAACATTAAGCGAAGATTTAACCACAAATCCAGCACAAGGCGATGTGCCATTTGGATCAATATCAACCATAGCAGAAAGTTCCTTGAAATTTGGTTTATTATATACGGGTAGCGATGATGGCAATGTACACATTAGTAAAGATGGTGGTTATACTTGGAGTAATATTGGAAAAAATTTGCCAAAAATTACCAGAGGGTTGTATGTAAGCAGGGTTGCGTCGAGTAGTTTTAAAGAGGCAAGGGTATATGTTACTTTTAATGGTTACAGAAATGATCATTTTAACAGCTATGTTTTTGTGAGTGAAGATTATGGCAACAATTGGAAACAAATTGCTAAAGATTTGCCGCTTGAGCCAGTTAATGTAATTGTAGAAGACAATAAAAATGATAGTATTATTTATATTGGAACAGATGGTGGTGTTTATGTTTCTTTAGACGCTGGAGCTACCACTATGCAATGGAATAAAAGTATGCCAAGAAGTGTTCCTGTACACGATTTAGTAATACAAACCAGAGACAATGAATTGGTGGTTGGTACACATGGACGAAGTATTTACATTGCACCTTTAGATAATATTCAAAAGTTAGCAAAAGATGCTGTTTATAGAGAAAAAATTGAAAAAGAAATGAATGTGGTAAAATAGTCCACAAAGAAAAAGTTTCAATATTGTTAATTGCAAAATAGCCATCTCTATGTTAAAAAAAATAATGGTTTTAATGTGTGTAGCAGCTTGCTTCATTTCGTTTAGTAGTACAAAAGCAAATTTTATACAAGCCGATGGTAAGCAATTGTTTATGGGTAATTGTGGTGCTTGCCATCATCCCACAAAAGATTTAACTGGGCCACATTTTTATGGGGTAAAAGCTAGGTGGAAAAATAAAAAATTATTGTATGATTATGTAAGAAACTCTACCGCAGTAATTAAAAAAGATGCTTATGCAAAACAGGTATTCGAAAAATGGAATAAAACAATAATGACATCTTTTCCCAAATTAACCAATTTAGAAATAGATGCCATTTTTAATTATGTAGATGATGCAGCTAAGAAAAAAGGATTACTGAATTAATGGAGTATGTAAGATTGTATAGTTTATAAACTATAAAACTATAAACTATACAACTCTAAACTCTTACAAAGCAATTTGTTTTTCTTCCATTAGTTTTCTTAGGTTAATTAAGCCATAACGCATACGTCCTAAAGCAGTATTAATGCTGGTATTGGTAATGTTAGCAATATCTTTAAAGCTCATATCTGCAAAGTGGCGTAAAACAATTACTTCACGTTGTTCTTCTGGTAAAAATTCTAACATTTTTCTAACCTTGTCGTGGCTTTGTAAGGTCATTAACTTGGTTTCGGCACTTTCTTCCACCACATTAATTACTTCAAAAATGTCTCTGTCGTCGCTGGTTTTAATAGCAGGGCTACGTTTTACTTTTCTAAAATGATCAACACATAGGTTATGAGCAATACGTAAAGCCCAAGGTAAAAACTTACCTTCTTCGGTGTAACGATTACTTCTTAAGGTATCAATAACCTTAATAAACACATCCTGAAATAAATCTTCGGCTAAATACTTATCCTTTACTAAAAAAAGGATAGAGGAGAAAATTTTGTCCTTGTAACGGGTTACCAAAATTTCTAAAGCAGTTGCATCTCCATCCTGAAATGCACGTACTAATTGGTTGTCAGTTGTTTGACTTAAAGCTTTCATAGACATTTAGGTTTTTAGGTGTCTGATTAAAAAATGGATAGGATATTAGGATTATTAAGAGAGCTGGTAAACAATAAACTTTTTTAAGAGGTAAACTGTTTGTTTTGCTTTCGAATGTAAAAGTAGATAACAATTTCATATTTCCAAATTTTGGAACAACTTTTTTTTAAATTATTTTTCTGAAAGTGTTGCTGGGGCTGCATTTCAGCGGTTTTTACTATAACACATGGTATTTTTACTATCT
>JANOZK010000027.1:0-32064 GCA_031429335.1 Chitinophagaceae bacterium | reverse complement strand
CGACAATGTTCATCAATAAGCCTTGTCCATTTCTTTGAATACGAAGGCCATAAATACTTGGGTCAAAAGTTGAGGAGATGTAGGCTGGTCCCAAACCTAGCCATTGGTCTGAACTTGACAAACCTCCAAACGAACCTGCTTGAAAATGGCTGATTAAGCCGTTTTGGACTCTTAAAGCTTCTGGTGCAGGTGTTGAGGGTAGTGTTGTGGAGTTAACACCTTGACTCGAGAATACATTTTGTGCTATGCCGCATTTCACTGCAATTAGCATCACTAAAAGCATAACAGCTTTTGTTGTTTTTGTTTTCATAACTTTTTAAAGTTTTTGTTGTTAATAAAAAAAATTTAATGTAATCTATTTTACTTTTTTCTTAATTTTAGCATAAATGGCAAAGAAAACTTATCCACATATAACGTTTTACTACCAAATGTTAAACAGAATCATGTTTTGTTTAATTACCATATTAATCATTTTAAACAAACCTGTTGCACAGCGAGCCAACAACTGGTATTTTCCAGCAAAAAAAAGTTTGACTTTTAATACCAATCCACCAACTCCTTTAGGTAATAGCCAGTGCTTATATGGGGGGGCTGCTTCTATTTCTGACAATCTAGGCAATCTACTTTTCTACAGTGACGCTAGAAGGGTATTTAATAGAAATCATCTAATAATGCCTAATGGAGATAACATTAAGGGGGCATCAAGTTTTCAACTTGGTTCAGACCAAGCATTAATTATACCCCACCCCGCGTTACCAAATTTGTACTACTTATTTACCAATGAAACCAATGAAGGAACTTTACCAACAGGTTATTACTATCATATCATTGATATGAATGCCAATGGTGGTTTAGGTGATGTTGTATTGAAAAACCAATTGCTATACAGCAACAGTGGTATGAGAATGACAGCGGCACCTACAGCAGATGGGGCTGGGGTTTGGTTTATAAGCATGGAATACAGAAAAAAAATTTTGCACAATTATAAAATTAATTGTCAAGGTCTAAATCCAACGCCTGTTTTGGACACATTGGATGCAAGTTTTATTGGCAATTTTTCTTTTGATGGAGGAGATATTAAGGCTTCCACTTCTGGAAACATCTTGGCTTTTGGTTGTTCAAATATTGCTAATAGCCAAACTGAAATTTACAAATTCGACAGGTTAACTGGTAAAACATATAATAAAATTACACTACCTATTTTTAGTTATAAAAGGGAATTTTCCCCTAATGATAAATATCTTTATTTAGGAACACCTTTGAATTTTAATTTCTACCAATTAGACCTATCCTCGTTTGATTCAACTATTATAGATAATAATAAAGTTATTATTGGTCAAGGAACAGGTTGTCAATTAGGGCCAGATGGAAGGATTTACATTTCAAATCTTGGAGATACACTTTTTTCATATATCGAAAAACCAGATTTGCCTTATCCCTTATGTAATTTCGTATCCAGAATTATTCCGATAGAAGGCAACGGTGTTAATGGTAGTAATAGTTCTTTTTACGGTATTTTGCCTTTTTTTCTACCCAGTTTGCTTGCAAATCAAAACGTCCAAATCCCCACCTACGCCGTTGCCCCAGATTGCCGTACTGTAACCCTAACTGGTAAAACTTATATTAAAGGCAATAACCTAACCTTTAAATGGAAGTTTGGAGATGGAGATAGTACAGTGCAAGTTGTACCAAGTGGGGGAGATACTACTTATACTACTGTAACCCATTTTTATCCATTGGGTATAGATACGTTTAATGTGCAATTATTTGTAACCAGTGATACTGTTTGTGGGCAAGGTAGTGCTGGTAAAAAAGTAATGGTAAAACCACCCAAACCCACTGCAAAATTTGGTTACACCTTAACCTGTAACCAGCAATTGGTAGCTTTTACAGATAGTAGTTTGCTTAATTTTAATCCATCGCTAAGTTACCAATGGCAATTTTTTAGCAAGAACAATGTTTTGTTAGGCAGCTCGGTTTTACAAAACCCTGTATTTACTTTTCCTTCACTAGATACTTTTACAGTAAGGCTAATTGTACGCAGTGCTTTGGCTTGTGTACAAGCAGATACTTTGGTAAAAACTTTTGCATTAAAAGCCAAGCCTTTGGCTGCGGCAAGTTTTGTAAACAATTGTAGTAGCTTAACTGCAGCATTTACCAACAATAGTTTGGTAACAGCCGATACCTTAAGCAGCTATTATTGGAGCTTTGCCGATGGAGCATTTAGTACCCTTAAAAATCCCAACCATAATTATGCAGCTTTTGGTAGTTATAACGTAAAGTTGGTTGTAACTTCTTCTTTAGGTTGTGTAAGCGATACTGCTTTTGTACCTGTTGTTGTTAAAGCCAAACCAGTAGCCAATTTTATATATAGCAACAATGGCTGTGCAAATGTACCAGTATTACTACAAGATAGTGCCTATGTAACCAATAGCACCATTGCTTCACATTACTGGCAATTACCCAATGGCAATAGCTTTACTACTGTGCATATTAGCCCTGTTTTTAGTACAGGTGGCAGTTATGTTATAAAGTACGTGGTAACATCGGCACTGGGCTGTATAAGCGATACCTTGCCAAAAACAATTTTTATCGAAAGTAACCCTGTGGCCGCTATTGCAACAGTAAACAATGCTTGCCAAAACCAAGTCATCAACTTCACCAACCAAAGTAGTATTGCAATAGGTACTATTAAAACCTACCAATGGTGGTTCACGTCAACAGATAGTAGTAACCAACCCAACCCTAGTTTTAGCTTTAGCAATTTTGGCAATTACACCATACAACACAGCGTAATCAGCAACAATGGTTGTGTTAGCAATGTAGCTAACCAAAACATTGCCATACAAACAATACCACAAAGCAGCTTTACCAATACTTTAGCATGTTTACAAAAATCTGTCGATTTTACCAATACCAGTAGTAATGTGTTTGGAGCAATAACCAATAGTGAGTGGACAATCAACAACACCCCACAAAGCAATAACCCACTAGGCTTTACGTACACTTTTGCCCAAAATGGCAATTACAGCGTAAGTTTAAAAAGCAGTACCCTAAATGGGTGCAGTAACACCGAAACAAAAACTATATTGGTAGAACCTGCATTAGCTAGTGCAGGTAACGATACCACTGTATTAGAAAACACTTCTTTTGTATTACAAGGCAATGGAGGTGTAGCTTATTTTTGGCAACCACCTTTAGGATTAGATGATGTAACCAAACAACAACCCATAGGCAAACTAAACAATAGCCAACAATACAGTGTACAAATAACCACAGCACAAGGTTGTGTTGGTTATGATACAGTAATGGTGAGTGTATTACGCAACCTAATAATACCCAATGCCTTTAGTCCCAATGGAGATGGAATAAACGAAACATGGAGTGTAGAGCAATTAAAAGATTACCCACAAGCCCAACTACAAGTATTTAGCAGAAATGGGCAATTGGTGTATAGTGCTAGAGGCAACACCATTAATCCTTGGAACGGAACAATCAACAATAAACCTGTACCAATGGGTACCTATTACTACGTAATTAATTTAAACACCGTTTTACGCAACAAACCTTTTACTGGTTGGGTGATGGTGGTGAGGTAGAGTTATAGTTTAGGAGTTTAAGAAGTTTACAAGTTTAAAAAGTTTAAAGTTCAAAGTTTAAGCTTAGGGTCGGAACGCTGCAAGCGGTCTGAACCGTTGCAATGAAGTTTATAAGTCTAAAGTTGGTTTAACCCCGACAACGGTTTACAAAACCTTGTCGGCGGTTGTAGCCAATTAATAAATGAAAACCCCGAGGGTTGTCAAAACCCTCGGGGTATAGAATTTTTAAAAGCTCAATTATATTCCTCAGATGAAGGGCTGGGGGATAGAAGCAAAGTAGCCCCTGCTGGCTAGCAGGACTACCTGCGTATAGCCCCAACTAATGTTGATTTTTGCTTTATTGATGAAAGCCCCAAAAAAATTATTGTATAAAAAAGCTGAATTTTATATTTACAATTTTCAATCTTCAAAACCTTTATCTTCATTTTTTATTTACTTAAGATTGTATTATATGAAACTTGTATTAATAATTTTATTGGTTACTACTATTGCTGTTGTTTCTTATGCACAAATTAAAGTAGTTAATTACAATGGTAAAGTTGATTTTAAATCTGCCAACGGTAATTGGCAATTAGAGCAGTTTGCACCCAATATTGTAAAAGCAACTTTTACGCCTACTGGTTATAACACGAATGAAAATATTAGTGACGCTGTTGTTTTAAAACAATTGAACACTTTGGCAAAACAATGGCAAGATGGGGAAAGCCCCAACCGATCTATACAATGGAAAGATTTTGTAATTGAGGTAAATGGTGATGCTATTTCTTTTGGACCCAAAAAAGCTGTACAACTTACAAAACCCTTAATTGGCAATGAATACAAAGGTTTTCAGTTTGAACTTAAGGAAGGAGAAAAAATATTTGGTGGTGGCGAAAGGGCATTGCCACTTAATAGAAGAGGGTACAAATTTAATTTATACAACAACCCTTGGTATGGTTACAATGAAGGTGCAGATAATTTAAATTATTCAGTTCCATTTTTTACATCGAGCAATGGGTATGGTTTATTTTTTGATAACCCTAGTAAAGGCTATGTCGATATTGCTAAAACGAATAATAATATTTTTGAAGTTGGCTTTATAAGTGGGCAACTAAACTTTTATGTAATTCTAGGAAAAACGTATAAAGAAATTTTACAAAGCTACCACATACTTACTGGTAAACAACCCTTGCCACCACGTTGGGCAATGGGTAATTTAATGAGCCGTTTTGGTTACACCAGTGAAACACAAGTAGAAGAGATTGCAGCAAAAATGAAGAAAGAAAATATACCTGTTGATGCGGTAATTTTTGATTTGTTTTGGTTTGGCGATAGTATAAAGGGTACCATGGGTAATCTAGATTGGGTAAATAAAACGGCATGGCCAAACCCCACGAAAATGATCAGTGATTTTAAAAAAGACGGCATAAATACCATTTTAATTACCGAGCCTTTTGTTTTAAAATCTTCTTTAAATTATGAGGCTTCAAAACAATTTCATGCTGTTGATGTAAATAATAATCCCTATGTTTTAACCGACTTTTATTTTGGCGAAGGTGGCGTTATTGATGTATTTAGAAAAGATGCACAGCAATGGTTTTGGGGCAAACATAAAACACAAATGAATAAGGGTGTAGAAGCTTGGTGGGGCGATTTGGGCGAACCCGAAAAACACCCAACAGATTTAATGCATAACTTAAATGATTTGGGTTTTAAAAGATTATTTAAAGCCGATGAAGTGCATAATTTATATGGCCACACTTGGACCAAAATGTTGCACAGTAATTATGCAAAAGAATATCCCAATAAAAGATTGTTTAGTTTAAATAGAAGTGGTTTTGCAGGGAGCCAACGATTTAACATTTTTCCGTGGACGGGTGATGTTAGTAGAAGTTGGAGTGGATTAAAATCGCAATTACCTGTACTGTTGGGTATGAGCATGAGTGGTGTGCCTTATGTACATAGTGACGCAGGTGGCTTTGCTGGCGGAAATGGTGATAATGAATTATATATTCGTTGGTTACAAATGGCAGCTTTTACACCTATTTTTAGACCACATGGAACCGCTTTGTACGAAATTGATAGAAATGCTTTTAGCTTTCCGAGTGAAGCTGTATTAATTGAAGAACCTTATAAAACGTATGCAAAAGAAATCATTGATTTACGTTATAGGTTAATGCCGTACAATTACAATTTAGCATATAAGCAAACTACCAATGGTGAGCCTTTAATTGCACCAATGTATTATCATTTTTCTAATGATGAATTGGCTTGCCAAATGGAAGAGCAATATATGTGGGGAGAAAACATATTAGTTTCACCTGTAATTGATAAAGAAAAAAGTAAACTTTACCTGCCTAAGGAATTTAATTGGTACCACTTAACTTCACCTTTTACAATAGGTATGAAAACCTTTACAGACGTTGAATACAATAAGCACATTGGTATGCCATTGAATTTTATTAGAGCATTTGTAAAAGAAGGAAGTTTTATACCCATGTTGCCTGCTAATAAAATTGCCAATACACAACATTATACTACCGATAGTTTGGAGGTACATTATTTTTATAGCGATAAAAAATCTACCTACACATTGTATGATGATGATGGGCAAAGTAAAAATGCTATTGCTGAGAAAAAATATGATTTGATACAGTTTGAAGCCGTTACCAAGAATAAAAATGTAACCATACAAATTACAAAGTCTTCTACAAGAGCCATTAACAAAACCATTCGTTTAATTTTTCATGCTCCTAATGTTGGTAGCAAAAAATTATTGATTAATGGCAAGCCAACTAGCTGGCCTAAACTACAAGAAAATCAATCAGAACATCCATTTTATTATGAGGTTTCTGCTAGGTTTACTGGTAAGCCATTAAAAATTGAAGTGATAGAGTAAAAGGATTTCACACGAAGGTTTCACACAAAGCAACAAAGGATACAAAGCTCACAAAGTTTTTTACGCAACGAAGCTAAGATGGCAACGTACGCAACGGGTTTTCTGTGGTATTTGTGTTATCTGTGAGAAAAGCTTTCAAACGAAGTAACCAAGGATACAAAGCACACAAAGTTTTCTGTGTTATCTCCGTTATCTGTGAGCAACATTTTTACACAAAGTAATCATTGTGTTCTTTGTTCATCTTAGTGATTTTTGTGGTTAAGTTTCACAAAGTCAATTAATCCAAAATATCTGGTCGTCTTTCTTTGGTTCTATTTAAGGATTCTTCCATACGCCAATCTTCAACTTTTTTGGGGTCACCAGTCAATAAAATATCGGGTACTTTATAACCTCGAAAGTCTGCTGGTCTGGTATAAACAGGTGGTGCCAATAGATTATCTTGAAACGAATCGGTTAGGGCAGAGGTTTCATCGTTTAAAACACCTGGTATAAGCCGCCCAATGGCATCAACAACAACAGCAGCAGCCAATTCGCCACCACTTAATACATAATCGCCAATAGAAATTTCTTTGGTAATATAATGGTCTCGTATGCGTTGATCAATGCCTTTGTAATGACCACAAATAATTAAAATATTTTCTTTTAGAGAAAGGGAGTTTGCCATTTTTTGGTTGAAGTTATTGCCATCGGGTGTCATGTAAATAATTTCATCAAAAGTGTTGGTTTGTTGTAATTCTTCAATAGCGTTAATTAAAGGCTCACACATAATAACCATGCCTGCACCACCACCATATTGGTAATCGTCTATTTGCCCATGTTTGTTAATGGCCCATTTTCTTAGATTGTGTAAATAAACATGTAAATGCCCTTTTTCTTTGGCACGTTTCATAATGCTATGAGCAAATGGGCTATCTAATAATTCTGGAGCAACTGATATAATGTGAATGTGCATTGGGCAAAGGTAAAGAAAAGCTATTCTTCAGTTACCTGCCAACTAATGGATTGACGATGTCTGTATTTTACTGCTTTTCCATCTTGTGTTGCTGGAATCCATTTTGGACCATTTTTAATAACTCTAATTGCTTCTTTTACTAATGAAGGGTGGATTTGTTGGGGAATGGTTTCTTCTGCTTTTACTTCAGAAACATTGCCTTCTTTATCAATGATAAAGCTAAGTATTACTGTTGCTTTCCCAATTTTTTTGCCTTTAGGTACTTTTACGTGTTTGATGCCTAATTTTACATTTAGATTTTTTTCTAAATAGGTAGCCCACCCTTCGAGCCCTTCAGGAAACTCAGCAGGTACTTGAACTACATCGAAAAGCTTAGCAATTGAATCAATTTTTTCCTTACTGTATTTTTCTTGTGCATTGCTTTGCAAGAAGCCAGCAATTGTAAAAATAAAAATTAATTTATACTTCATTTTATTCATTTTCTGGACTTGTAAAATTTTCAATATCTCTTCTATCTCTTTTGGTTGGCCTACCTACTTTACTTAAACGTTTGCCTGTATTAAATGCCGATGGTTGAAAAGTAACAATATCCAATTCTTCGGGTGGCGTAACATCTTCATAGTTTTTGATGGCTTCGGGGTAAGCCAATCTTTTTTCTAATAATCCTGTAACCTTAATTACCCATTTTCTAGCTTCTGTTTTTACCTCATACTCTTCGCCAATATTTACAGCTTTCGATGCCTTAATATTGTTGCCTAACCATTTTATTTTGCCTTTATCGCAAGCATCGCCTGCTTGGCTACGTGTTTTAAATAAACGAATTGCCCACAGGTATTTATCAATACGTAATTTATCTTTTATAGCAGCCACGTTACATCAATTTTATGAATGAGTAAGAAAAAATCAATCGTCTTTTTTCGAATTTGTAAATGCTTGTAAAATTGACGATACAACCGATACAACAATACTAAACCAAAATGTAGAAATCCAATTAGTAATAGTAAAGCCAGGAACAATGGTTGTTACCCATTTAATGAGTACCATATTGATAACTACTAAAAATAAACCCAATGTAAACAAAGTAATGGGTATGGTTAATAATATAAGTATAGGTTTTACAAAAGTGTTTAGTAATGCTAATACCAACGCTACAATTATCGCTGTAATACTATTATCAATATATACACCTTCTAAAAGCCATGATGCCAATAAGGCTGCAGTGGCAGTAATTAAAATTCGTACAATAATATTTTTCATGGCCAATCATTAAATGAATTATACAACTGTAAGTTCATAAAAATCTTCCGGATTTAAATATTTTTTTGCAAGTATTTGTATTTCTTCGGCACTAATATTTTTAATGGTTTCTATAGAGGTATAAAAATATTCTTCGTTTAAACCATTCAAAATATAATTTTTCCATCGTGCAATAATTTGAAATGGACCATCTAAATCGCCCAATAAACTGCCCATCATAAAATTTCTAACAAGGTTTAACTCTTCAACCTCTACTAATTCATTTCTTAAAATGGACATTTCTTTATACGTTTCTTCAATAGTTGCTTCGCAAACTGCTCTACCAGCTTCTGTACTAATCATCCAAGCAGTTTGGCTAAGGTGGTTTTGAATGTATGAGTGTATGCCATAGGTATAACCTTTATCCTCTCTAATGTTACTCATTAAACGGCTACCAAAAAAGCCACCAAAAATGTTGTTTAAAATTTGAACTTTTATAAAGTCTGGGTGGTGTCTATTTGGAAATGGACGAGCTAATCTTATTGCTCCTTGAACGCCGTTTTCATCATTCAAAATAAATTGTTTCTTTTCTGTTGCTGGTGCTGTATTAAATGATTTGCCAATTACCATTGTTTGGTTAAAAGGTAAATTACCAAAATTATTATTCAATTGTTCTTCTATATCCAAGGGTAATTTTCCAGCAACAAAAATCATGCATTTGCCTTGTGTGTAAAATTGCTGATAAAACTTTATTAGTTCTTCTCTTTGTAAAGCATCATAATCTAAAGTTGACGTGTATTTGCCGTAGGGATGATGAAAGCCATACACGTATTCATCAATTAATCGATTGGCAACAAAATCGCATTTTTTTAAATTGACGTCTAATTTTTGTTTTTGATTTTTTTTATAGATGTTCAACTCTTCTTCTGGGAAAGTACAATCTGTAAAAATTTCTGCAACTACGGGTAATAATTTGTTTAAATGTTTATTTAATGTATGTAGTGTTACAGTGGCAGTTTCGTTGTAACAATTACGGTTTAAAAATGATCCATGAAATTCGAAATGATCATTGATCGCAAAAGCCGATTTGTTTTTTGTACCATTTTTTAGCATGAAGTTGGTTGTTCCTGCTACAATATTTTTTTCCTCGTACCAATTACCTGCAAAAAATACAAACTCAACCAATAATACATCTTGTGCACCACCATCAATAGCATAAACTGGCACTTGATTATTTAGTGTAAATTGTTGAATTGGTTTTAACTTTAAATCTAATTCTACAGCATCTAATATATGTGGGGCTTTTGTTCTGTTGATCATTTTGTTTGTTTTTTCACTCTCCTAGACTTCGGTATAATTTTTTCATCACCAAAGCATCACTAAATTTTTCTCTGTGCAACTCTTCTACTCCAAAACTCTGCGGTAAATAAAACTAATTTTTACTATAATAATGAATAGTGCTACTATTCTTTTCATCAAATATTTTTTGAGCATAATCCCTAATATCAATTACAGTAACTTCTTGATATTTAGAAAACTCTGTATTCATTAATTCTGCATCTCCTAATAGTTCGTACATAGCTAAACTATTAGCACGGCTCATTACACCCATATCTTCAAAAGTTATTACACTTTCCGTTCTGTTAATTACTTTTTGCAACTCTTCATTTGTGATTAATGTTGTTTTTATTTTTTCTAATTCTTCTTGTACTGCATTTTCTGCATCTTTCATTTTAATACCCTTTACCAATTTGCCTTCAATTGCCAATAGGCCTGCTTCTACACTACCAAAATGGTAGCAATCTAAATTAGAAAATAGTTGTTTTTCTTTTACCAACACTTGGTATAATCTAGAAGAGGCACCACCCCCCAAAACCTCTGTAATTAAATCGGCTACATAATAACCTTTGGTTAAACGAGCATCAATATGCCATGCTTTTATTAAAGCATCTAAAGGTACATCGGCTTTTACTTCTAAAAATTTTGCAGCTTGTTGCGGAGCTTCTTGTGGTAAATTTCTTTCATATTTTTCACCACTTGGTATATCGCCAAACCATTTTTCTGCTAATAGCTTTACTTGTTCGGTTTGTACATTACCTGCCACCACTAAAATAGCATTTGATGGGCGATAAAATTTAAAGAAAAAAGCTTTTACATCTTCAATAGTTGCATTTTCTACATGGCTTAATTCCTTACCAATGGTCATCCATTTGTAAGGGTGTGTATCATAAGCCAAAGCCCTCATTTTATTCCAAACATCACCATAGGGCTTGTTAATGTAGTGTTCTTTGAATTCTTCGCAAACAACTTTACGTTGTACTTCTAAACTTTTTTCACCAAATGCCAAACTCAACATTCTATCACTTTCTAACCAAAAAGCTGTTTCAATATTTTGTGCAGGCATGCTGCAATAATAATTGGTTAAATCGTTAGTGGTATAAGCATTGTTTTCGCCACCTGCACGTTGCAAAGGCTCGTCGTAATCAGGTATATTTATGCTACCACCAAACATTAAATGTTCAAACAAATGTGCAAAGCCAGTTTTATTTTCTTGCTCATCCCTTGCACCTACATTGTACATAATGTTTACAACAGCGGTAGGTGTGCTAGCGTCTTCATGAACCAAAATTGTTAACCCGTTGTTCAGTGTAAATCTATTGTATTGAATCATAATTAGTTGTAATTTATTTTGTTGTCAGTAGCCAATTGTCTTTCCCAAATTCACTATTCACCATTCACTTCTTCACCATTTACTACTACCTTATAGGCAATGCTTGCACCAGCTCTTCTCACCGTTTCTGCAACGCTACAGTATTTATCAACCGAAAGTTTTACAGCTCTATAGCCCTTCAATGGTTCTACCATGCCAGTTAAATCAAATACTAAGTTTACAGTTTCCCAAACCGATGGTTCTTTACCATGTTCACGTTCACCATCTACAAAAATTTTAAAACCCGTCAATTCTTGTTTTTGTTTTTTTAAAATACTCACCACATCCACAGCACTGCAACCACACAAGGCAGCTAAAATAGTTTGCATGGGCCTCATGCCTTTTCCATTCCCTCCTTGATCTAAGGGAATGTCAATTTGCATAGCATTACCTGTGGCATCGGTAATCGTCATTCCAAAATCGCCTAAAGTTCTTTCTGCTGTAAGTATGGGCATAATTTATTTTTTAGCCCTGCGAAGATAATTGGAAGCTACTAATGGATGTTGTTGAAAAGTGGAAAGTTATACCGAAGTGATATCTGTAATAGACCAAAAAAATGGTCTAAACAGCTATCCAATCGGCATTATGCCAAAAAAATTTGGGCTAAATTAAAATTCAGATTGGTATTATTGCTTAGCCTTACGTAAATCAATATTGTTAAAATAAAAAACCCTGGCAACATGTAAGTTTTTGTATTGATTGCCGGCCGATAATTGTTGAAACAAATTCATATAGCCAAACTGTAGGTTACTGGTTGTATTGGTTTGATAGGCAAAGCCAATAAAAAAACGATTTTGATCGAAGGTGTTGTAAACTATTTCCTTTCCAAAATTTACATGTATTTCATTGTTAGCAACAAAGGAGAATGTTTTGGGTTGAAATAATTTTTTACTCAACGGAATCTGCATTAAAAAGTTATGTCTAACCCTGAAATTGAAAGCAAAACTACCGCTCAGTTCGTTTACATTTTTTAAACGTTCCCGATAACGTTCCTCTAACCTAACCCATTGCATTAAACGCAACTTTTGGTATTTGGTATGCCATTGCACTTGTTGCCAGGGTCTGTGTTCAGCAGTTGAAATATTGGCACCATTGGCTGGCGAAAAATTATTGATGTAAGCATAACCGACTGTTAGTTTGGTGTCGTTGTTTAAATAATACGTACCACCAACTCTTACAAGGCTTTGTGAAATATTATCAACAAAACTTTCATTACTTCTTATTTGGGTTTCGGCCCAAAAGCCCCATTTGTTTGAAAGCCTAGTTTGATTGAAATATCCTCCCCAAATTTGATTAAAATTAGAAATTTGTTTTTGTGCTTCTATATTTTGTACTATAAAAAATAGAATGATGGTGCAAATATTATACTTCATATTACTGCTAAGATAAAACAGTAGTTGGTTAGGATTTGCTTTTTATGGACGAAAAGAAAATTTCCCATAAAATCATCTTTCAATACCTATTTAAAACCCAAAAGTAAAATGATTACTACATATTGTATGAATGGTAATTTGAATCTCATAACTAAAACCTGGGAAAATATTGTATTAATTCAATTACATTACTCTATTAATTTAGTAGGAAAATGTAAATATTTATCTACTAAAATAATAGACTTTGTATTTTTTTTGTCAAATAGCAGCTAACAAGTGTTTGTATTTTTGTTTTGATAAAAAATTAAGTTCAATGCTGTAAAGGGTTTCAACACTTTTTAAAAAGCTTTTAAAAAATAAATTTTGTAATTCCAAAAAGTGTAATATACATTTGCAATAGTTCTTTAAACAATTACTTATCAAGAAAGGTGGAGGGATTTGCCCTATGAAACCTTTGCAACCCTTTTAGCGAACTCTGCTAAAAGAAGGTGCAAACTCAATTCTAATGTCTATGTTTCGACAAGCCGATAGCTATCGGCTCAACATGACACTGAAAGAGATAAGTCAGAGTACAGTTTGAAATTTACAGCAATAAAAATGCTACAACATATCAAGCTCATCTGACTTAACAGATGAGCTTTTTTAATGCCCATCTGTTAAGTCCTACTCTTACAAACTTGAAAATTCTTTGTTGCCGAACCATTTTAAACAATATTATTTTACTTAAAAAAACAAAAAAAAATGAGTCAACAACACCGTTTCGAAACATTACAATTACACGCTGGTCAGCAAATTGATCCAACCACTAAAAGCCGTGCTGTTCCTATTTATCAAACAACTTCTTATGGTTTCGAAAATGCAGAACATGCAGCCAATTTATTTGGATTAAAGGCTTTTGGTAATATTTATACCAGAATTATGAATCCTACAACTGATGTGTTTGAACAACGTATTGCTGCTTTAGAAGGTGGTGTAGCAGCATTATCTGTTGCTAGCGGACAAGCAGCACAATTTATTGCATTAAATAATATTTTACAAGCAGGGGATAATTTTATTACTACTTCTTTCTTATATGGAGGTACTTACAATCAATTTAAAGTTGCTTTTAAACGCTTAGGTGTTGAGGCTCGTTTTGCAAATGGTGATGATGCAGAAAGTTTTGTACCCTTAATCGATAAAAACACAAAAGCCATTTATTTAGAAACCATTGGTAATCCACGATTAAATATTCCTGACTTTGAAAAATTTGCAGCATTGGCAAAAGAGTATGATTTGCCATTAATAGTTGACAATACTTTTGGAGCTGGTGGGTATTTATTTAAACCATTAGAACATGGTGCAAATGTGGTTGTAGAAAGTGCTACCAAATGGATTGGTGGGCATGGTACAAGTATTGGAGGCGTAATTATAGATGGTGGAAATTACAACTGGGGCAATGGTAAATTTCCACAATTTTCAGAACCAAGCGAAGGCTATCATGGTTTAAAATTTGCAGAAGTATTTGGTGTAAATAATCCATTAGGGTTACCAAATATAGCATTTGCAATAAGGGCTAGGGTAGAGGGTTTAAGAGATTTTGGCTCATCTCAATCGCCTTTTAATTCTTTTTTATTAATACAAGGTTTAGAAACACTATCGTTGAGGGTTGAACGACACGTACAAAATGCATTGGCTTTAGCACAATGGCTAGAAGCCCATCCTCAAGTAGAATATGTTTTATACCCTGGTTTAGAAAGCAATTTTTACCACACTTTAGCAACAAAATATTTAAAAAATGGCTTTGGAGGCGTTTTACAATTTGGCGTAAAGGGAGGCAAAGAAAATGCTGCAAATTTTATTGATTCTTTAAAATTGGCTAGTCATTTAGCAAATGTTGGCGATGCTAAAACTTTGGTTATTCATCCTGCGTCAACTACACATGATCAGTTGAGTGAAGAAGCACAATTGGCAAGTGGTGTTGCACCCAACCAAATTAGGGTAAGTGTGGGTATAGAACATATAGTAGATATCAAAGCAGATTTTGAGCAAGCATTTTCAAAAGTATTTCAAGCAGATTTGGTAATTGGATAAAAGACACGCTAGTCGGGAATCGTAAATCGCAAGTTTGATTCCCGACTAGCGACTTACGCTCTACCGATTTCCGTTCTCTACAACAACCAAAAGCCGACCAACAAAAATGTATTATCACACATTTACTAGCAATGAAGCATTTAATTTAGAAAGTGGAAAATCCATACCACAACTACATTTAGGGTATCACTGTTTTGGTACACTAAATGCTAGTAAAACCAATGTGGTATGGGTTTTTCATGCTTTAACAGCAAATAGTAATCCAGCAGAATGGTGGCCAGGTTTAGTGGGTGATGGTTGTATACTTAATGGAAAAGATTATTTTGTTATTTGTGTAAATATGCCCAATAGTTGTTATGGTAGTATTGGTCCACTTGAAATTAACGCATTAACCAATACACCCTACTTCCATAGTTTTCCATTGTTTACCATAAAAGATATGGTTAACACTTATAGATTATTGAAAGATAGTTTAGGTATTGGTAAAATTTATTTAGGTATTGGTGGAAGTATGGGTGGGCAGCAATTGCTGGAGTGGGCTATAACAGAACCAAATTTGTTCGAAAATATTGTGCCTATTGCAACCAATGCACAACATTCGCCTTGGGGCATTGCGTTCAACAAATCGCAACGCATGTGCATTGAAAATGATATTACATGGAAAGAACAAAAAGCTGATGCAGGAATTGAAGGCATGAAAACCGCAAGATCACTTGCCTTGTTGAGTTATAGACACTATGAAGCCTATTTGGAAACGCAAACTGGTGTTGTTGATGATAGTCTACCTATAGATGAACAAGTATTTAGAGCAGAAACTTATCAGCAATATCAAGGCGAAAAACTGGCCAATCGCTTCAATGCATTTAGTTATTGGTTTTTAAGTAAGGCAATGGATACACACCATGTTGGAAGAGGTAGAAAAAGTGTAATCGATGCTCTGAAATGCATACAGGCAAAGGCTTTGGTGATAAGTATAGAAAGCGATATTTTATTTCCCTTGCAAGAGCAAGCGTTTTTGGCTAAACATATTCCCAATGCAGCATTAACCATCATCAATTCTCATTATGGCCATGATGGATTTTTATTAGAGCATGAGAAAATCACTTTACTGTTAAGAGGATTTTTAAAACGTGACGAATTAATTAACTAACTAACCACAAAGGCACCAAGACACAAAGATTGCACAAAGAAACTCTGCGTAACCTCCTTTACTCTGGTTCTCTACGGTTAAAACAAACATAGCCACAGAGACACAGAGAACACAAAGATTGCACAAAGAAACTCTGCGTAACCTCCTTTACTCTGGTACTCTGCGGTTAAACCAAAACACATAACCACCGAGACACAGAGAACATAAAGATTGCACAAAGAATCTCTGCGTAACCTCCTTAACTCTGGCTCTCTGGGGTTAAAACAAAATAAAAACATGTCAACACATAAAAAATTAACACTGGGATTATTTGGCTTTGGTGTAGTGGGCGAAGGCTTATATAAAATTTTAAAACAAACGCCATCATTAAATGCAAGTATTAAAAGAATAGTTATTAAACATCCTGATAAAAAAAGAAATGCACCAGAAGAAATATTTACACAGTTAGCTGATGAAGTTTTGAACGATGATTCAATCAATGTTATTGTAGAATTAATTGATGATGCCGATGCTGCTTATTATATAGTTACAGAAGCATTAAAAAAAGGAAAAGCTGTTGTAAGTGCCAACAAAAAATTAATTGCTGAACATTTAGAAGAATTGTTGACTTTACAAGAAAAATACAATACACCTTTTTTATACGAAGCAAGCACTTGTGCATCGATACCAGTTATTAGAAATTTAGAAGAGTACTATGACAATGATTTACTGCACAGTGTTAGTGGCATAGTAAATGGTAGTACCAATTTTATTCTCTCTAAAATATTTAATGAAGGAATAGATTTTGTAGAAGCTTTATTGCAAGCACAACAATTGGGTTTTGCAGAAAGCAATCCAAGTTTGGATGTATTGGGAATTGATGCAGTAAACAAACTCACCATTTTATTGGTTCATGCTTATGGTATTGTAACCAAGCCAACATCTCTGTTGTTTAATGGCATTCAAAATATTCAATTGCAAGATGCAAAAGTGGCCAACGAAAAAGACTATAAAATTAAACTGGTAGCTAAAGCTGCTAAACTAAAAAATGGAAAAATTGCAGCCTATTTATTGCCACAATTTGTAACTGCAGATACACAGTTATACAATGTAGAAAATGAGTACAATGGTGTAGTGATTGAAAGTGGATTTGCAGACAAACAATTTTTTTATGGCAAAGGGGCGGGAAGTTTTCCAACTGCATCGGCTGTATTGAGTGATATTTCTGCTTTGCGTTATGATTACAGATATGAGTACAGAAAAAAATATCAATCTGTCGAAAACGAGTTGAGTAACAACTACTATTTAGAAGTATATGTGAGTTACGACAATTTGAAAAGTATTCAAAAAGATGCTTTTGAATGGATTGAAGAATTTCACAGCGGACAACAAAGAAGTTATTTAGTTGGTGTAATTCATGCCGAGAAATTATTAAATGATGATTGGTGGAAACAACATGGCGTTTCTTTAATTCTTACACCAGAACCAATTATTGAAAATATTGATTATCGAGATGTACAGAAAAGAAGTTTAGCGTTGGCTGGGGTATTGTAAAACCACCCTATCCAATTACGCTTCATAAAATTCTTTACAAGTGACCCATAACTTGTACTTATATTTTGGTTGAAACCTTGCTATTCTTAGCGGGGTTTATTTTATTAGTTTATTTTGCTTTATTCAATTTTTTTTATAGTTAGTTTTTTCTCCAAACATTAGTATTCATTGGTTAGCGAAGTAAAAAATCCAAATTATTTTCAGTTAATATTTATTAATTATAAGTAATAATGTAGTTATGTTAATAGCTATTGTGTATAATATATATATATATATATAGCGTTTAGTTATAAAAATAGTATTAATTATCATTTTAATTTATTTTAGTATAGTTAACAACAATCACTTACTGATCAGTATCCATTAATTAACATTTAAATTTAAAAAAATGAAAAAAACATTCATCAAAAAATCTTTATTGGTTTTTGGCATCTTTTTAGCAGCAATCATGCTATCTAAGAGTTCTATTGCACAAGATGAAGCAGTGGATCCTATAGGTGGAATTGAACCTGCCTATGGCTGCAGGTACACAGGTTTATCAACAAGTTCTTGTTACTATGGTGGCTACCGAATTACCCATTGTAATTTTGGTAGTTATACCACTTGTGGATTTTAATCAGTAATAAAACGAACGAGTATGGCACATTTTATTAGTGCCATACTTGTTAAACAATAAATTCAAAAAATCATGATAACAAACAAAAATCTTCGATTTAATTTATCACTTATCATTTTATTCATTTTTACTTCTTGTAATTCTCAACCAAACATAGTAACAAAAGATGGGTTAATTTTTTATGAATTTCCTAAAAAAATAACTATTGAATTTGCTAAAGAAATAAAGTTAAATAACGCTTTTATTAGACAAATCAATTTTTACAATAAAAATTTATTACTCACGAATATGAGTGAAAATTATCCATTTGTTTTCAGTATTTATAATCCTGAATCTAAGAAAATTGAAAATACATTTGTTAAAATGGGTACTAAAAATAATGAAGCTATTGCACCATTGTCAAGCGGAGTTTTAAATAATGAAACAGTTTGGCTACATGATCTTTCATTGGCTAAAATTGTACAGTATAAAATACCAACAAATACAAAAGATAGCTTATCGTACGTAACTAATAAAATAGACGCTTCCTATTATAGTAGTCAATTAGTAAATCAAAATACTGCATATGGGTTCAGCCCCCATAACAATAGATTAGACAAAATACAAGAGATTAATTTTATTAATAAAAAAGAAACTGATTTGTATGGTGCTTTCGAAAAAATGCCAAACAACTTTACCGATGGCTCTTGGAAGCATGCTCACGAAGGATTTTTATTTTCGAATCCTACCAAAAACAAATTTGTTTTTGCTTGTAAGCTAATGGATAAATTTTACATACTTGATACATTAACTAAAAAAAGCTATACAATTGTTGGGCCACACCATCATAAATTAAACGTTAAACCTGTAAAAATGAACGGTATGGATATAGCCATGACCGACGAAAAAACAAAGCTAGCTTATCTTAATGGTTATTGTACCAAACAATATATTTACTTATTATACACTCAGTCTTACGATATGCAGCCCAAAGGAGATCAAGGCACAGCTATTTATGTTTTTGATTGGAATGGCAATCCAGTGGCTTCTTTAACTTTTAAAAATGGTATTACTGCTTTTGCAATTACAAATGATGATAAAAAGTTGTATGCCTTTGAACCCGATACACAAGAAATTATTAGTGCAACTATTAAATTTTAAAAAATGGTTCGCTTAGCTATAAAAATATTTCTATTTTTTTTTTCTAATATTATCTCTGTCGTGTAAGAATAATCCTAAACAACAAACAAATAATAATAGTATTGTGAAGCTTTGCGATACTTTGAAGATTTATAATCCCTTTAGAGTACATATTGCTAATAATAACCAAACATTACCATCTCCTAAATATAAAATGTTTGTTTATTTAAATGTAGCATGTAGTAGTTGTTTGGCTGAGATGAATGAATGGGCTGAAATATCAAAAAAATTGAAGGATGGTAATTGCGAATGTTACTTTATTTTGTATTCGAAGGATAATTTTCAGTACTTTAAATATTTATACGAAGCGTATGAAATTAAAAAAATTGAATTTCCTTTTTACTTAGACAAGAATGACTGTTTTTTAAGTGCTAACCCTTTTTTAATAAAATTCGCAACGGGACAAAACTTTCTTACCGATGCGAAAAATAATATTTTGTTGAAAGGTAATTTTTGTAGTGATAAAGAGTTATTAAAAAAAGCTATTTCTATAATAAACAATAATAAATAAAATTATTATTTATGAAAAAGTATTGGTTATACAGTTTACTTATTTCTTTTTTGGTTTTTGAGTGTGTTGCCCAAAAATCAGAACCCATACTGTATGCAGTTGTTTATGAGTTTGTACATGTAACAGATACTACTAAACCAGATACGCCACTTAGAACTAAGATGTTGTTAGATGTAGGTAAAACCTCTTCTAATTATTGCAATTATGATTTAGAAAAAAAAATAAAAACCACTAACAAAAAAAATACAATAGCTAATAAGCCGATGGGTAACAAGGTTGTAATGGGTAGCCCAATTGTGTTAGTAAATAGCCCAACTATGAATGCAGAGCATTATTTAAAATTACCATTGGAAAATAAACTATTACAAATTGAACCAATTGCATCTGACCTTTATTGTGTAGAAAGCAAACTTTTACCCATTAAATGGCAAATTAAAACCGAAACAAAAAGAATTAATAACTACCTGTGCCAAAAAGCTTTAGGCAGTTTTGGTGGTAGAATTTATACTGCATGGTTTGCAACATCATTACCTTTTAACCACGGCCCTTGGAAATTATGGGGCTTACCTGGTTTAATTTTAGAAGCAACAGATAGTGCAAACCAAGTTAAGTTTATTTGCAACCAAGTAACCAAAGGCGATGGTACAGAGGAGGTTAATTTTTTAAAAAATGAACGGTTAATTAAAACCACATCAGCAAAGCTAGCTAATGCAAAAGCAAATTTTAATAACGACCCAAGTGGTTTTGCAAAAGCTAATATTAATGACAAAACCGTAAATGAAATACCTGTTTTTTATCAAACTTCCGATGGAAAATTCATACAAGGCGAGGATGCAAAAAAAGAACTTAAAAAAATAAATTCAACATTAATTAATAATCCAATTGAATTAACTAAGCAATAAAAGTATCAATGCTATTTAAGTTTAGTAATTATATGGGGTTATTAATAATTGTATTGTTAACAATTACTTCAGGTTTAAAAGCTCAGCCATTTGCTATAAAAGGATTGGTACTATCAAACAATACAAAAAAAAGTATTGCAGGTGCAAACGTATTAGTAAAAAATAATGATAGTATAGTTTTATTCTTTAGCACAACCAATTTAAAAGGTGAGTTTACAATAGAAATAAATGACTACTTACAAATAGGTAAATATTTTTTAGAAGTTTTAGTAATTGGATACTTAAAAAAAATAGTACCCTTATCTATCAATAAAAATTACTACACTATTTTTTTAGAAGAGGATCCAAAAGAATTAGATAGTGTTACCGTTAAAAGCATTTTACCACTTAAAAAACGAGGAGATACATTAAGTTATTTAGTAAATGCATTTGAAAAAAATGAGGATAGAACAATTGGCGATGTAATAAAAAGAATACCAGGTATGAGTGTTAGTGATAATGGTCAAATTTCTTTTAACGGAAAGCCCATTGCTAATTTATTTATACAGGGCGATGATTTGATGGATGGCAGATATGGATTAGCAACTAAAAGTATAAACAAAAACATGATTAAAAGTATTGAAGTTATTCAAAACTTTCAACCTATTAAGTTATTACAAAATAAAGTATGGAGCGATGATGTTGTTGTAAACCTAAGTTTAAAAGATGAAAACAGTATAAAAGTTGCTGGCATAGCCACAGTTGGCGGAGGCTTACCTGGCTTATATGATACTGATGCAACAGTAATGTTATTTAATAAAAAAATAAAATTTTTAAACAGCCTAAAATTAAATAATAGAGGTACAGATTATAGAAATGAATTTAAAATGTACACTCAAGAAATGCAACAGCAGAGTTTAAATAATAATAGACCCTCAAAGTTATTATCACTTGCTACTATTAGCAACCCAGATATTAGCGAATCATTGTTTTATAACAACAGTTCAATCGCTGCAAACCTAAATAACTTGTACAATACAAAAGATTCGGTACAACTAAAAACAAACATCCAACTTTTTAAAGATGTAAATAGCCTTTCGTTTGCAAATATTAATAACTATTTTATTAATAATGATACCATTGTTTTTAACCAGTTTCAACAAACCAATAATACAACTACAGCAGCAAATTTTGCACTAACCATAAACGTAAATAAGCAAAATAAATACATTAACAATAAGCTAAGTATTTTACTAGAAAAAGAGGAAAATTCCGCAAATTTGGTGTTTAATACAAATGCTTTTCCTCAATCTATTAAAAATAGAGTAAGAGATTTTAGTAACGATTTTATTTGGTTGCCACTATTAAAAAACAGTGATATTCTTTCTATAAAGTGGCATTTAAATTATTTAAACACCAATCAAAATCTTTTTGTAAATACCGCCCTAGACTCAACAGTTTTAAATAATGATAAAAGTTTTAAAACCGTTCAACAGAGCCTGCTTTTACCGAGTTTTTTTTCTAATATCAATGCATCTTATATTATCGGAAAAAAAAGATTAATTACCCAAGTATATGAGGTTGGTTTTATCTCTGAGAATCAAAAAAATCAATCTTCTATTGCAATTACTCAACTCAATAATACTATTAACAATTTTACTGGCGATGTTGGTAATAACCTTAACTGGCAAAGAAATAGAGTATTTGGTGCAGCAAACTTTAATATCGACAAAAAGAACTTTAAGCTAAACGCTGTTTTTCCTTTATCCTATCAACATATTAAAATTGAGCAGCAAGCATATTTGCTAAATGAGGTGAACGAACGATTTTTTATAAATCCCTCAATTAAAGCCCAATTATATGTTGGTGATGAGGATAACCTCGAACTTTCTTACAGCTATCAAAATAATTTTAGTAATATCAATAGTGTTTTTAGAGGCTTAATGTTAACCAATTATAGAACACTTCAAAATAACACAAATCTGGTACAAGAAATGTACAAAAGCGGAAGCGGTGTTGTATTTAATTTTAGGAGAGCACTTAAAATGTTGATGATTACTACTGGCATAAAATATAGTCGTAATACTGCCAATACTATTAATAATACAACGCTTAGTAACAATACACTTCAAACAGAACTGATTAATTTTGATAATCAACAAAACAGTATCATAGGCAATGCTGAAATAAGTAAGTATTTTTTTAAAATTAAAACCAAAGTATTGGCCCAGTTTTTTTTCTCTCGTAATTTTTCTAATCAGTTTGTCAACAATACAATTTTAAACTTTACCAACGATGCCTTTAGTGCTGCCTTTTTTGTTGATGCAAAAATTACAGAGCAAGTGAATTTTCTGTACACCAGTAATTTTATGCTCAACACCAGTAATCAAATAAATACTAACAAGAACATTAAAAATAGTTTTCAAAGATTTGATAATTCAGCAGTACTCAACTACACACCCAAAAATTATCTAATTCAATTAAGAGCTAACTCTATTTATACCCAACAAGCTAGTAATAGTTTTCAACAATTTTTCTTTGCTGATTTTTTAATTAGAAGGCAAATTAAAAAAATTGATTTTTCGATTGAAATAAATAATGTATTGAATACTAAACAATATCAGCTATTTAATGTGGATGCTAATGTGTCTTCATTTAGTTCTATCCCATTAAGGGGTAGATTGGCTATTGCAAAAATGACTTTTAATTTTTAGCTTTTATTGCTCCCCAAAGTACAAACCCTTGAAATGTGTGACACCAGTAAAGCCCAATATCTATTCTTCAGTTGGTAACATAAAAAATAGGTTCCTGTAAATGTCAGTTTACACAATTCAAAACATGCTTACTTTTGTGCCTCAATAAAATTTATTGCTATGCAAGTATGGAAGGATTATCAGGAACTACATAAAGACCGTTTTTTAAACGAATTACTTGATCTATTACGCATACCAAGTATTAGTGCAAGAAGTGAGCACAAAGACGATATGATTAAGTGTGCTGAGGCTGTTAAGCAAAGCATGTTAGACGCTGGTGCAGATAAAGCTGAAATTTACCCTACACAAGGTCACCCAATTGTGTATGGTGAGAAAATAATTGACCCAAGTAAACCAACTGTTTTAGTATATGGTCATTACGATGTGCAACCTCCAGATCCATTGGAATTGTGGCATAGTGGTCCATTTGAACCTGTGATTAAAGATGGTAAAATTTATGCCCGTGGTGCTTGCGACGATAAAGGACAATTTTACATGCATGTGAAAGCATTGGAAACAATGGTTAAAACCAATACATTGCCTGTAAACATTAAATTTTTAATTGAAGGTGAAGAAGAAATTGGTAGCAAATATTTAGGCGATTTCTTAGCTGCTCAAAAAGAGTTGTTGGCTGCCGATGTTATCTTAATTAGCGATACGGCTATGTTAAGCATGGAAAACCCAAGCATTGATGTGGGCGTTCGTGGATTAACTTATATAGAAGTTGAAGTTACTGGACCAAACCGTGATTTACACAGTGGTGTATATGGTGGTGCAGTCGCAAATCCAATTACTATTTTAGCTCAAATGATTGCTACTTTACACGATGAAAATAACCATATTACCATTCCTGGTTTTTATGATGATGTGGTAGAAAGCTCAGCTGCCGAAAGAGCAGAAATGGCGAAAGCTCCATACGATGAAAATGAATATAAAACTGATTTAGGGGTTACTGAATTGTGGGGAGAAAAAGGCTATACTACCAACGAACGTACAGGTATTCGACCAACTTTAGAAGTAAATGGCATGTGGGGTGGTTATACTGGTGAGGGTGCAAAAACAGTGTTGCCAAGTAAGGCTTATGCAAAAATAAGTTGTCGTTTGGTGCCTAACCAAACTACTGCAAAATCCGAAAAATTATTGATCAATCATTTGGTAAAAATTGCCCCTAAAAATGTGCAGTTTAAAGCAAGTGTACACCATGGTGGCGATCCTTACATGACCCCAGTTGACAGCATTGAATACAAAGCTGCTGCTAAAGCCATTGAAACAAGTTTTGGTAAAGCTCCAATTCCGGTTCGTGGTGGTGGAAGCATTCCTATTACTGCATTATTCGAAAGTGTGTTGGGCATTAAAACAGTGTTTATGGGCTTTGGATTAGACAGTGATAATTTGCACAGTCCAAACGAAAAATATGGTTTGTTCAACTATTACAAAGGCATAGAAACCATTCCTTATTTTCATCAATATTATGCAGAGATGAAGGGTTAGTTTACAGTTTTACAGCTTTATAGTTTGGGGTTATATAGTTTATGGTGTGAGGTATAAGGCTTATTGTTCGTTAAACAAAAATCCCAACATTGATGGTGTTGGGATTTTTTTATTGGATAACCAATAGTATAAATATTGTACTTTTTTTATTATAAATCTGCAACGAGTTTAACCGAAAATTAAATTTCACATTTTCTGCTAATTTATTAATGTGGCATTATGTACAACTAATTGTTCATTAACTGTACAACTTCAAAACATAGAACTTTAAACTAAATAACCCCAAACTAAAAACCTATTTTCTACTATAATTAGGGGCTTCTTTTGTAATATCAACATCGTGTGCATGGCTTTCTTTCATACCAGCATTGGTAATTTTTACGAAAGTTGCTTTTTGTAATTCAGCAATATTTTTTGCCCCACAATAACCCATACCACTTCTTAACCCACCAACGTATTGATAAACAATTTCACTTAAACTACCCTTAAAAGCCACACGACCTTCGATACCTTCTGGAACATATTTTTTAATATCATCTTCTACATCTTGAAAATATCTGTCGCCACTGCCTTGGCTCATAGCACCTAAACTACCCATCCCCCTATATTCTTTAAATTTGCGTCCTTCATAAATAATGGTTTCGCCAGGGCTTTCTTCTACACCAGCAAAAACACTACCCATCATTACCACATTTGCACCAGCAGCTAGGGCTTTAACCATATCTCCAGTGTATCGAATTCCACCATCTGCAATTACAGGAATGTTTTTTCCTTTTAATGCATTGCTAGCTTCCATAACTGCCGTAAGTTGTGGTACACCAGCACCAGCAACAATACGTGTTGTACAAATACTACCAGGGCCAATACCAACTTTAACACAATTGGCACCTGCATTGGCCAATGCCAGTGCCCCACTTGACGTACCTACGTTGCCAGCAATAATTTGTAATTTTTTAAAATTTTTTCTTAGGGCTTTTAAGGCTTCAATAACGCCTTTACTGTGGCCATGTGCACTGTCTAAAGTAACCACATCAACACCAACATGTATCAATGCTTCGGCACGTTGCATTAAATCGCCAGTAATTCCCAATGCAGCACCAACCAACAAGCGGCCATAACCATCTTTAACTGCATTAGGGTGATTGGTTAATTGTAAAATATCTCTATAGGTAATTAAACCAACCAATTTGCCTTGTTTATTTACGACGGGTAATTTTTCAATTTTATAATTGCGTAATATGGTTTCTGCTTTTTTAAGATCGGTACCTTCGGGTGCTGTAATTAGTTTTTCTTTGGTCATTACTTCACTTACTTTACGTTTTTTATCTGTTTCAAAACGTAAATCACGGTTGGTTAAAATGCCTACTAATTTTTGGGCTTTATCAATAATGGGAATACCACCAATTTTATTTTCTTTCATTAAACGTAAAGCATCACCAATAGTAGCTTCTACAAATAAGGTTACAGGGTCTATAATCATTCCACTTTCGCTACGTTTTACTTTGCGTACTTGTTCTGCTTGACGCTCCACACTCATGTTTTTGTGTAAAATACCCAAGCCACCTTCTCGTGCCAAAGCAATAGCTAAATTGGCTTCAGTAACTGTATCCATGGCTGCGGAAAGCATTGGAATGTTTAAAACTATTTCTTTAGTAAGGTGAGCACTAATGTTTACTTCTCTTGGTAAAACCTGGCTGTATGCAGGTACTAGTAAAACATCGTCGAAGGTTAAACCATCAATAAAAGTTCGATTATTGTAATTGGTAGCTCTTGTAGATTTTATTGTTGCCATGTGCAAAATTAATGGTAGCGAAGATATGTAGCAAGTTTAATTAGGGTGAAAGGGAGAAGGAGTAAGGTTTAAGGTGGAGCCAGAAAGGAATTGGGAATCAGGAATTTGGTTGAATGGGGAAGGTTTAAGGTAGGGCCGGAGGAGTAATAAGAAAAGGATAAGGGGGAAGGAATTTGTAATTAAGGAGCAGGTGGAAGGAATAAGGTGAAAGAGTAAGGGATTTGGAATTAAGATGAAGATTAAAGCATGTGAATACAATATTTAATTAATATGCTAATCCGCTAATTTGTAACCCTAAACTCATAACCCATAATTTCAAACCCGTAATCCTAAATTAACCTATACATTTTTCCAGGTAAACAAACTACCACATTTTGTAATTCTAAACTTAAAATTGCACCCGCAACCGTGCTACTACTTAGACCACTTTGTAAAAACAATTCATCTACAGAAATAGTTTCTTTTGTTTTTAACAATTCAACAATTATTTTTTCATCGTTGGTTAACTCTATAAATAATTCTCTTTGTTTTTTGGGTTGTTTTTTCTTTTCTTGCCAACCCATTTCTACCATTAACTGGCTGGTGCTAGATAATAATACAGCTTTGTTTTGTTGAATTAATTTTAAGCAACCACTACTTTTGCCATCATAAATTTTACCAGGTATTGCAAACAGATCTTTATTGTAATTATAGGCCAATTCTGCAGTAATCATGCTGCCACCTTTTACATCTGTTTCTACAACTACAGTGGCATCTGCCATGCCTGCAACAATTCTATTTCGTTGCGGAAAATTATATCTATCGGGTTTAGTGTTTTTTCTAAATTCTGTTAAAAGGCCACCATTTAATAACATTTCTTTTGCTAGAGTTTTGTGTTGTGCAGGGTAAATAGTATCTAACCCATGAGCTAAAACACCAACAGTGGGCAAATTATTTTTTATGCATGCTTTGTGTGCTACAGTGTCTATACCATAAGCCAAACCACTTACCACTAAAACATTGTAGGGCAATAATTCGTTAATTAAATCTTCTGTTACTTGCTTGCCATAATCTGTATTATTTCGGGTACCAATAATGCTAACAATTTTGCTATTGTTTAAATTGGTATTGCCCCTGTAATACAATAGAGTAGGGGCATCATAGCAGTGTAATAATTTTTTTGGATAATCATCATCAGTTAAAAACAAACATTTTATATGATGTTTTTCTGTAAATTTTATTTCTTCTTCAGCCTCTTTAAATTGGTTAAAATCTTTAATTTGTTTGGCCTTTATTTCGCCAATGCCATCTATTAAGCTCAAGTCTTTTTTCTTTGCTTTAAAAATGTATTCTGCATTACCAAAATGTTCAATTAATTGCTTGGCTTGCACTGGCCCAATGCCAGGTATTAGGGTAAGTGCAATTTGATGGTAAAGTTCATTGTTCATTATATGATAAAGTTACATAAAATGAATAATTATAAACCAGTAATTGTAAATTCTGTTCGTCTATTTTTTATTCTACCTTTTTCAGTAGTATTTTCTGCAATTGGTTTCGAAGATCCATAACCTTTAAAACTTATTCTAGTTTTTTCAATACCCTTTTTTACTAAAAAATCAACAACTGCTAATGCCCTGTTTTTACTAAGGGTAATATTATCTGCTGCTATTCCAACATTATCTGTGTGGCCACCAATTTCTATTGTTACTGTTGGGTTTTCAATAAGTATTTGAAATAATTTATCTAACTCTATCAAACTTATGGGTAGTAGTTTAAAAGAATTAACTTCAAATAAAATATTGTTTAGAACAACATTATTGTTTAGGCTAACTGGGTTTAGTGCAATGTCTTTTTTATAAACACTATCTGCTTCTTTATTTTTAAGTAAATATTGTTCGCTATAAAATAAATATCCTTTTCTGTTTACAATAAAAGTATAATCTTTTCCAAGTGGTAATGTTATAAAATAATCGCCCAACTCATCTGTTTGTATATTCATTAATGCTTTTCCAGTAACATTATTAATTAGTTCAATATTACATGGTAAACCTTTACCCGTTTTTTTATCAAAAACCTTTCCTTTAATGTATAAAGTTTTAGCCGGACGGATGTCGTTTCTTAACGTAAATTTATATAAGTCTAAACCGCCTCTGCTATCACTTCTATCGCTTGCATAATAAGCGGTTAAACCATCTGCACTTACTGCAAAACTTCCTTCATCGTTAATGGTGTTTATAGGGTAACCTAAATTTTCTGGCTTACACCAATTGCCATCTTCTTGTTTGCGTAAAACATATAAATCGGTTCCACCATAACCTGGTAAACCGTTGCTTGTATAAAATAATGTTTGGTTATCTGCATGAATATATGGTGCCATATCATCGCCTTTTGTATTAATACTATCACCCATATTTATTGCTGGCCCAAATTTACCATTTGGCATTCTTATGCTATAGTACAAATCTCTTGCTCCATAACCATTGTAGCGGTTGCTGCTAAAAAAAAGTACTCTTTTATCTGGGCTAAGACTTGGGCTACTTTCCCAAAATTCGGTATTAATATTTGAGCCTAAATTTTCGGGTTCACTCCAACCATCTGGGGTATAAAGTGAAATGTATAAATCAAAATCGCCAAACCCTTTTTTTCTACCAAAGTTGCCTGCAAAAATCATCCATTCACCATCTGCCGAAACGGTTATGGCCCCTTTTGAGGGCTCAATATTTATATCACCATTAATTAAGGTAGCTTTTTCGTATTTGTTGTTCACTAGTTTACTTTGCATAAAATTCTCTCTGTTACCAACGTCACGTCTTGTAAAAACCAATAAACTATCGTTAATGTTTATACTGGGGTAGTATTCACTTTTTTCGCTATTTACACTATCGCCTAGGTTAATAGGGGCAAAAACATAATTTGTAACCGAATGCGTATTTTGATAAGCCAAGGCAAACTGGTAACAACTTTTTCTAAAGTTACCGGCTTTAATACTGTTTGGGCTTATTTTAGGTATAGCCAAAAAGTAATCAATCGCTTGTAATGCTTCGACAAATCTTCCTTGACCAGCTAAATTTAATGAGTAGGGTAAATGATATTGTTTAAAATAATTGGTGTCTTTTTTTCTTGCAATTTCGTAATGCTGTACCGATAAATCGTGTTGTTTTAATTGCCCGTAAACACCAGCTAAAGAAAGAATTGCTTCTACATAATTACTATCTGCAGCAATGGCTTTTTTTAAATATGGAATAGATTCTGGAAACGCTTGATCCCTTAAAAATTCTACGGCTTGCTCATAAAATTTTATGGCTTTTTTGTTAATTTTTTCTGGTTCATATACTTGGGCTTGTACCTGTATAAAACTAAAACTTATGATTAGCAAAATACATTTTTTCATTGGAGAGCAAGTTCGGTAAAACAACAATAATAGCTTGTTAAAAATAAAATGTTTTGAAGGAAATTTAAATTTAGAGCCAACACAAAAAAATTAAGGAACATTTATGTATTTATGAATTTGTAAACTTAGTTGCCACTTAGGATTTTCTTTTATATAATCGGTTATTAAAGGCGTTACTATTTCTTTCTTATCCCATTCTGGTTGCAAATACAATTTACAATTTGGGTTTACTTGTGCAGCATAAGTTTCTGCCCACTCAAAATCGTGTTTATTAAAAATTACAACTTTTAGTTCATTTGCTGCTACTACTACTTCAGGTAATGGAGCTTTAAATTTTTTGGGTGATAAGCAAATCCAATTCCAATGCCCACTTAAAGCCGATGAACCACTGGTTTCAATATTGGTTTCAAAGCCGTTTTCTTGTAAAGCTTTGGTAAGTTCATTTAATGGGTGTAACAATGGTTCGCCCCCAGTAATAACTACTAAGTATTTAAGGTTTAAGGTTGAAGGTTTAAGGTTATTGATGCCTGTTTCTAAAACTGCTTTGTCAACTATTTCTTGTACAGTAAATTTTGGGTGAGCATTAGCATCCCAACTTTCTTTTACATCGCACCAAACACAACCCACATCGCAACCACCTAAACGAATAAAATAGGCTGCATTGCCTGCATAAAAGCCCTCACCTTGTATGGTGTAAAAGCTTTCCATAACAGGGAGTGTAGATGGTTGATGTATGATATTTGATGTATGATTTTGCAAGTAGTTTTTTTAATAATTTAAAATTCAATTTTACTGTTTCTTAGGTATTATTTTAATTTAATACATTTTTAGGGCTACTATTTGTTCAATAAATCCCAGCTTTTGTTCAGGCTATCATTCCAATTTTTTATAGCAAATAATATCCATTTAAATTGGTGTACTTCATAGGCCATAAAAAGATTTCCATTTAATCCCGCAGCCCATGAAGCTGATGAATATTTATTCAACAATGATTACTTTAAATATTAGTGTTCAGTCTAATTTTTTCATCTCAGAAATTAAATCTTAAAATTATTTTTCTTTCAACCGCCTACGAGGTTTTGTAAACCTTAGTCGGGGTTAAATGAACTTTAAACTCTAAAATAAAACGGTTCAGTCCGCTTTCAGCGTTCCTACGCCCAATTTCCTAATTCCTAATTCCTCCTTTTCCTTCTCACCATTCACAACTCACCATTCACTATTGCCCATTAGTCTTATACGCTTGCAATGTGTTCTTCAATAAACCAGCAATCGTCATTAAACCAACCCCACCAGGTACAGGTGAAATGGCACTTGCTTTTTTTGCTACTTCATCAAAGGCAACATCTCCTTTTATACGAAAACCTCTTTTAGCAGTTGAATCATTAACTCGTGTAATGCCTACATCTATTACAACAGCACCCTCTTTAACCATATTGGCTTTTACAAACTCTGGTTTGCCTAATGCAGCTACAATAATATCGGCTTGTAAACAAATAGCTTCTAAATTGGGTGTGTGGCTATGGCAAATGGTTACGGTACAATTACCTTTCGCAATATTGCTACTTAGTAAAATACTCATTGGTCTACCAACAATATTGCTTCTTCCAATAACTACAGCATGTTTTCCTTTGGTATCAATATTATAGTAGTCGAGCATTAATAAAATTCCATAAGGTGTTGCTGGTATAAAAGTGGGTAATCCTTGTACTAATTTACCTGCACTTATTGGGTGAAATCCGTCCACATCTTTTTCTGGCGAAATGGTTTGTATTACTTTTGCTTCGCTAATATGTTTTGGTAATGGTAATTGAACTAAAATGCCATCAACAGCAGCATTATTATTTAGTTCTATTATTTTTTTTAGTAAATCTTGTTCGGTTATCGAGGTGTCGAATCTTATTAAAGTAGAGCTAAAACCAACTTCTTCACAATTTTTTGCTTTGCTGGCTACATAAGTTTCGCTTGCACCA
>JANOZK010000026.1:0-1577 GCA_031429335.1 Chitinophagaceae bacterium | reverse complement strand
CTTTTTATATAACAATTATGGTACTGGATTAATTGATTTAATCAATAAAAATCGAATTAATTATTTTATCGATTTAGTAAATACAGGTAAATATGGCAATTACACCATCGATGCTTTAGCTCAAGAAGCTGGCTTTAATTCAAGGTTTCATTTATACAAATCCTTCAAAAAATTTCATGGTGGAACCCCTTCTGATTTTGTACGCTCTGTACACGATTAATGCATAAAATTTGTACAACCCCATAAGTATTTGGCTTACCTCTTACTTTTTTCAAAGGCTTTCTAACTAAAGTCAGCCTATTTATTCGATTATTTGTTTTGAGTCAAAGAACTAAGTAGGTATATTTTATATACGTAGTATATTGATATACAAGGTGTCATAAAAGTTAACATAGAGACACGACCTAAGCACCTCCATTTTTTGCATTTGCTATTTCAATTCTTTCTTTTTACACTCAATAGTTCGTTATTCAAAAATTACAATTTTTTTAAAAGGTAGTTGATGAAATAATTGAAGCAACAGGAGGTACATGAAATGAAATTTATCTGTGAAAAAATAGCCATCGTAGAGGAGGAGTTTGGGTGCAGTATCACATTTGCCGAAAAGGAAAATGGTATTGCAAAAGAGCAAATCACAATCGATGAGTTATTTCACAGTCGTGGTCAATACTTAATGTTGATGAGGAAATATAGAGAGAATGAATTTGAAGAGGATTATTTGTATTTAGAAACGGATGATCCCAATAAGTCGGGTGAGTTAGCAAATTTCTTGATCAATATACAACCCAATCAATTTTCTATATCCTATGATAGAGACTCCATTGAAATTGAAATGCAACCCGATGAACAAAAGCTGAAAGCAATCAAAAGCATTATTCAGAAAATAACTGATAAAACGGACTTATAAATTTTAATAGCTAAACCTATTTTCTAACAACTTTTAATCATAACCTTTTAATTATAACACATGAAACAAAAAATACTTTTAGTTATGTTATTGGCAACAGCATTAACAGCTAAATCTGCTGATTATTACTGGGTTGGTGGTACTGGAAATTGGACAGATGTTGCTACACGTTGGGCTACTACTTCTGGTGGCAACACTTTTCATTCGGTTATACCAACTTCGGCTGACAATGTTTTTTTTGATGCCAATTCTTTTACAGCTGCAAGTCAAACTGTAACAGTAAATATTCCCACAATAAGCTGTAATAATATGAGTTGGGTAGGTGTAACCAACAACCCCACTTTTATTCAAAATGATGTTTTCAACCTGTATGGTTCAATAACTTATGTAAGTGGTATGACGATAAATGGGGGCACCTATCTTTATTTCTTGTCAAATTCACCGGGTAATACCATTACTTGTGCAGGGAAAAGAATTGGTAATGTAATGACCTTTAACGGGACTGGTGGATGGACTTTACAGGATGCTATTACCTTTGGGGGAGTAGAGGTGAATAACGGAAGCTTTGTAACCAATAATCAAACTCTAAATGGCGAAAATTTTAATGTAAGAAGCGGCAACGTTACTACTGTTAATATAGGCTCTTCAACATTCAATTTATCACAGAATG
>JANOZK010000025.1:0-1798 GCA_031429335.1 Chitinophagaceae bacterium | reverse complement strand
TTTGCGAATTAATTCGCAAAAATGGGTATATTGCATAAACTTTTTATACAATGCCAGAAGCTCAATTCTTCTCCATCGACTTCAATACCAAGCCATTTCTAAAAAAGTATTTAGAAAGCTGCTTTGGTACACCTATAAAATTGGGTATTGATAGTTACATTGGTATGAGCATGGCCTGTGTGCTAGATAAAAATGTGTACAGCGACAGAAACACCAGGCTAATGCAAACCAATTTTGTAGAGTTGAACTGTAAGTGCAAAATATTTTTTCCCATTAGTTGGTTAAAAAATTATAGATATGGTACAGCCATTGAAGATAAAAAGCAAATTTTCATCAATAACCTCATCGAGTACGAGTTTGAAAGAGAGCTGCATGTGTTTGTACAATCCAATATTAATAATACTGTTCGCTTTAAAGGCTATAAACAGGCATTAGAAAATTTTGCTACTGTTTTTAACCTGGTGATTGATGAAGATATTTCTTTCGAAAACTTGCGTAAAATAGAATATCGATTTCGCAAAAAAGTAGAGCAAAAATATCAGCGTAATAATGGGCATCAAAAGCGTAATAATGTAGCACCAATATTATTTTAAGTGCAAATATTTATAAGCGTAAAAAAGCCCATCCATTTTACTACCTGTCCTTTCGTAACTATTCTAAAAGCAACATTTTTACACCATGTTTAATACTGCCTATAAGCCATTACAATCAATTGGAAAATCACTTGCCCCATATGTAGGTGGTATTTGCAGTTGGTGGTATGTGCCTATTCAGTATTTAGATGGATTTCCTGCAGTAGATACGCTTACACAAATGCTGCTTAGCGAACCTGCTTTAAAAGCAGGTAAAAATTGGTACGGCCCTGTAAACATTGTAAACAAAGAGCTTGGTTATATTCAGGTACAAACAAAAACTGCTGCTGGCCCATTATGGAAACGAAAAGTAACAGGCTTTTTACAAGGTAACGATTCTGCAAGCCATATAAACATGAGCAATTTGGCTTATCATCAACTATGTATTGTTGCCAAATTACGTGCAGGTGGTTTTTTTATAATCATTGGTAATAATGAAGCTGGATTAAGTTTAGTAAATGAATTTGATACAGGCAATGGCCAAATGGATACACCGGGCAGTAAATTATCTTTTGTAGATGAGGCAAAGCATAGTGCAATGGTATTACCATCATTTGATGGTATCGACAGTCAACCTCCTCCAGGTGGTGAAACAATTACAATAACTGTACATGATATGGAAGAATTTTATATGAGCCTTCTTGGCGATACTGCCATAGAATGGACAAGCGATTTACAAACAAGGTTTGGCAATTTTCCAACAATAGAATGTTGGGCAGATGATGGTGCAGACTCTTATTACCGTGCAAATTTTGCAATTGATTGGGCTACTGCCGCATCTCCAAAAACATTTATTATTCGTAACCAAGGTGCAGCAGGTGTAATTAAAATAACTTAATATGAAGAAACTATTTTTATTAATGGCACTATTTTTTAGTGTAGGCGTTTTTGCTCAATCAGTTTATCCAATTGAAGCCGACATTGTTCGAATTAAAAAAAGAACATCTGGCGATGTTTTGTTAGATGTATTGGGCACTATAAAAGTTGGCACTATGCCAACCGGATCAAGTACTAATAAAATTGTAGTTTGGGATCAAACGACAAAAGAATTAAAAATGGTCAATTCAGCATCAGGTGATTATGTAGATAAAACAACAACCCAAAGAATAACAGGTGTAAAAACATTTAATGGAAGTTCTTTAAAAGTTCAAGGATACGACAATGGC
>JANOZK010000024.1:0-1822 GCA_031429335.1 Chitinophagaceae bacterium | reverse complement strand
CAAACTGGCGAATGAGTTGCATTAACTCGTACCAATACAGGTATGTTTCTTTAGAAAATTTAGTTGACACTAGCTAAAATTTTGAGTGGCAAATATAAGGGTTAGCAATTGAAAATTTACAAGTAATAAGCAATTTCTATTGGAGAAAAATGAGTAAAAATTTTATTGTTATTCTTATCCACATTATTTGGGATATGTGATTAACTGTTGTGCAACATTTGGGAATAACATTCGTTTTTTTTGCCTAGAAATTACAGGTATGAAAATGATCTTTAAAATAATGCTTAAATGCATCTTATTGTTTGCTTTTATTGTTCTTCTAAATTTTCAAACAATTGCTCAGGTACCAATTGGATATTATGATTTTGAGGACAATTCTAATAGAAATACTACTGTTGAAACTAGCATCCAAGAGGCTGTTTCAACAATTGGAAGCCCTAGTGTAGGTGTTACTTCATTAACAAGTTCTCATGGAGCTGGAAATGGAACATCTGTAACCTATGGTGGCGTTGATGCAGGTTACTCAATTGGGTATTATGGATTTACGACCAATCTTACCTCGGCTTCAAGCAATCCTAACATACAACTTGGCCCATTTAATTGTACTGGTTTTTCTACGTTAACCATATCGATGGATGTTTTAGGTGTTGGTACACAAATGCCTTCTAATGTAGATATTTATTATAGTTTAAATAATATTACTTATACAAGAATTGCAGCTACCACAACTGTTACAACTTCATACACAACGAGAACATTTACAATTCCAGCAGCAGCTAATGGGCAGGGGGCAGTTTATTTTAGGATAATTGGGTTTGGAGCAGGAGCGTCGCCTACTTCCACCGACGGTGTGATGCAAATTGACAATTTTACTTTACAATCCTCTTTAGTTACAGCTTCAACAACTCTTGTGAGTTCAGTTTTGCAGGGAATTGGACTTTCTTCGGGTGGTTCATTTGTACCAACATATACTAGCTTGAGTATTAATGGAGCTGCGATAACTGTTAATGCATCGAGTAATTTGACATTAGGTACAACTGCTGGAACAACAGCCTTGGTTTTAACCAATGGAATTTTTGACATTGGAAATAATACCCTAACGCTTCAAACTGCTAATACTTTAATTTCTAGAACAACGGGTACATTAACTTTAGGCACAACAGCAAATTTAATATTTGGTACAGCAGGTAATATAGGAGGCAATGCGTTTACCATACCAGCCAGTACATTTACAACAACGCCATTAATAAATAATTTAACTGTAAATAGAACCAATGCATTAACATGGAATACACAGGGTATTACTTTAGATGGAGTATTAACTTTAACAGCAGGTGCATTAAGTATAGGAACTAGCACATTTACCTTTCAAACAGAAGCAACGCCAATACAACGAACAGCAGGTACTATAACTGTTGCCACCACCAGCAATTTGGTATTTGGTACACAAGCTAGCAACTTTACCATTCCCAATGGAACCTTCACCGCTGCACCATCATTAAACAATTTAACGATAGACAGAGCAGGTGGTGTAACAATTGGCAATCAAGCTTTTACCATTAATGGTACTTTAAATTTAACCAATGGTGTTCTTGATATTCAGAGCACTTTATTAAGTTTTCAATCAGGAGCAACACCTATCAGCAGAACAGCAGGAACCATAACTACAACAACTGGTAGCAGTTTATCGTTTGGCACCCAAGCCACAGGTTTTACCATTCCAGATAATACATTTACCACAACTCCAAGCATCACCAATTTAACTGTAAATAGAGTAGGTGGAGTAACCATCGGCAATCAAGCATTTACCATTAATGGTACC